>NZ_JAHCLR010000051.1 GCF_018455725.1 Mycolicibacter acidiphilus
ATGGGCACGATCTTCGATCCCGAATCGGGGCGACGCCGCGTGGTGCACGCGTTGATCTTCACTGCGGTGTACTCGCGGCACATGTTCGTGTGGCTGACGTTTCACCAGACCCTGGAGGCGATCATCGCCGGTTGCGAGGCGGCCTGGCGATTCTTCGACGGTGTGTTCAAGGTGTTGATCCCTGACAACATGACACCGATTGTGCCCAAGGCAGATTCGACCGACCCGCAGTTCAGTGTGGGCTGGACGGAGTACTCCCAAGCCCGCGGATTTTTCACCGACCCGGCCCGGGTGGCGCATCCGTGCGACAAACCCAGGGTGGAACGCATGGTCCAGTACGTGCGCGGTAACTTCTTCGCCGGCGAGGAGTTCACCGACCTGGTCGACGCCCAAGCCCATGCTGACCTCTGGTGTGCTGAGAAGGCTGGTCAGCGTATTCACGGCACCACCTGCCAGCGTCCCGCCGTGGTGTTCGCCGAGTGCGAGGCCGGGTTGCTGCTGCCCGCCCCCGCGGCGGTCTACCAAGTGCCGATCTACGCGCAAGCGAAGGTGCATCGTGACTACCATATTCAAGTCGATCGAGCCTTGTACTCGATCCCTGAACACCTTCGCGGACAGACTGTTTCGGTGCGTGCCGATGGCGAGTTGGTCAAGGCGTTTCACCGTGGCAAGCTGGTCAAGGCCCATCCTCGCCAGCCCGCCGGCGGGCGATCCACCGACCCGGGGGATCTGCCCGCTGACAAGACCGGCTATGCGATGCGGGATCTGACGCGGCTGATCGCCACCGCGACCGGCCACGGCCCAGATATCGGCATCTACGCCGAACGCCTGCTCGACCACCAGCTGCCGTGGACGCGGATGCGCCAGGTCTACCGGCTGTTGGGGCTGGTCAAACGCTACGGTCCGACACCGGTGGACACCGCCTGCGGGCGCGCCCTGGAACTCGACGTCATCTCGGTATCCAAGATCGCCGCCATGCTTGCCAAGGCCACCGAGAACACCCCCGCAGAGGCACCACGGGCAGCTTCGGGACTGGCCCCGGCCCGGTTCGCCCGCGACCCCGGCGAATACCGCCCACAAGGCCGTCAGCGACCCGATTGGCTGCACGTCATCGACGGCGGCACCACGGCTGCCACCACCGACAATGAGGGGCTGTGATAATCATGGCGACCAAACCCGTTGTCACCGACCCGATCTCACTCGACCTCAAGAACGTGATGCGCCAACTCAAACTCGGACGGATGCTCGACACCCTGCCCGAGCGGCTCACCTTGGCCCACCAGCAGCACCTATCGCATGCCGCGTTTCTGGAGTTGATCCTCGCCGATGAAGCCACCCGCCGCGACAACAGCTCCGCAGCACGGCGTGCCCGCGACGCCGGCCTGGATGCGGCCATGCGCCTGGACTCCTGGGATGAGTCCGCCGCGGTGCGCTACGACCGCACCCTGTGGACCGACCTGACCAGCCTCCGGTTCCTCGACGGCCCCCACGGCGCCCTGCTGCTCGGACCGGTCGGGGTCGGAAAAACGCACCTGGCCACCACGCTGGGGCACATCGCCGTGCGGCGTCGCATCCCCACCTTGATGCTGCGTGCTGATGCAATGTTCAAGCGGCTCAAAGCATCCCGGCTGGACAACAGCACCGAAGCCGAGATGCGCCGGCTATCCCAGATCCGACTGCTGATCATCGACGACTTCGCTCTGCAGCCCATGGACGCCACCGCGACCGCCGACTTCTACGAGCTCATCGTCGCTCGCCACCAGCGAGCTTCGACCGTGCTGACCTCCAACCGCAGCCCCGACGAATGGCTGGCCGTCATGACCGACCCGCTGCTGGCCCAATCCGCCGTCGACCGGCTCACCTCAACCGCGCACGAACTCGTCATCGAAGGCCAGTCCTACCGACGCCGCCAAAAACCCTCAGTTGACACCCAGCCGACGACCACCGATCATCCCCACTGAGCCAAACAGGTGGTCCATAGTTACTGGCCAACCGGTGGTCCCATCCTCCTGGCAAATGACACCCGGTCGCCGCTTGCCGCCTCTACCAGCGGCCAGGCCCTATCACCCCGGTGTTCGTCCCGTCGTCCGGGGTTAGAAATAACGAGGCATCATCGGGGGTTCACTCGCGTTCACCCGTCCGGCCTTCCCCTTGCCCGGTTGCTCCCCCAGACGGAACAGGGGCCCTTGGGCTTCTACCCTGGGCTTCGCACCCCAACGGACACGGCCCGTCGACGCACGCCAGGGCGGGGATCGATCTGGAACACTGATCGAGAACTACGCACCCGGCATAACCGGCCTCCAATCTGCGAGTCCACTCGCCATGCGCGACCTCGCGTCGCACGTGAGAACTTTCTTTACTGGTATTAAAGAACTACCGGCGTTTCCGTGGCCTCACCAAGCGGGGCGTCGGTAGGGTCCGCGTCCGAACCGGTGCGGTCTGACTCATTTCTTTACCGGTCGCGAGCAGTGTGGTGTGCCTGCAATCGTCAGATCCGTCGACCACACCTGGTTCGGCGCGGAACCGCCGGACGGAGTGACCTGACAGGAGCGCGACCAAGCATCTCGTAGCAGTACCGTCCCCGCCCGACGGCTTCGCCCTTCACCCCATCCGCGAATACTCCGGTCACAGGAAGGGCCGCAATGGAATCCGCCACTGCCGTATCCACCCAACCACAGGTCACCGTCGGCATCGACACGGGCAAGCAGTTCCACGTCGCCCACGCCGCCGATCAGATCGGCCGGCCGCTGGGCAGCCACCGGATGCCAACCACCACCGCTGGATACCGGCAATTCGTGTCCTGGGCCCACGGGCTGGGCCAACTCGTCACGATCGGGGTCGAAGGCTCGGGCCACTACGGCGCGGGCCTGGCCCGGCACCTGCGCGCCGAGGGCATCACGGTCGCCGAGGTCGGCCGACCCAAATGCCAACGCACGGCGCGCTACGGCAAATCCGATGACGCCGACGCCGCCGGGGCTGCCGCCATCGTGTTGGCCGGAGAAGCTCTCGGCGAGCTGAAATCCGCCGACGGCCCCGCTGAAATGGTGCGCATCTTGCGGGTCGCTCGGACCAGTGCCGTGCGTGCCCGCGCCAAGGCTTACACCGCCTTGCAATCTCTTCTGGTCACCGCACCGTCAATGCTGCGTGAACAGCTGGCCGGCCTCTACAAAGACCGCCTCATCGCCGCATGCGAGAACCTCTCGGAACCGGAAACCCTCACCAGCACAACAGATGCCATGATCCTCGCGATCAAATTACTGGCCGCCCGCTGCCGCGAACTCGACGCCGAATCCGAACGGCTCGCCCAACACCTCGACGCCATCACCTCGGCTGCCGCGCCGACGTTGCGCGCCGTCTACGGCGTCGGCCCCGACACCGCCGCCACCCTGCTGGCCGCGGTCGGCGACAACCCCGAACGGATCACCAACGACGCCGCATTCGCCAAACTCTGCGGAGTCAGCCCGCTGGACGCCTCCAGCGGCAAAACCGTCCGACACCGACTCAACCGGGGCGGTAACCGCGACGCCAACCGAGCCCTACACGTCATCCTGGTCGTCCGCCTGCGCCGCCACCAGCCCACCCGCGACTACCTGACGCGTCGCCTGGCCGAAGGCAAGACCAAAAACGAGATCAAGCGGTGCCTCAAGCGCTACATCGCCCGCGAAATCTTCCACGCCCTCCACCCGCCCAGAACACCCCTGAAAATCGTTGCCTGAACATAGGAGCATCTGCTGTCGAGAAAACCCACATGCCGCGATCACCCGTCAACGCTAGGCTTTCACGCGCCGCTCGGACTCCGTGGGCGATGCCATGTTCTGCGCCGTCGCACGCGGCAAAACTCAGATGCTGTTGCCAGACACAAAGCCGCCCCTGTGGGTGACATTCCACCAGATGTTGTCCAGTGCTGTCCATGCGGTGTCGTGGGTCATCAGCCAGTGCCCGTTCTGGAGTACAAAGACGGCTGGGCCGGGTCGGCAGCGGTTGCTCTCTATCGTCACCCCAGCGAAGTTGTCCGGGGCCGACTGGATGTTGGTGATAACCCAGTTGGTGGGCAGATGCCCGCGCGTACCCATGCGGTTCAGGTGGTCGTCAATGGTGGCGTCTTCATCCGGGGTGAACGGGGGCGTGACGATGTTCCCTTTGTCGGCGGCGGGGATGTTCGGATTGAACAACGCATTCAGAACGTCGATCACCTGATCTGCGGTGGGAACCGGCCCGTTGCAGGGTGGTTGGCCGGGGTCGCCGCAGTCCGCATGCGCTGGTGGTGCGCCCGTCACGACCGTTACCGGTGCGGCGATCAGCGCTGCCGCGAGCAGCGCCTGGGCGACACTGAATAATTTGGTCCGAGACATCAGAGATCCCTCTACTACGAGTCGGCTTTGATCCCCCACACCGCGTCGCCGGTAGCGGCCGGGCTGGTGGCGGTCGGGTCGTAGCTGTCGTCGGTCACGTAGACAGTGTCGTTGGCGGGGTCGTAGACCATCCCGCCGAGAAGCGCGGGAGTCCCGCCCACACCGTTAGTCTGGCCCACCATCCCGCCGACGTCGTAGCTGGTGACGGTGTTGGTGTCGAGGTTCAGCACCGACAGATTGTCGAAGAGCCCACCAGTGGTCATGTAGGCATCACCATCGGTGGTGTCGACAACCACCTCGCCCGGATTGATGCTGGGGTTAGCGACGAGGGTGTCAGAGTTCAGGTCGATCGTCAGCAGAAGTTCATTCTTGCCCACAATTTCGTGGGCGTAGAGATCGCCGTTGACGAGATCGTAGGGCACCACGGACGCGTGTGCGACGCCCGCGATGGTGTCGTTGGTGACGGTGTTGGTGGTGGGATCGATGAC
This sequence comes from Mycolicibacter acidiphilus, assembly GCF_018455725.1. Taxonomy (GTDB): domain Bacteria; phylum Actinomycetota; class Actinomycetes; order Mycobacteriales; family Mycobacteriaceae; genus Mycobacterium; species Mycobacterium acidiphilum. The sequence continues at coordinate 4,841 of NZ_JAHCLR010000051.1, forward strand.
CGACAGTCCGTTGTTGGCGCCCCCGACGTAAAAGTCACCATTGGCGGAGTCGTAGACGATCCCCGACGGACCGGAGCTGTCGGGGAGGGTGAGGGTGTCGGTGACGGTGTTGGTGTGCGGATCGATCACGGTCACCGTGTCGCTGTCGGGGTTAGTGATGTAGAGGTCGCCGTTGGTCGGGGCGACCGCCATCTGGCCTGGAGCGACGCCGATCGTGATGGTGTCGGTGACGGTGTTGGTGGTCGGGTTGATCACCGAGACGGTTCCGGGCTGGGAGTCAGCCCAGTCGTTGGTGTTGATCACGTAGATATCACTGTTAGCGGGGTCGTAGGCGATTCCGGTCAGATCCCCGACGGTGGGGCCTGCCGGCCCGACGGTGATGGTGCCGACATTGGTGTTGGTGTCGGTGTTGATCACCGAGACGGTGCCATTGTAAGTATCGGCGACGTAGAGGTCATGGTTGGCGGGGTCGTAGGTGATCGCTCCGGGCCCGTCACCGGCGCTGGCGATGAACTCAAGGGGCGAGGTGGCCGTCGGTGGTGCCGGGAATGCGCCGTTGGCCCCGTCCCAACTCAAGGAACCATTGGAACCGAAGATCCCCCCGGACCCGCCACCGGCCCCGAGGCCACCGGTCCCGGCGACTCCGTTAGCCCCATCGGCCGCCCCGGCACCACCGAGGCCGCCGTGGCCGCCGTCACCACCGTTGCCCGCCGTGCCGGCATTACCGCCATCGCCGTAGAGCCAGCCACCATTGCCGCCGGCCCCGCCGTCGCCCCCGGCGCCGCCGTTTTGGCCCGCGCCGCCGGCCACCCCAGCCAGAGCGCTGTTGTTTGTCCCGTCGGCGCCGACCGCACCCGTACCGCCCTCGCCGCCGTTGCCGCCGATCCCGAAGAACCCGGTCGCGTTCCCGCCATCACCGCCGGCGCCACCATCGCCGCCCGGGGTGACCGCGTCACCGCCATCACCGCCGTTGCCGGCGATGCCGTAGCCGGTGTCACCACCAGCCCCACCGGCCGATCCGTCAAACCCGTTGCCGCCGTCCCCGCCGTCACCGTCATAGGCCACACCGCCCGCACCGCCGGGGTCACCGGCGATGGTGCTGTCCCAGCCGTTGCCGCCATCCCCGAACCACAACCCGCCCGCACCCCCATTCGGGTCGGCTTGGGTTCCGTTGGTGCCGTCACCGATCAACATGCCCTGGCCGCCCCAGGACTGCCATTCACTGTTGAGCTGGGCGTCGAACGCCTCACCTTGGGCGCTGTCGATCCAGTTCTGCTCCCAGGTGTGGATCGGGTCGTAAATGTTGGTCTCGTACCACTGCGTCAGGCTGTCGGTTGCCGCCGCCGAACCCGAGGCGTCCACGCTGGCCGCCGCGTGCACTGACGCCGCCACGACCGAGTCCAGACCACCCACATCGGTGTCGAGGTTGGGCACCACCGTGTCGACCCCCAAGCCCAGATCCGTAGCTGCACCCACACCAGCCTCCGACGACGCCATCGAGTCCATCAGCAGATCCATCATGTCGTCGATGTCCGCCCTGGCAGGACCGGCAGAACCCGCCGCGATCGCCACCGCAGCCGCCGCCGTCGTCAAGCCCGCACTCCACCCGGGCACACCACCACATCGGCTGCGATAGGTACTCATCAGTCCCCCTGGACCATCGACGTGCTCACGAGGCCAGAACACGTAAAAAACCGACTATAGCTGCCACCAGCCCTCCCCGAGGACCGTCTCCCCGCGGGGACGCGCTTCGCCGGGAGGCCCCGAGATACTTGGGTGATCTGCCACCCGGCGGGGCTATCGTGCTATAACCGCTGGTCACCACACCATCATGCACCCGGTTTATCCCGGACCGCGTGGGGGTAGATTACGGACTTGCGAGCAAGGTCGGATTTCTGTGCCGAAACATGCTCTAAGTCAACAGAATCCATTGTTGATGTTGCCATCCGTACTCCCGTACGACTGTCCTCCCGCACGACATCAGGGCGAGTCGAACACGGAGTGGTCGCCGATCCTGCGCCACCGGCAACGGAGTTCGTCGTCGACTGTGACCAGTTCGAAGGTGGCACGACCGTCTGGACTTGCGAACGACCAGGTCATTTCCAGTACGTTGGGCGCGCCCTGAACCGACTTGACTCGAAGCGACCTAGGCCAGGCGGCTGACGGATCGACCACCAGCGCGTCGCACGCTGGGATGAACTTGGTTGTCAGCACTCGACGGAACGCATCGCGATGCTCACGTTTGAGCCGACGGTAGTCGGCGTCGAACGCCGGTGTCGTTTCAAACTTCACTACCGATCAGCGTCCAGCCGATCCAGATGCTCCAACAAGGCGTCACCGTCTTGGTGGACCGTCACCCGCCCTGCCGCAATGTGGCCGTCAACTTCACGTTCACGCTGCTGCCAGTGCTCGATCCAAAACCATCGCTGATCGGCGGGGACGGGCAGCGACGGTCGGAGCTCCAGTACGCCGTCGTCGCGCTCGATGATCTCCACCTGCGCACCCGGCTCGTCCAGGTGCAGCCGACGCCGGACCTCCGCCGGCAGCGCGACAACACCCCGTGATTGCACGCCTACATACCCATGAAACGCCATGATGACAGTATTCCAACATTGCGGTAATGACGCAATGCAGTTCTACGTCATGCCGGCGTCCTTGGCCGTACTGACGATATGCATGCAGAGGGTAGATTCCGGACTTGCAACCAATCTGCGTTGTCTGTGTTGTTTCGACCATGTGCCATCAACAAAGCAGCTGGTGAAAGCGTCGGCGAGACCAGGGGGCATATTTAGAACACGCGAGGTGGCATCCATCGGTGAGCCTGGTTGCGATCCACGAACCGGCCCGACCGTGCGGCGTTCAGGCTTGGAGGACTCAGGACATCTGGCGGTCAGGCCGCGGTGTGTCCGCCATTGTCCAGCTTCTCCGCGATCCAGACTTTGATGAGTGATTGCCGGGTGACGCCTAGCCGGGTCGCTTCGCGGTCGAGTTGGGCGATCATCCACGCGGGGAAGTCGACGTTGACGCGCCGGTGCTCCTCCCCGGGCCGTCGCGCTCGCGCAGTATCGAGGGCACCGGCCATGTCCTGGCCGTTGTCGAACCGTTCGTCGAACTCGTCAGCTTTCATAGATCGCTGCCTCTCCTTCGCGTGAGCGGCGTACCGAGATGATCCGAACATGGTCGTCACGGTAGGTCACCACCGCTGACCAGCATCGACCGTCGATCTCACCGATCACCATCCACCTCGGCTCATCCGTCGTGCGTGCCGGCACCTCGACGCGATGCGGATCAGCCCAGATGGACTGTGCGGCGTCGAAGTCAATGCCATGCTTGGCAAGGTTTGCCGCGCTCTTGGCGGGGTCAAACTCGAAGTCAAGCATGCGTAGAAATTATACCGTAACGACACCAATTACGTTCAAGTGTTAGGCGACTCCTGGCAGTTGAATGCAGGTAGGTTAACGACTTGCGACAAACGTCGGTCACGTCATACCCCTGATCATTGGAGACGAAGCGATCAACCTCATGCATGCCAACTATAGTTGTATTATTCTAACTTTAGTTGGAGTAGGGGATGTCTGCGATGCAGCTCAACAAGCCGTTCGCCACGGTGACGCCGACCCTGGATGGTGACGTACTCGCGGTGCTGGCAACCGCCGAGGTAACGTTCACGATCGCGCAGATCCAGCGCATCCTGACTACGGTCTCGGGTGAGGGAATTCGCAAGGTGCTAACCCGGCTCACCTCCCAGGGGGTGGTGCTCCACGGTCAGGTCGGCCGGACCCACACCTACCGCCTCAACACCGAACATCTCGCGGCCGGACCGATCGCCGCGCTGTCACGCCTGACCGCCGCGTTCCTCGACCGCCTGGAGAAGCACCTGCAGGGGTGGGGTGCGCAGCTCGCGTACGCGGCCGTGTTCGGGTCGGCGGCAACGGGACGCATGACGCTCGACAGCGATATAGACCTGTTCCTGGTGCGCGCTTCCGGAACCGACCGCGACGAGGACCTGCAGTGGGAAGAGCGGCTGACCGAACTTGCGCGATCGGTCGCCGCGTGGACCGGGAACGACGGCCGGATCGTCGAATACACCACAGACGAGCTCATCGCTGCAGCGGTTGCCGGTGAGCCGCTGCTCGACGACATAGCCAAGCAAGGCCTAACTGTCGCGGGGACACGGTCGTGGCTGAATCGGCAACTGAGAGGGAGGTCCTGATGGCGGGACCACGCGACTGCGATTCCGCGGTCATCGCGGGACGCATGTCGAAGGCGACCGAATTCTTCGACGCCGCGGACCTCCTGGGGAAGGAGATGGTCAACGCAGCGGGTGATCTTTACGTCGACGCCGGCATCGCCGCAGCGGACGTGATCTGTTGCGTACGCCTCGGTGTGCACTCGAACACCGGCAACCACAACGAGGCCGTCGCGCTGCTGAAGCAGGCCGACAGCGGATCCGAGCGGCACTTGAACACGTTGCTGAACTTGAAGAACAAGGCGGCCTACACCCATCAGGACCTGACATCCGCCGAACTGAAGAAGATGAACCGCGCGGCCGAGCAGCTGGTGGAGACGGCCAAACGAGTGGTGGCATCGCGTACATGACGGTCCCACCCCGGCCGCCAGCCTGATCCAGCCGAACCACTACTAACGGCTGAGACCGCGCGAAAGGGGGTAGATTCCCGACTTGCGACCAAGGTGCGATGGCTGTGTCGCCCGGACCGCCCTGCGCCGAATGTGTACTCAGAGCGAGATTTTCGGCAATTCTTCGTGCCCGTTACACGTTCGGCGTATCAGGGGTCGAAGTGACGTCGCCATCCGCATCGACGAGGACCGCCTGCTCAACCCCCGCGCAGCGTGGTGATCACCGCGCTGAAGTCCTGCCCCGGGTGCTCGGCGGCGAACTCGGCGTAGATCTGCGCGGCATGGCTGCCCAGTGGCGCCGACGCGCCGGTGTCGTCGACGGCGTGCATGGCCAGGCCCAGGTCCTTGTTCATCAGCGCGGCGGCGAAGCCGGGTTCGAAGCCCCGGTTCGCCGGGGAGGTCGGCACCGGGCCGGGCACCGGGCAGTTGGTGTGCAGCGCCCAGCAGTTGCCGGTGGCGCCGGTCATCACGTCGAACAGCGCCTGGTCGGCCAGGCCCAGCTTCTCGGCGAGCACGAACGCCTCCGCGACCGCGATCTGCTGCACCGCCAGCACCATGTTGTTGCAGATCTTGGCGGCCTGGCCGGCGCCGGCGGCGCCACAGTGAATCACCTTGGCCGCCATGGGTTCTAGGATCGGTCGGGCGCGCTCCAGTGCCTCGGCGTCACCGCCGACCATGAACGCCAGCGTGCCCGCCGCGGCGCCGCCCACCCCGCCGGAGACCGGCGCGTCCAGCTGCGCCAGACCGTGTTCACCGGCCAGGGCGTGCGCCGCCCGGGCGTCGGCGACCGAGATCGTCGAACTGTCGATCAGCAGCGCACCCGGGCGGACCGCCGGCAGGATCTCGGTGTAGCAGGATTTCACCAGATCCCCGTTGGGCAGCATGGTGAGCACTTCGTCGGCGCCGGCCACCGCCTCGACGGCGCTGGGAAATACGGTGACGCCGGTGGTTTCGGCGGCCGCCGCGGCCGCCGGCACCGGGTCGAAGCCGCGGACGGTGTGTCCGGCCGCCACCAGATTCGCCGCCATCGGCCCGCCCATGTGGCCCAGGCCCAGGAACGCAACAGTCGCCACAAACGCCTCCTATATCCCAGCTCGGACCCGGTTGGCCTCGGCGCGGCCGACCACCATCCGCATGATCTCGTTGGTGCCCTCCAGAATCCGATGCACCCGCAGATCGCGGACGATCTTCTCCAAGCCGTACTCGCGCAGATACCCGTAGCCACCGTGCAGTTGCAGGGCCTTGTCCGCGACGTCGTAGCAGGCGTCGGTGACGTAGCGCTTGGCCATCGCGCACAACTCGACCTTGTCGGCGTCACCGTTGTCCAGCGCGGTGGCCGCGCGCCACAGCAGCAGGCGCGAGGTCTCCAGAGCGGTGGCCATGTCGGCGAACGTGAAGCGGATCGTCGGCTCGTCGAGCAGCGGCTTGCCGAACGCCTGCCGGTCGGCCAGATACCCGCCGGTCTTGTCGAACGCCGCCTGCCCGCCGCCGAGCGAGCAGGCCGCGATGTTGATCCGCCCGCCGTTGAGGCCGTTCATCGCGATCGAGAAGCCGGTTCCCTCGCCCTCCGGGCCGCCGAGCATCGCCTCGGCCGGCACCCGCACACCCTCGCAGATCACCTGGGCGGTGGGCTGGGCGTTCCAGCCCATCTTCTGCTCGGGCGGGCCGAAACTCAGTCCGGGCGTGCCCTTTTCGACGATGAACGTCGAGATGCCCCGTGGGCTGTCGTCTCCGGTGCGTGCCATCACCACGTACACATCCGACACCCCGGCGCCGGAGATGAACTGCTTGACACCGTCGAGCACGTAGTCTGCGCCTTGTCCGGGACCGGACCGCACCGCCCTGGTGGACAGCGCCGCGGCATCGGATCCGGCGCCCGGCTCGGTGAGGCAGTAGCTGGCGATCACCTCCATCGACGCCAGCCGCGACACCCAGTCCTTGCGCTGCTGCTCGGTGCCGTAGCTGTCGATCATCCAGGCGCACATGTTGTGGATCGACAGGTAGGAGGAGATCACCGGGTCGGCGATCGCGAGCTGCTCGAAGATCCGCACCCCGTCGAGTCGGCGCAGCCCGGAGCCGCCGGCATCCTCGCGGCAGTAGATCGCGGCCATCCCCAGCTCGGCCGCCTCCCGCATCACGTCCACCGGAAAGTGATGCGTGGCATCCCATTCCAGCGCGTACGGGGCGAGCCGCTTCGCAGCGAACGCCGCCGCGGTCTCGACGATCACCCGTTCCTCGTCGTTCATTGCGGTATCCATTGTGAGAGTCATTGCGTCAGGCCTTATTTCATCGTGGGCATGTGGAACTCGGCGCCGTCCTTGATGCCCGACGGCCAGCGCTGCGTGATGGTCTTGGTCTTGGTGTAGAACGTGATCGAGGCGGTGCCGTGCTGGTTGAGGTCGCCGAAGCCGGACCGCTTCCAGCCGCCGAATGAGTGGTAGGCCACCGGCACCGGGATCGGCACGTTGACGCCGACCATGCCGACCTGCACCCGCGAGCAGAAGTCCCGGGCGGTGTCGCCGTCGCGGGTGAAGATCGCCACCCCGTTGCCGTACTCATGCTCGGACGGAAGGCGAAGTGCCTCTTCGTAATCCGCGGCGCGGGCAATGCACAGCACCGGCCCGAAGATCTCGTCGGTGTAGATCGACATGTCGGAGGTGACGTGGTCGAACAGCGTCGGCCCGAGGAAGAACCCGGTCGTCAGGTCCGCGTCACCGTAGGTGGCGTCGTCGGCGCCGCGGGTCCGCCCGTCGACCACCAGCTCCGCCCCGGCCGCCACGCCGGCGTCGATGTAGCCGCGCACCCGCTGCACGGCGGCGCCGGTGACCAGCGGGCCGTAGTCGGCCTTCGGGTCCAGGCTGTGCCCGACCCGCAGGCCGTTGACCCGGTCCACCAGGCGTTCCCGCAACCGGTTTGCCGTGTCCTCGCCGACCGGCACCGCCACGCTGATCGCCATGCAGCGCTCCCCGGCGCTGCCGTAACCAGCGCCGATCAGCGCGTCGACGGCCTGGTCCAGGTCGGCGTCGGGCATCACGATCATGTGGTTCTTCGCCCCGCCGAAGCACTGGGCGCGCTTGCCGTGCGCGGTGGCTGTCGCGTAGATGTACTGCGCGATGTCGGTGGAACCGACGAAGCCGACCGCCGCGACGTCCGGGTGGGTCAGCAGGGCGTCCACGGCCTCCTTGTCGCCCTGCACCACCTGCAGCACCCCGGGCGGCAGGCCGGCCTCGAGGAACAACTCGGCGAGGCGCACCGGCACCGACGGGTCGCGCTCGGACGGCTTGAGGATGAACGCGTTGCCGCACGCCAGGGCCGGCCCGGCCTGCCACAGCGGGATCATCGCCGGGAAGTTGAACGGGGTGATCCCGGCGACCACCCCGAGCGGCTGGCGCAACGAGAACACGTCGATACCGGTGCCGGCGCCCTCGGTGTGCTCGCCCTTGAGCAGATGCGGGATGCCGACCGCGAACTCGATCACCTCGATGCCGCGCTGAATGTCGCCGTGCGCGTCGACGACGGTCTTGCCGTGCTCGGCCGAGAGCAGTTCGGCGAGTTCGTCGGCGTGGGTGTTGACCAGTTCGATGAAGCGCATCAGCACCCGGGCTCGGCGCTGCGGGTTGACCGCCGCCCACACCCGCTGCGCGGCGACCGCCGAGCTGACCGCGGCGTCCACCTCGGCCGCCGACGCCAGTGGCACCTTCGCCTGTACCGCGCCGGTGCTCGGATCGAAGACGTCGGCGGTGCGTGCGGAGTTTCCGGTGCTGCGGTGGCCATCGATGAAGTGCGGAATCTGTGTGGTCATGGCAATCCAATGTCGAAGGTGGGGAGAGCCGTTCGGCTCGACACCCAGAATACTAGGACATCCTAGTAACTGTGACCAGAGGGTGACCCGGTTCACAGCTGTCCCGCAGCGCTGCTGGCTACCGTGGCGCATCGGGCCGGAGACGCCGGTGTTCTCGCAGGGTGCCCACCGGAGGTGGTGAATGGCGATGGTGTCCGTGCCGCCCGGAGACGACTCACCCACCCTCGGGATCCGGCTACCCCGGCGGTCCGGCACACAGCTGATCGGCCGCCGGGCGGACTGCGACATCGTGGTGGACGACCCGCTGGTCTCGCGGGTGCACGCAACGCTCTTCAGCAACGGTCCGGAGCTCGCGATCGCGGACAACGTCAGCATCAACGGCACGTTCGTCGACGGCCGCCGCATCACCGCGCGCACCCCGCTGCGCGACGGCGACGTCGTCACCGTCGGCAACAGCGACTTCGTCGTCGCCGGCGGCACACTGCGGGCCGGGCCGGCCGCCACCGGCGCCGGGGGAGTCGAGGCGGATCGGCTGAGCCTGGTCATCGACGGCCGCCCGCTGCTGTCCGACGTCTCCTTCGCCGCGCGGCCCGGCACCCTGACCGCGGTGATCGGGCCGTCCGGGGCGGGCAAATCCACCCTGATCAGGTTGCTGGGCGGGGCCACGCGACCCACCCTCGGCCGGGTCACGTTCGACGGTCATGACGTGCACGCCGAGTACGCCTCGTTGCGCTCACGCATCGGCGTGGTGCCGCAGGACGACGTGGTGCACCGCCAGCTCACCGTCGAGCAGGCCCTGGGCTACGCCGCGGAGCTGCGGCTGCCGCCGGACACCTCTGCTGCCGACCGTCGCGCCGTGGTAGACCGGGTCATCGACGAGCTGGAGCTGACCGCGCACCGCGGGACGCGGGTGGACAAGCTCTCCGGCGGGCAGCGCAAGCGGGCATCGGTGGCGATGGAACTGCTCACCGGGCCGTCGCTGCTGATCCTCGACGAGCCGACCTCCGGGCTGGACCCCGCCCTGGACCGCCAGGTGATGACGATGCTGCGCCGGCTCGCCGATGCCGGCCGGGTGGTCGTGGTGGTGACGCATTCGCTGACCTACCTGGACATGTGCGATCAGGTGCTGCTGCTCGCCGCCGGCGGCACGACCGCGTTCGTCGGTCCGCCGGGGGCGATCGGTGCGGCGATGGGCGGGACCGACTGGGCGGACATCTTCGCGTTCGTCAGCTCCGACCCGGGCGCCGCCCACCGCCGCTACCTGGCCGCGCGGCCGCCGTCGCGTGCGGCTCAACCGATCCCGGCGCCGGCCCCCGGCGGCCCGCCCGGCCGTCCGGCCCGCACCAGTCTGCGGCGCCAGATCTCCAGCGTGGCCCGGCGCCAGGTCCGGCTGATCGTCGCCGACCGCGGCTATTTCGTGTTCCTGGCGCTGCTGCCGTTCATCCTCGGGGCGCTGGCGCTGGTGGTGCCGGGCAGCAGCGGTTTCGGGGTCGCCGACCCGCGGAGTGACACCCCCGACGAGGCGTCGGAGATCCTGGTGGTGCTGCTGGTCTCGGTGGTGTTCATGGGCACCGCGCTGACGATCCGGGATCTGGTGGGGGAGCGGCCGATCTTCCGGCGAGAGCAGGCGGTGGGCCTGTCGGCGTCGGCGTACCTGACCGCCAAGATCGTGGTCTACAGCCTCGCCGCGCTGCTGCAGACCGCGGTGCTGACGGCGATCGCGATCGTCGGGAAGGGCAAACCCACCCAGGGTGCGGCGCTGCTCGGCAGCCCGGTCGCCGAGCTGTATCTGGCGCTGGCGCTCACCGCCGTCGTCTCCGCGCTGATCGGGCTGGGGCTGTCGTCGCTGGCGAAGTCCAACGAGCAGATCCTGCCGATGCTCGTGGTGGTGATCATGGTCTCGCTGGTCTTCTCCGGCGGCATGTTCCCGATCGGCAACCGGGCCGGGCTCAACCAGCTGTCCTGGTATCTGCCGTCGCGGTGGGGTTACGCGGCCACCGCGTCCACCGTCGACCTGATGGCAGTCGACCCGATCTCCCCGCACGATCAGCTGTGGACGCACGCGGGACGCTGGTGGCTGGCCGACATGACCATCCTGGCGATCCTGGGCGCGGTCTGGGCGGCGCTGGTGCGCTGGCGGTTACGGCTGCCGGGGCGCGGTTAGGGCTGCCTCCAGGTGGGCAGCAGGCCCGCTGCCTGCACGTCGGCCAGGGTGGGTGCGGCGGCGTCGCGCTCGGAGAGCAGCGGCGGGTGCTCGCCCGGCCAGTCGATGCCGATCGCCGGGTCGGTGGGGCAGACGGTGTGCTCGCGCTGCGGGTCGTAGCCCGCCGAGCAGAGATACATCACCGTCGAATCGTTTTCCAGCGCAAGGAATCCGTGCGCGAGTCCTTCGGCGATGTACACCGACCGGCGGTCCCTCGTGTCCAGCAGCACCGCGTCCCAGGCACCGAACGTCGGTGAGCCAACCCGGATGTCGACGACGACGTCGAAAACCGATCCGGTCACGCAGGTGACGTATTTGGCCTGCCCCGGTGGAACCTGCGCGAAGTGCAGCCCGCGCAGCACCCCGGCCGACGACACCGAGCAGTTGGCCTGCCGCAGGTCGAAACGGTGCCCGGCGAACCCGGTGAACTCGGTGTCGGTGAACCACTCGAAGAACACCCCGCGCGCGTCGGCGTGCTGGGTCGGGGTGAGCTCCCACGCCCCCGGGATCGCCAGTTCCCGCACCGCCATCTCACTGCCCCCGCTGCGCGTAGGCGGCTTCGGCGGCGTCTTTCATCGGCGCCCACCAGGACTCGTTGGCCCGGTACCACTCGACGGTGTCGCGCAGGCCGGCTTCGAAGTCGGTGTGCCGGGGCTGCCAGCCGAGTTCGTCGCGCAGCCCGGACCAGTCGATGGCGTAGCGCAGGTCGTGACCGGCCCGGTCGGTGACGTGGTCGAAGTCGTCGGGGTCACGGCCCATGATCGTCAGGATCGACTGCAGCACAAGGAGATTGCTGCGCTCGCCGTCGGCGCCGATCAGATACGTGCGCCCGGGGTGGCCGTGGTGCAGGATCTGCCAGACCGCGTCGTTGTGGTCGTCGACGTGGATCCAGTCGCGGACGTTGGCGCCGCTGCCGTACAGCTTGGCCCGCCGCCCGGTCAGCAGGTTGGTGATCTGCCGGGGGATGAACTTCTCCACGTGCTGGAACGGGCCGTAGTTGTTGGAGCAGTTCGAGATCGTCGCCGCCACGCGATAGGACCGCACCCAGGCCCGCACCAGCAGGTCGGCGGCCGCCTTGGTCGACGAGTACGGGCTCGACGGCCGGTACGGGCTGGTCTCGGCGAACCGGCGCGGGTCGTGCAGGTCCAGTTCGCCGTAGACCTCGTCGGTGGAGACGTGGTGCAGGCGCACCCGGTGCCGGCGCACCGCCTCCAGCACCGTGAACGTCCCGACCACGTTGGTGTGCAGGAACGGTTGCGGGTCGGCCAGTGCGTTGTCGACGTGGGTCTCGGCGGCGAAGTGCACCACCGCGTCGGCGTCGCCGACCAACTCGGTGACCAGGCCGGCATCGGTGACGTCGCCCTCCACCAGTTCGACGGTGTCACCGACCCCGGCCAGTGCCTCCCGGCTGCCCGCGTAGGTCAGCGCGTCGAGCACGGTCACCGCGGTGTCGGGGTGCTCGCGGGTGACGGTGCGCACGAAGTTCGCGCCGATGAACCCGGCGCCGCCGGTGACCAGCAGTCGCATGCAGCAAACCTTAGTGCCCGGCCTCGCAACGATCGACCCGTCCGCCCCAACCGTCACCGGTTAGGAGGATGTGCCGTTGTGCCCGCCTTGGCGCGACAACGGGTGTTAGCGCAGGCGTGCGGCGACGTCAGGGCGCGGATTGTCGCGTAGAGGCGGGCACACGCGACACCTGTCTCGATGCGGTGACGGCTGGGGCTGGTGTTGCTCGAACGCCCAGCCGCCTCAGCGCAGCCCCAGCGGCTCCGCCAGCTCGGTCAGGGTCGGCAGCAGCGCCTTCCAGCCGCCGAGCACCTGGATCGTCACGTGGTCGGCGCCGGCGGACAGGTGCTCACCGAGGCGCGCGGCGACGGAGTCCGGGGTGCCGTGCGCGATGACGGCGTCGATCAGCCGGTCACTGCCCGGCGCGGCCACGTCGTCGTCACCGAACCCCAGCCGCCGCCAGTTGTTGACGTAGTTCGACAGCCGCAGGTAGAAGCCGACCGCGTCGCGCCCGGCCGTACGGGCCGCGGCGACGTCGGTCGACAGGACCACCTTGTGTTCGGGTGCCAGCAGCGCCGCCGGGCCGAGCAGTTCGCGGGCGTGCGCGGTGTGTTCCGGGGTGGTCAGGTACGGGTGCGCCCCGGCGCTGCGCTCCGCGGCCAGCCGCAGCACCCGCGGCCCGAGCGCGGCCAGCACCCGGCGCTCCATCGGAACCCCCGCGGCGTCCAGCGCGTCCAGGTAATCCACCAGCGCCTCGTACGGCGACCGGTACTCGGCGGTCGCCTCCGGGTGGCCGACGCCGACACCGAGCAGGAACCGGCCCGGGTAGGCGGCGTCGATGCGGTGAAAGGATTCCGCGACCGGCCCCGCCGGTGCCGACCAGACGTTGACGATCCCGGTGGCGACCGAAAGCGTCGACGTCGCCGCCAGCAGCGGCTCGGCGAAGGCCAGGTCCGCGGCCGGCGACCCGCCCACCCAGATCGCGCCGTAGCCGAGCCGTTCGATCTCCGCGGCCTGCGCAGGCGTGGGCGAGCCACCCGTCCAGACCCCGTAGCGGCCCAGCTCCGGTTTGAGCGTCATGACTCGCCCCCGGAACGCAGCATCGCCGCGACGTCGATCCCGGACGACTTCAGCGTCTCCAGCACCTTGGCGATACCCAGCGGGCTGATCCCGAGCAGCCCGCCGATGGCCTCCTGCGCGTCGCCGGAGCCGCCGACGATCGACAGCCGCTCGATGTCGCTGAGCGGGGCGGCCGCGGCCTGGGTGGCCTGCACCACCGAGGCCAGCACGTCCGGCAGCATCAGCATCCGCGCCGCCTCCGCGCTGTAGCTGTTCAGCGAGGCCGCGATCTCCTTCTTGCCGGCGGCCTCGGCCATCAGCTTGGCCTGGATGCCGTCGGCCTCGGCCTGCTGCTCCACCCGCAGCGCGTCGGCCAGTTCCTTCTTACCGGCGGCTTCGGCGACCAGCTTGGCCTGCAGGGCGTCGGCCTCGGCCTGGCGTTCCACCCGCAGCGCGTCGGCGGCGGACTTGCGGGCGTCGGCCTCGGCGGCACCCGCCCGTCGCGCCGCCTCGGCCTGCGCCTCGGCGGTCAGGATCGCCGACTGCCGCTGCCCCTCGGCGCGGGCGATGTCGGCTTGACGCTGGGCTTCGGCGGGGGCGATCACGTCGGCCTGCAGCGCGGCCTGGGCTTGCTCGGCGCGGCGCTGCTCCACCTCGATGCGGGCCTGCACCCGGGCGGCCTCGGCCTGCTCGGTGGCGATACCGACGTCCTTCTCGGCGCGGGCGTGCGCCAGCGGGCCGGCCTGGTCGGCCTGGGCGTTCTCCGCTTCGGTCTGCGCGCGCAGCCGGGCCAGCTCCACGTCGCGCTTCTGGTTGGCGGCGGCGATCGCGGTGTCGGCCTCGGCCTGGGCGACCGAGCCGGCCTGACGGGCCTTGGCGGACTGGATCTGGGCATCCCGGTCGGCCTCGGCGGTGCCGATCGTGGCGTCCCGCTTCACCTCGGCGATCCGGCGCTGACCCAGCGACTCCAGGTAGCCGTTGTAGTCGGAGATACCGGCGATCTTGAGGACGTCGACCTCCATGCCGATGCGGGCCAGGTCGCTGCCGGCCTCCTCGACCACGTTGCGGGCCAGCGTGTCGCGGTTGGAGTTGAGGTCCTCGACGGTCATGGTCGCGGTGATGCCGCGCAGGCTGCCGGCCAGGATCTCGTTGATCTGCCGCTGCAGCTCAGCCAGGTTGGAGGTGAGGAACCGCTGCACGGCGGTCTGCACGGCCTCGTCGGCCGAGCCGATGCGGACCAGTCCGACGGCCTCGACGTTCACCGGCACACCGTTGTTGGACAGCGCGTTCTGCAGGTTGATGCTGACGTTGAACGGCTCCAGGCTCATGATGTCGACCCGCTCGATGCCCGGCAGCCGGAACCGGGCGCCGCCGCGCACCACCTTCGGCTGGCCGCGGCCGGTGAACACCGCCACCTCGTTGGGGGGCACCTTGATGTAGTTCTTGACGTAGATCACCGGCAGCCCGACCAGCACCAGCAGTGCGGCCAGTGCGATGACGACGACGATCAAGACCAGTGACATGGACACTGCCTTTCGGGGGGTTGGTTATCGGGTACGGCTCAGTTGTCGGGAATCGCGACGACGTGCAGGTAGTCGGGGTCGACGTCGGCGATGTAGACGCGGGTGTCCTTGGCCAGGGAGTGCGCCTCGGCGCTGATCGCCTTCGACCGCACCCGGTTGCCGTCCGGGTCGACGAACGCGACCTCGCCCCAGTCGCCGGCGGGCACCTCCAGGGTCACGGTGCCCAGCAGCCCGATGTAGGACGTGCGGCCGTGCTGGGAGTTGGCCTGCTGGCGGCGCATGTACGGCAGCGCCACGCCGTGCAGGAGGCCCGCCAGGATGACTGCACTGCCCAGCCCCAGGGCGCCGGCGCCCAGCCCGCCCAGCCCGGCCCAGGTGCCGACGAGTCCGCCGGTGCCGGCCCCGACCAGCGCCGCCGACACCCCGGTCAGGCTCAGGAACGGCATTCCGTCGGTGCCGATGTCGGTCAGCAGGAAAGCGGTGAGCAGGGCGATCGCACCGACGGCGAACACCGCCAGGTACACCGTCGTCACTGCGCCTCCTCCTCGCCCACCGGCCGTCGCCGCGTGCCGGCTGTGAGGCAATCCTCCCATGCCCCACGGACACCGGAATCCGGCAGTTTGGCGAGGCTCGACGGAGGAGAGGCGCAGCCGGGACTGCCGCAGTAATCCGGCAGTTTGGCGAGGCTCGACGGAGGGGAGGCGAAGCCGGGACTGCCGCAGTAATCCGGCAGTTTGGCGAGGCTCGACGGAGGAGAGGCGCAGCCGGGACTGCCGCATTAATCCCGCACTTTTGGAGTGTGGGCCGGATGCGGGTATCGTTGGGCGACGGTGCGGCGTTCGCGTCGGCTCTTGCGTGCCCAGTCTTGGATTTCTGGATTCCTGGAATTTCCTGCCACCGGCTCACGTTTTGCAGCTGTACTCGATGCTGCGCCCAGGCGGGCGCATGCACACGCACAGGTAAGTCGACACGGAGGATCGCCGGAGAGTAATGGCCAAGAAAGACGGTGCCATCGAGGTCGAGGGTCGAGTGGTCGAACCCCTGCCCAATGCGATGTTTCGCATTGAGCTGGAGAACGGTCACAAGGTTCTCGCCCACATCAGCGGCAAGATGCGGCAGCACTACATCCGCATCCTGCCGGAAGACCGCGTGGTCGTGGAGTTGTCTCCCTACGACCTGACCCGGGGTCGCATCGTCTACCGGTACAAGTAGCCGGTACGGGCCCATCCAGCTAGAAACCACCAGTCAACCAGCGATTAGAACAGGACTCAGTAGCCGTGAAGGTGAACCCCAGCGTCAAGCCGATCTGCGACAAATGCAGGGTGATCCGTCGGCACGGCCGGGTCATGGTGATCTGCCCGGACCCGCGCCACAAGCAGCGCCAGGGCTGAGCGCGCCGGCCGGTTCGGCCGACCGCCACAACTGAATGCAGACCTCCCAGTACCACTGAGCGGCGGGCACCTTTAGAGGTGAGCCGACTCAGCAACGCCCGGAACGAAGGCCGGGCCCCGGATCAGTTGCGCCGGGACGGGCTGGGACCGACACCTTCGTGACGAAGATGAAAGGGGCCTGCCCCCATGGCTCGACTTGTGGGCGTCGACCTGCCGCGCGATAAGCGCATGGAGATCGCGCTGACCTATATCTACGGCATCGGCCGTACCCGCTCCATCGAAATCCTGGCCGCTACCGGCATCGATAAGAACCAGCGGAGCAAGGACCTCACCGACGACCAGCTGACCCAGCTGCGCGACTACATCGAGGGCAACCTGAAGGTCGAAGGCGACCTGCGCCGCGAGGTGCAGGCCGACATTCGCCGCAAGATTGAAATCGGCTGCTACCAGGGCCTGCGGCACCGTCGCGGCCTGCCGGTGCGCGGCCAGCGGACCAAGACCAACGCGCGTACCCGCAAGGGTCCCAAGCGCACCATCGCCGGTAAGAAGAAGGCCAGGTAATCGTCATGCCACCGAAGAAAGTGACCGGGCCCAAGAAGGGGCAGAAGACCCGGCGGCGGGAAAAGAAGAACATCCCGCATGGTGCCGCGCACATCAAGAGCACCTTCAACAACACCATCGTGACCATCACCGACCCCCAGGGCAACGTCATCGCCTGGGCGTCGTCGGGTCACGTCGGCTTCAAGGGGTCGCGTAAGTCCACCCCGTTCGCCGCGCAGCTGGCCGCCGAGAACGCGGCGCGCAAGGCGCAGGAGCACGGTGTCAAGAAGGTCGACGTGTTCGTGAAGGGCCCGGGCTCGGGCCGGGAGACCGCCATCCGCTCGCTGCAGGCCGCCGGCCTGGAGGTCGGTGCGATTTCCGACGTCACCCCGCAGCCGCACAACGGCTGCCGTCCGCCCAAGCGGCGCCGGGTCTAGGAGGAGTAGGAAAAAATGGCTCGTTATACCGGACCCGCCACCCGCAAGTCGCGTCGGCTGGGAGTTGACCTGGTCGGCGGCGACCAGGCGTTCGAGAAGCGTCCCTACCCGCCCGGCCAGCACGGCCGCGCGCGGATCAAGGAGAGCGAATACCGGCTGCAGCTGCAGGAGAAGCAGAAGGCTCGCTTCACCTACGGCGTGATGGAGAAGCAGTTCCGTCGCTACTACGAGGAAGCGGTTCGCCGCGGCGGCAAGACCGGTGAGGAACTGCTGCGCATCCTGGAGAGCCGGCTGGACAACGTGGTCTACCGGGCCGGCCTGGCCCGGACCCGTCGGATGGCCCGCCAGCTGGTCAGCCACGGCCACTTCACCGTCAACGGCGTGAAGGTCGACGTCCCCAGCTACCAGGTGTCGCAGTACGACATCATCGACGTCAAGGACAAGTCGATCAACACCGTGCCGTTCCAGATCTCGCGTGAGGTCGCCGGTGACCGCCCGATCCCGGGCTGGCTGCAGGTGGTCGGGGAGCGTCAGCGCATCCTGGTGCACCAGCTGCCGGAGCGCGCGCAGATCCAGGTGCCGCTCACCGAGCAGCTGATCGTCGAGTTCTACTCGAAGTAGTCATTTGGGGGGATACCCCCCAAACGCCCCCCGACTGCATCGGTCGGGGGACTCCGCCTCAAAGGCATCAAATAGCGGGTGCCAGAAGGAGAAACACCACCATGCTGATCTCTCAGCGTCCCACCCTGTCCGAAGAGGTGCTGGCCGAGAACCGGTCGCAGTTCGTCATCGAGCCGCTGGAGCCCGGTTTCGGCTACACGCTGGGCAACTCGCTGCGGCGCACGCTGCTGTCGTCGATCCCCGGCGCGGCGGTCACCAGCATCCGCATCGACGGCGTGCTGCACGAGTTCACCACCGTCCCCGGTGTGAAGGAAGACGTCACCGACATCATCCTGAACCTCAAGGGCCTGGTGGTCTCCTCGGAGGAGGACGAGCCGGTCACCATGTACCTGCGCAAGCAGGGCCCGGGTGCGGTCACCGCCGGTGACATCGTGCCGCCGGCCGGGGTGACCGTGCACAACCCCGACATGCACATCGCCACCCTCAACGACAAGGGCAAGCTCGAGGTCGAGCTGATCGTCGAGCGCGGCCGCGGCTACGTGCCGGCCGTGCAGAACAAGGTGTCCGGCGCCGAGATCGGCCGCATCCCGGTCGACTCGATCTACTCGCCGGTGCTCAAGGTGACCTACAAGGTCGAGGCCACCCGTGTCGAGCAGCGCACCGACTTCGACAAGCTGGTGCTGGACGTCGAGACCAAGAACTCGATCAGCCCGCGGGACGCGCTGGCCTCGGCCGGCAAGACCCTCGTCGAGCTGTTCGGCCTGGCCCGGGAGCTCAACGTCGAGGCCGAGGGCATCGAGATCGGCCCGTCGCCGGCCGAGGCCGACCACATCGCGTCGTTCGCGCTGCCGATCGACGACCTGGACCTGACCGTGCGCAGCTACAACTGCCTCAAGCGGGAGGGTGTGCATACCGTCGGCGAGCTCGTCGGCCGCACCGAGTCCGACCTGCTCGACATCCGCAACTTCGGCCAGAAGTCCATCGACGAGGTGAAGATCAAGCTGCACCAGCTCGGTCTGGCACTCAAGGACAGCCCGGCCAGCTTCGACCCGTCGCAGGTTGCCGGGTACGACGTCGCGACCGGCACCTGGTCGGCCGACGCCGGCGGCTACGACGAGCAGGACTACGCCGAAACCGAACAGCTGTAAAAGAATTCCCGTCCCGGTCCTACCTGATACGGGGACCGGCCCCCATTGAGGAGAAGTTGCCATGCCCAAGCCCACCAAGGGTCCCCGCCTCGGCGGTTCGTCGTCGCACCAGAAGGCGCTGCTGGCCAACCTGGCCACGTCGCTGTTCACCCACGGCCGGATCAAGACCACCGAGCCGAAGGCGCGGGCGCTGCGGCCCTACGCCGAGAAGCTGATCACCCACGCCAAGAAGGGTGCGCTGCACAACCGGCGTGAGGTGATGAAGAAGATCCGCGACAAGGACGTGGTGCACTCGCTGTTCGCCGAGATCGCCCCGCACTTCGCGGACCGCGAGGGTGGCTACACCCGCATCATCAAGGTCGAGCCGCGGCAGGGCGACAACGCCCCGATGGCCGTGATCGAGCTGGTCCGGGAGAAGACCGTCGTCTCGGAGGCCGACCGGGCCCGCCGCGCTGCGGCCAAGGCGGCGAAGGCCGAGCAGGCCGCTCCGAAGGCGGAGAAGGTCGAAGAGGCCCCCGAGGTCGTTGCCGAGGACGCCCCCGAGGCTGCCGAGGCGACCGAGACCGCTGAGGCGCCCGACGCCGCTGAGTAGTTCAGCTCCGAAGCCGGACCACCCCGTCGTGCACGGGGTGGTCCGTCTTCGTCTTGACATCGCTTACGACGGCACCGATTTCGCCGGCTGGGCGACCCAGGCAGGTCAGCGCACCGTCGCCGGTGTCCTCGAGGAGACACTGACGACGGGGTTTCGCGTTCCGCTACGGCTGTTCGCGGCGGGCCGCACCGACACCGGCGTGCACGCGACCGGCCAGGTGGCCCACGTCGACGTCCCGGCCGAGGCGCTGCCGAACGCCTACCCGCGCACCCGGCGGCCCGGTGACGAACCCGAATTCCTGCCGCTGACACGGCGATTGGCCCGGTTCCTGCCGCCCGACGTCCGGGTGTTGCGGATCGAACGGGCGCCGGCCGACTTCGACGCCCGGTTCTCGGCGCTGCGGAGGCACTACGCCTACCGGCTGTCGACCGCCCCCTACGGGGTGGTCCCGCAGCAGGCCCGCTACATCACCGCGTGGTCGCGCGACCTCGACGTCGACGCGATGACGGCGGCGTCACGGGAGTTGCTGGGGCTCAACGACTTCGCCGCGTTCTGCCGCCACCGCGACGGCGCCACCACCATCCGCGATCTGCAGCGGCTGGACTGGGAGCGCGACGGCGACCTGGTCACCGCGCACGTCACCGCGGACGCGTTCTGCTGGTCGATGGTGCGCTCGGTGGTGGGTGCGCTGCTGGCGGTCGGGGAGGGCCGGCGTGATGCGGCGTGGTGCCGCGAACTGCTGCTGGCCGAGCGGCGGTCCAGCGACTTCACCGCCGCCCCGGCCCGCGGACTGACCCTGGTCGCCGTCGACTACCCGCCGGATCATCAACTGGCGGCGCGTATCCGGGTCACCCGCGACCTGCGCCGGCGCTGATGCTGGCAGGTCCCGTACAAAACGCTGAGAGAATCGTGTCTTCACACCTGTATAGGTGCTAGCCGACGAGTACCTTAACGGAACGTGAGATAGCGCTGCGGGGACTGGAGTGAGGGCGGAGCCATGATTGGTCGTCGGGGTGGACAGCGGAACCATCGGTCGCACACCGCGAAGGTCCGCCGTCGGATGATCGGCCTGGGCAGCGGCGTCGGCGCGTTTCTGGCGCTGGGTGCGACGCAGTTGACCGGTGCGCCGGTGGCCTCGGCCGATGAGTTCGACGCGATCATCGATTCCCTCGTCAGTTCCCTCACCGGTGCGGTGGATGGGGCCGGTTCGGCGGCGCCCGGTCCGCTCGATTCCTGGCTGCAGGGCCTGGAGCGGGACTGGCTCGGCAGCAGTTTCGGTCAGCAGGTCGACGCCATGTTCAACGGCTTGTTCAACCAGGGCGCCAGCGGCAGCGTCAGTGCTGGGCCGCCGATGAGCGGAAACCTGTTGGTGAATCCCGGCTTTGAGACGGCTGACCCATCCGCCTCGGGCTACAGCGGGGTGACCATACCGGGCTGGACGGAGACCGGCACCCCGACCGTCATCCCGTACGGCGCCGGTGTCGGTTACCCGTCCCCGGTGTCGTTCCCGTTGCCGACGGCGTCCGGGATCTTCGGTTTCCCGCAGGCCATCCCGGGCGGCGGCGACAACTTCGCCGGCGGTGGGCCGGTCGGCACCTCCAGCATCAGTCAGACCGTCGACGTCGACGGAGCGGGCGGTACGGCCTACCACCTCAGCGCAGACCTCGGCGGCCAGACCTGGAACCCGTCGTACAGCACGGTGACGGTCACCTTCGACAACGCCAACGGGGATGTCGTGGGCACCGGCTCGCTCAATCCGGTGACGGTCTGGGATCGCCTGGGCTTCACCGGATTCCAGGAACGCGATCTCACCGGGACGGTCCCCGACAGCGCCACCTCAGCGGTGGTGACCACCACCTTCACCGACAAGAACGACTGGCTCGGCAACTACAACGGCGCCTACGCCGACAACGAGTCGTTCACCGTCGGTGACCCGGGCCTGCACGCCGCGCCGCTCACCCCACCGACCTCCGACGTCGGCCACCTGGATCACGTGTTCCTGATCTACCTGGAGAACAAGGGCGCTCAGGACATCGTGGGCAGCCCCAATGCCCCGTTCCTCAACAGTCTGATCAAAGACAACGACTATGACAGCAACTACTTCGCGCTGGGCCACCCCAGCAACCCCAACTACTTCCGGATCCTCGGCGGATCGGACTTCGGCATCGACTACAACTCCAACCCGGGCTCCATTCCGGCGGGCACACCCAACCTCATGCAGGAACTGGACCAGGCGGGCCTGGGGTGGGCCGGCTACCAGCAGGGCGGCGACGTCGACAGTCTGCCGTTCACGCAGTTCCAGTACGTCGACGGCAACACCCCCGCCTACCAGGCCGAGCACCTGCTGCCGCTGACGCAGTTGAGCACCGACCTGGCGCACCCGAGCACCTTCCCGGCGTTCAGTTGGATAGTCCCCGACGAGGCCCACAACGGCGAGGGACCCGTCGACACACTCGGCGGAGTTCTGAAATTCATCGAGACGCAGTTCACCAACCACCAGTACAACGTCCCGGCCGCCGACGCGTTCGCCCAGCAGGAGGTCTCCGCCATCGAGAACTCACCGACCTGGACCGACCCCAACGAGAAGGACGCGATCATCATCACGTTCGACGAGGACAACAACAACCTGTCCCTGGGGCTGGGCAACCAGGGCAACAACGTTCCGATGATCGTCGTCCCGAATGCCGGTGCGATCGCGGACGGGGACATGCAGCCCGGCCACTTCACGACCGACGACTACTACAACGAGTACAGCCTGATGGCCACCATCGAAGACGCCCTGCGGACCACGCCGGGAACCCTGGCCCCGCTCACCGCCAACGACACCTACGCGACCCCCATGAACGCGTTCTGGAAATAGCGCAGGGCATTAGAGCACGCCGGCGACGAACGCCGCGGCTTGGCGGGTCAGCCCCGGGCTGTACATGGAGTGCGCCGCACGGTCGATGCCGTCCGAGCAGATCGGGTCGCCGTCGGCGCACAGGTCGATGGTCTTGGCTCCGTACACCGGGCTCTCGGTGAGCGTGTGGCCGATCCGGTTGTACGGGTTGCCGAAGACGGCGACGGCCCCGATGTGCTCGGCGTCCTGCGGTGCCAGTGGAGCGGCGAGGCCGAAACCGGGGACCGGCGATCCGACGGCCATGTCGATGACCGCGGCGCCCTGCGAGTAGCCGCCGAGCACGATCCGGGTCGTCGGGCAGGCCGCGATCAACTGCTGCACATGGTCGACGGTGTCATTGGCGCCCTCGCCGGCACGCAGCAGGTTGTAGCTGGCCGGATAGTTCACCGCGTACGACGTGACCGTCTTGTCCGCCAACTGCGACCGCAGAGCGGCGAAGAACGCACTGCCGACCACGCCCAGTCCCGGCGGCTGGTTGGTGCCGCGGGCAAAGACCAACTCGGCGTCGGGGCAGGGTTCGGCGGCGGTGGCGGTCACGGTCGACGTCGGCAGGAAGGCTGCCGGCACGACCGCGAGCGCGGCCAAGACCCGTCTGATCACCGCTACAGCAGGCCGGCGATGAACCCGGCGGCCTGGTTGGTCAGGCCGGGGACATAGGCGGAGTGCGCCGCCCGGTCGTTGCCGCCCGAGCAGATCGGGTCGCCCTCGGTGCACAGGTCGATCGTGCGGCTGCCGTAGGTCGGGCTGTTCGTCAGCGGCTGGCCGAACTTCGCCGACGGGTTGCCGAACACGGCGATGCCGGCGATGTGGTCGACGGCCTCCGGGGGCAGCGGTGAGGTGAACCCGAAACCGGGCACCGGGGCGGCCGCCACCACATCGATGACCGCAGCGCCCTGCGAATAGCCGCCGAGCACCAGTCGGGTGCCGGGGCAGTTCTCCACCATCCACATGATGTGGCCGCTGGCGTCGTTGGCGCCTTCGGCGGCCCGGCCGAAGTTGTAACTGGCCGGGTAGTTCACCGCGTAACTACCGACTGAACCGGCGACCCGGTTGTTCAACGAACTCACGAAAGCGTCGCCGACGCGGCCGAGACCCGGGGAGTCGTTGGTGCCGCGGGCGAACACCACCTCGGTGCCGGGGCAGCCGTCGGCCGCGGCCGACGGTGCGGTCAACCCGGACAGGACGGGTGCCACGATCGCGGAACTCAGGATGGTCGCCGCCAGGATGCCGGATGCCTTCACGACGACCGATGGTAGCGAAGAAAATAATTGATTTACTAACTAATCCTGTGTGACGGTCAGCGCACAGCCGGGCTCGGGCCGGGCAGCGGTCCCGGGGTCTGACGCAGCTTCCCGGCGACGAAGTTGGCGGCCTGACTGGTCAGCGCCGGAATGTAGCCGTCGGTGTGGTCGGACCACTCGTTGCCGGGGCCCTCATGGCAGATCGGGTCGCCGGGGTTGCACAGGTCGAGCGCCTTGGAACCGAACAGCGCACTCTGCTGGCTGATCGGGCCGCCGGTGCGGTCGGCGGGGTTGCCGAACGTCACCACCGCGACCACCTGATCGGCGTACTCGGCCGGCAGCGAGTTGCCCCAGTCGATACCGGCCACCGGGGTGCCGGTGACGATGTCCATCACCGACGCGCCCTGCGAGTAGCCGCCGAGCACCAGTTGGGTGCTGGGGCACTGGTCGGCCGCGGCCTTGACGCGCCGGATCACGTCGTTGGCGCCGTCGCCACCGCCCAGCTGCAGCCGGCCGGCGGGGTAGTTCACCGCGTACTCGTCGACCTTCTTCGAGGTCTGCTGGCGCAGCGAGTCGATCAGCGCGCGACCGACCCGGCCGACGCCCGGCGGCTCACTGGTGCCGCGGGCGAAGATGACCTCCGCGTCGGGGCAGTCGTAGGCGGCCGCGGTCGGGGCCAGCGGGGTGGTGGCGACCAGGGTGGGACCCGCGGCCAGCAGCGCCAGCGCACCCAGGGCGGACAGCGGGGACTTCTTCAGCTCGATACGCACCCGATCGATGCTATCGGCTATCACGCACCCCCGGCCGCCGGGTGCAGTCGCACCTGGTGGCTGCCTGTGGAGTGGCGACGGCCTCAATCGGCGCCGCGTCCTACGGTGAGCGGACACCGTTCCGCCCGACACCGCGGAGGGCCCCGTGGACCGTCACCCGCCCGCGCTGCAGCACGACGCGCACCGCTACCGGGTGCGCCGGCTCGAAGCGGCGCTGCTCGGCGTCGACCGCCGGGCGGTGCGCGGACCGTCAGCGGTTGCCGGGTGGCTGCTGGCGGCGGCACTGACGACGGGCTGTGCGCTGCTGGCCTGGGTGCGGCCGGTCGCGGTAACCGATGCGCCGATCCTGCTGGACGCCGAATCCGGGACCCTGTACGTGCGGCTGGACGAGACACTGCACCCGGTGCTCAACCTGACCTCGGCACGGCTGATCGCCGGCGCTGACGCGGTGCCGCACCCGGTGCCCGCGGCGGTGATCGGCCGCAGTCGGCGCGGTCCGGCGCTGGGGATCCCCGGAGCGCCGCAGACGCTGGGCACCGCACTGACCGGGCCGTTCGGCTGGGCGATCTGTGACACCGGCGGCGGTGCGACCGCGGTTCTGGCGGGGCTCGATCCACCGGCCCCGCTCGATCCGCAGCAGGCGGTGCCGGTCACCTCGACGGTCAGCGGGGCGACGTACCTGCTGTATCGAGGCCGGCGGATCGCGGTGGATCCCGGGGCGGTGCCGGCGGTGGCGAACCCGGTGCCGGCGCTGCTGCTGGGTGCGCTGCCGGAGGCGCCGCCGAACACGGAGATCCCGGATCGCCTGGCGGTGCTGCCGACCGGCACCACCCTCTGCGTGCACTGGCGGCCCGACGACCCAGCCGCTGAACTGTCGGCGGGGCTGCCGGCGCTGCCCACCGCGCCGGTGGGGCTGGCCCAGGCCGACGGGGCGGGACCGGCACTGGACGGGGTCTATCTGCCGCCCGGGCGCAGCGCCTACGTCCGGGCTGTCGGCGTCTCCGGCGCCGCGGGCACGGCCGGCGCCCGCTATCTGATCTGCGACACCGGGGTGCGCTACCCGATCGACGACGACGTCGTCGCGCGCAGCCTGGGCCTGCCCGGCGAACCCAGCCCGGTGCCGTGGCCGATGCTCACCGGCCTGCCGGTGGGTCCGCTGCTGAGCCGGGACGCCGCGCTGCGGCCGCCCGCCCGGTGACGGCCGCGGCCAGGACGGCGAGCAGCGCGCCGGTGTAGGTGAGCGCGGTGCGCTGACCGCCCGGGCCGGGTGCGGCTGCGGGTGCCGCTTCGGCGGGCGGCGGTGTGGGTGCTGCGGTCGACGGTGGTGCGCTGGGCGCCTCGGGGCTGAGCGCGGCCAGCGGATCGATCTCCCCGGCGCCGACGGCGTCGTCCCGCCCGCCGGGCGGGTGGTGCGCGGTGGCCCGGATGCGGTCCATCACCTGCCGCGGCGTCCAGTCCGGGAACCGGGACCGCAGCAGCGCCGCCAGCCCGCTGACCACCGGGGCGGCGAAACTGGTGCCGTGAATGGCCTGCTCGGCGCCGGCACCGCCGGCCAGGCCGTCGCCGATCGGGCTGAGCGACCGCACCGCCTCACCTGGCGCGGCGACGTCCACCCACGGCCCGGGCCGGGTGAACGCCGAAGCGGCGCCGCGACCGTCGACCGAGCCGACCGTCAGCACGTAGTCGTCGTACCAGGCCGGGCTGACGGCCACGCCCGCACCGGCGTCGCACGCCTCGCCGTCGCCGGTGTTGCCCGCTGCGGCGACCACCACGGCGTTGCGGGTCTCCACCGCGTAGGCCAGAGCGGCGCCGAGAGCGCGATCGTCGAACCCGGAGCCGACGGCCCGGCAGGCCACCGTGGAGATGTTGATGACCGATGCGCCGAGATCGGCGGCGGTGCGCACCGCGGCGGCCAGGGTGCCGACATCTCCCACCCCGGCATGCTGCCCGGCATCGGCCGCGCCGAACTTGGCGCTGGACTGCCGGATGCCGATCACGGTGGCCAGCGGCGCCACACCGCTGAACCGGTCGGTTGTGGGATCCGGTGCGGCCGCGATGATTCCGGCCACCAGCGTGCCGTGCCCATCGCAGTCCTGGGTGCCGTCGCCGGTGAAGACGTAGTCACCGCCGCCGATCAGTCCCGGCAGCCGCCGGTGCGGGGCGACACCGGTGTCGATCACCGCGACGAGTTGACCGGCGCCGCGGGTCAGTGCCCAGGCCGCCGGCAGGTCCAGGCCGTCGAGTTGGCTCGGGCCCCCCGGCTGCGGATCCGGGGCCGGCACCGTGCAGACCTCCCGCTGCACGGTGCGCTGCGGCGGTGCGGGCCGGGCCGCGGCGGGCAGCAGCGTGCGGTCGACCGGCGGCGGTGTCACCGCGGCGGCGATCGGGGTGCCGTGCGCGGCGGCGACCAGCCCGGCCGCACCCGCCAGCCGGGCCGCCCGCCGAAAGTCGCTGCGCCGCATGGTCAGCCCAGGGCCAGGTCGCGTACCGCGGCGTAGCCGCCGCAAACCCAGCAGGCCAGCGCCGGTAGCGCCGCCAGCGTCAGCCAGTGCAGCGGTTCGACCGCGCGCCGCAGCGTCGGCGACCGGCCGATCCCGGTGAACCCGAGCGCGATCGCCGCCGCGCCCAACCCGATCGTCGCTCCGCAGATCAGCGGCCGCCCGGCCGGGGCGATCCTGGTGGCGATCAGCACCGCCGCTCCGACCGCGGTCACCCCGGCGGCCAGCAGCGCCGCGGCCTGCCGGCGGTCGCGGTGGCAGCGCACCTGCAGGAGCGTCGCCGCTCCCGCGCACCCCGCGAACCCGGCTGCCGCCGCCCCGGGCACGCCGCTGACCTGCCGGCCCGCGGCGATCCCCAGCGCGCCCAGTGCGAATACCGCCGAACCGAACCCGACCAGCGCGGTGAGCACCCGGTGCGCGGACTGCGCCCGCACCGGCTGCCGGGCCAGGCCGGTCACCGCGACGACGATCCGGCCGCCCAACCGGATCACGGCCAGCGCGCCGGTGACCACTGCGGCGCCCACCGCCTGCAGCGAAACCCCGGCTGCGGCAGCGGCCGTCGCGGTGAACACCGCCAGCACGGCCAGGGCGACCACCCCGCACACCGTCGCGCGCATCGGCGCGGCGCACCCGGTGGCGGGCACCGTCAGCAGCGTCACCGCCGCGGCGGCCGCGGTCGCCAGCAGGGCGTTGGGGGAGCCGGGGCCGCCGGGCGCCGCCACGAATCCGGCCAGTCCGGCCAGCGCGGCCGCCGCCGACGCCGCCCCGAATCGGCGGCCCGGCGCCGTCCACGGCCGGGCCGTCTCGCACACCGCGACGGCCACCTGCTCGGCGGGGTCATCGAATCGCGGCACCGGGGTGGCGGCGACATCGCGGGTCAGCAACAGGGTTACGCCGTCGTCGATCTGGTGCTGCGCCAGCGTTCTCGTCCCGTCCAGCGGGGGATGCCCGGGCCTGGCGAGCCGGTATGGGGCGACCAGGCCGGGCGGCCCGGCCCGGCCGGCGGTCGCGATCGCCACGACCGACGGGATCAGGGCGGCCACCGGCACCCCGGCCGGCAGTGCCAGATCGGTGCGCACCGAACCGGTCTGCACGCAGACCCGGCGCAGCTCGGCAGTGCAATACGCCATCGCTGACCTCCTCGCTCCGGCCGGACGCTACCGCCGCGGCGCCGACGGTGTGTTCGGCTGTCCACAGCTGACTTGCCGCCCGTCGGGCACCCGCCTACGGTGTGCCAAACCCGCGGGGTGAGGCAGGCGCGATGAGCGGAATCGGCACGGACGGTGCGGATTCCGCGGTGGACGAGATCACCGTCGTGGCGCCGCCCGAACTGTCCCGCCCAGCACGCGGCGCGGTGCTGACCCGGCTGCTGCCGGTCGGCATGGCCGCGATGATGGTCGCCGTCGGCGTGATCGGCTACCGGTCGGGGGCGCGCAACCCGGCGTTCGCGCTCCTCCCGCTGCTGATGCTGGCGTCCGCGGTGACGGCGGCGGTGACCGCGCGGCACCGCGACCGCGACGGTGACCTCGACGAGGATCGGGACGACTACCTGGCGTACCTGGCCGGCCTGCGGGCGACGGTGAGTGCCGCCGCCGCAGCGCAGCGACTCAGCGTCGCGCAATCGCACCCGGATCCGGCGGCGCTGTGGACCCTGGTCGGCGGCCCGCGGACGGGGGAGCGGAAGGCCGATCACCCCGACTTCGGGCGGGTCCGGGTCGGCGTCGGGGCGGTCCCGGCGACCACCCGCCTGATTGCACCGACCCGCACCGGCGGGCAGCACACCGACCCGGTCACCGCGGACGCCCTGCGCTGCCTGCTGGACCGGTTCGCGCGCGTAGCCGACGTGCCGATCACCGTCGGCCTGGACCGCCCGCTGCTGGTGACCGGTGACCCCGACTGCGTGCGGGCGCTGGTGCGCGCCGCACTCTGCCAGCTTGCGGTGCTGCATTCGCCGAATGCCGTGCGGATCGCCGCGGCCGCCGGTGAACCCGTTCGCACGCACTGGGACTGGCTGAAATGGCTGCCGCACCACCGCCATCCGCTCGCCGTCGACGACGCCGGCCCGGCCCGCCTCAGCTACCCGAACCGGGCTGCGGCGACCGCCGCCCTGGCCGGGCTGACATCGCGTGTCCTGCTGGTGGTCGAGCACCCGGCCGGGGTGTCGGTGACCGGGCCGGGAGACGACCGGGAGGCGCTGCGGCTGTCGGTGACGCCGACCGAACTGGCCGGCCACGCCGACGACGCGCCGCCGGCCCGGCCGGACCTGCTCAGCGAGGTGGACGCGCTGGTCTGCGCGCAGCGACTGGCGAGCTGCCGGGCGACCCCCGCCGCCGCCCGGACCGCGGGCTGGCCGGAACTGCTGGGGGTCGACGACATCAGCCGCGCCGACCCGGCCGCGCTGTGGGGAGGGGTCGAGCGGCTGCGCGTGCCG
Source organism: Mycolicibacter acidiphilus (assembly GCF_018455725.1). Classification (GTDB taxonomy): domain Bacteria; phylum Actinomycetota; class Actinomycetes; order Mycobacteriales; family Mycobacteriaceae; genus Mycobacterium; species Mycobacterium acidiphilum. Next base: position 34,140 of record NZ_JAHCLR010000051.1, read on the forward strand.
GTCGGCGTCGACACTACCGGCAACCCGGTGCTGCTCGACATCAGGGAGGCCGCCGAGCGTGGGACCGGACCGCACGGATTGTGCGTCGGCGCAACGGGATCAGGTAAATCGGAGTTCCTGCGAACCCTGGTGCTGGGCATGCTGACCCGGCACCATCCGGAGACACTGAACCTGGTGCTGATCGACTTCAAGGGCGGCGCCACGTTCAGTGAATTCGAGGACGCCGCACACGTCGCCGCGGTCATCACCAACCTGGCTGATGAGGCACCGCTGGTCGAGCGGATGCGCGACGTGCTCACCGGCGAACTCAACCGCCGTCAGGAACTGTTGCGCGCCACCGGATTCGCCGGGATCAACGGGTACACCCGAGCGCGGCGGGGCGGTGCGCGGCTGACCGCGCTGCCCGCTCTGCTGGTGATCGTCGACGAATTCTCCGAACTGCTCGCCCAGCACCCGGATTTCCTCGACACGTTCACGGCGATCGGGCGGCTCGGACGCTCCCTCGGGGTGCATCTGCTGCTGGCCAGCCAGCGGCTCGAGGAGGGCCGGCTGCGCGGCCTGGACGCGCACTTGACCTACCGGATCTGTTTGAAGACGGCGTCGGCTGCCGAATCCCGCATCGTGCTGGGAACCCCGGATGCCCATGAACTGCCGAACATCCCGGGGTTCGGGTATCTGCGCACGGCGTCGGGGGAACTCACCGGATTCCAGACCGCGTTCGTCTCCGGCCCCGGCCCGCAGACGCTCCCGGCGCCGAGCACCGGAGCGGTGGTGCGGTTCACCGCGGCGCCGGTCGGCGCGGTGACGGTGCCGGCGGCGGCGACGGACGCACCCACCGTGGCGCAGGCGATGCTGGCGCGACTGGCCGGCCACGGCCCGGCGGCCCGGCGGATCTGGCTGCCGCCGCTGGGGGAGTCGCCGCGACTGGGAGAACTGCTCGACAGAGCCGGGGAGTTGACGGTGCCGATCGGGATCGTCGACCGGCCCTACGAGCAGCGCCGCACCCCGCTGACCGTCGACCTGAGCGGCGGCGCCGGCAACGTTGCCGTCGTCGGGGCGCCGCAGTCCGGCAAGTCGACGGCGCTGCTGACCCTGATCACCGCGCTGGCCGCCACCCACGACGCCGACCGGGTGCAGATCTACTGCCTCGACTTCGGCGGCGGGGCACTGGCGTCGGCCGGCGCACTGCCGCAGGTGGGGTCGGTGGCCGGCCGCGGACAGCCGGATCTGGTGGCGCGCACCGTCGACGAGATGACCGCGATCGTCGCCCGCCGGGAGGCACTGCGTGGCAGCCCGGTCAGCGACGTGTTCCTGGTGGTCGACGGCTGGGCGACGCTGTGCCGGGAGTTCGACCGGCTGGCGGAGCCGATCACGGCGCTGGCCGCGCGCGGCCTGTCGTACGGGGTGCACGTGGTGCTCTCGGCCACCCGGTGGGCGGAGCTGCGGCCCGGCCTGCGCGACCTGATCGGCACTCGGATCGAACTGCGGCTCGGCGACCCGGCCGACTCCGAGGTGGACCGCCGGAAGGCCGAGCGGGTGCCGCGGGATCGACCCGGCCGCGGCCTGACCGAAGGCGGGCTGCACATGCTGATCGCCCGCCCGGACGGCTGCCGGCCGGTCGGTGACGTCGTCGCACCGGCGATTCCAGTGCTGCCGGTGCTGGTGGCCCGGGACACGCTGCCGGCGGACCCGGCCGGCAACCCGGTGCTGGGCGTCGAGGAACGCGAACTGGCCGCGGTCGCACTGGATTTCACGCGGCAGCCGCATCTGCTGATCTTCGGCGGCCCCGAGTGCGGGAAGACCTCGGTGCTGCGGCTGCTCGGCCGGGAACTGCTGCGCAGCCGGGCCCGGCTGCTGGTGGTCGACTACCGGCGCAGCCTGCTGGATTTCGCCGAGGAGCACCGGCCGGCCGGTTACGCCATGTCGGCGCAGGCGCTGACCGCGCTGCTGCCCGGTGTGCTCGACACCCTGGCCGCGCGGATGCCGGGCGCCACGGTGACGCCCGCGCAGCTGCGGGCGCGGTCCTGGTGGTCGGGGCCGGAGCTGTACCTGCTGGTCGACGACTACGACCTGGTGGCCACCGCGGCCGGTAATCCGTTGGCGCCGCTGCTGGAATACCTGCCGTACGCCGCGGACGTCGGGCTGCACCTGGTGGTGGCCCGCCGCAGCGCCGGGGCGGCCCGAGCCGGCTACGAACCGGTGCTGGCCGCGCTGCGCGACCTGGGTGCGATGGGCCTGCTGATGAGCGCCGAACCCGACGAGGGGCCGCTGCTCGGTTCGGCGCGGCTCGGTCCGCTGCCGCCCGGTCGCGCCACCCTGGTTACCCGGTCCGGTGAACACCGCATCCAGGTGGCGTGGAGCCCCTGATGCACCGGACGGTCATCGAAGCCGGCCCCGGCACGATTCGCCGACTGTGCTGCGGCAGCGCCGAAACCGGTGACGCCGACGCCGCGGTGCGCTGGCTCGACGACCCGGTCGCCCTAGTCGACGGGGAGCCGGTCGCCGTGCCGGAGTTGCTGCGCAGCGTGCTGACCGCGCTGGCCTGCCCGGGCGCGGACGGCGCGGTGCTCATCCACCCGACCTGGTGGTCGGCGCGGCGGGTGGACTTGGTCGCCGCCGCGGCCCGGGACGTCACCGGCGATGCCGTCACCCGGCCGCGCGCCACGGTGCTGGCCGCCGCCGCACCCGATGCCGGAGCGATCATCGAGATCGGTCCCGCCCTGGTCGCCGTCACCACCGCCGGCACCGTCGCCGAACCCCGGCTGGGGGCACCGGAGGAGGTGGCGGACCGCGTTGCGGCGCTGGTCACCGATGTCCGGGAAACGGTGGTGATCGACGGCCTCGCCACCGTCGGCGGTGCGCCCGCGCTGGCCCGACTGATCGCCGAGCGACTCCGCGGCACCGGCGCCGACGTGCTCGTGGTCGATGATGCTCAAGTCACCCGGCTGGCCACACGGCCGCCCCCGACGGCACCGAAACCGGACCGCACCCGTCGTCGTCCCCGGCTGCCCTTGGCCGGCGCTGCCGTCGCGGCCGTCGTAGCCGCCGGCACGCTCGCGCTCGGCACGCACCGCGAACCGCCCGTCGTCGCAGCGACGACGGTGCTGCTCGAGGGGCGGGTGGCGGTGCAGGTGCCCGCGCAGTGGACGGTGCGACGGGTCACCGACGGCCCCGGCTCGGCGCGGGTGGAGGTGGTCTCGCCGGCGGACCCGCAGGCGGTGCTGCACGTGACGCAGTCAGCGTCGGGCGGGACGCTGGCCGTCGCCGCCGATCTGCTGCGCCGGGCGCTGGACGCGGCGCCGCCGGGCGTCTTCGCCGACTTCGACCCCTCGGCCACCAGCGCCGGCCGGCCCGCGGTCACCTATCGCGAGATCCGCGTGGCCCACCGGGTGGCGTGGACGGTGCTGGTCGACGGCCCGGTGCGCATCGGCATCGGCTGTCAGAGCGGCTCTTCCGGATCGAGAGTGCGTGGACTGGTGT
>NZ_JAHCLR010000052.1 GCF_018455725.1 Mycolicibacter acidiphilus
ATAGCTCACCTAACTACCGATTTTGCAACAGCCCGCCGCCTGGGGTTTCTACGGACAACTCTGCACGCTCGCACTAGTTGGGGGTGGGGGTCGGCTCAGCCCAGCGCCTGCTCCAGGTCGGCGAGCAGGTCGGCGATGTCCTCGATGCCGACCGACAGTCGCACCAGATCGTCGGGCACCTCAAGCTGCGACCCGGCCGTCGAGGCGTGGGTCATGGCGCCGGGGTGCTCGATCAGCGACTCCACCCCGCCGAGTGACTCGGCGAGGATGAACACTCCGGTGCGCGCGCAGAGTTGCTGGGCCGCGTCGCGTCCGCCGCGCATCCGCACCGACACCATCCCGCCGAAGCCGCGCATCTGCTCGGCCGCCACGTCGTGGCCGGGATGCCCGGGCAGCCCCGGGTAGAGCACGGTGCTCACCGCCGGATGCCCGCTGAGGAATTCAGCGACGGCCGCCGCGTTCTCGCTGTGCCGCTGCATCCGCAACGGCAGGGTCTTGAGACCGCGCAGCGTCAGGTAGGCGTCGAACGGACCCGGGACGGCCCCCGCCCCGTTCTGCAGGAAGCCGAACGCCGCGTCGAGTTCCTCGTCGTCGGTGACCAGGGCGCCGCCGACCACGTCGGAGTGACCGCCGATGTACTTCGTCGTCGAGTGCAGCACGATGTTCGCACCGAGCGTCAGCGGCTGCTGCAGTGCCGGCGAGGCGAACGTGTTGTCCACCAGCACCTTCACCCCGGCGTCTTTGCCGATGGCGGCTATTGCCGCGATGTCGGCGATCGACAGCAGCGGGTTGGTGGGCGTCTCCACCCAGATCAGCCGGGTGCGGTCGGTGAGCGCGCCGCGCACCGCGTCGAGGTCGGCCAGCGGGACCGGGGTGTGCGTGACCCCCCACTGCGCGAACACCTTGTCGATCAGCCGGAACGTCCCGCCGTAGGCGTCATCCGGGATGATCAGGTGGTCACCGGGGCGCAGCACCGCCCGCAGCGCGCAGTCGGTGGCGGCCATCCCAGACGAGAACGCCCGGGCGAACCGGCCCCGCTCGACCGCGGCCAGCGCGGTCTCCAGCGCGGACCGGGTCGGGTTACCGGTGCGGGCGTATTCGAACCCGCCGCGCAGCCCGCCGACACCGTCCTGGGCGAACGTGCTGCTGGCGTAGATCGGCGCGTTCACCGCCCCGGTGGCCGGGTCCGGCCGGAAGCCGGCGTGGATCGCCGTGGTGGACAGGCCGCTGTAAGGGTGGTTTCCGCTCATCGATGGCCAGCCTAACGATCGCGGGGGCAGATCAAGCCGTCGGCAGGCAGACCGTCGTCATGATCTTGTCGGCCAGCGTCTGCCGCTTCGCGTCCCAGAGCGGGAACAGGTACCCGATGCAGAAGATGGAGTCGACGAAATGGGCGAGTTGCCGAACAAACGACAGTCCGAAGCCGATCGGCTGGCCGGTCGTCTCGGAGACCACCTTGAACTTCAGCGCCGACTTGCCGATGCTCGACCCGGTCACGCCCTGGCGGTACCCGTAGTTCCAGAGTCCGAACGCGAATGCCCCGATCCAGCCCAGGAACATCAGCAGCAAGCCGAACCCGGACGGGCTCATCGTGCAGTTGACCCCGTACCCGACGGTGTCGTGGACGCACTGCTTCTCCGCAGAAGCCGAGGCGATGACCGCGGGGATCCCGTAGATGAACAGGACCGGGATCATGTCGATGAGTGCGGCACCCACCCGTTTGCCCCATGACACGTAGGCGTGCTGCGGCAGGTTGCCGACCGCGCTCGGCGCCATCCCGTACCCCGGCGGCGGCGGGGGGAAGTTCCCCGGCGGAGGCGGCGGGTAGTTACCCGGTGGCGGTGCCGGGTAGTTCCCGGGCGGTGGCGGGTAGCCGCCTGGCTGCGGGTAGTTCGCCGGCGGCGGGTAGCTGCCCGGCGGCGGGGGGTAGCTGCCCGGTGCGGGGTAGTTCCCCGGCGGGGGCGGGTAGTTGCCGGGCGGCGGGTAGTTCCCCGGGGGCGGCGGGTATCCGCCGGGCTGGGGCGGGTAGTCGCCGGGTGGTGGCGGGAAAGTCATCGGCGCCCTTTCGGAGTCGGCTGAGTGTGACAGGCTACCGCAGCGCCCGCAGCGGCGACGTTACTTGCGTCGTGCGCCTTCGGACAGGAAGCCGAGCAGGTCGTGGCGGGTGATCACGCCCACCGGCTTGCCCTCCTCGACCACCATCACCGCGTCGTGGTCGCGCAGCACGTCAGCGACGTCGCTGAGCAGCTCCCCGGAGCCGATCAGCGGCAGCGGCGGACCCATGTGCTTTGCGACGGCGTCGGCGAGCTTGGCGCGGCCCTCGAACACCGCCGACAGCAGGTCCCGCTCGGAGACGCTGCCGGCCACCTCGCCGGCCATCACCGGGGGTTCGGCGCCGACGACCGGCATCTGCGACACCCCGTACTCCCGCAGGATCCCGATGGCGTCGCGCAGCGTCTCCGACGGGTGGGTGTGCACCAGATCCGGCAGCACCCCGGACTTGCCGCGCAGCACATCGGCCACCGTGGGCTGTGAGGTCGACCCGTCCAGCCGGGTGCGCAGGAATCCGTAGGACGACATCCACGCGTCGTTGAAGATCTTCGACATGTAGCCGCGGCCGCCGTCCGGGAGCAGGACGACGACCAGCGAGTCCGGGCCGGCCTTGACGGCCACCTCCACCGCCGCGACCACCGCCATCCCACAGGAACCGCCGACCAGCAGCGCTTCCTCGCGGGCCAGTCGCCGGGTCATGTCGAACGAGTCCGCGTCGGACACCGCGATGATCTCGTCGGGAATGCTCGGATCGTATGCCGCCGGCCAGAAGTCCTCACCGACGCCTTCCACCAGGTAGGGCCGACCGGTGCCGCCGGAGTAGACCGAGCCCTCCGGGTCGGCGCCGACGATCTGCACGCCACCGCCGGACACCTCCTTGAGGTAGCGACCGGTGCCGGTGATGGTGCCGCCGGTGCCGACGCCGGCGACGAAGTGGGTGATCTTGCCGTCGGTGTCGTTCCAGATCTCCGGACCGGTGGTCTCGTAGTGGCTGGCGGGACCGGCCGGGTTGGAGTACTGGTCGGGCTTCCAGGCGCCGTCGATCTCGGCCACCAGCCGGTTGGAGACGCTGTAGTAGCTGGCCGGATCGTCCGGCGGGACCGCGGTCGGGCAGACGACGACCTCGGCGCCGTAGGCCCGCAGCACGTTCTGCTTGTCCTCGCTGACCTTGTCCGGGCAGACGAAAACACAGTGGTAGCCGCGCTGCTGCGCGACCAGCGCCAGGCCGACCCCGGTGTTGCCGGAGGTCGGTTCGACGATCGTGCCGCCGGGCTTGAGCGCGCCGCTGGCCTCCGCGGCGTCGATCATCTTCACCGCGATGCGGTCCTTGGAACTGGCGCCCGGGTTGAGGTACTCGACCTTGGCGACCACCCGGCCAGCGCCCGCCGGGACGACCGAACTCAGCTCGACCAGGGGGGTGTTGCCGATGAGCTCACTGATGTGACGTGCGATCCGCATGGCGACAATCGTCTCAGGTCATTCGTCCGGGCGGGTCAGCAAGGCTCGACGAAGGAGAGCCGAAGCTGGACCCGCCCCATGAACCCAGCGGGTCAGCAAGGCTCGACGAAGGAGAGCCGAAGCTGGACCCGCCCCAT
>NZ_JAHCLR010000053.1 GCF_018455725.1 Mycolicibacter acidiphilus
GCAAGGCTCGACGAAGGAGAGCCGAAGCTGGACCCGCCCCATCAGCAGGGCGGGTCAGCAAGGCTCGACGAAGGAGAGCCGAAGCTGGCCCCGCCCCATGAACCCCGCGGGTCAGCAAGGCTCGACGTAGGAGAGCCGAAGCTGGCCCCGCCCCATGAACCCCGCGGGTCAGCAAGGCTCGACGTAGGAGAGCCGAAGCTGGCCCCGCCCCATGAACCCCGCGGGTCAGCAAGGCTCGACGTAGGAGAGCCGAAGCTGGCCCCGCCCCATGAACCCCGCGGGTCAGCAAGGCTCGACGAAGGAGAGCCGAAGCTGGGCCCGCCCCATGAACCCAGCGGGTCAGCAAGGCTCGACGAAGGAGAGCCGAAGCTGGGCCCGCCCCATGAGCCGAAGTGTCAATGAGGGGTCAACCGGTCGCTTCGCGGATGTATTCACCGATCTGGCGCAGGGACCGGGTGGCCTCCGGCACGAACGGCGCCGCGATCTGGAAGACGTGGATCTGGCCGGGCCACACCCGCAACTCCACCGGTACCCCGGCCGCGGCCAGCACCTGGGCGGCCAGCCGGGCGTCGTGCAGCAGCACCTCGGAGCCGGAGACGTGGATCAGCATGCGCGGCAAGCCGGATTCGACGTGTTCCAGCGGCTCGAGGACCTCGCCGGGGTGACCGTGCGCCCGATCCCGCCGGGAGGCCGCGTTGATCAGGTCGACGAACGCGTCGAACGCCTTCGGCGGGAACATCGCACCGCTGTGGATGTTGGGGTGGACCTTCTTGGCCTCCTTGGCGATCTCCAGCAGCGGCGACATCGCGACGATCGCCGCGGGCCCCTCCTCCTCGTCGAGCAGCCGCTCGGCCAGCGCCAGCGACAGGTAGCCGCCGGCGGAGTCGCCCGCCAGCACGATCTGATCGGGCCGGTAGCCCTGATGCCGAAGCCAGCGGTAGGCGTCGTAGCAGTCGTCGACCGCATCGTCGATGGAGTGCTTCGGGATCATCCGGTATTCGACGACCAGCACCGGTGAGTCGGCGTACTTCGACAGCTTCGTGACGAGCCGGCCGTGGGTGTTGGCCCCGCAGGTCAGGAACGCTCCGCCGTGCATGTACAGCACGACGCGGCGGGTGCCGTCGGCCGGCAGCACCCCGGCGGCGCGCACCAGCTGGGCCTTGCAGCGCGGCAGCCGGATGGTCGCGCGTACGGTGCCCGGCGCCGGCAGCACCGCCTTGGCGGCGAAGTCGAGCAGTCCGAACGGCCAGGGCACCCGCGGCAGGTAGCTGCCCATCGCCAGCACCGGCCGGATCGTCAGTCGTGCCGCCAGCCAGGCCAGCCGTCCTTCGACGCTGGGCGGATCCTCAACGACCTCGACGGGCAACCCGTCGTTGACCGCAAACCTTCGCTTCGGGACACGGGCGTAGCTGTTCGTCGAACCGGCCACTTTGCTGGGTGCGGTCATGTCGGCACTTCCCCTCCGTCTCGAAGGACTCCCCCGTCGCTGTGCCGACCAGGCCGGCACTGCCAACGTGGACAAACATATCGTGACACGTAACAGATTTTTAGAAAATCTTACGATTCGTTTCGATATGCCATCGCTTCCACATCGTGACGTTTTCGGTTTGCCGGTGACACCCGGCCGGCAAACCCGGTGCCTAGACTTGCCCCATGGCCATTCGCATCCCGAAGCGGTCGGCGGCGACGCTGGCCACTGCGGGCGCGCTGGCTTCGACCGGCACCCTCTACCTGGGCGTTCGCAATCTGCTGGCCGGCCAGGCCGACCAGGCCCGCAAGATCATCCCGAAAGCCTGGGAGGTGCCGCCGCGCGCCGACGGCGTGTACGTCCCCGGTGTGGACGCCGTGCAACGCTTCCAGCGCGGGACTCCGGTCGACCTGCACCTGATGATTTTCGGTGACTCGACCGCCACCGGTTACGGCTGCCGTCGCGCCGACGAGGTACCGGGGGCGCTGATCGCCCGGGCGCTCGCGGCGCGCACCGGCAAGCGGATCCGGTTGAGCACCAAGGCCATTGTGGGCGCCACGTCGCGGGGACTGGCCGGTCAGGTCGACGCGATGTTCGTCGCGGGTCCGCCGCCGGACGCCGCGGTGATCATGATCGGTGCCAACGACGTCACCGCGCTCAACGCCATCGAGGGGTCAGCGCAGCGGCTGGGTTCGGCGGTTCGGCGACTGCGGGCCAGCGGCGCGGTCGTCGTCGTCGCAACGTGCCCGGACTTCGCCGCGGTCAACGCCATCCCCCAGCCGCTGCGCTGGGTGGCGCACACCCGCGGACGGCAGCTGGCGCGTGCCCAGGCCGCCGCTGTCCAGGCCGCGGACGGCATCGCGGTTCCGTTCGTGGACCTGCGGGCACCGGAGTTCCACGACACCCCCGAGGTGTTGTTCGCCCAGGACCAGTACCACCCGTCCGCCACCGGGTACGCACTGGCGGCGAAGCAGTTGATCCCCGCGCTGTGCACCGCCCTCGACGTGTAGCCCCGGCAGGCCGGTCGCAGCACCGCCAGGCTAAATTGCTGGTTATACCCTGTTGGACCCGTTTAGAGGAGTCGCTGTGCCCGAAGCCGTCATCGTTTCAACCGCTCGTTCCCCGATCGGCCGGGCCGGCAAGGGTTCGCTGGTCAGCATCCGGCCCGACGACCTGGCCACCCAGATGGTGCGGGCCGCCCTGGACAAGGTGCCGGCCCTGGACCCGCACGACATCGGCGACCTGATGATGGGCTGCGGTCAGCCGGGCGGCGCGTCCGGCTACAACATCGGCCGCGTCGTCGCCGTGGAACTGGGCTATGACTTCCTGCCCGGCACCACCGTCAACCGGTACTGCTCGTCGTCGCTGCAGACCACCCGGATGGCGTTCCACGCGATCAAGGCCGGCGAGGGCGACGCGTTCATCTCCGCAGGTGTGGAGACCGTGTCGCAGTTCGCGATCGGTGCCGCCGACGGTGCCCCGAACAGCAAGAACCCGCTGTTCAACGACGCCATGGCCCGCTCGGAGGCCGCTGCGGCAGGCGCCACCGAATGGCACGACCCGCGCAACGACGGCCTGCTGCCCGACGTCTACATCGCGATGGGCCAGACCGCGGAGAACGTCGTGCTGCACACCGGGATCTCCCGTGAGGACCAGGACCACTGGGGCGTGCGCAGCCAGAACCGTGCCGAGGAGGCCATCAAGAACGGCTTCTTCGCCCGGGAGATCTCCCCGGTCACGCTGCCCGACGGCACCGTGGTGAGCACCGACGACGGCCCGCGCGCCGGCACCACCTACGAGAAGATCTCCCAGCTCAAGCCGGTGTTCCGGCCCAACGGCACGATCACGGCCGGCAACGCCTGCCCGCTGAACGACGGCGCGGCCGCGGTGATCGTCACCAGCGACGCCAAGGCCAAGGACCTCGGCTTGAAGCCGCTGGCCCGCATCGTGGCGACCGGCGTGTCCGGGCTGTCCCCGGAGATCATGGGCCTCGGCCCGATCCAGGCCGTCCGCAACGCGCTGGCGAACGCCAAGATGTCGATCTCCGACATCGACCTGTTCGAGATCAACGAGGCGTTCGCGGTGCAGGTGCTCGGCTCGGCCCGTGAACTGGGCATCGACGAGGACAAGCTGAACGTGTCCGGTGGTGCGATCGCGCTGGGCCACCCGTTCGGCATGACCGGCGCTCGGATCACCGCCACCCTGCTGAACAACCTGCAGACCCACGACAAGCAGTTCGGCATCGAGACGATGTGCGTCGGTGGCGGCCAGGGCATGGCGATGATCGTGGAGCGCCTCTCCTAATCACGTTGACTCTGCGCTCAGGGCGGAAAAGGTCGAGTAGACCCCGCCCTGGGCGCAGAGTCATTTGTGGGGACGGGTGCAGTCGGCCCACGCCCGGCACACCCGGCGGACGATGTCGGCGTCACGGTGCTCCTTGAGCACCCTGATGTGCGTCCACCCCACGGACTTGATGTACTCCAGCCGCTCGACATCCCAGGCGAACTGCTGCCTGCTGGTGCGGTGTTGGTCGCCGTCGTACTCGACGGCCAGCATGAGGTCCTCCCACCCCATGTCGAGGAAATACCGAGGTAAGCCGTCGGGACCGAGGACCGGAATCTGCGTCTGTGGCCGCTGGAAGCCGGAGTTGATGAGCAGCAGTCGCACCCTGGTTTCCTGTGGCGACTGCGCCCCGGCGTCGACGAGCGTCAGCGCCACGTCCAACTGGCGCAGGCCGCGCGTATGCCGGTGCTTCGCGGCCAGCGCCAAGACATCATCGACTTTGAAGTGCGTGGCGTTGGCCAGCGCGTCGAGCCGGGCCACCGCTGAGTCGATGCTGCCCCGTCTACCCAGATCGAAGGCGGTGCGCTCCACCGATGTCACGGGCACGCCGGCGATGAGCTGCGTTTCACCGGGCAGCAGCAGGTCTGCCCTGGTCTTGACGCCGGCCGGCGCCCTGGCGTTACCCCAGATCAGCTCGATGAGTGCATCGTCGTCGACCCATTTCGCACCGTGCAGGGCAGAGGCCGCCGCTCCGGCGACTACCGCTTGCCGGCCCGACCAGAGCCAGCCGGCGACGGTGCGTTGTGCGAGTGATGGTGTGACGCCGCGACCGAGATAGACATTCGGCATGAGCGCCGTGTGATACCTGGTCAATCCATCCCAGCTGACCTTGCCGGCAGCCAGCGCCTCACTGCCGATGAATGGTTGCCCCGCCATGCGCGGATGCTGCCCGAAAGCCTCGGCTCGCGCCAGTCACCTCCGAAAAGCAGTTGACTCTGCGTCCACCAGGCGAAAATGCGGGTCGCAAGCCTGGTGAGCGCAGAGTCAACGGGTAAAGCTAGTCGTTCTGGAAGTAGCTGAGCAGCCGCAGGATCTCCAGGTACAGCCAGACCAGGGTCACGGTCAGACCCAGTGCGATGCTCCAGCCGGCCTTCTCCGGCGCACCGGCGCGGATCAGCTGGTCGGCGGCGTCGAAGTCGATCAGGAAGCTGAACGCGGCGATGCCGATGCAGACCAGCGAGAAGATGATCGACAGCGTCCCGCCGTCACGCAGGTGCAGGCCGGCGCCGCCACCGAACATCGAGAACAGCATGTCGCCGATCATCAGCGCCAGGACGCCGAACATGCCCGCGACGAGCATCCGGGTGAACTTCGGGGTGACCCGGATCGCGCCGGTCTTGTAGACCACCAGCATCCCGGCGAACACCCCGAGGGTGCCCAGCACGGCCTGGCCGATCATCGCACCGGCGTTGCTGGTCCCGACGCTGAACGCGGTCAGCATGAACGAGACCGCGCCGAGGAACGCGCCCTCCAGCGCGGCGTAGCTGAGCACCAGCACCTTGCTGTCCTGCTTGCGGGCGAAGGTGGCCACCATGACCAGCGCGAGGCCACCGAAGGCGCCGATGAAGGTCAGCGGCCCGGCCAGCGCCTGGTTGCCCGACACCAGGAAGAAGGAGATGACGGCGGTGATGCTCAAGACCCCGAGCGTGATGCCGGTCTTGGTGACGACGTCGTCAATGGTCAGCGGGCGGCTGACCTCCCGCTGGTACTGGGTCTGCGCACCGGGGTAACCCTGGTTCATCTGCTGGGCGGCGCCGGCCATACCGGTGCCGAACTGCGCGTATCCACCCTGTTTGGGCAGCGAACGAAATACCGGGTTAGTGGTTTCCCGCACCGTCCGATCCTCTCTTGTGCTGTGACTTGAAGATGTGCGAACACATACTCAACGATCCGCGGCCCGGTCGGGTTCCCCGACGCCTCTCTGCCGCTCTGCCGCCAAACCTTACCCGCGGACGGCGGCCATCGGGTAGCGATCTAGATTGCTGATCGTGGCCGCGGAATCTCCGGAGCGATCCGACGAAGTGCTGACCAGCGTCAACGGCGGCGTCGGGGTGTTGACCCTGAACCGCCCGCAGGCGATCAACTCGCTGAACCTGACGATGGTGACGGCGATGACCGCGGCGCTCACCGCGTGGGAGCAGGACCCGGCGGTGCACACCGTGCTGCTGACCGGTGCCGGGGAGCGGGGCCTGTGCGCCGGCGGCGACGTGGTTGCGCTCTATCACAGCGCGAAAGTCGGCGGCGCCGACGCCCGCCGGTTCTGGTACGACGAATACCTGCTCAACGCGGCGATCAGCTGGTTCCCCAAGCCGTATGTGTCGATGATGGACGGCATTGTGATGGGCGGCGGCGTCGGGGTCGGGGCGCACGCCAACACCCGGGTCGTCACCGACACCACCAAGATGGCGATGCCCGAGGTGGGCATCGGTTTCATCCCCGACGTCGGCGGCACCTACCTGCTGTCCCGGGCACCCGGAAGGCTCGGTCTGCATGCCGCGTTGACCGGGGCGCCGTTCTCCGGTGCCGATGCCATCGCGCTGGGCTTCGCCGACCACTTCGTACCGCACGCCGCCTTGAGCGACTTCACCGATGTGCTCCTCGCCGACGGACTGGACGCCGCATTGGCGGGCTACTCCGACGAACCGCCGCCGAGCCCGCTGGCCGACCAGCGGGACTGGATCGACGCGTGCTACGCCGGTGACAGCGTTGCCGAGATCGTCGCGGATCTCACCATGAACGGCACCCCGGAAGCCGCCGCGGCCGCGAAGCTGATCAACACCCGATCACCTATCGCACTGTCAGTGACGCTGGAGTCGGTGCGGCGAGCGGCCCACCTGGACACCCTGGAAGAGGTTCTGATCCAGGAGTATCGGGTGTCGTGTGCGGCGGTGCGTTCCCACGACTTCGTCGAGGGCATCCGCGCGCAATTGGTCGACAAGGATCGCAACCCGCGCTGGTCCCCGGCAGATCTGGCGCAGGTGGACATCGCCGACGTCGACAGGTACTTCGCATCCGCCGAACCCGATCTGACCTTTTAGAAGGAGAACCCCATGGCTTACGAAACGATCCTCGTCGAGCGTGACGGCCGCGTCGCCACCATCACCCTGAACCGGCCGGAGGCGCTCAACGCGCTGAACAGCCAGGTGATGGCCGAAGTCACCACGGCCGCAGCGGAACTCGACGCCGACCCCGGGATCGGCGCGATCATCATCACCGGCTCGGCGAAGGCGTTCGCCGCCGGCGCCGACATCAAGGAGATGGCCGACAAGAGCTTCGCGGAGATGTTCGCGTCGGACTTCTTCGCCGACTGGAACAAGCTGGCGGCGGTGCGCACCCCGACGATCGCCGCGGTGTCCGGGTTCGCCCTCGGCGGCGGCTGCGAACTGGCGATGATGTGCGATCTGCTGATCGCCGGCGACAACGCGAAGTTCGGCCAGCCGGAGATCAAGCTCGGTGTGCTGCCCGGCATGGGCGGCTCGCAGCGGCTGACCCGGGCGATCGGCAAGGCCAAGGCGATGGACCTGATCCTGACCGGGCGGATGATCGACGCCGCCGAGGCCGAGCGGTCCGGCCTGGTGTCGCGGGTGGTGCCGGCCGACGACCTGCTCACCGAGGCGAAGTCGGCGGCGGCGACGATCGCCGGGATGAGCCTGTCGGCGTCGATGATGGCCAAGGAGGCCGTCAACCGGGCGTACGAGTCCACCCTGGCCGAGGGCTTGCTCTACGAGCGGCGGATCTTCCACTCGGCGTTCGCCACCGACGACCAGTCGGAGGGGATGGCGGCGTTCGTCGAGAAGCGCAAGCCGAACTTCACCCACCGCTAGGACGACCGCCATGCCCGCATCCACGACCGGCAAGCCCTGGTGGATCAGGCATTACACGTTCACCGGGACCGCGGTCGCGCTGGTGTTCGTCTGGTTGTCCCTGACGCCGTCGCTGCTGCCCCGCGGCCCGCTGTTCCAGGGGCTGGTCAGCGGGGTGTCGGGCGCGATCGGCTACGGGTTCGGGGTGTTCGCGGTCTGGCTGGTCCGCTACCTGCGGTCGAAGGACACCAGCCCGCCGGCGCCGCGCTGGGCGTGGGCGGTGCTGATCCCGGTCGGCGTCGTCGGGATGGTCGCGGCGGACGTCTGGTTCCACATGTGGCAGGACCAGGTCCGCGACCTGATGGGCGTTGAACGGCTGGCCCGGTGGAGCTACCCGCTGGCCGCCGTCCTGTCGATCGTGGTGCTGTTCCTGCTGGTCGAGTGCGGTCAGCTGACCCGGCGGCTGACCGCGGCGCTGGTGCGGCAGGTGAACCGGGTGGCCCCACCGCGGGTCTCCCGGGTGGTGGTGGTGTCGCTGCTGGTCGCGCTGGCGATCGCCTTCCTCAACGGGGTGGTGGTGCGGGTGGCGATGCAGACGATGAACAGCACGTTCGCCCGCGTCAACGATGAGATGAGCCCGGATCGGGCGGCGCCGACGACGGCGTTGCGGTCCGGCGGCACCGGGTCGGCGGTGTCTTGGGCGTCGCTGGGGCATCAGGGCCGGCTGTTCATCGGCGGTGGACCCACCGTCGCGGAGCTGACCGCGTTCAACGGCGCCCCGGCGACCGAGCCGATCCGGGCCTACGCCGGGCTGCACTCCGCGCACGGGATCGCCGAGACCGCGCAGCTGGCCGCCGCGGAGCTGGCCCGCACCGGTGGACTGGACCGGGCCGTCGTCGCCGTGGCCACCACCACCGGCACCGGCTGGATCAACGAGGCGGAGGCATCCGCGCTGGAGTACATGTTCAACGGCGACACCGCGATCGTGAGCATGCAGTACTCGTTCCTGCCCAGCTGGCTGTCGTTCCTGGTGGACAAGGAGAACGCCCGGCACGCCGGCACGGCGCTGTTCGAGGCCGTCGACGCGCTGGTGCAGCAGCGACCGGCCGCCAAGCGGCCCAAGATCGTGGTGTTCGGCGAGAGCCTGGGGTCGTTCGGTGGTGAGGCGCCGTTCCTGAACCTCAACAACGTGCTGGCCCGCACCGACGGGGCGCTGTTCTCCGGGCCCACGTTCCAGAACACGATCTGGACCGACCTGACCGACAACCGCGATCCGGGTTCGCCGCAGTGGCTGCCGATCTACGACGACGGGCGGCACGTCCGGTTCGTCGCCCGCCCCGAGGATCTGCGGCGCCCGGACGCGCCGTGGCCGACGCCGCGGGTGGTGTACCTGCAGCACGCCTCCGACCCGATCGCCTGGTGGAACACCAAGCTGCTGTTCCACCGGCCGGACTGGCTGATCGAGCCGCGGGGCTACGACGTGCTGCCGCAGGTGCACTGGATTCCGGTGGTGACGTTCCTACAGGTCTCCGCGGACATGGCGGTCGCCGTCGACGTGCCGTCCGGGCACGGCCACCACTACACCGCCGACGTGGCCGACGGCTGGGCGGCGGTGCTGACACCGCCGGGCTGGTCCGCCGCCAAGACCGAGCGGCTGCGTCCGCTGCTGCACAGCAACGGCTGACGCCGGACTACAGCCGGTCGAGCACCCCGGCGGCGACCAGCGCGTGGTACCCGCCGGCGACGTCGGTGGCCCGATGCAGGCCCAGGTCGACCAGGGCGGCCGCCGCCAGGCTGGAGGTGTAGCCCTCCGAGCACAGGATGACCCACTGCACGTCGTCGTCGACCGCCTCCGGGATGCGGGCGTCGCTGGTCGGGTCGCAGCGCCACTCCAGCACGTTGCGTTCGATCACCAGCGCCGCGGGCACCTCCCCCTCGGCGGCGCGCTGCGCGGCGGGGCGGATGTCGACCAGGTGGGCGCCGGCCCGCAGCGCACCGGGGACCTCGTCGGCCGCCAGTCGGCGCAGCTTGGCCCGCGCCGCGTCGAGCATCGCATCGATGCGACTGGTCACGGCTTCTCCGGCTGGTCGGTCAGCTCGGTGCGCTGGCGGTGCAGCGTGTCGCCGGCGACCGCGTAGTAGGACATCTCGGCCAGCGGCGGCGAGTAGGCGTGCACGCTCAGCGTCGGCCCGGATTCCGGCGTGCCCGACGGCGCCCAGGTCACGTCGTGCACCCAGCCCAGCGGGAAGCCGGCCTGGTCCCCCGCACCGAGCCGTCGGCTCTTGAGTTGGTCGTCGTCCCAACGGTATTCGTCGACGGCACCGGAGATCACCGTCAGCGCACCCTGCGACTCGCCGTGGTCGTGCAGTTCGGTGGCGTGCCCGGGGACCCAGCTGATCAGCCAGATGTCGAGGGTGTCGTCGCCGTGGATGCGGGTGAACCACCGCTCGTCGGTGGGGAGCCCGTCCGCGGGCAGCAGGTGGT
Organism: Mycolicibacter acidiphilus; assembly: GCF_018455725.1. Lineage (GTDB taxonomy): Bacteria > Actinomycetota > Actinomycetes > Mycobacteriales > Mycobacteriaceae > Mycobacterium > Mycobacterium acidiphilum. Next base: position 10,099 of record NZ_JAHCLR010000053.1, read on the forward strand.
CGTATTCCCCGTTGAGCACGGCGTCCGCGGCGAGGTCGGTGGCGCGCAGCAGGTCCGGTACGCGCAACGCAGTGGGTGCGGCAAGAACGGTCATGAGAACTCCAGAACGGATGGGGTGGATTGATAGAGGATGTCGGCGGCAGCGATCAGCTACAGCGACAACACTCCGGGAATCCAGCGAACTCCATCACGGCCGCCATGCTAGGCGACATCGGCGGCCGGCGCACCCGCCCCGGCCTGCGCGCACGGTGCGACAGGGCCGTGTTGCGACCCGACGGACGCCTCGTGACCTGCGCGTTCGACCGGGAAATGTGTTTGCAATCACGCTGAGTGGAACAACCCGGCTCGCGGTACCGGAAAATGGTGCGCATGACGGCTACGCGGGTGTCGGTGGTGCTCGGCAGTGGCGGGGCTCGCGGCTACGCCCACATCGGGGTGATCGCGGAACTGCGCGAGCGCGGGTACGACGTCGTCGGGGTCTCCGGATCGTCGATGGGCGCCCTGGTCGGCGGGTTGCACGCCGCGGGCCGGCTCGACGATTTCGCCGACTGGGCGAAGTCGCTGACCCAGGGCGCGGTGCTGCGACTGCTGGACCCGTCGTTCACCGCGGCGGGGGTGCTGCGCGCCGGGAAGATCTTCGACGTGGTCCGGGACGTCCTGGGCGACATCGACATCGAGCGGCTGCCGATCCCCTACACGGCGGTGGCCACCGATCTGATCGCCGGCAAATCGGTGTGGCTGCAGCGCGGTCCGGTGCACACCGCGATCCGCGCCTCGATCGCGATCCCCGGGGTGATCGCGCCGCATGTGGTCGACGGGCGACTGCTGGCCGACGGCGGCATCCTCGACCCGCTGCCGCTGGCGCCGCTGGCCGCGGTCAACGCCGACCTCACGGTGGCGGTGAGTCTCAACGGCAGCAGCCCGGCGGACGACCACGACGGCACCGACACCGCCGATCGTCGCGCCACCGGTGAATGGCTGAATCGCATGTGGCGCAGCACTTCCACGCTGTTGGACACCACCGCGGTCCGGTCGGTGCTCGACCGGCCGACGGCCCGGGCGGTGCTGGACCGGTTCAGCACCGCCGACCCTGAGCCCGACCACGACGAGGAACCGGACGACCAGCCCGGCGTGCCGAAGCTGGGCAGCTTCGAGGTGATGAACCGGACCATCGACATCGCCCAGTCTGCGCTCGCCCGGCATCAGTTGGCCGCCTACCCGCCCGACGTGCTCATCGAGGTCCCGCGAACCGCCTGCCGCAGCCTGGATTTCCACCGGGCCGCCGAACTGATCGACGTCGGCCGCACCCTGGCCGGGCGCGCCCTGGACGCCGCGCGCTAACCGGCTAAGAACTCAGCGACCGCACGCGCGCAGCGGCGGCCCTGCTCGCGGCCGGCCCACGCCGACGGGATCCGGCAGGCCGGGTCCAGCGGGTTGACGCCGAACGCGGCGAGCGCGGCGGCGTCGGCGAACACCGCGAACGATCGCCCGGCGAATCCGGTCACCTCGGCGGCGGCGCCCCGGCTGAACGGCGACGGCGACGACTCCGCGCACGGCAGCAGCACCACGGCCGTTCCGCAGTCGTCGGCGACGTCGATGTTGACGGTGCTGCGCACGCCGCCGTCCATGTAACTGCGGCCGTCGATCACCACCGGCGGCCAGGCGCCGGGCACCGCGCAACTGGCGGCCACCGCGTCGACCAGCTGCACCCCGGAGGACCGGTCGAAGACGGTCAGTTCGCCGGTGGCGATGTCGACGGCGGTGATCCGCAGTGTCCGGGCCGGCCAGTCGTGCGACGGCAGCCGGCGTTCGATCACCGCGCGGCGCACCGGGGTGGGAACGGTCTTCGTCGACAGCGCCACCGCCCCGATCCGCTGCAGCTTCTCCTCGACGGTGGTGTTCGGCCGGGTCATCGCGGCCAGGAACAGCTCGGCGACCCCCTCGACGCCGACACCCGGGTCGATCTCCGGCGACGCCTCGGCAGTCTGCCGGGCGAACAGCTCGTCGAGCCCGACACCGCTGCCGAGTTGGGCGGCCACCGCCGAACCGGCCGAGGTGCCGACCAGGACGTCGGAGTCCAGCAGCGCCGCCGCAGTCTCGGGAGATTCGTCGGCGATGCCGCGCAGCACCCCGGTCTCCCAGGCGATCCCCGCAACTCCCCCGCCGGCCAGCACCAGTGCACGTTTCACGGTCACAGCCTGCCAGCCGGGTCCGGTCACGCGTTCGGGTGCTGGGCGGCCAGGGCGGCCGCGCTGAGGTCCTCCCGGCGCATCCGGCGCACCGGCGGGTCGGGAAACACCACGTCCCGGGTGATCGTCAGGTCGGGGCCGACGTGGACCAGTTCCCCGGGGGCGATCAGCTGCCAGCGCGGATCGGTGTCCATCGGCTCGCTGGCGAACACCACGGCGGGCCGGCCGCGCAGCTGCTCGGATTCGGCGCGGATCCGCTGGGTGTACAGCGACAGCCCGTAGGGGGCCGCGCCGTCGCGGCGGTCCAGCAGGTACAGCCCGTGGGTATCGGGGTAGCGCAGCGCCCAGAGGTCGGTGGCGGTGCTCAGCAGCACGTTGAGCGCGTAGATCGGCACGGCGGCGGCCAGCCAGCGCACCGCGGCGGTCAGGCCGGCGGTCACATCGCCAGCGGCGCTGCGGGTCTCGGCGGTGATCAGCGCGAAGACCCGTTCGGAGTCGGTCTGGCCGGCCACCAGGTCGGCCGCGCCGAGTTCCCGCAGCCGCGCGTCGATGGCGTCGAGTCCCTCCACCACCCCGTTGTGCGCGAAGATCCGGCCGTCCTGGCAGAACGGGTGGGTGTTGACGACGTCGAGTGCGCCGGTGGTGGCGTAGCGCACGTGCGCGACGAACGTCGTCCCCGTCAATTCGTGGGCCTCGGTGGCGAAGTCGGCGTCGCGCCAGGCGGCCATCGGCTGCTTGTAGACGTGCGGGTGGCCCTGCGCATCGAACACGCCGAGCCCGGCGCCCTCCGGGTTGCGTCGGCTCTGCGCGATCAGGTTGTCCGGTGCCCCGAGCAGCCAGAACGTGGCGGTCGCCGCGGTGGTTCCGACATGCAGGCCGAAGAGTCGGCACATCAGCGGGTCAGGTCCGGTGCGGCCCGGCCGGTGATCGGCGGCAGGTCGAAGAAACCGGCGATGCCGGGGGCGGCCGCGCAGGTCGCCGGGATCGCGTTGACGCAGTGCGCCGCGGTGGCCACGATGCCCGGGTTGCTCGTCAGCCCGGCCTCCACGCTGTCGGGCTGCCACCCCTTGATCGTGACGAACGTGTCCGGGTTGCCCCGGACGTCGATCTCGTAGCGTTCCCCGGCCGGTCCGAAATCCCATGGCGGGTCGAGGTTTTCCTCACCCATCAGCCAGTTCACCGTGATCCGGACGACCTCGGTGTCGCCGACGGTGGCTGTCCAGTGGAAGCGGCGGCCGGCGACCTGGCCCGCTTCGATGACCCCGATCGGGGAGTCGATCGGCGCGGTTGCGACCGCCACCTCCTGCGCCGAGCGGACTCGTTCGTCGGCAGCGAAGCCCAGGCGGTCCACGCAGAGTCGCACCGACTGGCGGAAGCCGCCGTCGAGCAGTTTCTGCATCGGCCCGGTCAGGGCGGCGTCCGGCGTGCCGCCGAAACCCATCACGTGCCGCAGCACGTCCGGGGCGCCGTACGTCCGCAAGTCGGAGAACTCTTCGGCGCGAACGGATCTCACACCGGTCGACATCACCGACAGCAGCAGCGGGAACAGTTCGGTGGCCGCCCCCGGACCGATCCCGGCCCCGTGCAGGGTCACCCCGCCGGCCAGTGCGGCCTCGCGCAGCGGACCGGCTTCTTTGTCTCCGGGGTAGAACCAGCCGACCGGGGTGACGACGTTCTTGCCCGACCGCAGCAGTGCCGCGACCTCGGCGGGGTTGGGCAGCAGCGGTGCATAGATGACAGCGTCGGCGTCGGTCGCCAGGATCTCGTCGAGGCTGTCGGTGGCGGTGACGCCGAGTGGGGCGACGCCGATGATCTCACCGACGTCCTTGCCGCACTTGGCTTTCGAGTGAACCCAGCAGCCGGCCAGTTCGAGGTCGGGGTGTTCCAGCACGCCGTTGATCGCGGCGGTCCCGACCGAGCCGGTCGCCCACTGCACCACCCGCAGCATCATCAGTCGCGCACCTCGCTCGTCATCGCCGCTGTCGTCGCCCGCGAGCAGATCTTATGTCTGCGTGCGCGAACGGCGGAGCAGGTCAGACGGCGGGTTGGAGTTCGAGCATCCGGGTGACGGCGTCGTCGAGCGCCAGCTGGTCGTGCAGCGCCGCCGACGGGGCCGGCAGGTCGGCGACCGACGCCACCGTCACGGCACCGTCGAAACCGGCGATGTACAGCCGGCTGCCGTCCGGGCTCTCCACCGCGCACGACGGCGCCGTGGTCGCGGTGAGGGTGCCGAGCACCTCGTGCGTGCGCGGGCAGATGACCAGGACTCCGGCCGCGGTGATCAGGTAGGCCCGGTCGCCGTCGCGGCTGACGATCAGCTGGATCAGCGGGGCGTCGACAGCGATGCTGCCGGTCACGGCGTGGGTGCGGGCGTCGACGGCGTGTACGGCGGCGCCGTCGGCGTCGTAGGTGGCGACCAGCAGAGCGGTGCCGTCCGGGTGCACGGCGACGTCGATGATGGTCGAGCCGATCTCGATCGTGTCGAGGATGTTCAGGTCGGCGTCGAGCACCGTGATCGTGTCGCCGTCCGGGGTGTGCACGGCGACGTAGACCCGCCGACCGGCCGGGCCGGTCCGCAGGCAGACCGCGGCGGACCCGAGCGTGGTGGAGACGTCGACGGCGTCGGTGGGCCCGGCGCTGGCGTCCACGGCCAGCACGTCGACCCCGAGGTCCCCGGTCCGGGCCACGTAGACGCGCCGGCAGGTCGGGTCGACGGCCAGGTCGCCGACACCCATGGCGACCGGACAGGACGCGACGACCTCCGCGGTTTCGATGTCGATCGCCAGCAGCGCGTCGAACGCCGCGTTGGCCGTGCCGACGTAGGCCCGACCGCTGGCCGCGCCGGTGACGATCGCGAACGGCTCGTCGGCGCCGAACACGGTGTTGACCACCTCGCCGGTAGCGGCGTCGATGATCGAGACGGTGTCGTCGCCGTAGTTGGTGGTCAGGACGCGGCGGCCGTCGGCGCTGATCGCGATGCCGCCGATCGGGCCGCGGTCGATGTTCACCGTGTCAACGATGTGGGAGCGATCCCGTGACGCCCAGCCGGGCGCCGATGCCGACGAGGGGAGGTCCAACAGTCCAAGGCCACCTGCCACGTCGTCCACATCGCTCCCATCGGTCACGGTTCTCATCGTCATCGCTATGTCCTCCACCACGGGCGGTTGCCGGTCCGGCTGCGCCCGGGCGGATGCCGGGCGGGAGGCGTTCGGTCGATCTTAGCCGCGAATTCGCCTGGCGCACCGAAATGTAACCGTTATTGTGATCGGCCTCGCACGATATATTCACCAAATCGTGTCTGCAGCACAGGCATGGCAAACGTTGATATATATGCCTACCTGCATCGATAGATCATTTGGCAACCGTGTGATGCATGTCGCTATTAATAATCAATAAGAATGTGACGTCCAGTTTTCTCGCAGCGATGCAGATCACATTGCGTTTGCGAGAATGGTGTGAAAGTCGCCGCGGACCGGTCACCGGAGCTGGGCGGACGGGGGTCCCGGAACGGGTGCGTGACCTGGCGATACGCCAAGACGGCCACCGTGCCCCCAGTCGGACTCGAACCGACACTGGGCGGATTTTAAGTCCGCTGCCTCTGCCAATTGGGCTATGGGGGCTCGCGGCGAATCTAGCGCGACAGCGCAGGCGACGCCCCGGCGGCACGGGCGGGCCGGGGCGATGCGGTGCCGACCGCTACAGGTGGGAGGGGCAGTAGTTCCGGGCCGCGATGGCCGCGAACTCCGCGGCGCGCTCCAGGCTGAAGCCCGGGTTGGTGGTCTGCACCGCGGTGACGGTGTCCATCGGGCTGAGCCCGGCGTCCATCAGCTGGCACACCGAGTGCCCTGCCGAGATGGCGACCTGGTCAGAGCTGCGGTGGCTCAGGCCGGCGCCGGAGAGCGCGGACAGGAACGAAGCGTCGCTGCCGGTCGGTTCGGCGTACGCGGGAGCCGCGACACCGACCAGTGCGGTGACACCCGCCAGCAGGATGAGCCGTTTCATAGTTTTGTAGTGTGCGCAGTCCGCGTTAACACAGTGTTACGAAACCTTTACCCGGCCGGATCGTCGTGTTAATTCGATGTTACCGATCGCGCCCAACCGCAGGTCGAACACGGTTCCGGGGCGCCCAACCCGGCGAGCGACACACCATCGCCCGGCGTCCCTGAGCAGCGGATTCCGTTTCCGGCCAAGGCATTCCGGCCGCAGAACGACGTCCGACGAAGTGCAGCACCGATCAAGATCAGTGAAAGTCCTTCCGCATCAAGACATGCCGGACCCACAACCGACGATCTGCTGTGACGTCGAACACCGCACAACGGTTCGCGACGGGGTGTCTCGTAACAAGTTCGGACACAGCGGTTAATAAGCGGTTAACCAGCTTCCAACAACCTGTGTCCGTAGGGAACTGTGGGCCGCGGAACCGCAGCCCTGGTGGTTCCGTGAGGAGAACAGCATGTCTTTCGTGACCACCCAACCCGAAGCGCTGACATCCGCCGCCGGCAACCTGCAGGCGATCGGTTCCGCACTCAGCGCCCAGAATGCCGCAGCAGCAACCCCGACCACCGGCGTCGTCCCGGCAGCCGCCGACGAGGTCTCGGCGCTCACCGCCGCACAGTTCGCCGCGCACGCCACCCTCTACCAGTCGGTCGCCGCGCAGGCCGCCGCCATCCACGAGATGTTCGTCGCGACGCTGAACGGAAGCGCGGAGTCCTACGCCGCGACCGAGGCGGCCAACGCGATCTCGGCCGGTTAGGGGCAGTCATGTTGGATTACGGAGCCCTGCCGCCCGAGGTCAACTCTTTACGCATGTACACCGGCCCCGGTTCGACGCCGATGATGACCGCCGCGGCGGCCTGGCGCGGACTGGCCGCCGAAGTCGCCGCCGCCGCATCCTCCTACGAAACAGTGATCTCCCAGCTGACCGGTGAGGAGTGGGCCGGGCCGGCGTCGGCATCGATGGCCGCCGCCGCGAGCCCGTACGTGACCTGGATGAACGCCACGGCCGCACAGGCCGAGCAGGCGGCCAACCAGGCCACCGCCGCCGCGGCGGCGTACGAGGCCGCCCGGGCCGCCACCGTGCCCCCGGCCGCGGTCGCCGCGAACCGGACTCAGCTCGCGGCGCTGGTGTCGACCAACGTTCTGGGTGTCAACACCGCGGCGATCGCGGCCACCGAAGCGCACTACGGGGCGATGTGGGCGCAGGACACCGCGGCCATGTACGGCTACGCCGCCGCATCGGCAGCCGCAACCAAGGTCACGCCGTTCAGTGAGCCCAGGCAGACCACGAATCCGGGCGGGCAGGCCAATCAGGCGGCGGCCGTCAGTCAGGCCAGCGGCACGGCGGCGATCAACACCGCCCAGTCCGCGCAACTGATGTCGTCCATGCCCAGCGCGCTCCAAAGCCTGTCGGCGCCGGCGACCGGGTCGGCCCAGGCCGGTTCGGTGATCGACTTCCTGAACTCGATCCTCAACAACAATGCGTTGAACGGCGCCGCCTACCTGATCGGCAACCCGCTGTACAACTTCACCAACACGATGGGCACCGGCGCAGCCTTCATCCCGTCGAGCCTGCTGCCCAGCCTCGTCGGTTACCTGACCGGCGGTGGTTTCAGCGCCGCCGGCGGCAGTGCGCTCGGCGGCAGTGCACTGGGCAGTGGTCTGGGGGCGGTCCTGGGCCCCGCCGGTCCGCTCAGCGCCCTGGGCGCTCTCGGCGGGCTCGGCAGCGGCGCGGCCGGCGGGATCAGCAGTGCCTTCGGCGTCAGCGCGGTCACCCCGGTCAGCGCCGGCATGGGTCAGGCGTCGCTGGTCGGATCGTCGTTCTCGGCGCCGGCGAGCTGGGCCACCGCCGCCGGACCCGCCGTGTCGCCGGTCGCCGCGCAGGCCTCCGGCTGGGCGGTTCCCTCCGAGAGCCACTCGATGGCCGCCATGCCGCCCGCGGTGCCGGGCGGCGCAGGACGGCCCGGCCTCAACTACGGCGCGCCGCGCTACGGGTTCCGGCTGAAGGTCATGCATCGCCCGATGGTCTGTTGAGACCGCTGTGCTGCCCGACGACCTTCCCACCCCCAGCGTTCCTGCCGCTACGGCGGTCAGTGAGGAGCAACGATGATCGACTACGCACTCGTTCCACCCGAAGTGAACTCCGGCCGGCTGTACTCCGGCCCCGGCTCGGCACCGATGATGGCGGCCGCGTCCGCCTGGCGCGGACTCGCCGGGGAGATCACCTCCACCCTGACGTCGTATGAGACGACGCTCTCGCAGCTCGTCGACGACGAGTGGATGGGACCCGCCTCGGCGGCGATGACCGCCGCCGCCAAGCCGTACCTGGCCTGGATGGCGGACACCGCGACGAAAGCCGAGCAGGCCGCCACCCAGGCGTCCTCGGCGGCAGCGGCCTTCGAGACGGCGCACGCCAATACCCCGCCGCCCGCGATGATCGCCGCCAACCGCGCCCAGCACAAGCAACTGGTCGCCACCAACGTCGTCGGCCAGAACACCTCCGCGATCATGGCCAGCGAGGCCCACTATCAGCAGATGTGGGCGCAGGCGGCCGGCGTCATGTACGGCTACGCGTCGTCGTCGGCGGCCGCGACCCAGCTGAGCCCGTTCGCCGAGCCCGCGCAGACCACCAACCCGGCCGGTCAGGGCAATCAGGCCGCGGCGACGCAGCAGGCGGCGGCCAGTGGCACTGGGCAGATCGCGCAGATGATGCCCGCCGTGCAGAGCTCGCTGCAGAGTCTGTCCGCGCCGGGCGTCACCGCACAGCCGGCGGATGCCGGCAGCGCCCTGGGCGGGCTGATCAACAATTTCCTGACGAATGCCTCGGTCAACGGCATCGCGTCGCTGATCACCGACCCGCTCAACGGCATCGTGAGCTTCGGCGGGACGACCCTGGCCTACACGCCTTCGACGTTGATCCCCCTGATGACCAGCTTCTTCGGCGGCGGTGGTTTCAACGCCTTCGGCGGTGGTGCGGTCGGCAGCGGCCTGGGTGCGCTGTTGGCACCGGGCGGTCCGCTCAGTGCGCTCGGTGAGCTCGGCGGCGGCGCGGCCGCCGCTTCAGCCGCCAGCGCTTTCACGATGAGCGCGGCCACACCGGTGGTGTCAGCCGGCGTGGGGCAGGCGACCCTGGTCGGATCGTCGTTGTCAGCCCCGGCGGCATGGGCAGCCTCGGCCACCCCGGCGACCACCACGGTAGCGGCCACCACCGAAGCACTGCAGGCCAGCAGCTGGGAGGCCGCACCGGAGATCGAGTCGATGGCCGCCATGCCCGGCGGGATGCCGATGGGCGGCGATCGGGGCGGCTTCGGACTCAGCACACCGCGGTACGGCTTCAAGCCGACGGTGATGCCTCGCCCGGTGATCGCCGGATAATTGAAAACCGTTTGACTGCACTATTTTTCACGGCAAGGAGAGTTTCATGGCACGTTTTATGACCGACCCGGACGCGATGCGTTCGATGGCGGGACGTTTCGACGTCCACGCGCAGACCGTTGAGGACGAGGCCCGCCGGATGTGGGCGTCGTCGACGAACATCTCCGGCTCCGGCTGGGGAGGCCTGGCCGAGAAGACCAGCTACGACACCATGGGCCAGATGCAGACCGCTTTCCGCAACATCGTCACCATGCTGCACGGGGTGCGCGACGGCCTGATCCGCGACGCCAACCACTACGAGCAGCAGGAAGCTGCCTCGCAGCAGATCCTGTCCAGCTAGAAGGAGACCCTCTGATGAGCATCAACTACCAGTTCGGCGACGTCGACGCCCACGGCGCTTTGATCCGCGCCCAGGCCACCTCCCTGGAGGCCGAACACCAGGCGATCGTGCACGACGTGCTCGCCGCCGGCGACTTCTGGGGCGGCGCCGGTTCGGTGGCCTGCCAGGAGTTCGTGACCCAGCTCGGCCGCAACTTCGCGGTCATCTACGAGCAGGCGAACTCGCACGGTCAGAAGGTGCAGTCGGCCGGCAACAACATGGCCAACACCGACTCGGCCGTCGGCTCCAGCTGGGCGTAACCGCCCAGCCCCACAGACCAAAAAGCCAGCGCAGTCAGGGCCTGCGCTGGCTTTTTGCCGTCTGCACATCAAGGAGGCGTCAAGGATCGTCAGCGGGGCGTTAAGAGCCCGTAAGGGACGCTGCTGACCGAACACTGTTGCGGCACGGTGGATCTCACCGGCATAGGGCCGGCTTGTTCGATCAGGAGATAGCTATGTCGTTCGTCACCACCCAGCCGGAGGAGTTGGCGACTGCCGCCGGCACCCTGCAGGGGATCGGTTCGGCGATGGCCGCCCAGAACTCGGCGGCCGCAGCAGCGACGACCGGTGTGATTCCCGCTGCCGCCGATATGGTTTCGGCGTTGCAGGCCACCCAGTTCTCCACCTACGGGACCCTGTACCAGCACGTCGGGGCGCAGGCCACCGCGATCCATCAGGCGCTGGTCAACACCCTGCAGGCCAGTGCCGACTCGTACGGCGCCACCGAATCCGCCAACGCCGTGGCCAACGGCACGTCGGGTTCCGGGTTGGACGGGCTGCTCGGCATGTTCAACGGGTCGGCTTCCGGGCCGTACGGACTGCTGCCCAGTGTGCTGAGCAACAGCGGCTCAATGGGTTTGACGCAGGTCAGCAACTTCGGCTCGGCGATGTCCGACCTGATCCAGCTGGGCAGCTCCGGCTTCCTGGCCCCTGGTTCGCTGGCCGCTTCGCAAGCGGCGACCGTCGGTGAGGTGAGTCACGCGGTTCCGGCGGCCGCCACGGGAGTCGGTGACGTCAGGGTGGTGGCGGCGATGGGCCAGGCGCCATCGGTGCGCGGGCTGTCGGTCCCGGCGAACTGGGCCGGCACCGCCGCGGAACTGACCGCCACCGGATCTGCGCTGCCGGTGGGTGCGGGCTGGTCTGCGACCGCCCCGCTCGGCGCACCGCTGACGGCGCTGCCGGCCGGGATGCCGGCCGTGGCGTCCACGCAGCGCGGTCCGGCGGGGTTCGGCAGGTCCCGGTACGGCGTCCGGCCGACCGTGATGCCGCGACCGGCCGTCGTGTAGTCGAATCAACTTTCCAGAGAACAGGATTCACGGACATGGACTTCGCAGCTCTGCCTCCGGAGATCAATTCCGCTCGCATGTACACCGGCCCCGGTGCGGCGCCGATGATGGCCGCCGCCTCGGCGTGGGGTGCGCTCGGTGCCGAGTTGGTCAACACCGCGGCATCGTGTGAAGCGGTGATCTCGGCGTTGACCGGTGACGCATGGACGGGCCCGGCATCGGCATCGATGGCCGTCGCAGCCCGGCCGTACGTGGCGTGGATCTACGAGACCGCGGCCGCGTTGGAGCAGGCGGCCAACCAGGCCACGGCGTCAGCGGCCGCGTTCGAGACCGCGTTCGCGATGACGGTCCCGCCGCCGGTGATCGTCGCGAACCGTTCCCTGCTGGCGGCACTGGTCGCCACCAACTTCCTCGGCCAGAACACGGCGGCCATCGCCGCCACCGAAGCGCACTACGGCGAGATGTGGGCGCAGGACGCTGCGGCGATGTACGGCTACGCCGGCTCCTCGGCGGCGGCCGGGGTGCTGCAACCGCTGGCATCGCCAGCCTCGACCACCAACCCGGCCGGGCTGGCCGGGCAGGCGGCGGCGGTCGCCCAGTCGACCGCCTCCAGCGCCGGCGCGCAGGCGGGGATGTCGCAGGTGATCGCCGGGCTGCCGAGCGCCCTGCAGCAACTCACGGGACCGCTGTCCGACCCGACCGGGTTCCTGTCGCAGCTGATCAACTCGACCAGCGCCGGCGGCGCCTGGAGCGGCATCGAACAGGTGGCCGGCGCGGCCGGGAACATCGTCTCGTGGAACATGTTCGCGGGCATCGCGGCTGGGGTCGGCCTGGCACAGGCGCACGGGGCGGCAGTCGGCGGCATCGAGGCCGCGGCGGGCGCAGCCCTGGTGAACACCGCGGCACCTGCCGTCACACCGGCGGCCGGCGGCCGATCGGTGCTGGTCAGCGTCGGGCAGGCGGCTCCCGTCGGTGCGCTGTCTACGCCGGCCACCTGGTCGGCGGCGATCCCGGCGTCCACCGCGGTGTCCTCGACCGGTTCGGGATGGGCGGTGCCCGCCGAGGAGGCCGCGGCGTTCGACGCGGTTCCGGCCGGTCTGCCGTTCGCGACCGCGCCCGGCCGCAGCAACCTCGGTTCCGGCGCACCCCGCTACGGGGACCGGCTCACCGTGATGCCCCGCCCGGTGGTGGCGGGCTGACCGACCACCAAAGACCACAGCACAACACGTTAAGGAGACCGCAGTGACCACACGTTTCATGACCGACCCGGACGCGATGCGTTCGATGGCGGGACGTTTCGACGTCCACGCGCAGACCGTTGAGGACGAGGCCCGCCGGATGTGGGCGTCGTCGACGAACATCTCCGGCTCCGGCTGGGGAGGCCTGGCCGAGAAGACCAGCTACGACACCATGGGCCAGATGCAGACCGCTTTCCGCAACATCGTCACCATGCTGCACGGGGTGCGCGACGGCCTGATCCGCGACGCCAACCACTACGAGCAGCAGGAAGCTGCCTCGCAGCAGATCCTGTCCAGCTAGAAGGAGACCCTCTGATGAGCATCAACTACCAGTTCGGCGACGTCGA
>NZ_JAHCLR010000054.1 GCF_018455725.1 Mycolicibacter acidiphilus
GGTGCGCGACGGGCTGATCCGCGACGCCAACCACTACGAGTCCCAGGAAGCTGCCTCGCAGCAGATCCTGTCCAGCTAGAAGGAGACCCTCAGATGAGCATCAACTACCAGTTCGGCGACGTCGACGCCCACGGCGCCCTGATCCGCGCCCAGGCCGCCTCCCTGGAGGCGGAGCACCAGGCGATCGTGCACGACGTGCTCGCCGCCGGGGACTTCTGGGGCGGCGCCGGTTCGGTGGCGTGCCAGGAGTTCGTCACCCAACTCGGCCGCAACTTCCAGGTGATCTACGAACAGGCCAACTCGCACGGCCAGAAGGTGCAATCGGCCGGCAACAACATGGCCAACACCGACTCGGCCGTCGGCTCCAGCTGGGCGTAACCGCACCCAGGCCCGGTGGCCGCACCCCCGCGGGGGGGT
>NZ_JAHCLR010000055.1 GCF_018455725.1 Mycolicibacter acidiphilus
AACTCGGCCGCAACTTCCAGGTGATCTACGAACAGGCCAACTCGCACGGCCAGAAGGTGCAATCGGCCGGCAACAACATGGCCAACACCGACTCGGCCGTCGGCTCCAGCTGGGCGTAACCGCACCCAGGCCCGGTGGCCGCACCCCCGCGGGGGGGTGCGGCCACCGGTGTTTTCCGGTCCTCGACAGTAAACCGTCAAGAATCCCGGCCGACCCGTAAAGAAGTCGTAAACGACCCCGAGTCACCTGCCCGGACGGCACCAGAGTGGGACGGTCCATTCGTCGGTGTGACACATTTCGAGGAGCGGCCATGGCGTTCGTGACCACCCATCCGGAGGCGCTGACCGCCGCCGCCACCAACCTGCAGGGTCTCGACTCAGCGCTGACCGCCCAGAACGCCGCCGCGGCCGCACCCATCACCGGGGTGCTGCCGGCCGCCGCCGACGAGGTCTCTGCACTGCAGGCCCTGCAGTTCGCGGCCTACGGCAAGCTCTACGAGCAGATCGCCGCCCAGGCCGCGGCCATGCAGGAGATGTTCGTCCACACTCTGCGGACCAGCGCAGACTCCTACGGCGAGACCGAGGCCGCCAACTCGGCGGCGGCCGGTTCCGCCTCAGCCGGCAGCCTGGCCGGCGCGGGGACCGCCGTCGGCGGCGCCGCAGCCGCCGACCCGACGTTCGGGCTCGGCGGAATCGCCAGCAACAGCGCCATCCTGGCGGCCATGCAGGGCGGCACGATCGGCTCGGCAGCCTCGGAGTTCACCGGTTTGGGCAAGGGCTACATCACCAACCCGTCGGGGGTGGTCCACCATGTGGACACCGTCGACGACATCGGACTGGCCAGCCAGGTCACCCCGGTCGCCCCCGCGGTGGCGGCGGCCGCGCCGGCCGCGGCCACCGTGGGTCAGACCGCACCGGCCACCGGGGCACCGGCCACCCCCGCATGGGCTTCCGGCACCGCTCCCGAAGCGGCCCCGGAGACTCCGGAGGCCATTACCCGGACGACCGCGGCCACCGCGCACCCGGACGTCGCTGCCCGAGGTTCGACCGCCGCGGTCCCGGCCGGCATGCCGGGGTCGAGCAGCGACCAGGGCAGCCGTGGCCGGATCCGCTACGGCGTGAAGCCGAAGGTGATGCCGGAACGTCCCGGCGTCTGACGACACGACATCGATTAGCGGCGTAGAGGACTCACGAACATGGACTTTGGCTCACTACCCCCGGAGGTCAATTCCGGCCGGATGTACGCGGGGCCCGGATCGGCGCCGATGATGGCCGCAGCCGCGGCGTGGAACGGTCTGAGCGCTGAACTCGCCAGCACCGCGACGTCCTACCAGTCGACGATCTCGGCGCTGACCGGCGAGGAGTGGCGCGGGTCCGCCTCGGCCGCGATGACCGCGGCGGTCACGCCCTACATGACGTGGCTGGCGCACACCGCCGCCGCCGCCGAGCAGGCCGCCACCCAGGCCACCGCGTCGGCCGCCGCCTTCGAGTCGGCGTTCGCGATGGTGGTGCCGCCGCCGGTGATCGCCGCCAACCGGGCGCAACTGCTGGCCCTGATCTCGTCGAACATCCTGGGCATCAACACCGCGGCGATCGCGGCCAACGAGGCGCTGTACGCCGAGATGTGGGCGCAGGACGCCATCGCCATGTACGGCTACGCCGCCGCGTCGTCGACCGCCGGGGTGCTGCAGCCGCTGTCCGCACCGGCCCCGAGCACCAACCCCGCCGGGGTGGCCGGCCAGGCCGCCGCGGTCGGGCAGGCCGCCGCCGGCAGCAGCCAGTCCGGACTGTCCCAGCTGGTCTCCGGGCTGCCCAGCGCGGTGCAGACCCTGTCGGCGCCGCTGACCACCGCCGGATCGGCCCAGCCGCTGGACTTCCTGTCGAACTTCATCGACTCGACGCAGAACATCGGCATCTGGAACGCGATCCAGACCTACAGCACCTACGGGGTGACGGCCGGTTCCTGGCACCTGTTCGCCGGTATCGCCAGCGCCATCGCCATCGCCACCGACGGATCCGCCGGCGCAGCCGGTGCGACGCTGATCGACTCGGTCGGCGCGCCGACCGCGGCCGTCGGCGCGGCGGGCGCGGCGGGCGCTGCCACGACCGTCGGATCGTCCCCGGTGCTGGCGAGCATGGCCCAGTCCGCTCCGGTCGGCAAACTGTCGGTGCCGGTCAGCTGGCCGGGTGCGGTCCCGGCAGCCGGCCCGGCGCCGCTGATCACCTCCGAGTGGATCGCCGGCACCGAGGAGGCCGCGGCGGTCACGCCGGTCCCCGCCGGGATGGGTGCGGCGGCGGGTGCCGGCGGGCGCCGCGGGCTCGGCCTGAGCGACCCGCACTACGGATTCAAGCCCACGGTGATGACCCGCCCGGTCGTCGCCGGTTGACAGATGTCGGTCCGGGGACGGCGGGGATGATGGTCGGGTGAGCGTCATCGATCAGCCTCCCCACGGCGGCGAGTTGCGCATCTACCTCGGCGCGGCGCCCGGCGTCGGTAAGACGTACGCGATGCTCAGCGAGGCGCACCGCCGGCTGGAGCGCGGCACCGACGTGGTGGCCGGCGCGATCGAGACGCACGGCCGGGTGAAGACCGCGGAACTGCTCGAGGGCATCGAGACCGTCGGCGATGAGCTCGGCGAACTCGACGTCGCGGCGGTGCTGGCCCGTCGCCCGGACGTGGTGCTGGTCGACGATCTGGCCCACCGCAACCGTCCCGGTGCCCGAAACCTCAAGCGCTGGCAAGACATCCAGGAACTGCTCGCCGCGGGCATCACGGTGATCTCCACCGTCAACATCCAGCAGTTGGAGAGCCTCAACGACGTGGTCACCAAGATCACCGGGACCGAGCAGCTGGACACCGTCCCCGACCCGATCGTGCGACAGGCGGCACAGATCGAGCTCATCGACGTCGCACCGGAAGCGTTGCGCCGCAGACTCTCCCACGGCAACGTCTACGCACCCGAACAGGTCGACGCGGTGCTGGCGAACTACTTTCGTAGCGAAACCCTCACCGCGCTTCGGGAACTGGCGCTGCTGTGGCTGGCCGGTCAGGTCGACGCCGCCCTGACCAGACACCGGACCGAGAAGAACATCACCGACACCTGGGAGGCCCGGGAGCGCATCGTCGCGGCGGTCACCGGCGGACCCGAGTCGGAGTCGCTGGTACGCCGGGCCTCGCGGATCGCGTCGAAGTCCGGCGGTGAGTTGATGGTGCTGCACGTGCTGCGCGGTGACGGACTCGTCGGGGCGCCCGCCCCCCGGGTGGGGAAGATCCGTCAGCTGGCGATCAGTCTGGGCGCCTCCCTGCACACCGTGATCGGTGACGATGTGCCCACCGCCCTGCTGGATTTCGCCCGCGACATGAACGCCACCCAGTTGGTGATCGGCAGTTCCCGCCGGTCACGCTGGGCGCGGATCCTCGACGAGGGCGTCGGTGCGGCGGTGGTGCAGCGGTCCGGCGACATCGACGTGCACATCGTCACCTACGCCGACGGCAAGCCCGGCTTCCGCGCGATCACGCTGTGGCGGCGGGAGCGCCGGGTGGCGTCCTGGCTGGCCGCGGTGGTGGTGCCGCTCGCGATCTGCGCGACCGCGGCGTTCTGGCTCGACCGGTTCCTCGCCACCGACGGGGAGAGCGCGCTGTTCTTCGTCGGGGTGCTGGTGGTGGCACTGCTCGGCGGTATCGCCCCGGCGGCCCTGTCGGCCGTGCTCTCCGGCGCGCTGCTCAACTATTTCTTCATCCCCCCGGTGCACGACTTCACCATCGACGAACCCGACGCCGCGATCACCGAAGTCGTGCTGCTACTGGTGGCGGTCGCGGTAGCGGCACTGGTCGACGGCGCCGCCAAACGGGCCCGGGAAGCCGGCCGCGCCTCCCGCGAGGCCGAACTGATGACGCTGTTCGCCGGTTCGGTGCTGCGCGGCGCGGACCTCGACACGCTGCTGGAACGGGTCCGCGAAACCTATTCGCAGCGGGCGGTGAGCCTGGTTCGGGTGCCTGCGGGCAGTTCCGGTGACGCCACCGACGTCGTCGCCGCGGTCGGTGAGAATCCCTGCGTCTCACCGGACCTCGCGGACACCACGATCGACGTCGGCGATGACGAGTTCTGGATGCTGATGGCGGGCCGGCAGTTGGCCTCCCGGGACCGCAAAGTGCTGTCGGTGGTGGCCCGGCAGGCTGCGGGACTGGTCAAGCAGAACGAACTGGCCGAGGAGGCCGGGCGCGCCCAATCGCTGATGCAGACCGACGAACTGCGCCGCTCGCTGCTCTCCGCGGTCAGCCACGACCTGCGCACCCCGCTGGCCGCGGCCAAGGCGGCGGTGTCAAGCCTGCGCGCCGAGGACGTCGACTTCTCCCCCGACGACACCGCGGAACTGCTGGCCACCGTGGAGGAATCGGTGGATCAGCTCACCGACCTGGTCGGCAATCTGCTGGACTCCTCCCGACTGTCCGCCGGCGTCGTGCGGCCGGACCTGGCGAAGGTGTACCTGGAGGAGGTGGTGCAGCGCGCGCTGGTCGGGATCGGCAAGCGCACCAACGTCTCCGGCCGCGGCAGCCTGGATCAGATCAAGGTGGAGGTCGGCCCGACCGTCGTCATGGCCGACGCCGGACTGCTGGAACGTGTGCTGGCCAACCTGATCGACAACGCGCTGCGCTACGCGTCCGGCAGCGTGGTGCGGGTCAACGCCGCCCGCGTCGGCGACCGGGTGCTGATCAATGTCGCCGACGACGGGCGGGGCCTGCCGCGCGGCGCTGAGCAGCACGCGTTCGATCCGTTCCAGCGGCTCGGCGACCGGGACAACACCAGCGGGGTCGGGCTGGGGCTGTCGGTGGCGAAGGGGTTCGTCGAGGCGATGGGGGGCACGATCCGGGCCACCGAGACACCGGGGGGTGGGCTGACGATGGTGGTGGATCTGGCCGCACCGGGGCCGGGCCGATGACCGAGAGGAACCCGCACCGATGACCAAAGTGCTGGTGGTCGACGACGAACCGCAGATCCTGCGGGCGCTGAAGATCAACCTGTCCGTCCGCGGCTACGAAGTCGTCACCGCCGCAACGGGTTCCGGCGCACTGCGGGCCGCCGCCGAGCAGCGACCCGATGTGGTGATCCTGGACCTCGGCCTGCCCGACATCTCCGGCATCGAGGTGCTCGACGGCCTGCGGGGCTGGCTCACCGTGCCGGTGATCGTGCTGTCCGCACGCACCGACTCCGCCGACAAGGTCGAGGCGCTCGACGCCGGCGCCGACGACTACGTCACCAAGCCGTTCGGGATGGACGAGTTCCTGGCCCGGCTGCGCGCCGCGGTGCGCCGCAACGCCGCGGTGTCGGAGATCGACCAGCCGATCATCGAAACCTCCTCGTTCACCGTCGATCTGGCGGCGAAGAAGGTGACCAAGAACGGCGCCGAGGTGCACCTGACCCCGACCGAGTGGGGCATGCTGGAGATGCTGGTGCGCAACCGCGGCAAGCTGGTCGGCCGCGACGAACTGCTCACCCAGGTCTGGGGACCGGCCTACGCCAAGGAGACTCAGTACCTTCGGGTGTACCTGGCGCAGTTACGCCGCAAGCTCGAAGACGACCCGTCCAACCCCAAGCACCTGCTGACCGAGGCCGGGATGGGGTACCGATTCGAGGTGTGAGCCGGCGCGTCAGGCGATGGACGCCGCGATGCCGTCCAGGATGTCGTGCTCGCTGACCGTCAGTTCGGTGATCCCGGCACGGTCCCGCAGGACGGTGGCCAACTCCTGCACGACGATCGCCCCGCCGCCGATCACATCGGCTCGGCCCGGGTGCATCGGGGGAAGCGCGGCACGCTGCGCGCGGGTCATGCCGATCAGCCGGTCACAGACCGCCAGCAGGTCGTCGTAGCCGATCGTCGAAAGGTGAATGGCGGCAGGGTCATAGGCGCTCAGGCCCTGCGCGATCGCGGACAGCGTGGTCATGGTGCCGGCAACCCCGACCCAGGTCCGCGCGTGCTGCACCGGGACCACCGACAGTGCGGTGTCGAGCTGTTCGCGAACCACGGCCCGGGCGTCCGCCACCTGCTCGGCGGTCGGCGGGTCGGAGTGCAGGCAGCGTTCGGTCAGCCGCACACAGCCGATGTCGGCGGAGTGCGCGGCGGTCACCTCGCGATCGCCGAGCACCACCTCGGTGGATCCGCCGCCGAGATCCACGACGACGAACGGTGCTGCGGCGCGGTCCAATTCACCGACCGCACCGGAGAACGACAGGGCGGCCTCCTGCTGGCCGGTGATCACCTCGGCGACGGCGCCCGGGACGACCTTCCCGAGCAGTTCGCCTGTCATGGCGAAGAACTCGTCGCGGTTCGTCGCATCGCGGGCCGCGGAGGTGGCGACCATCCGCACCCGCTCGACGCCGTGGTCGGCCATCAGCGTCACGTAGTCGGCCAGCGCGGCGCGGGTGCGCGCGATCGCCTCCGGGGCGAACTTGCCGGTCTCGTCCACACCCTGGCCGAGCCGCACGATCCGCATCTCGCGGTGCACGTCACGCAACCGGCCGTCGTCGCCGGGCTGCGCGATCAGCAGGCGAATCGAGTTGGTGCCGCAGTCGATTCCGGCCAGTCGGGTCACGTCCACTCCTGTCGCACCAGTATTCCGGCCATGCCCGGTTCGGCCGCCAGCACTGCCAGTGCCTCGTCGCCGAACGGGTTCACCCCGCGCCCCTTGGCCAGGGAGTGCGCGATCAGCACGTGCAGGCATTTCACCCGCTCCGGCATCCCGCCGCCGCTGAACGTCGTCCCCAGCGACTCGATCGTGTCGCGCTCGGCCAGATACGACTCGTGGGCGCGGCGGTAGGCCGCGGCCAGGTCCGGGTCGTGACCCAGCCGCTCGGTCATCTCGGCCATCAGCCCCGAGGACTCCAGCCGGCTGGCGGCGGCGGTCAGCGCCGGCAGCGTCAGGTAGTACAGCGTCGGAAACGGTGTGCCGTCGGGAAGTTTCGGCGCGGTCTTGACGACGGCGGGTTCGCCGTTGGGGCACCGGTAGGCGATTTCCAGCACCCCGCGCGGCTCCCGGCCCAGTTGCCGGGCCACGGCGTCGAGGTCGGCGGGGTCGATCATCGCGGTGGCTCCAGGGGTTCGGTGGGCGGCAGGCCGTGCGGGGCGTCGGCGATGGTGTGCCACAGCGCGGTGTACCAGGGGTCGTCGCCGGCGGTGGGCGCCGCTTCGACGCCCGGCCCGCCCGGCACCTCCGCTCCCGGCGGCAGCTGCACCTGGAACGGGATCTCCCCGGGCATGACGAACCCGAGCCGTTCCCGGGCCTGTGCCTTGATGTGCGCCGGGTCGGCCAGGTTCGCCTTCTGCTGCTGCAGGTCCGCGATGTCCTTGCGCAGGGCGGCGTCGATCTGGGACTGCTGCTTCATCTCCGCGTGCTGGGCGAAGAAGGTGCGGACCGGGCCGGCGAGGGTCAGGGTGAGCACGCACATCACCGCCGCCAGGACGACGGCGCGCCGGGCGGTGAACCCGACCCGGAGCTCGGAACGCCGCTCCGCGGAGAGCGCAGCCGGCCGCTGCACCACGTGACCGGCGGCCGGTTCCGGGGCGCGGGCCGCGCCGCGGGCCGCGGCGGCGCGACGCGGGCGGGACCGG
>NZ_JAHCLR010000056.1 GCF_018455725.1 Mycolicibacter acidiphilus
CTTTGGGGCCACTGTCCGAGGAATTTCCGGCACCTCACTCGTCGACGTGCTGCCGATGGCAATGGAGAACATCTACAACACCATCGACACCAACAACGGCTCGATCCGCATCCACGCCCTGGTCGACAAGATCCTGATCGACAGCCAGGGCACCAAGGAGATCTGCAACATGATGCACCTGCGTCAGTTGGGCTGCGGCACCGGCACACTGGCGGACTACGGCCCGGACTTCGGGCTGACCTACGTGCTCGACGGACTCTCGATGATGGGGCAGTAGGTGATGACACGACGGAAACGGCTGGTCGCGGCGGCGGTGACGGCGACCCTGGTCGCCGGCACCGGATCCGGCTGCGCCACCAGCGGTTTGGACAGTCTGCCGCTGCCGGCACCGGGGGTCGGCAGCGGCGGCTACCTGATCACCGCGGTGTTCGCCAACGCGCTGAACCTGCCCGCGCACGCCAAGGTGAAGCTGGCCGGCGCCGACATCGGTCAGCTGGAGACGATGGTGGCCCGCAACTACACCGCGGTGACGACGCTGCGGATCATGGACGGGGCGCGGATTCCGGTGGGCAGCACCGCCGAACTGCGCTCGGCGACCCCGCTCGGGGACGTGTTCGTCGCCGTCAAACCGCCGGTGCCGCTGGATCCGGGGGCGCCGCTGCTGAAAGGCGGCGACACGATCGGCTTGGACTCCACCGCATCGGCGGCCACCGTGGAGTCGGTGCTCAGTTCGGCGGCGTTGCTGGTGAACGGCGGTGCGGTGCAGAACTTCACGAATATCGTCAACGGTGCCGGCAAGGCCACCGGTGACCAGGGCAAGGCGTTCGGCAACCTGATCAACCAGTCCAACGAACTGCTCGGCAAGCTCAACGCGCGCTCGTCGGAGATCGAGGCGGCGCTGTCGCAGACCAGCGTGCTCGCCGAACGGCTTGACAGCCGCAGCGCCGCACTGACCGAGGTGCTGGCCGCGGCCAGCCCGGCCACCGACACCCTGGTCGAGAACACCGGCAAGATCGCCGACCTCGTCGAGCAGGTCGGGGCCACCACCCGTCAACTGGCCCGGTTCCCGTCGATCGCCGGCACCGACGACTCCGGGCACAGCTTCATCAAGGACGCCAACGTGACCGCCGCGGCGTTCAACGACGTGGCGACCGACCCGAACACCAGCCTGGCCGCACTGAACCGGCTGATGGCGCCGATCATCAAATCCACGACCAGCGCGGGCATTTCGGTGCACGTCAGCCTGGACCGGCTGGTGTGGGGGTCGATGCCCGACGCCGGGTTCAAGGGCGACCCGGTCTTCCACGGGCCGAAGCGCTACGACTGGGCGAAGCTCGCCGGTTCGATCAAATACGTGCTGTGGCGGCTGCAGGAACGGGTGGTGGGCCGCGGCCCGGAATCCGAGATGGGTCAGGTGCCGTGGGGGCCGATCGGGCCGCCGTTCCCTGCGCAGCCGGCCGAGGAGCAGGCGGCGGCGCAGCCGAACCCCGGTGAGCAGGGGCCGCTGGGGCAGGGGCCGACGCCGTGATCGACGCCACGAGCCGTGTCATCGTCAACCTGGTGCGTGCCGGGCACCGGCAGAAGTCCTGGCTGTCCGGGATCGCGCTCGGGCTGACGCTGGTGGTGTCGATCGCCTACCTGCTGGTGGGTGCGTTGCGGGTGAACCCCACCCACTCGACATACCAGATCACCGTGGCGCTGCCGGAATCCGGCGGCCTGCTGACCAACCAGGACGTGTCGGTGCGCGGGGTGCCGGTGGGCCGGATCACGGCGCTGCGGGTCACCCGCAGCGGGATCGATGCGGTCGCCGACATCGAATCGAGCGTGAAGATTCCGAAGAACAGCCGGGTGCGGGTGTCGGGGCTGTCGGCCGCGGGCGAGCAGTACATCGACTTCGAACCGGAGTCGGGCACCGGCCCGTTCCTGACCGCCGGCAGCGTGGTGTCTAGGGACCAGGCGAGCACCCCGATCCCGATCTCCACCATGCTCGCCGACGCCGACGGCATGCTCGCGCAGACCGACGCCCGCAAACTCGACGTCATCAAACGCGAGCTCAGCCTCACCGAGAACGGCCCGGCGAAGCTCACCGACCTCGTCGACGGCGGCAGCTTCCTGCTGTCCACGCTGGATTCGGTGCTGCCGCAGACGGTCAGCCTGCTGAAGAACAGCCGGATCGTGCTGACCATGCTCAGCGACGTCAACAACGGCATGGCCGCTACCGCCGACAACGTGGGCAGCACGCTGAACGGGATCAACAAGATGATCGGCGGCTACCGCAGCCTGCTCGACGCCACCCCCGGCGCGTTGAAGTCGGTCGACGGCCTGTTCGACGACAACTCCGACACCATGGTCGGTCTGCTGGGCAACATGGCGGCCGCCTCGCAGCTGCTGTACGTGCGGGTGCCGGCGCTGAACGCGCTGTTCCCGAACTACCGCGGTTCGGCGCTGGAAGCACTCGGCACGATCATCCGGGAGAAGGGCCTGTGGGCCACCGCGGACATCTATCCGCGCTACACCTGCGACTACGGCACGCCGCGGCGCCCGCCGTCGGCGGCGGACTTCCCCGAGCCGTTCCTGTACGGCTACTGCCGCGACGACGACCCGTCGGTGCTGATCCGCGGTGCCCGCAATGCGCCGCGGCCGCCCGGTGACGACACCGCCGGCCCACCGCCCGGCGCCGACCTGACCGCGACCACCGACCCGACGCCCAAGGGGCGCTACAGCATTCCCACCGACTACGGCGGCCCGGCGCTGCTGATCGAGCCGCCGCACTGATGCGCGAGGAGAGGAGCCGGTGAGCACCACCGACGACGCCGAGATCGACAGCGGTGACGCCGAGATCGACGGCGGCAACGCCGAGATCGACAGCGGCGCTGAGAAATTTACGGACGCCACGGTCGCCGTCGGCGCGCCGGCGCGACCGCGCCGGTGGGTGCGGATCACCGCGGTCGCCGCCGCGTATGCCGCGGTGTTCGGTGCGGTCGGCGGCCTGGGCTGGCTGCTGTGGCAGCAGCATCTGGTGAACGCCGCCGGCGTGGCCGGACAGCAGGCGGCGAGCGCGTTCGCGGAGGCGCTGACCAGCATCGACTCCGACGATGTCGACCGTGATTTCGACGCCGTGCTCAACGGGTCCACCGGAGAGTTCCGGGACACCTACACCAAGGCCAGTCAGCAGCTGCGCCAACTGCTCGTCGACAACAAGGCGACGGCGCAGGGCGAGGTGATCGCCGCCGCGGTGCAGTCCGAGTCGAAGGACCGGGTGGTGGTGCTGCTGATGGTGAACCAGACCATCACCAACACCGCGCGGCCCGATCCGCGGGTGGACCGCAGCCGGATGAAGATGACGATGGAGAAGGTCGACGGGCGCTGGCTGGCCAGCAAAGTCGAATTGCCTTAGGAGCATTGCGATGTGGGCATCCCGATTCCTGGCAGGCGCAGTGGCTGCCACGGCCGTCGCCGCGGCGGCGCCGGTCTCGGCGTCCGCGCCGTCGTTCTGCAGCGGCCTGGGCGGCGCGTGGGACGGGCACTACTGCAGCACCGACGTGCACTCCGAACGGCTCGCCACCCGCTACGTGCGGATGGCGGTGCCCGGGGATCTGGTCGACCACCCGGTCGCCGGCCCGCCGATCCGGGACTATCTGACAAAACTGTTCGGCAACTGGCGGGCCAAGGGCGCCTCGATGGTCGTCGACAGCTTCGGCAACGAGAACTACGAGATCTTCCAGCACGGCAGTGCGATGTCGGTGGTGTTCCACGAGGACTACCACTCCGACGGCCCGTACATCAACAACGGCTACCGGACGTTCACCTTCGACATGACCGGCGGGAAGCAACTGCAATTGGCCGACATCACCAAGCCTGGCGTGGATCCGCTCGCGACGATCCCCCAACTCGGTGAGCCGTTCATCGTGGAGGCGCTGGACCGGGCGTTCTGGGAGCACCGGCCCGGCGACTACCCGTTCGTGCCGGAGCGTTTCACGCCGGACAAGGTGTTCTCCGGCGGGTACCGAGCGTGGGCCCTGACCCCCGACGAGTTGATCCTGTACATGCCGGACTACCCGGTCAGCCATGACACCCCGATCCAGTACAACCAGATGCAGTGGATGATGGACGGCGGCAACGTGCAAGCGCACATTCCGCTGAGTGCGCTCAGTTCGATCCTGCGCCCGGAATACGGTGGCGCGTAAACGGTTTCGCGTCGAGCCTAGTTGGGTGTTGGTGGTGGTTGGGGTTGGAATGGGTCGTACCACCACCATTGGGCGCGTTCGCCGGTCGGTCCGGTGCACGGTGGGACCGATGGTGGGGGTTGAGTGGGTGGCCGCGCGAGTGATCCGGGGTGGATTGGGTCGCCGTCTTCGTCGGTGACGACGAGGTGGTCGGCGGGGCCGGTGATGGTGATGATGCCGCGGTGATGCTGGCGGTGATGGTAGGGGCAGAGCAGCACCAGATTGCTGACAAGTCCGGAACCTACCCCCCGGAATGATGCAGGAAATCCGGGCAGACCACCGGCGGGGATCCCGTGTTGCCCCAGTGCCGGAACGCTCGACTTACTGCGCTGCACTTGACGATTCGCTGCCTTGCCACAGCCGAACTCAGCTGTTGATGTCTCCGCAGCTCGACACCACATGATCGTTGGTGATGCTGTGCAGGTACCAGGCGTCGGTCTTATGCAGTTCGACGGTGACCTCCGATGCGGTCGGCTGCGGTGGCATCGGATTGTCTGCGCCGAGGGTGAGGGTGTAGGTGTAGCACACCTTCAAAGCCGCCGTCGGCGGATTGAGCGCAGTGAGAACGGCGCTCCCGAGCCGTATCCCATCCATATCGCGGAACGGATTCCCACTCATCACGCTGTCGCGGTCAGCCTGTCCAAGCCCCTGCACTGCTTGACGGAGACCTGGGTCTGCGTTGGGGTCGTACAACTGGTGGAGCCGAACGTAGTTCTTACCCCCTTGATCGCATACGCCATTGCAGGCAGCGATGGCAGGCCAGAGATCCTTGGTGAAGCGGACGATCACTCCATCGGTGTCGGACACTGATCCTCCTATGGGCTCCGCGTGCGTGGGTTGTTGCGCCGAGCACGCGGCCAGCGCGAAGCTCACTAGCCCGATGACGGCGATCTTCCTCATTGTCCTGGCACTTTCAGTACGTCCGCGTAGTCGTTGAGTCGCAGTCTCAGGTTGTCTACTCGCACAGGGTCTCCCGATTGCGGTGCGTTGATGTAGTAGCCGTTGCCGATGTAGAGCCCGGTGTGGTCGGTATTGCCACCTTCGAACGGGCGCGAACCGCCGAACACGAGGATGTCGCCCGGTCCGGCAGCCGAGTTGTTGAGGGTTGCACTGGGGATATGCCCCGGCCCCTGGGTGAGTTGCGGGTTGGTGTCAATTCTGTTGGTGCCCATACCGACATCGATGCCCGCACCCTGCTGCACGGAGTACCGGACCAGGCCACCGCAGTCGTAGCCGACGCGCTCGTCATCACGCGAGAGCCACGAGCCATCCTGCTCCAGTTGCTCCTGGGTCTTGTTCGGGTACTCCGGGTGTGTGGCTTTGTGCCCCGAAGACGGGCCGTCCTTGGACCCGTTGGCGCCCCACGCATACGAAGTGTTCTGCTGGCTCGCCGCGTGGGCGAGAGCGTCGATGGCTTTGTCGCCGGTTGGGGTCCGGGGGTCCGGCAACGGGTCTCCCGGCTTGAAGTGCGCCAGCCGCTCCCGCCACTGCTCGGCGCTCAATCCGGCCAGTAGCGGTGACGGATTCGGGTTGTCCGTGAGATGTACGCCTGGGTCGGGCGAGCTGTTATCACGCGTGGCCTCGGTGGGGGTCGGGTTTCCACTCTTCGGCGGCAATGGCAGCTGGTCGGCCGGAGTCATCTTGCCACCCTCCGGCTGGGCAGGCTGGCCGGGCACCTCGTGACCGTGGTTTGCCTCGGGTTCGGGCAATCCGGTGGCCGCGGCGATTGCATGGGACAGCTCGGTGTCGACTCGTTGGCCCTCGGCGAGGAGCTTGGGGATCTGCCCTTCGAGGACGGTCATTTTCCTGTCGATCTTCGCCTGCGCATCCTCGTCGAGGTAGTCGTAGGATGCCGGCAGACTGACCTTGTTGGTTTCTAGATCGACCTCGACGGCAGGCTCTTCGTCAGCGTAGCCGACCAAGCCCCTGATCTTGTTGGCCAGAATGTCAGCTTGGTGTTGGGCGCGTGCCATTCCCAGCGCCCCGAGGGTCAGGTTCTGTGCTGCCTCGTCGTGCTGGCCGGCGGTCATCGCCGACGATGCGCGGGCGGCATCACCGGCGGAACCCTCCCAGGTGGAGGTGTTGGTCAGTGCGTTGTAGAAATCCGCTGAGTTCGCGTGATTTTTGGCTGCTGCGCGGGTCGCGGTTGCCAGATCGTCGATCTCGGGAACCCACTCCAGCAGCTCCTTCAGGTTGGAGGGCACAACCGTGCCTCAGAGCGTCGAGCCGGTGCTGTCGATGGCGTCAGCTTCGCTGCCATCAACCCGCAGATAGGTGTTGGCGGCCTGGCGGTGGTCGGCGGCAAGGGTGGTGTGGCGGTCACTGAAACGAGCGCCGTGGGCCTCCCAGGATTGCAGCATTTGCGTCAACGCACCCGCGGCGGCCCCCGAACCCAACGAACACCGTGCCGCCTGAGCGTGCGCCTCCTGGTGAGCCGTCGCGAAAACGCCGGCGTGGTCATCGATCAACCCCGCCGCCTGGTGCAGCGCGGCCGGATCGACCTTCAGCGACTTCGGCATCAACGCTCTCCTCGTGTGGAATACATGACAGCTAGAAGTGTAATCAAGGCGTTCCAAGACTCCCGCACCTCTTGATAGCAGTAAAGAAAGTTCTCACAGACCAGGCCAGCGACGGTTTCTGCGTTGTATCGGCTCCGGTCGTCCTGGCTGGTTCGGCGGCTCGGACGCCTGCTTCCGGCCCGAACGGTGGCTGATGGTCGCGGCCGTCGGGTCTGCCAGCTGGGCATTTGGTTCGGCTGGCTGGCGTGCGGCACTCGGGATGCTCGTCGGCCGCGGTAGAGCTGATTTGGTCCGTGGCGGTGGACGGGAGCGCCAGCGGACGTCGACCGCCACGGCGAAAGCATCAATGCGCGAATCGAACTCGACGCCCGGTGAAGCCAAGACGTGTCCGGCGTTCAGCAGGTAGATTCGCGACACGTGACCTTGTGCAGTTCGGTGGGGCCGCCGTTCTCCCAGTGCTGCAGGTGGTGGGCGTGCAATCCGCGGGTGGCGCCGCAGCCGGGGATCACGCAGGTGCGGTCGCGGTGTTCCAGGGCGCGGCGCAGCCGCCGGTTGATGGTGCGGGTGGTGCGCCCGGCACCGATGGGTTGCCCGTCGCGGTGAAACCACACTTCGCAGGTGGCATCACAGGTCAGGTAGTGGCGTTCGGCGTCGGTGAGCAGCGGACCCAGATGCAGTGCTGCCGCCCGGTGTTCGACGTCGAGGTGGGCGATCACCGTGGTGTGCTGCCCGTGCGGACGGCGGCTGACCTCGGCATCCCAACTGGTCTCGACCAGGCGCAGGAACGCATCGATGGTGCTCGGCAGCGGGGGCCGTGTTTGCGGTGGGGGCTCGTCGTCGTGGTCGTGTTTCCACTCGGTGATCAGGGTGTCGAGGTGCGACTGCAGGGCGGCGTCGAACTTGGCGGCATCCAGCGGGTCGAGTTTGATCCGCCAGCAACTGCCGTGGGCGTCATTGGTTTTGCTGATCGAGGGCCGTGGGTCTGCATACGGTTCGGGGTCGGGGCGCGGTTCCAGGCTGACCGCGGTCCGCAGCTGGGAGACGGTGGCATAGGGCACCATGGCGGCGTAGTGCTCATCGGAGCCGTCAGCGGCGCGCTGGGCGATCACCCCGACCTGATCCAGGGAGAACCGGCCGTCGCGCAGGCCGGCCGCGCACCGCGGAAACTCAGGCAGCCGGTGCGCGATGCTGGCGATGGTGGCGGCGTTGTTCGGTGACACCCCGGTGCGCCAGGCCACCAGGGCGGGGATCGATCGGCAGCCGGTGGCGCCCCACAGGCCGTCGTGGTCGATCTCGGCGACGATCTCCACGATCCGCCCGTCGATCGCGTTGCGCTGACCGGTCAGCTCGGCCAGCTCCTCGAACAACACCTCCAGCCGCGCACACGCCCCCACCCGGGTATCGGGTGACTCCGCGATCGAGGACATGCCACCAGCATCGCACCGAGCACCGACAGGTTCCCGGCGGCAGACCTCAGCCGTAGCGGAACAGCAGTGTGCTGACCGCGACCAGCCCGGCGGCCAGCCCGATCACCGGGGCCACGGCGAACCGGGACAGGGTGGCCCCGGCGACCGCACCGGCGATCATCACGAAAACCACGCTGTAGCGCAGCTTTTCACGTCGGCCGGTGCCGCCCGCGAGCCTGCTGTCCACGCCGATCCCGACGATCGTCGACGTCAGCACGGTGGTGTACAACTCCTGGATGCCGAACTGGCGGGCCGTCGAGTTCTGCACGCCGAACGCCACCGCCAGCCCGACGATCAGGATCAGCTTGCTGCCGTCGTGATAGCGCAGCACCCCGGCCCCGGCCAGCGCGCCCAGCACCGCCAGCAGCACGGTCTCACCGCCGAGAGCCACCGTGAGCCAGCGCCGGGTGTTCCGCCACAGCGCCCGCACCAAGCGGCCGCCGACCACCGCGCCGCCTAGGAAGCCCCCGAACGCCACCACCGCGGCGGTCAGGTCCACGCCGGTGCGCGGCACGAACAGGAACCCCAGGAAGATCGCGTTGCCGGTCATGTTCGCCACGAACACGTGCCCGAGGATCAGCACGCTGACCGCGTCAACCAGGCCGGTCGCGAATGTCAGGGTCAGCAGCGCCGCGACCGTCAGTCGCTCCGTCAGCGGTGAGGCGATGCGGTCGGCGGGCATGGTGCTACATGCGCGGCGTCAGGCTCAGCGAGGTGACGGTCGGCATCCGGGTCACCACCCAGCGGTTGTTGTCGCGCTTCATGAACAGCC
This sequence comes from Mycolicibacter acidiphilus, assembly GCF_018455725.1. Taxonomy (GTDB): domain Bacteria; phylum Actinomycetota; class Actinomycetes; order Mycobacteriales; family Mycobacteriaceae; genus Mycobacterium; species Mycobacterium acidiphilum. The sequence continues at coordinate 8,984 of NZ_JAHCLR010000056.1, forward strand.
GGTAGGTCAGGTACTTCAGCGACGGCAGGCCCTTCTGCGCCTCGCTGGTGCCGGTGGTGTTCATGTAGACCAGCACCGTGGCCTCCCGACCCTGCAGGGATTCGACTGCGGCGCCGGTGATCTCGGTGCTGTTGGTGACCTTGGCCTGCTTGTTGGCCTCGGCGATGCCGTCGATCAGCTTGCGGTACTGCGCCTGCAGGTCGCCGCTGAGGTAACCGGACGCGCGGTCGGCCAGCGTGTCCATGTTCTCCGGGGTGTAGTTCCACAGCGTGGTGATCGCGGCGATCGCGGTCCGGGTGATCTGCAGCTTGGTCGCGACCTCGGCGCGGTCGGACAGATACGGCTGGACGGCGGAACCGGAGAAACCGGACGCGGCCACGAACAGCGCCGCCGCGACGGCGACCAGGACGCGGCCACTGCGCCACTTCGACGGCGGCTTGGCGACCGTGGGCTCGGGTTCGGCGTCTTCGGGCTCGTCGGTCTCGGCGGCTTCCCCGTCGGTCTCGTCGGCTTCGCCGGCTTCGTCGTCGTCCTCGAGGGCTTCTTCGGCCGCCTCGGTGGCGTCCTCGTTGGCGTCCTCGAGGGCGTCCTCCGACGGTTCGGTCAGAGCACCTGGATCAGGTTGCTGATCTTCCACTCGCTCCCCTCCTGCTCGGCGGTGACGATCCAACGGTAGGGGACGTCCTCGTCTTTCTTACCGTCCCGCGACTTGGAGCGGACCTGGGTCACCACCAGGAGGGTGGCGCTGCCGTCGTCGTTCCAGCGTTCGATCCCGGAGTCCAGCACCGACCCGGTGGCCGGTTGGGCGTGCACGATGTGCGCCAGGGTCATGTTGACCTTCTCCCGGTACATCGTCGCGAACTCGCCGGTGGCGTGCGCCAGCACCTCGTCGACGTAGTCGTTCGCGTGGAACGGGTCCGGGGAGGTGAAGTGCGCCATGAACCGGTCGACGTCGGCGCGCACATTGGCCTGGTTCACCGCGGCGCGATGCACGGACACATGGCTGACCAGCGCCAGGGCGCAGATGGCGAGCGCCGCGCTCACGGCCAGCACGACGTGCACGACCAGCAGCCGGAACCGCCAGCGGCCCGGCGCCGGCACTGCGGTTTCGGTGAACAGCGGGGGCTGCCCCGGCGACATCCTGCGACGGGGACTCATTTCTCGCCCTCCCGCCCGGCGTCGCCGCCCTCCGGCCGGGCGGCCGACGGGACAAGCGCCAGGTCGTCGACCAGCCAGTTGCCGGCGTCCTTGACGAACGTGACCCGCACGGTCGCGGTGATCAGCCGCTCGTCCTGGCCGGCGCCGCGGGAGCCCTGCAGGAACAGCAGCATCACCGCGTGCTGAGGCGTCGCGGAGAGCACCGCGGAGTTGATCGCCCGGTAGTTGTTCGGCAGCGGTTTGCCGTGTTCGACGGCCTGCTGCTGCGGCACCAACTGTTCCCGGTAGTGCGCGGTCGCCACGGACTGCGCCCGGGCGAAGTCGTCGGCGAGCGTCTGCGGGTCGTAGCTGAGCAGCTGCTCGACCAGGTGCGGTCCGGTGCGGTAGATCTGCGCCCGCGTCGCGTCCATCGCCTGCGCCGGCCGGGTCACCGCGAAATACCCGATTGCTGCAACGCCGACGCACACCAGCACGGCCGTCGCCGCCACCAGTGCCGCGACGCGCGACGCGGTGGCCCGCGGCTCCGCTGACCGCCGCACCTCGGTGCGGGTCAGCAGATCGGCGAATGTGCGCCGCCGGGTGTCCCAGAGCGGCCAGAGCCAGCCGACGCCGACCGATCCGGTGTCCAGCAGGTGGGCGAGTTCCCGCAGCAGCAGCCGCGGCGCGCCCACCAGGCCGCCGGCCCGGTCCGACACCGCGATGCCGGTGGCCGCACGCCCCAGACTCCAGCCGGTCAGCGACGGCAGCAGCACCCGATTCGCAGCGGTCAGCAGGATCGCGGCGGCGCCCAGCACCACGCAGACCCACCACCAGAATCCGCGAACCGGCACCGCCAGGCCGACCAGCACCCCGGCCGACACCACCGCCGCACCCGGCAGCACGTCGAGGGCGAACCCCGTCGCCCGGGTAAGCCAGTCCGCCGGCATGCCCGCACCCGGGACCGACGCCGCCGGCTGCCCCAATTCGTCGGTTCCGGACGCCACCGTCACCGGGAGACCTGCTGCAGGTCCGCGATCCGGTAGGCACCGTTGACCGAGACCATCTGGGCGCGCAGCCGGTAGCCGTACTCCTTGCCCTTCGCCTCGACGTTGTCGACCTTGACCCGGAAGGCCACCAGCACGTCGACGCTGCCGTCCGGGTTGTCCCGCTCGGCGGCGGCGCGGATCTCCGCGACCTCGGTGTGCACCTGGCCCATCTTGAACGCGTGGACGAAGAACCCGGCGTTCTGCACCGCCTGGGCGTAGAACTGCCCGGTCGCGCACTCCAGGATCTTCTGCTCGGCCGCGACCATGTCGTCCGAGGCGGGCACCTGCGTGGCGGCCACGCACTCCTTCGCAGCCGACACCGCGGCGGCGTTCTCGGCGTTCAAGTGCTGACTCACCCGGTGATCGCGCAGCCCCAGGTAACCGCCCACGGCCAGCGCCGCCGACGCCAGCGTCAGCCCGGCGGCGATGCCGATCGCCCAGCGCCGGTTGACCCGGGAACCGCCCTGCGACTCCGCGGCCGGTGCGGTCGCGTCGACGTCGTCGTGGGCGTCGTCTTCCGCGGGAGCCGAATCGGTCCCGTCCGCGCTACCGGTCTGCTCGTCCGAAGGGTCCCCTACTTGAGTCCCGGGGCCACTTTCAGCAGCGACTTCCACGCATCGTCTCCTGTGTTGGTCGAGTCCTCCAGGGCGTACTCGGAACCGTCCGGACCGGTCACCTGCCCGTTCTGCGGGTTGTAGACCGCCGCCGGTCCCCCGCCCGGAGTGTAGATGCACGGGTTCGGTTGCTGCCCGTTGCACTGAACGTGGCCGGAACCCGGCCGCGACACCGGGTCGTTCTTCGGCGGCGGCGACGGCGACACCTGATCGGCGGGTAGCGGATTCAGCCCGTTGTTGATCGACGGCCCCGGAATGACGTGCCCGGGCTCGACCGGCTGGTCACAGCGGGCGCCCATCGCCGGGCAGGTGCGGATCTGATTCGGGTCGCCGTACCACGGGTTGGTGCCCATCGGGATGTACGGCTTGTCGCTGCGGCAGTCCTTCGGAGTCGCCGCCCGCTTGCCGGGCACGTCCGCGCACGGGATGTTGCGCACGCCGCGCACGTTGTTCGACGGCTCGTCCTGCGGGATCCGGCAGTAGTAGTCCTCCGGGACATCGGCCGGACTGGTGTCGGCGAACGCCCGCCACTGCGACGCCGGCAGGTAGCCGGTGAGGCACGGCGGCGGCCAGTTCAGGCTCAGACCCGGGATGATGCCGCCCATCGCGGCCAGCGGCCCGAGCGGCACACCGGGGATGGCGCCCAGCGCGACGTTCAGCGCCCCGCGGTCCTTGTGGGTGTGCAGGAACGTCTGGATGACCGAGCCGGCCTGCGGCAGGAACACCAGCACCTGCTCGATGTTCTGCTGGTAGCGCTTGGTCATGTCGGCGATGATCGCGACGTTCGCCATCAGCGACGGCACCGAGTCCTTGGTGGCGCTGAAGAACGAGTACGTCAGGTCCTCGACGTCCGGCAGCGTCTTGAGGATGTAGCGCACGGTCGGATCGCGGCCGGCCGCCTGGTCGCTGAGCATGTTGAGGTTGCGTGCCCACTGCTGGATCGAATCGCCCGCGGTGACCTGGCTGTCGATGATCGGTCCGGACCGGTCGATGATGACGTCGACGTCGTCGAGGTTGTCCTTGAAGTCGCCGACGATGGCCTGGGTCGAGTCCACCAGGCGTTTCAGGCTGGGCCCGAGACCGCCGGCGGCGGTGGCCGTCTCATCGAGCAGCGCGGAGATCTTCTCGGTCGGCAGGGCGGCCAGACCGCGGTAGGCGGTATCCAGCGCAGGCCCGATCGCCGCCGGGATCGTGCTCTCGGTGATGACGTGGCCCGACTTCAGGTACGGCGCCTTGCCACCGGCCGACACCAGGTCCAGGTACTGCTCACCGACCGCGGACACCGAGTGTACGTTGGCGACCGCGTCGGCGGGGATGTGGAACTTGTCGCCGATGCTCATGGTCGCCCGCGCGCCCTGCTCGGTCGGTTCGACGGCGGTGACCTTGCCGATCGTCACACCGCGATAGGTGACGTTCGCGGTCTTGTACAGCCCGCCGGCCGCGGGCAGGTCCGCCTTCAGCGTGTACTGCCCGATCCCCATCAGGCTGGGCAGCCGCAGGTAGTAGACGCCGAGCACCAGCAGGGCGATCGCCGTCATGACGCTGAACGCCATCAGCTGCCGTTTGATCTGTGGTTTCAGCAATTCCGGTCGGCCCTTTCCACATAGGGCCCGCCGGGTGCGGACAGCGGGTTCGGGGTGTAGCGGACGTCCGGCATCATCTCGTCGGGGTTGCGGCCGTAGGACTGCTCCAGCGCGCGCAGCGCCCCGGAGAGCCCGGTGCCGGTCATGATCGCGTTGTCGATCGACGACCAGGTGAGGTCGGCCACCAGCGAGACGTTGATGTAGTCGCCACGGATGCCCTTGAAGATGCCGCCGTGCACCCACGGCGCGTTGAGCAGAACCTTCAGCGCGTCGTCCAGGTACGGCGACACCTTGCGGAACTCCCGCATCGGGCACTGCATGTTCGACAGCACCTGGTGGAAGTCGGGGGCCATCGGCGGGATGTAGGTGTTGATCGCCTTGCCCATGTCACCGAGCGCGGCGACCGCGTCGATGAAGATCTTCTGGTCGCGCGCGAAGTAGGTGAACAACGGCGCGAAACTCGTCAGGGCCTTCTCCAGCGAATCGGGGTGCCCGCCGAGGTAGCTCATCAGCCGGTTGGTGGAGTCGATCGCCCGGTTGATGTCGTCACGCTGGGCGTTGAGCCCGGTTACGAACGTGTCGAGCTTGCCCAGGAAGTCGTGGATCTGGTCGGCCCGGCCGCCCAGCACCGCGTCGAACTCGTTGGTCAGGGTCTCCAGGTCGGACACCCCGCCGCGCTGCAGGATCAGCGACAGGCCGGCCAGCGCGCGTTCGATCGTCGGGTACGACGACGAGTTCTGCAGCGGGATCGTGTCGCCGTTGCGCAGCTCACCGGTCGGGTGCTCGGGGGCCGCCAACTGGATGTGCTGCGAACCCAGCAGCGAGGTCTGACCGATCTTCGCGGTGGCGTTGCGCGGCAGGTGCACGTCCTTGCTGAGTTTCAGCGTCAGCGTCGCGACCCAGTTCTTCAACTCGATCTTGTCGACCGCCCCGACGAACACGTCGGCCACCAGCACCTTGCTGTTGCCGCTCAGCGCCAGGGTGTCCGGAACCTGCACGTACACCTTGTAGGAGCCGGAGCCGCTGCCCGGCCCGCCCGGCAGCGGGATGTTGGCGATACCGCGCCAGTCCCGGCAGGAGCTCAGCGACAGCGCAACCATCAGCAGGACCACGGCCTGCCAGGCACGCCGGCGAACGGTGCTCACCACGGTCGCCTCCCCTGCTGCTGTCGAACGGTCATGTCGGTGCTCACTCGCCCGGTCCCGGGATCGGCGCCACCGGGCCCGGGATCACGTTGTAGCCGGGCGGCGGCACCGGGCGCGGCGCCTGGCCGGGTGGCAGCCCGACGTAGGGCAGCGGGCCGGGCTCCTCGTTGTAGGCGTTCGGCGGCCCCGGCGGGGTCTCGTACTGCGACTGGACCGGTGCGATGTCCGGGCCGCCCATCAGTTCGGCGAGGGATTCCGGGGTCAGCAGCCGCTCGGTGTCGTGACCGACCTGCACCCCCTGCATACCGGGCGCGACGATCCAGCCCGGCTGGGTGTTCTTGTGCGACAGCGGGGTGTCCGGAACCCAGATGCCCGGCACGGTGGTGTCCTTGTAGCCGGGTGGCGGCTGCAGCCGCGGCTCCGAGTAGGCGATGTGCTTGGGCAGCGTGTAGGCCGTGGTGAACAGGTTGAGCCCGAACGGCAGAAAGTTGAACTTGATCGCGTCGGCGATCGGCGCCAGGTACTCGGCGCAGAGCTCGGCGGAATCCTGGTAGCCGAGCCGGCTGCCGGCCTGGACCCCACTGCAGAACCACTGCATCGGGTTGGCGAAGTTCGGCAGCACCGGGAAGCCCTGCACCGCGCCCTGCGCCGGGTGGTAGATCTCACCGATGCCGGCCAGCACGTTCGGGCCGACGTGCAGGATGCGCTCCAGGCCGTCGAGTTCCTCCGGCTGGTTCATCTTGGTCGTGAGCTCGTCGGCGTTGTTCATCACCGTGATCAGGTTGTCTTTGTTCTGCTCGAAGAACGCCTTGACGATCGTCACCGTGGCCGCGAAATTGTCGGTGGCGTTGGCCAACTCCTGGTCGGTGTTGTTCAGGTTGGTGGTGAACTGCGCCATGTCACGGTTGAGCTGCACGAACTGCTGGTCGTTGTGGTCGAGCGCCTTGACGAACAGCGCCAGGTTGCGCACCACCGCGAAGAAGTCGCCACGGCCCCGGTTGAGCGCGCTCAGCGCGTCGGACAGTGCGTTGAACGTGGTGTTGATCTGGGCGCCCTTGCCGGCCAGGCCGTCGGCCAGCGCCTCCACCGTCTCACCGAACGGCCCCATCGGGTGCTCCGGCGTCGGCCCGAGCTTGCCGATGATGTTGGTGACGTTGTCGCGCAGCGAGTCCCACTCCACCGGGACCTGGGTGCGTTCCTCGGGGATGACGTCGTTGTTGCGCAACGTCGGCCCGCCACGGTACGGCGGCTCCAGCTGGATGTTGCGCGACGCGACCAGGGTCGGGTTCAGGATGACGGCGTGCGCGTCGGCCGGCACCTTGTACTTGTTCTCGTAGTGCAGCGTCACCTTCATCTTGTCGCCGGCCGGTTCGATCTTGTCGATCGAACCCACCCGGATCCCCATGATCTGCACGGCATCGCCGGCGTACAGCGCGTTGGTCTCGGGGAAGTAGGCGACCACGGTGGTGCTGGTCAGCTTGCGGTACAGCTGCAGCGCGCCGAAGCCCGCCACGAGCGCCACCACCAGCAGCAGCGAACCGAGGATCACCGCCTTACGCGACATCTCGGGCAGGCGCAGGTTCTTGAGGTCGAAGACCGTGCTCACGTCCTACTCCCTCCCCTCGTTCACGGCGCCACCGCCACCGCCGGGCTGGCTGTTGGCCCGGCCCGGGGTGATGAACGGCGCGGGCAGCTGGTCACCGGGCCCCGCGGGGGCCGGCGGTCCGGGTGCCGGTGCGGGTGGCGGCGGTGCCGCACCCGGGTTCGCCGGCAGCGGGCCGGGCCGCGGGCCCATCGGTTCGCTGCGGGCGCCGGGGTTGGCCTCCGGCATCGGCACCGGGGTGCCCGGGACGACCGGGGTCTCGCCGCCGGGGCGGCCGGCGACCGGGATGCCCGGCGAGGCAGGCAGGCCGTCCGGGTTCGGCGGCGAGGTCAGCACGTCCGGCAGGCCGTCCGGGTAGGGGCCTTCGCCGCCGTGCGGACCGAACGGGCCGACCTGCTGGTCGCGGTCGCGACAGGGCAGCGGGTTGCCGGGCGTCGGGAAGATGCCGGCGGCCGGCGCGAACGAACACGGCGTGCCGGGGACCACCGCGGGTCCGGGGTGCTCGGGGGTGCCCTCCAGTAGCTGCGGGGCGGGCGGCGGGGCGCCGTTGGCGAACCGGGTGCCGTTCGGGTCCGGGTAGCGGAACTCCGGCAGGCCGGCGTTGCGCCAGAACTCCTCCGGCGAGATGCCGCGTTTCTTGAACGCGGCGTCCACCCATGGCTGCACCACCCAGAACGGGGCGATGTTCAGGTTCGACACCTTGAAGTACGGACCGGAGGCGACGCCGTCGTTCAGCGCCAGCATCACCCGGCCGGTGGTCCGCTGGATGTCGGCGATCTCCTCTTTGCGCCGCACCAGGATGCCGGTGATGTTGGCGGTCTCCTCCCACACGTGGTGGAAGTCGAGGCCGGGGTTGTCCTTGACCAGCCCCTGCACCTGCTGGCCGAAGTAGGTGATGTTGGACAGCAGGTTGTCGATCGACCGGCTGCGCTCGTTGAACGCGGCGGTCAGGGTCTGGGTGTTGCGCAGCAGCGCGTCGATCTGCCCGGTGCGCCGGCCGAGGATGTCCGCGACCTGCCCGGTCTGCGACAGCAGGTGGTTGATCTCCTCGTCCCGCTTGCCGATGGTGTCGGAGAACTTCGCGACGCCGTCGAGGGCGGCGCTCAGGTTCGGGGCGGTCTCGCTGACGGTGTCCGACAGCACCTTCAGGGACTGCTTGACGGTGTCGATGTCCCACCCGCCGGCGGCCTTGGAGACATCGAAGAACGCGTCGTAGATCTGGTACGGCGTGGTGCTCTGGCCCAGCGGCAGCACGGCTTTCGGCGCCAGTTTCTTCGCGCCGCGCGGTTCGATCTCCAGCACCTTGCGGCCCAGGATGGTGTCGGTGCGCACCGCCAGCCGGGATTCGGTGCCGATCGGCTGGGCGCCGGTGCCGAAGCCCACCAGCACGTGGTCGCCCTCGATCTTCAGGCTCTCCACCTTGTCGACCTCGACGCCGGTGATCCGGACCTTGTCGCCGACGCTCAGGCCCCCGGTGTCGGGGAACTGCCCGTAGTAGGTCGGGTGGGCGAACAGCATCGGCACCGCGGTGAAGGTCTGGCCCACCACGGTGATCAGCGCCACCGTGATGATGCCCATCATGCCGATCCGCGCCCGGTTCGGCGGCTCCAGCGTCCTCATTGCGGCGTGCACCTTCCGGTCGGCTGCGACCAGATCCGAACCTGCCGGACCGGCCCGCCCGGCTGCAGACCCTGCAGCTTCAGCGTCGCATCGCAGATGTAGAAGTTGAAGAAGTCGCCGTAGATCGCGGTCCGCCCGACCAGCTTCACCGCCGCCGGCACCTGCTGCAGCAGTTGGTCGAGTTCCTCGGCACGGTCCGGCGGTTCCGGTCCGGCCACCGGGAAGGTCTTGTGGAACAGCTCCCGGTTGTCGGCCAGCAGCGTCGCCAGGTTGCCGGCGGCGTCGCCGAAGTCGGCGGTGCCGTTGGCCAGCACGGTCTTGTGGGCGTTGAGGCCGCTCACCAGCTTCTCGAAGTTGTCGATGGTGGCGTCGAACTCCTGGCGGTGCTTGACGGTGACGTCGAGGACGGCGTTGAGGTTCTTGACGACCTCGCCGATCGCCTGGTCGCGCTCCGCGAGGCTGGAGGTGAGCTGGGTGGTCTGGACGAGGATGTCGTTGATGGTGCCGCCCTGGCCCTGGAACACCTTGACGATCGACGTGGCGATGGTGTTGACCTTGTCCGGGTCCAGTGCTTTGAACACCGGCTTGAACCCGCCGATCAGCGCGTCGAGGTCGAGCGCCGGCTGGGTGCGCGCCGCCGGGATGAACCCGCCCTGGGGCAGCACCTGGTCGGCGCCTTCGCCTTCGCCGCGCTTGAGCTCCAGGTAACGGTTGCCGATCAGGTCCGCGTAGCGGATCTGCGCGGTCGTCGACTGGTACAGCGGCAGCGAGCGGTCGACGTCGAAGTCGACGGCTACCCGGCGACCGCCGTCGATCAGTCGGATGTCCTTGACCTTGCCGACCTCCACGCCGGAGGCCCGGACGAACTGTCCCTGACGCAGTCCGCTGCCGTTGGTGAACTCCGCGGTGTAGCGGAACGTCCGGTCGAAGCGGACCTGGCCGAAGACCACGACGAGGCCGACGGTGAAGAGCGCCAGCACCAGACCGATGGCGGCGAGTTTGAGGGCGGTTCCTTTGATGCTCATGGGTTGATCGTGAAGTCCCCGACTTGGCGGCCCCAGACGTATTCGATCGCCCAGGGGGATCCGATTTCGAAGTGGTTGTAGGGAGCCTGGCTGACACCGGTGTCGGCGACCAGGTAGGGCGCCGGCCAGAAGTCGCGGGTGATCGGCTGCCAGCAGCCGGGTGCGCCGCCCGGCCCGCCGTGCGCGTTGTAGCGCGGCAGGTTCTCCGGGTACAGGTACGGGTTGGCCGGCGAGACGATCTGGCTGTTGGTCCGCAGCGAGTAGCCGTCACCGCCGAACACCCGGGGGTACTCCTTGGCGGCCTCGGCGAGGTTGCGGATCGAGCAGAACAGCTCCGGGCTGTAGGTGTCCATCAGCCCGGTGACCGGGATCAGGTCGTGGAACTGGCGGTCGATGTACGGTCCGGCCCGGTTGGTGACGTCGGCGCCCAGGTTGCCGATCCCGGTCGCCGCCAGCAGGATCGCGTTGAGCTGCTTCTGCTGCTCGGTGATGGTGGCGACGGTGACCGACGCGTGGTCCAGGAAGCCGACCAGGTCCGGTGCGCCGTTGGCGTAGATCTCGCTCAGGTTCGCCCACTGCTGCACCTCGTGGCGGAACTGCGGCATCCGGGCGTTGGCGTGGTCCAGGATCTCGTTGCCCTTGACCAGCGACTCGCCGAACTGCTGGCCGAGGCCGTCCAGTGCCTGCGCGGCCGCGTGCAGCGTCAGGTTCAGCTTCACCGGGTCGACGGACTCGGAGAGGTTCGTGATCGTCTGGAACAGGGTGTTGTTCTCCACCGTCACCGAGATCGCGTCGATCGGCGTCTTCGGGCTGACCCGCGCCGTCGACGGGTTCTTCGGCGCGCTCAGCGAGACGGCCTTGTTGCCGAACAGCGTGCTCGCCTCGATGCGGGCGTCGACGTTGGCCGGGATCAGCTTGATGTACTTCGGGTCGACGTCCAGGGTGAACTTGGCCGCCGGTTGGTCGTCCCGGGTGATCGAGTCGATGGCGGAGACCCGGCCGACCTGCACGCCGTTGAACAGCACCGGGCCGCCGGGGTCCATCACCAGCCCGGCCCGGCCGGCCAGCATCGTCAGCTGCGTCTTCGGGATGAACGCCCCGCGGAACTGGCCGTACACCAGCCCGGTGACGATCAGGAAGGCCAGGATCGTCAGGACCCCCGCCAGCCGATACGGCGGGGTGTGCGCCTTGTTCTCTTGCCCGGTAGCCATCGCCGTCACATCGTCAGGTTGAAGTTGGGGTTGACGCCGTACAGCGCCAACGCGGAGAACAACACGACGACCGGCACCGTCACGAGGGAGAACCGCATCGACTGGCCCACCGCGGAGCCCACGCCGACCGGACCGCCGCTGGCGTTGAAGCCGTAGTAGCAGTGCGTGACCATCACGACGATCGAAATCAGGATGGTCTCCACGAACGACCAGAACACGTCGTCGGGGCGCAGGAACGTTCGGAAGTAGTGGTCGTAGGTGCCCGACGACTGGCCGTAGAACAGCGTGGTGACCAGCTGCGGGGAGAAGAACGCCATGATCAGCGCCATCGCGTACAGCGGGACGATCACCACGAACCCGGCCACGATGCGGGTGGAGACCAGGAACGAGATCGAGTTGATGCCCATGACCTCCAGGGCGTCGATCTCCTCGCTGATCCGCATCGCGCCGAGTTCGGCGGTGGCGCCGGCGCCGACGGTGGCAGCCAGCGCGATGCCGGAGGTCACCGGCCCGACGACGCGGACGTTGGCCAGCGCAGCGGCGAAGCCGGTGTAGGTCTCGACGCCGATGTTGCCCAGCGAGGTGAAGCCCTGGATGGCGATCAGTGAGCCGCCGGCCAGCATCACGAAGCCGATGATCGCCACGGTGCCGCCGATCACGGCCATCGCGCCGGTGCCCATCCCGACCTCGGCGATCAGCCGCAGCGCCTCGGTGCGGTAGTTCTTCAGCGCCCATGGGATCTGCTTGATGGCGGTGAACGAGAACCACCCCATCTGCCCGGATCGGTCCAGGGACCGGCCGGCCGCACCGGCGTAGTGCCGGAAGTTCTGGCTCAGTCGCGGGAAGCGGGAGCGCACCACTGCGCGTGTCGTCGCCATCTCAGGTCCCCGTCCCGAATTTCACGCCGATCGTGGTCAGGATGACGTTCACCGCGAACAGCGCGATCACGCAGAGCACGACGGTCTCGTTGACGGCCGTGCCCAGGCCCTTGGAGCCGCCGCGCACGGTCAGGCCGCGGTAACAGCCGACCAGGCCGGCGATCAGGCCGAACACCCCGGCTTTCACCGTGGAGATGATGACTTCCGGTAGCCCGGTGATCAGGGTCAGCGTGGACAGGTAGGCGCCACCGGAGACGTTTTGCAGGTACACGCCGAACAGGAAGCCGCCGACCAGGCCGATCACGATGACCAGGGCGTTGAGCAGCAGCGCGATGATCGTCGCGGCGATCACCCGGGGCACCACCAGGCGGTGGATCGGGTCGATCCCGAGCACCTCCATCGCGTCGATCTCCTCGCGGATGGTGCGGGCGCCGAGGTCCGCGCAGATCGCGGTCGAACCGGCGCCGGCCACCACCAGCACGGTGGTCAGCGGCCCCAGCTGGGTGACGGCGGCGATCGCCGCGCCGGCGCCGGAGATGTCGGCGGCGCCGAACTGGCTGAGCAGGATGTTCAGCGTGAAGACCAGCAGCACGGTCAGCGGGATCGAGACGGCGATGGTCGGCATGATCGCGACGCTGATCAGGAACCAGCCCTGCAGGATCAGCTCCCGCCACTGGAACGGCGGGGTGAACATCGCCCGCGCGGTCAGCACACACATCTTGAAGAAGCCGCCGACCATGATCAGCGGCGGCGTCAGCCGATCGCGGACGAAGTCCGCCAGCCGCGGCTGGGCGGGCGCGGTCACGCTGAGACCGCCAGGTGAGAGAACACAGAGCGACGTGACAGCAGTGTGTGTGCCACGTTGCCTCCTCTTGCCCATCCGCTCATTGGCGCCGGTTTTCCGGGTCCCCCGCCAGCAAGTCCCTGTGACGACACACGGACCATACCCGATGAGTGATCGGGAACGCATCCGATCCGCACGATAGTTATACCGACCGGTAACACAACGGTGATCGCGTTATGTCAAGTTCGCTCACGACTGCTCGATTCGCTTGACGCACAGGATATTTCAGCTGTTCAACGGTCACTGAACTGACTCCGTAACTGAGTTTTGAGGACTTTGCCCGCTGGATTTCGGGGCAGCGAATCGACGATCTCCAGCCCCTTGGGGTGCTTGTACCGGGCCAGCCGTTCGGTCAGGTAGGTCTCCAGGTCCGCCAGATCCAGCCCCGGCCGGCTCAGCGCGGCGATCGCGATCGGCACCTCACCCCATTTCTCATGTGCCCGGCCGATCACCGCCACCTCCGCGATGTCGGGGTGGCCGGCGAGCACGTTCTCCACCTCGGCGCAGTAGATGTTCTCCCCGCCGGAGATGATCATGTCCTTCTTGCGGTCCACCACCCACACGTAGCCGTCGGCGTCCATCCGCACCAGATCACCGGAGTGGAACCAGCCGCCGGCGAACGCCTCCGCGGTCGCCTTCGGGTTGTTCCAGTAGCCGCTCATCAATGTCGGTGCGCGGTACACGATCTCGCCCACCTCGCCGACCGGGACGTCGTTCATGTTCTCGTCGACCACGCGGGCGCTGACGGTGGGGATCACCTGGCCGACGGATCCGAGCTTGCGGATGGCGTCCTCGCCCAGCAGCATGCACGTCACCGGCGACATCTCGGTCTGGCCGAACGCCGCCAGGATCTTGGTGCCGCCGAACGTCTCCGACATCTGCCGCAGCAGGGTGTCCGAGGCCGGCGCGGCACCCCAGGACATGCTCCGCAGCACGATGTCGCGGGGGTTCGCCTGCTGCTCGGTGCAGATCGCCTGCCACTGCGCGGGCACCAGGAAGATGCCGGTGACCCGTTCGGCCGCCAATTGATCGAGCAGCTGCGCGGCGTCGAACGCACCGAGCGGGTTGATGACGGTCGGGATGCCCAGGTACATGCCGGGCAGCAGGTTGGCGGTGCCCGCGATGTGGAACAGCGGCACCCCGATGAACGCCACGTCGGACGTGCCGGTGCCGGCCGTGTAGAGCATGGTCATGGTCTGACCGGTCAGGTTGGTGTGGGTGAGCACCGCGCCCTTCGGCAGGCCGGTGGTCCCCGAGGTGTACATGATCAGCGCCGGCGCATCGTTGTCGATGTCCACCGGCGGGTGCGGCTCACCGGTCTCGGCGATCAGGTCCTCGTAGGCCAGCAGGCCCTCATCGGCACTCTCGCCGGGTTGATGCGGCGGTCCCAGCTTCGCCTCTCCTCCGTCGAGCCTCGCTGAACCGCCGGCTACCACGATCGTGTCGAGCAATTCGGCCTGGCCGCGCACCGCGACGGCCACCGGCGTCAGCGCGGGTTCGGTGATCAGTACCCGGGCCGCGCAGTCGCCGACCAGGAACGCGATCTCCGGCGGGGTCAGCCGGAAGTTCACCGGCACGGCGATCCCGCCGAGCATGTTCGCGGCGAGCACCGCCTCGACGAACTCGGTGCGGTTGAGCATCAGCACCATCACCCGGTCACCGGCGCCGACGCCGCGCCGGTGCAGGGCGTCGGCCAGCGCGCCGACCCGCTCCCGCAACCGCGCCCAGGTGGTGGTCTCACCGAGGAAGCGCAGCGCCGGGGCGTCCGGTTGCATCAGTGCGTGCCGGTCCAGCTGGTTGACCCAGTTCTGCCGGCGGGCGCGGTAGGGCTGCGCGGCGGGATCGGTCAGGGTGTCACTCAACTCGGGTCTCCCGCTTCGCTTGGGTTATCCGGCGGCCAGTTGCTCGGCGCGACGTTTGAGGTTGTCGGCCAGGTACTCCAGGGTGTCGTTGACGGCCTTCTTGACCATCATCTTCGGCACCGCCATCTCGGTTTCGACGTCGAGGTCGACGGTGAGCAGGCTGATCGGCCCCATCTCGACCACGCTGAACAGCTGCTCCTGCTTGGTGAACAGGTCGCCCTGCTGCAGGACGGTCTGGATCTGGGTGGGGCTGGGGTAGTAGACCGCCTGGATGAAGGTGCCGTCGAAACCCGAGTAGGACGCGTCCAGGCGCAGCTGGCTGGGCCGGCCGTCGTCGTAGCGGTGCAGGATCCAGAGCCCCTTGACCTCGTCGTTCCACTGCGGATAGGCCTCGAAGTCGGCGACGATGGCCATGACCGTGGCGGCGTCGGCGGCGATTTCGATGGTCTTGCTGACGAGCGGCATCCGCAGAGCATAGCCACCCGCTCAGACGCACGCGGTCGCCAGCAGCGCCCGGATCACCGCCGGGATCGGGGTCGGCCGCCGGCTGTCCCGGTCGACGTAGACGTGCACCCAGTGCCCGACCGCGGCCGGTTCCCCCGTCGGCGGTCGGCCGTCGTCGTCGGTGCGGAACACACCGAGCCGGTAGGTGACGCTGCTGTTGCCCAGCCGGGTGACCGCCAGCCCCACCGAAAGCCGCTCCGGGAAGCCGACTTCGGCCAGGTAGCGGCAACCCGATTCGGCGACCACCCCCAGCTCCGGCATGGTGACCGGATCGACGCCGGTGCCGGCCTGGATCCAGCCGTTGATCGCGGTGTCGAACAGCTGGTAGTACACCGCGTTGTTGAGGTGGCCGAACATGTCATTGTCGGCCCAACGGGTGAGCACCGGCCAGTGCACCGGAAAGTGGTTGCCGGTCAGACCTTCCGGCGCGGGCGGAACCGTCATGGTTGTATTCCAGCATGATCGCTATTCGCGGTGCCGTGCTGGAGCGGATCGGTGCGGCCCGGCCGTACGCGCAGTCCCGTCCACTGACGATCAGTGATCTGGAGCTGGCGCCGCCGGGCGACGGCGAACTGCTGGTGCGGGTGCAGGCCGCCGGGGTCTGCCACTCCGACCTGTCGGTGGTGAACGGCAACCGGGTGCGCCCGGTGCCGATGCTGCTGGGCCACGAGGCGGCCGGCATCGTGGAGGCCGTCGGCCCGGGCGTCGACGTGATCACGCCGGGGCAGCGGGTGGTGCTGACGTTCCTGCCCCGGTGCGGGCACTGCGCGGCCTGCGCCACCGACGGGCTGGCGCCGTGCGAGCCGGGCAGTGCGGCCAACGCCGCCGGCACCCTGCTGGGCGGCGGAATCCGGTTGCGCCGCAACGGCTCCGGCGTGTTCCATCACCTCGGGGTCTCCGGGTTCGCCAGCCACGCGGTGGTCAGCCAGGACAGCGCGGTTCCGGTCGACGACGATGTGCCGCCGACGGTCGCGGCGCTGCTCGGCTGCGCGGTGCTGACCGGCGGCGGGGCGGTGCTCAACGCGGGCCGGCCGGTACCGGGCCAGGCGGTGATCGTCGTCGGCCTGGGCGGGGTCGGGATGGCGGCGGTGCTGACCGCACTGGCACACGACGGCGTGGAGGTCATCGCGATCGACCGGCTGCCGGAGAAACTGTCCGCGGCAACGGGACTCGGTGCGCACCGGGCGTACACCCCGCAGCAGGCGCTGGACGCCGGGGTGCGGGCGGCGGTGGTGATCGAGGCGGCCGGGCATCCCGCGGCCCTGCAGGACGCCATCGCCCTGACCGCCCCCGGCGGGCGCACGATCACCGTCGGCCTGCCGGCGCCGGACGCCCGGATCAGCCTGTCGCCGTTGGATCTCGTCGCGCAGGGCCGGTCGCTGATCGGCAGCTACCTCGGCTCGGCGGTGCCGGCCCGGGACATCCCGCGGTTCGTCGAACTGTGGCGGGCCGGCCGGCTCCCGGTGGAGAAGCTGGTCTCGGCGACGATCAGACTGGATCAGATCAACGAGGCGATGGACCATCTCGCCGACGGTGTGGCGGTGCGGCAGCTGATCACCGCCTTCCATTAGCCGCGACCGTGCCGAGTTCACCACCTCCACCTGCGGGTTTACCGGTGAACTGTGCACGGCCGCGGGAGAAAATCAGGGGAACAGCACCGCGGGGTTGAGGTAGCCGGCCGGGTCGAAGGCCGCCTTGACCGCGCGCATCGCGGCGATGTCCGCCGGCCCGCGGGACATCGTCAGGTAGGCGCGTTTACGGCTGCCGATGCCGTGCTCGGAGCTGACGTTGCCGCCGCAGCCGGCGATCAGGTCCATCATCGGCTCATACAGCGCCGCTTCGGATTCCGGTGGGCAGCGCAGCACGTTCAGGTGCAGGTTGCCCTCCCCGACGTGGCCGAACAGCACCGGCAGCGCAGCCGGGGCGACACGCTGCACCAGTGCGGTCGCATCGGCGGCGAAACCGGCCACCGCGCTCAGCGGCAGCGACACGTCGAACTTCAGCGGCGGACCGAATACCCCGAGCACGTCGGCGAGCGCCTCGCGCACCCGCCACAGCCGCTGGCGGGTCGCGGCGTCGGCGCCGACCGCCGGATCGCCGGCGGTCGACAGCCCCTGCAGCAGGCCGGCCAGCCGCTCGGTCTGGTCGTGGTCGCCGGCCAACTCCACCAGCAGCAGCCAGTCGCCGGCCACCGGTGCGGCGACGCCGAGGTGCTCGGCGGTCAGGGCGGTCGCCCGCGCGTCGATCAGTTCCAGGGCGGCGATCCCGTCGGCGTCGCGCAGGAACCGGGCCGCGTCGATGACGGCGGCCGGCCCGGTGAACCCGCAGACCGCCGCCACCCGGTGGCTCGGGATCGGGTGCAGCCGCAGGTCCAGGGCCGTGATCACCCCCAGGGTGCCCTCGGCGCCGACGAACAGCGCCGGCAGGTCGTAACCGGTGTTGTCCGCCCGTACCGGCGAATGCCGGTGCAGCAGTTCGCCGTTGGGCAGGGCGACGTCCAGGCCGAGCACCTGCGCGCCCATGTTGCCGTAGCGCACGGTGTGCAGCCCGCCGGCGTCGGTGGACGCCATGCCGCCGACGGTGGCGGTGTCGCGGGCGGAGAGGTCCACACCGAACAGCAGCCCGCTCGCGGCCGCCGCCCGCTGCACCGCCGCCAGCGTGACACCGGCACCGGCGCTGACCCGCCGCTCGACGGTGTCCACCGCGCCGATGGTGTCGAGGCGCTCGGTGGCGAGCAGCACGTCGTCGTGCTGGGGGACGGTGCCGGCCACCAGCGAGGTGCGCCCGCCCTGGATCGTCACCGGCGCCCCGATCTCCTGGCAGACCCGCAGCACCGCGGCGACTTCGTCGGGCGAGCCGGGCCGGACCAGGGCGGCGGCGCGGCCGCGGTAGCGCCCGGTGTGGTCGACGCTGCGCGCCGCGAGGACGTCGGGATCGGTGCTGACGTGGGGTGCGCCCACCACGTCCGCCAGCCGCTGCGCGAGGCTCACCGCCGGTGCCCCTGACCCGTCAGGCGCCCAGCGGGGATTCGACCCGGGTCGCCTCGTCGCGGATCAGCCCGCGCAGCAGGGCGGTGGAGAACTCCGCGGCGATCTCCTTGGCGCTGCGCCGGCCGCTGGCGCGCAGCCACCGGTAGGCGCCCAGTGTCATGCCGATGTAGCCCAGGGCCAGCACGTGCGAGTCGCACTCGTAGAACTCGCCGCTGGCGATCCCCCGGTCGATCAGGCCGTGCACGTGCTCGTAGACCTGGATCTCCTTCTCCCGGACGTCGGCGACCTGCTCCTCGGTGAACCACTCGGTGATGTAGGGCTGCTCCTGGAAGTACACCGCCGCCCCCTCCGGGTTGGCCGCGATCTGGTCGAGCAGTCGCACCGTGTACTGGTACAGCGCCTCCCGGGCGGTCCAGGACGGGTCGTCGTGCACCGCCTCGAGGGTTCGCTCCGCGGCCTGCTGGTAGATGTCGTAGAGGATCATCGACTTGCTCGGGTAGTAGTGGTACACGGTCGCCTTGTTCAGGCCCACCACTTCGGCGACGTCGTCCATCCGGGTGCCGTGGTACCCGCGGGCGGCGAACAACTTGGTGGCGACGGTCAGCAGTTCCTCCCGTCGGGAGGGTGCCTGAACTGAACCGTTGTCGTTGGGCATGTCCACTCGCAATCGTCAGCCGGCACCACCGGCGTATCAATCAACTGGTTGGATGGAGTCTAGGCAGTTGGGTGCCGCAACGTTGACGTGCCGACTAAACTCAAGGCATAACGAGGTCGGCGGTGCCGAGAAACCGCCGCGCGAAAAGGGGTGAGCGACGATGGGTCCTTCGTATGACCCGAGTCCGGACTACGACGCGTCCGACGAGATGGAATTCTTCATGAAGTACATGACCTGGGGGTTCCGCGGCGTCGTCGACGGTGGCGGCTACCCGCCGCCGAACTACCCGCCGATCTGACCCCCCGCACACGAAGCCCCCGACATCCCCCGGTGTTCGGGGGCTTTCCCATGCCCCGCCTGCGCCCGAGGGGCCGCCGTAGCGGTGCCCTATCGTGGCTCGCATGGGCACCGAGGCGCAGGAACTGCACGGGGCGTGGAATTTCCGGGATGTCGCGCAGACCACCGGCGCACTGCGGCCGGGGCGGCTGTACCGGTCCAGCGAGCTGAGCCGGCTCGACGAAGTCGGTCGCGATGAGTTGCTGCGGTTCGGGATCACCGACGTGGCCGACCTGCGCTCCCCGCGGGAGGTGACCCGCCGCGGTCCCGGCCGGGTGCCGACCGGCGTGGACGTGCACCTGCTGCCGTTCCCCGATCTGGCCGCCGATCAGGCCGCCCCGGAGAGCACCTCGCCGCACGAGGACGCGTTCCGCAAGATGATGACCGAGAAGCTCGACGCGGAGTCGGCCGGTGACGTCGCCGTGCGCTACATGATCGAGGAGTACCAGCGCTTCCCCACCCTGGGCGGCTCCCGCCGGGCGGTGCAGCGAGTGGTGTCGCTGCTGGCCGCCGGCCGGCCGGTGCTGACGCACTGCTTCGCCGGCAAGGACCGCACCGGTTTCGTGG
This sequence comes from Mycolicibacter acidiphilus, assembly GCF_018455725.1. Classification (GTDB taxonomy): domain Bacteria; phylum Actinomycetota; class Actinomycetes; order Mycobacteriales; family Mycobacteriaceae; genus Mycobacterium; species Mycobacterium acidiphilum. The sequence continues at coordinate 28,604 of NZ_JAHCLR010000056.1, forward strand.
TGGCGGTGGTGCTGGCGGCCGCCGGGGTGGACCGCGACGCCGTGGTCGCCGACTACCTGCGCAGCAACACCGCCGTCCCACTGCTGCGCGAGCAGATCCTGGACATGATCCGGCAGCGCGCCGAGGTCGAGGTCACCCCCGAGGTGCTGACGTTCACCGAGGCGCGGCTCTCCGACGAGGTGCTCGGGGTGCGTGCCGACTACCTCGACGCCGCCCACCGGTCGATCGAGCAGAACTACGGTTCACTGGACGGGTACCTGAACGCCGCCGGCGTCACCGATGACGACCTGGCCGGCCTGCGCAAGGCACTGATCGGCTGAACAGGCTCTTGCGCTCGTATCCCCAGCGAGCGTAGCGTCGATTCTTGGCGTTCACTTAGGGGGTTCCTCATGGAATATCTATTTCGTCCCTACATCGCCGGCGCGGCCGCTCTGCTCGGCGCCGGCCTGGCCACCCCGGCGGTGCTGCCCCCGCCCAGCGTCGCCGCCGTGGCGGTGCGCCTGGCCGCCGGCGAGAACGTCGGCCTGGTCATCGGCGGCAGCGGCACCCCGATCCCCGGCACCGCCTACGTCGGCGCCGCCAACGACCTCTACATCCAGCAGAACGCCCCCGACGTCACCTACCCGGGAGTGCTGGCCAACGGTGTGTTCACCCCGGAGGGGCTGTACCCGCTGGACGGCATCAACGTGCTGCGGTTCAACTACCCCAATGACGCCACCGGCTTCCCGGCGCAGAGTACGTCGGTGGGCCAGGGTCTGACGATCCTGGACGACCACATCAAGGCTCAACTCGCGGACCACAACAGCGTCACCGTCTTCGGCTACTCGCAGAGCGCGACGATCGCCAGCGAGGAGATGGCGAAACTGCAGCAGGAAGGGCTGGGCAACGCCCCGGTGCAGTTCGTGCTGATCGGCGACCCGAGCGCCCCCAACGGCGGCATCCTGGAACGCTTCTCGGGTTTCGAAACGACGTCCGGTGACACCCACGCGCTGCCGCTGAACCTGCCGAGCCTCGGCTTCGGCTTCGACAACTCCACCCCGTCCGACGCCTTCCAGACCGCGATCTACTCGATGGAGTACGACGGGTTCACCGACTTCCCGCGCTACCCACTGAACTTCCTCGCCGACCTCAACGCGTTCCTCGGTATCCGGACGCTGCACGGCACCTACCTCAACGGCGGCGTCAACGGCAGCGGTCCCACCCCCGAGCAGATCGCCGGCGCGACGCTGCTGCCGGGTTCGGAGCACTCGACGACGGACCCGTGCGCGGCCTGCACCACCGACTACTACATGATCCACGAGACGGCGCCGCTGGTCGCGATGCTGCCGAAGCCGCTGCAGGACCTGCTCGGGCCGGATCTGACGTACCTGATCAACCTGGGCTACGGCGACGGGAGCGAAGGCTACTCGACCGCGCCGGCCGACGTGGCCACCCCGTTCGGGCTGTTCCCGGACGTCAGCATGACCGACGTCTTCAACCACCTGATGTCGGGGGCGGAGCAGGGCTGGACGGCGTTCCAGGCCGACCTGGCGAACCCGGCGGCCATGCTCGCGGCATTCGTCCCCACCGCCTCGGACGCCGCCTCGCACATCGCGGCGACCGCGCTGCCGTCGTTCAGCGACATCGTCGCCGCGTTCACCAGTGCGACGTCGTCGATCTCCGGTGCGCTGCTGGGCACCTCGGACATCCTCAACGCGCTGCTCACCACGCTGCCGACCTACGACCTCAGCCTGCTCACCACGAACCTGACCAACGGTGACTTCCTCGACGCGTTCGGGCTGCCGGCGGCGGCCAACACGGCGGTGTTCACGCTGGGGGCCGGGTTCGAGCTGCAGCTGCTGACCAACACGATGTCGGAGATCACCGCGGCGTTCTCCGGGCTGGGGCTCTAGGGGCCGACCGCCGAGCAGGGGTATCAGCTGTGCCCGCCTCTGCGCGACGTTGAGACTGGTATTGCT
>NZ_JAHCLR010000057.1 GCF_018455725.1 Mycolicibacter acidiphilus
TGACCGACTCCGTTGCTTCCACCGCTTGACACCGCCCTGTCATGATCTGCATCATCACGATCGCCACGACCGCCAGTGCGACCGTGAACGTTCCGAGGATCAGCAGCGGAATACCGATCAGGGTCGTCGCATTACGGGTCACGATGTTGCGCGCGGCCCCGAACATCTCGCCGAACGTCAGCGGCCGGAACGGGATGTAGGCGACCGGTTGCGCCGGCGTCCCAGTCGTGCTCGACGCCCCGCCCGGCTGATCGGTCGGCTGCGCCAACCGGTACTGCACCAGCACCTCTTCGACGTCCGGCGGCCACAGAATCGGGCGGGTGCGCGCGATCCAGGCGTAGTAGGCGCAGACGCCGACGACAAGAATCCAGCCCAAACCCGAAGCCAGTGCTGCCAATCCGGAAACGACCGTGAGCGCCCACAGGGCGTGCTCCGGCCGTAGGTCTCGGCCTGCACGTCTCGCTGTCCCCGGCATCTGCGCGTGGGGTTCGACCGGCGCCTGCCGGCCGGTCGGGTCGCCGCGATATATCTGCGGTTGGTGATTCTGAAAGACCCCCGGAGACCCCGGCGATGGCGGTGGGACCGGCGGGCTCCCACGGAATATCGCGGGTGGCGGATTCGACGCCGTATCGGGACGCCGATTGAAATGCTCAGCGGACTGCCGCCGAAATTCATCGTGCGGGTCCGGGCTCACCGCCGGTACATCATCGGCCACTGGGTATCCCATCGTCTGTTGCCCGGCACCGGTTCTCGAGATCTGAATGCGGATGTCCGGCCGGACTGATCGCATCCGAGTGTCGCGCAGTCAGCGGATACCGGACAACGGCCGGGAGCCGAAATCGTACGAACGGAGGACGCCGGACGGTGCGGGTAGGTCCGGCATTAACCGGTGTTGATGTCCTTGACCTTGGAGGAGTCCTTCCCCATGGTCTTGCAGAACGCCCTGGCGGACATCTTCGTCGCGCCGACTTCGAGATTCGACACCTCTTTGCCCTTCTCGTCCTTGAGCATCTGCTTGATGACGTCCGTCTGCCCCTGGCCGTCCATCTTGTTGAAGTCGGCACACGTCGTGTCACCGCCTTTGTTGGACGAGCATCCGGCCAGGACCGCTGCTGCGCAGCCGACCACCCCGATCACCTTCGCGATTTTATTCATGCGACCGCCCTTACGTCTGAATCATGCTGTCGCCACGGAGATTACGCATGAATCGATCCGAAGATCAGGACTCGACCGCTTATTCGTATGTTGGTATGACAGCCTCAAGCGCCCCGGCTCACAGCCCGAAACTCGACGCGCCGCTCAGAATCGCCCACACGATGAACACCGTCAGCACGACTACCACCGCGACGGCCGACCAGATACCGATCACGATCAGTTTCGTGTTGGCGGCAAGGGTGTTCGACAACGTCTTCGATCGAGCGGTTGCGGGCGCCGCCGAATTCGCCGGGACACCGCGCTGCCGGCGTTTGCGGGCACGCCGTTCGCCGGCGATTGCGCACCAGGGACAGCCGGCCCCGATGGGGATCTGATGCTGACCGCTCTCGCATCTGGTCACGTGGATGCGCGACAATGCCGCACGCCACTCGCCGGCACTCGGTCGGCCCGCCGGATTCCGGGCACCGTCGGTGAAGGCCCGGACGAACAACCGCTGGATTTCTGCCGGCAGGAAGCCGAGCGACGGCGCTAACGGGTGTGTCCGCAACTGCGAATTCGGGCCGCCGGCCCAATGCCCGGCCCGGGCCAGACTCAACGCATCCGGTTGTTCGCCACGTCCGGTCCATGTCCCGCGCAGGAACGGGTGGTTTCCGGCCATCAAAAGCTGATGGATGTGCACCGCCAGCGCGAACAGATCCGACGACTTCTCTCGCGCCTGTTCTCGCAGGTTCAGCCCGGCCAGTTCCGGTGCCGTGAATTCGGGGCGGCCCACTCCGCACAGATAGCGATGACCGCCGGCATCGATGAACTGCATGGAATCGCAGTCGACCAGCGTCACCTCGGTGGTATCGGAAACCAGGATGTTGCGTTCTTGAAAGTCACCGATGACCGCATCGACTCGATGCACCACCTCGACCGCCAGACACAGATTCGCCGCGATGTTGACCAGGTGCTGCCACGTCGCATTTCGGATCCACTGCGGCGTCGAGGGCAGTGGGTCGGCCCGATTCGCCGGGTTGCTCATGGTGTGAATCTCGACGGCGGTGGCGGTTTCGATACGCGGCATCACATACCCCACTGGCCCGGATCGCCCCTGCAGAAGCCGCTCCGGCCAGGTGAGTACCACAAATCCGTTGGGCTGCACGCTCCCTGACGGGCAGGACTGCACCATGGCGGCAACTTTGTCGAGTTTCGACGCCAACCCGTTGAGGTCGGGGTGAAAGACCTTGGCCACCCACTCCGGATGGCCGACCACCCCGTAGACGGTGCCCTCCCCCGCCTTGGCCAGCAGCGGCATCAGGTTGACCGGTTCGCCGGTGTCCAACCGGACCCCGTCCAGGCGCGGGTCCGCATCGCTCATCGCAGCCACCTGCCCCATCGACTCCGACTCCGACTCCGGCCCGCCCCCGAATCGGTCACCGTCGCATCGTCAGGCCTGCCGACGGTGACGCTGGGGGCGGAACCGGGCGGGCTTCCCGGCGAACCGGAATGCGCCCATCGCAGGGCTTCGGTGCCCGCCCACTCGGCATCGGCACAGCGTGCGACGAGTACCAGGGTCTTGTCGTCACCGGTCTGATCGTCCCGGATGCCGTCGAGCATCGCCTGCAACTGGTCAGATTGCGCACCGTCGCGCAGATGCTGCCATGACCCCCGGAAGAACGGCTGGTAGGCGGCGCCTGTGGTCACGTCGGTGATCTTGTAGCTCATGCCGTCGGTGCTCAGCGCAATGGCGGTGACGTCTTCATGCCCAGCGGTGCGCAGCGAACCCTCCAGTGCGCCTTCGGATTGGAGAAACGACGTGGTGTTCGCGTACTCCTGTTTGTGTTCAGCCAGCAGGGTTTCGATCACCCCGTCCCGCTCGGTGGCAATGATCCCGTCACCGATCTGGGCGAACGTCGCCAGCCTCGTGTCGGTTACCGCCACACTCAGCGTGGTCGACAGCAGCGCCACATCCAGACCCATCGCCTCGGCCTGCCGACGCACTCGGTGCAACGCGCCATCGAACAGTACGCGCACGAGAATCTCGGCGTCGGTGGACGAACCCGACGAGTAGGAGTCGATGAATGCCGGGTTCATCGCGTCTTTGAGCACACCACGGCATGCCACGTACGCACCCCACGCCGACGTGCCGGTCACCGACCCGGCTCCGTCGGCCACGGTGGCCACCGCGAAGTCCCCGAGAATGCCGTAGCTGTAGGCATCGTCGCAGCCCAGACCGCGACGCCGATGCTCTGAGCCGGTTACCGACGCCCCGCACGCCGTCCACCTCCGGCCGCCGGCGGCTCCGTTCACGCGCTCGTCCACCCGCTGACCGACGGCAACGGAATCCCCTCTCCGCCGAGGTCCCCGTCGCTGTGACCGAACTCGGAGGAATTCGAGACATTGCTCAACGAGGCGGACAACCACTCGAACAGTTCCTGATACTTCAGCCCGTCGAGCGGCGCCGGACTGCGCTGCAGCGAGAGCCGGCCCAACTGCTGATAGTTGACGCGCGGTCCGGCACCGACTGCGAAAACGGTGACGCCCCTGGCTGTCTCGACCGCATTAAGCCGGGCAACCGCTGCATCGAATCCGTCCAGGTTTGGCTTGCCGTCGGTGAGAACCAGGATCCAGGGTCGGTAATACTGCAGTCCGGCCACCTTGTAGGCGTGTTTGCGGTCATCGATGATGTCCAACGCCAGGTTGATGCCGGCAGCCAGATTGGTGGTGCCGGCGGCGGTGAACTGCACCGGTTGCAGCGACCGGGCTTCCTGCATCGGCACCAGCACTGTCGCGGCCGTCCCGAAAGTCACGACTGCGACCTCGACGCGCTTGCTGGCCAGAGCCTCGTTGTGCAGGTACTCGGTGAACGCCGCGAATCCACGTTCCAGCGCCGCAATGGGTTCGCCGGCCATTGAGCCGGATACGTCCGCCAGCACGACACACGCGACACGCGGGTCGGGGTTCGCATCATTGAGTTCGACAGACCATCCCCAGTCAGGCACCGGCACTACGCCCGTTCGGTCGGCGCCCGCTCAGGCCCACGGTAGGTGGTCCCGGCCGCATAACGTTGAGTCGACTGCGCCAGCACTTCGGCGATGCGGTCGTGCGATCCGGTTCCGCCGCCCGGATCGAGAGCCGACTGGCCGGGTGGGACCGCAACGGCTGACACCCCTGCCGAAGAAGTCGGTGTCGGCGGCGAAGCCCCAGACCCCTTCCGCTCCCGGGATTCAGCGGGAATCGAGGGGGTTGCGGACAGCACCGGAACGGCAGATCCTGCCCACCCCACGCGCACTGCAGCAATCAGCAGCACCAGACCGAGAACGGTGACGACGACGTCGAACGTGCTGGTGATCTGTTGTGAAAGATGGTTGCCGAAAACGTCGTTCGATCCATCACCGTTGAGGGGTTCAACCGTGGGAACCAACACGACACCCAGGATCAGCCGACACACCGACAGTACGAACACGCTGCCGAGCAGCAGCATGACCCCCACCGCTGACATGGCACGTGCGCGACTGTTGATCCACAGCCAGCCAGCGACCACGGCGGTCAGCAGATCGAACGCCATGAGGACCGTGCTGAAGTACGGCAGTGTCGGAAGATCGAGGACCGCGGCCAGTCCCACGTCGGTGACACGCAGCAGCGCTTGACACCCGCACCAGGCGGCAATGAGCGCCAGGCAAGCCTGGATAGCACGGTGCCACAAGCGTTCTGATTCTCGACCGGCCCCCGGTATTCCGGCACCGACGATCGCAGCCACCGCCACCCAGGCCAGGTAGCCCTCGTAGCCGACGAAGGCGGTGCCGGTCCGCTGCGCGATACCGTGGAACGCATCCAGTTGACGTCCGACCGGCAAGAGCCAGACCGCAGCACCCGCCACGATCACGGACGCACCCAACGCCACCACGGCAAGGCGAGCTCCGCGGTCTCCGGAGATGATCCAGCGTCCCACCACGACGATCGGCACCAGCGCGACAGCACTGTAGAGCACCGCCACGACGGCGGTTGTCAGGTTCGGCAGCGTCTGGGCGCCCCCGATGCCGGGGATCACGTAGCGAGTCCGCAGGTACAGGGTGGCCAACGTGGCAAACGCTCCCAACGTCATTGAACCCCAACCGATCGCCTTGCAGATCCGGTCGCAACGGTGATCGTCACCGGCGATCGGATACCGGGCCGCCAACAGCGCTCCGGCAAGCCCGGTCCACACAGCCGGACCGATACCGGGAGGGACGACGCCGTTGCCGCCGAACCGGATCGCGTCGACGATGCTGACGAGGACGAAGGCAGCGACCAGCACGAGATAGGGCATCACCAGCAGGAGCCGCGGGGTCACTGATCGCGTGTGATCGGCGTCGGTGGGCCCGTTGTCGAGGCCCACGAACAGTGCGACAAGCGCAGACACGGTCGCACTGCTCAACAGCGCGACCACCCACCCGGGCGTCTCGTCCACGCCGAACCCGACATGTACGTTCCACGGCAACAACATCGCGGAAACCAACAGCGCGGCTGCCACCACATCGCGAATCGCCCCCGACCGCGCTGCGCTCGGGTCCGACCGCACGGCCTGTTCACCGATGCTAGGAGCCATTACCGCCGCCGAACAATCCGCCACCGCCGAAGAGTCCGCCACCGGTGGTCCCACCGCCACTGGATGAGTCGCCCCCGGAGGTGCCCCCGCTGGACGAACCACCGCCGCCGAACAGTCCCCCTCCGCCGAACAACCCACCGGGCGACGAACCACCGGATGACGAACCACCGCTGGACGGTGGGTCCGGAAGGCTCGGTGCGGGCAGTGACGGCAGCACCGGTTTCGGTGCAGGTGCTACCGGCGCTACTGGAACGACCGGTGTTGCGGGTGCTGCGGGTACAGGTGGCGCGGCCGGAATGTCCGGGATGACGACTTTGGGTGCGGGTGGAGCTTCGACCGCGGTCGGGACCTTGACCTCGGGTGCCGACGCGCTCTTGGGCGCCTCAACCGTCGGCACACGCTTGGGCGCCTCAACCGGCGGCACACTCTGGGGCGCCTCCACCGACGGCACACTCTTGGGCGCCTCTACCGGCGGCACACTCTTGGGCGCCTCTACCGGCGGCACACTCTTGGGCGCCTCTACCGGCGGCACACTCTTGGGCGCCTCTACCGGCGGCACACTCTTGGGCGCCTCAACCGTCGGCACACTCTTGGGCGCCTCGGGCAACCCGGGTACGCTCCCCGGCACCTCAGCGGTGCTCGGAAGCTGTTGCGGCAGCCCGTCGTCGATCGTTCCGCTGGGCGGGCTCTGAATGAGGTCACCGTCGGCCGGAACCTTCGACGGCACCGCTGCCGGTGCCTGCGGCGCCGTCTCAACCGCCGGCAACGGACCGGTGCCGACGACAGTCGGCCCGAGCACGCTCAGATCGGTGATCCCGGTCCCCAGAACTGCCGCACCGGACTTCCCCTCGGCGGCCGGCAATTCACTGATCGCGGTGGTGCCCTGCGGAAGTATCGCCGCCTTCTCCTGGTCGGTCACGTCGTGGGCGAAGAGTCCGGACGGGATCGCCTTCGTCGGATCGGTCGCCGCGGCGGGACTCGACGCACTGACCGGGGCGCTGAACAGCGCACCCTGTTGGGCCGGCACGGCGACCAGCATGCCCATGTCGGTCAGGCTCTGGCCACTGCCCGCGGCACCCGATGCGAGCCCACTGCCGGCGGCTTGAATCGATGAGTTGACCAGCGCACTGGTGGCCCCGGCAACCATCGGTGCGGCCAGGTTGCTGACGAAGTTGAGGACGTCGTTGGGGGTGAACCGGGAGAAATCCGGGATCAGGCGTGCGGCGACCAGCTGCGTGATCGGATCAACCGACGCACCTGACGCATCGGGCACGGGCGCGACCGGCGGCACCGGGAGACTCTGGTCGCGGACCCCGACGGTTCCGTCCCGGTACAGGTCGATCAGGGGTCCGGCGCTGCTCGCGGATTCCCCGAGCGATCGGGGCTGGAACGTCCGGGCGGCCACCTCCGTGCCCTTCTCCGGCAGCTGCTCCACCACGGTCCAGTTCTTGCCATCCGGAGTCTTGCCCTGCCCCGGTGCATTCGGGAACGTGTTTCCGGCAACAGCGGGTTCCTGCAGTCGCAACGCCTGCTGGCTGACCGTGGGCCGGATACCCACCGCGACACTGACCGCGAGGGCTGCGAACCCGACCACCACGATGCCCGCGATGGTGCTGCCCACCAGCAGCACCCGAGGCCGTGCCGGCACCGGGGCCGCCGAGGTGGTGGCGTCGTCGACCTCGTCAGGATCGACCGCACTCAGCGGTTCGAGCGCGGTTTGCAGTGGCAGCCGATCAGGCGGCGGCCAGGATGCGTCGTCCTCACCGACCTCGGAGTAGGCCAGCCGCGAGCCCACCACCTCCGAGTCGTTCGGCGGTGCCGCCACCGCAGCCATCGCGGCGGTCATCGCGGCGCCGTGGGCGAGGGCGAACTCCGACTGCTCGGGATAGCGCAGTGGCACCGGCGACACGGCCGTCAATTCCGAGTGCAGGTTCGCAGCCGCCGGGTCGAGCACGACGACGCTGGTGGCGCCGCCCGGTTCCTCGGCGAGCCGCTCGAGCAACTCCCGGTATGCGGCAGCCCGGTTGTCCCCGTCGATCGTGGCTACCGCGATCAGCGATTTCGTATCGGTGGCGCCATCGGCGATGGACAGCGCCGCGGTATCGCCGTCAACCGACAGGATGGCTGCGGTCTCACCGGCCGCGACCGGGGCTGCCGCGGTCGTCGCTTCGGGCGCCGACACGGCGGTTACGTTGATCAGGTCCGCGTCACGCAGCGCGTCGACCACTTCCGCGACCCGGCGCATGTCCGTGCCGCACACTCGGGTGGAGACCAGGCGATGACCGGTGTCCGCGAGCATCCGGTCGGTCGACACCAGCGTCGACACCACCGCGTCATCGTCTGCGGGGTCGACGCAGGACTGGTCGATCACCGGGTGCGGAGGTGCGGAGTCAAGCAGCACGATCCGTGCCTCCACCGGGGAAAGCACGACTCCAAGCGAGACATCCATGGAGTTCACCTCTCTGCCGCGCCACCGACGACGCTCGGTGGTCGACGCACAGTCGTCGAAGCCCGATACCGAATCGATCGTCACATCGGGGCGCGGCCGCCGGTATCGGTCGTTCGGACTACCTCGGGAACTCCGGGTCGGGCTCGACCATTGCCTCCAGCACGGCCAGGAACGCCACCGCCGGCAACTCCCACACGACCGGCTCACCATCCACGCCCGGTCTGACCACCTCAGTGGCAACGGTGGCGGGATCGATCAGACCGAGTCGCAGGAGGCCGTCCATCGCCGACGACCCGGTCGCGATCAGCGTCTTGACGTCGAACCCGGCCCGCATCCGCATGCCGAGCATCGGCAGCGCTTCGCTGTAGATCTCCGACACCCGTTCGACGATCCGGGCGTGGGATCTGCCCAGTGCGAACAGAATGCGCTCTCGATCGTCACCGTCGAGGGTGGGAACGGCGACCGCCAACGCGGTGAACGAACGCCACGCCAGCGAACGCGCGGCGCCGTGAAAGCTCTGCGTGACCGTGCGGCGCACCATCTCGCGCAGCACGGCCCGGCGTCGCTCCGGGGTGTCCAGCCGAGCACTGTGCTCATCGAGCACTCGGCGGGCGGTGCGGATCACCTCCTCCGCGTAGCCGCCCTCCGGCGGCGGTGCGACCATGCGCTCCATCAGATCGACGTAGAACGCCTCCCGGCTGCCCCAGGCACGGTAGACGGAGCTGCGCGGCACGTCGGCGATCCGAATGAGCTCCTCCATGTTCAGGTGGGCCATGCTCACGCTCAGCCCGCCGCTCTCGATCAGCATCGCCTCCGCGGTGCTGAGGATCCGTTCCCGCAGTTCGGACTCACGCAACCGAGGGCGTTTCCCGCCGCCCCCGGCCACCCACGCCTGCTCCCGGCGGATGGCGTCCCCATGGCTGACCATGCAGCCATTTTAGACTGTGAGTCTCAATACTTGTCACAAGGAACGATTGCGGACTAATCTGCGACAACGAACGTATTGATGGAGTAACGTTCACCGAAGTGTCCACTAGGGGTCCGTCTCGACGGGTAGACGCGGAATCAGAAGGATCACAGCGGATTGACCGGGGAGATTGCGACGGACGGGAGCGAAGCCGACTCCCGCGGCACAGTGCCATCTGCGATCGGCATCGCCGTGATCGACGAACACGATGTCGTGCACGCGGGAATCGGTGCGTGGTGCGCGCAGGCCGATCCGCCGATCAGCGTGCTGGGTTCTTTTCACAGCCCGAGGGAGATGCTGGCCCGGTACCCCGACGTCCCGAACGAAGTGGACGTGGTGATCTTCGACGTCTTCATCGACCGTGACCGACCGGCCTTCGACACGCTGCGCGCCCTGTGCCAGGCGGGCCAACGGGTGATCGTCTACTCCCCGCTCTCGACCGACGAGGTGATCCTGACCTGTTTGGACATGGGCGCGGTGACCTACCTGGTGAAGACCGAGGGCCGGCGTCACCTGATCGACGCCATCCATGCCGCGCATTCCACCGAGCCGTATCTGGGCCCGCAGATGGCCAAGGCGCTGGCCAACGACCGCACCACGGGCCGCACCAACCTCTCGGAGCGTGAGAAGGAGGTGCTGATCACCTGGTTTCAGACCGAGAGCAAGGAACTGGTCGGCGGTCGGCTCTACATCGCACCGACGACGGTGCGCACCCACCTGCAGCGCGCCCGCGCCAAGTACGCCGCCGTCGGCCGGCCCGCTCCGACCAAGGCCGCCCTGCTCGCTCGTGCCGTCGAGGACGGCATCCTCAGCCTCAGCGAGTTGTGACCCGGCCCGTCACACCGTCGCCACAGCGAACGCCTGCTGCAACGGACCGCGGTCCCAGCCATCCGGTGAGCCGGCCGGCACCACCGTCCGCTGCTCCGGGCCGTCCCCGTAGACGATCACGCACGCATACGCCGACGGGTTGTCGACTTCCGCCAGCAGCGTCCCGTTCCGCGTCTGGTCGGCGAGGTCGATGATCGCCGCAAGGACCTCGTCCGTGTCGGCCTGCCGGAAACCGTGGACGCCCTGCGCGGTCGCCGAGTCGATCCACCAGATCCCGGCGACCGGCACAGCGATGATCGCAGCGCCCGCCATCACCTCGACCGCGTCGACCGGCGCGATGTAGGCACCGATCCGCCGCGGTGCCCGCACGAACGTTTCGATGACCGCCGCCACCCCGGGGTGCACGGTGTACCCGGATTCGGCGTCGGCGGTGACGATTCCACGGATGACCAGGGACCGGATCCCCCGCTGTCCGGCCCTGCTCAGTTCTCCGGCCGCCGCGGGTACGGTGGCCAGTCCGGTCGGCCAGGGGTGGCCCGACAGCGCGGCGAGCGCGACGATCTCGTCGTCGGTCAGCAGAATTCCCTGAGCCATCAGCAGATCACTTTCCAAACGGGTTGACGGTGAAATTCGAGATCAGCGTGGGAAGGTAGCCCAGCACCGCATCCCGCGCCGCGGCGAACGCCTCGCCCGGGTGGGCGGTGATGAAATCGACGTTGTTCGCGACGGTGGGCCGGCTGAAATCGGCTTTGGCGGCCTCGCTGACGACATCGCCCCACTGGGAGACCGCGACGCCGCCGAGATACAGCGCGGGGTTGCGGGTGTCGAATCCGGCCTGACGCAGGCCGCCGCCGCCCAGATCGACTGCCAGATGCGCGCTTTCGGCCAGCTTGTCGCCGGGTCCGAGCCGGTCGTCGAACGCCAGCGCGGTGACGTCAGCACGGTCCATCGCCGCACCGAGCGGAGTCATGGCGATCGCGGTGCCGACGCTGATCGGCCAGATCGGAGTCTTCTCGACGAAACCCCGGTATTCGGCGAACGGATTGGGAAAGCTCCATCGCGGCCCGGCACCGTTGTGCGGTGACACCGGCGTCATCCCCGGGTCGGGCAGCCCACCGCCGGGTCGCAGGAACCACGGTTGCGCTCCGAGATCGCCCGGCCATCCCCAGCCGCCGGTTGCCGAACTGGCCTGATCCTGCTCATCGGCGTTGCGTTGCAACACCATTGCTGCTTCCTGCAGCGCATCAGCCACCGACCGGAGTCGGCCGACGGATTCGTGCTGCCACTGGGCCCGGAACCGCTCGGAATCGGGCCCGGCCCAACCCACGGCGTTGAGCCGACCGGAAATCTCGGTGACGACACCGCGCAGTCGATCCGCAGCCACTGTGAAGCGTCGGCTCAACGCGCGCAGTTGGTCTACATCTGCGCCGACGAGACCGGGCATACCACCCCTCCGGTTTGTCTGCTCCTTCGTGCCGTCGACCAGGCCGTAACGGCGGCCACGTCCGACGTTAACAATCGAACGCGATTCGATCCGTCACCCAAACGTATGAATCTCCTGCGCTTCCCCACTATCCGGCGGTGATCATCGCGACCGACACCGCCGCGAACAGCATGCCGACCACCTGCGCCCGGTGCACCCGCTCCCGCAGCACCGCGATCGCCAGCAGCACCGTCACCGCCGGGAACAGCGAGATCAGCACACTGACCAGTGACAGCTCCGACCCCCGCATCGCCAGCAGCATCGCGACGTTGGCGCCGGTGTCGAGCAGCGCCGCCAGCAGCGCCAGCCGCATCGGCACGCCCGTCGGCAACCGCAGTTCACCGGCGCCGGTCGCGAACACGAAAACCAGTACGACGGCGGCGATCCGCGCGAACGCCAGCGGCCACAGCCCGGAATCCACCGGCGCCCGGTCGATGAAGACGAAGTTCAGCCCGAACGCCACACCCGCACCGACGGTCATCCATGCCACCTTCGGGCTGAAGCGGTGCGGTTTGACGTCGGCGTCGGTCGCCTGCCGGCTCACCAGCACCACCGCCACCAGCGCCAGCACGATGCCGGCCGCCGCGATCCGGCTGGGCCGCTCCCCCTCCAGCAAGCCGACCAGCACCGGCACCCCCGCGGTCAGCACCGCCGACAGCGGGGACACCACCGAGATCGGTCCGGAGCCGAGCGCGGCGTAGAACCACCAGCCGCCCAGGCCCAGCGCCACCCCGCATGCCAGCCCCCAGCCGATCGCCCCCGCCGACACTGTTCCGCCGACGCCGAACGCCAGCCCGCCCAGCAGCAGCATCGTCATCGGGTAGGACAGCAGCACCACGCGCAGCGCCGGGATCCGGCGTGCGGCGATCCCGCCGGCGAAATCACTCGCCCCGAAGCCGGCTGCCGCGAGCAGCGCCAGAACAGCTTCGATCAGCTCATCCCCTTCGCACGCCGGCCCAGTGCGCGCGTCACCTCGCGCTGCGCATCCCGGCGGGCCAGGTCCTGGCGCTTGTCGTGAGCCTGCTTGCCGCGGGCCAGCGCCAGTTCCACTTTCACCTTCCCCTCGGTGAAGTACAGCGACAGCGGCACCAGGGTGAGGTTGCCGTCGCGGATCTTGCCGATCAGGGTGTCGATCTGGCGCCGGTGCAGCAGCAGTTTGCGGGTGCGCCGGGGCTCGTGGTTGGTCCAGGTGCCGTGGTGGTACTCCGGGATGTGCAGGTTGCGCAGCCACACCTCGCCGTCGTCGACGCTGGCGAACGCATCGACCAGCGAAGCCTGGCCGGCCCGCAGGCTTTTCACCTCGGTGCCGACCAGCACCACCCCGGCCTCGAACACCTCGAGGATCGAATAGTTGTGCCGCGCTTTGCGATTCGACGCGATGAGCTGTCGACCATCCTGCTGGCCCGGCGCCTTGCGGCCTTTCCCCTTCTTGGCCATCTCTACCGCCGGACGTACAGGCGCAGCGTCACGTACGCGGTCACCCCGGCCATCACCACGCCGACCAGCAGCATCCACGGGGCCGTGTAGTAGAGGATGTCCAGGTAGTCGATCCGGGCGATCAGGTGCGCCTGATAGAACTGGCTGAGCGCGTTGTCCAGGAACAGCGCCCGTACCGTGATCAGGCCGAGGATCGCGATGATCACACCGACCGACGCGGCCAGCACCGCCTCCACCAGGAACGGCAACTGGGTGTACCAGCGACTGGCGCCCACCAGTCGCATGATCGAGACCTCGGTGCGGCGGGTGTACGCGGCGACCTGAACCATGTTGGCGATCAGCAGGATCGCGCCGACCGCCTGAACCAGCGCGAGCGCGAACGCCGCATTGGACAGCCCGTCGAGCACGGCGAACAGTCGGTCGATCAGCTTCTTCTGGTTGAGCACGTTGAGCACGCCGGGCTGACTCTGCATCGCAGCGTCGAAATCCTTGCTCTGCTCCGGGTTCTCCAGTTTGACGATGAACGACGGCGGGAACGACTCCTTGCCCGCCACGTCCTTGAACTCGGGGAATTTGCGGATCGCGTCGGCGTAGGCATCGTCGGTGTTGAGGTAGCGCACCGACTTCACGTCGCTGCGCGCCTCGATCTTCTCGCGCAGCCCCTTGCACGCCGCCGCGGAGCAGTTGGGGTCGTCGGCTGCCACGTCGGGGGTCAGGAACACCTGTGACTCGACCCGGTCCAGATAGATCTGCCGCGACTGGTCGGCCAACCGCACCACCAGCAGGCCGCCACCGAACAGGCCGATCGAGATCGCGGTGGTCAGGATCATCGCGACCGTCATCGTGACGTTGCGACGCAGCCCGGTCAGGACCTCGTTGAACAAAAATCCAAAGCGCACTTAACGATCCATTCCGTAGACGCCGCGCTGCTCGTCGCGCACCAGCTTGCCCAACGACAACTCGACCACCCGCTGCCGCATCGAGTCGACGATGTGGTGGTCGTGCGTCGCCATCAGCACGGTTGTTCCGGTGCGGTTGATCCGCTCCAGCAGATCCATGATGTCGGCGCTGGTCTCGGGGTCCAGGTTGCCGGTGGGCTCGTCGGCCAGCAGCACCAGCGGCCGGTTGACGAACGCGCGGGCGATCGCCACCCGCTGCTGCTCCCCACCGGACAGTTCCCCGGGCAGCCGGTTGGCCTTGCCGGACAGCCCGACCATCTCCAGCACCTCCGGCACGACCCGGTTGATCATCTCCGGCTTGCGGCCGATGACCTCCAGCGCGAACGCGACGTTCTCCGCCACGGTCTTCTGCTGCAGCAGGCGGAAGTCCTGGAACACGCAGCCGAGCACCTGGCGCAGGCCGGGGATGTGCCGTCCGGGCAGCTTGTTGACGTGGAACTTCGACACCTGGATGTCGCCCTTGGTCGGCGTCTCCTCGGCCAGCAGCAGTCGCATGAACGTCGACTTGCCCGAGCCGGACGGGCCGATCAGGAACACGAACTCGCCCTTGTCGATCTTGACGTTGATGTCGTCGAGCGCCGGGCGCGCCGACGATTTGTACTGCTTGGAGACATGGTCGAGCGTGATCATCACGGCACGCAGTTTAGCCGTGCGGCAGCCCCGGGCCGGTCAGGCCGGGTGTCACGGCCCTGCCGGATGCCGAGGTGCGGACCCGGGCGGGTGCGGTACGCCGGCCGGCGGCGGTACCGGCGGCTGTGCGGTCGGCGGCGGCCCGGGCGGCGCTGCGCCCGGCGGTGGCGCGCCCGGCGACGGCGGGGGTGCTTCCGGGGCACCCGGCGGCGGGGGTGCTTGGGGCTCCCCCGGCGGTGGCGGTGGCGGGCAGTTCGGCAGGCAGAACGGCCACGGCGGGGCCGGGCTGGTCTCGGCCGGGGGCGGCGGTTCGGTGGTCGTCGGGGTGGGGGTGACGGTCTCGGTGATGGTCACCGGTGGTTTCTGCAACCGGGTGCGTGGCACCCAGGTGTAGTCGGGATCGGGGATGAAGCCCGGTGGTACCACCTGCGGCGCCACCGGTTGCGGGGGCTGCACCCGGTAGGTGTCGCGCACCCACCACACCGCCACGAACGCGATGATCAGCACCGCCGTGGAGACCCGGATCCGGCCGCCGAACAGCTGACCGGCCCGGCCGGCGGCCTTCTTCACTCCGGACTTCTCGGGCTTCTCGGGCTTCTGGGGCTTCTCCGCGTTCACGGGGTCTCCACCGACTTCATCTCACCGGCGGTGACGACACCGGCCGAGGCCAGCGCCCGCACCACCTGGATGCGCAACCGCCGACCCACCTCGAACTGCTTGCCCGGCAGGGTGCGCGCCACCATCCGCAGGTTGACCACACCGACCTCCAGACTCTCCACTCCCATGATCGACGGCTCATCGAGCAGTAGATCCCGCAACGGGGTGTCGGTCTCCATGGCTCTCTCGCACACCTGGTGCAGCACCTCGTTGACCCGATTCAGGTCGGCGGTGGTGGGCACCGGGATGTCGACGACGGCGCGTGCCCAATCCTTGGACAGGTTCAGCGAGCGGACGATGTTGCCGTTCGGGACCGTGAAGACCTCACCGTTGGCGGTGCGCAGTTTGGTCACCCGCAGCGTCACCTCCTCGACGGTGCCGAGTGCCTCGGTCAGCGCCCCGGACATGCTCAGCTGCACCAGGTCACCGAAGCCGTACTGCTTCTCGGTGATGATGAAGAACCCGCTGAGCAGGTCCTGCACCACCTTCTGCGCGCCGAAACCGAGTGCGCCACCGAGCACGGCGGCCGGGCCGACCAGGGAGCCGATCGGAACGTCGAGGATGCCGGTGATCTGCACGGCGACCACCACGCACAGCAGCACCACCGAGACCCAGGAGATCACCGACGCGACGGCCTGGCGGTGCTTGGAGGCCTCCGAGCGCACCAGCGCGTCGCTGGCCGCGAAACCGAGTTCCAGCCGGCGGGTGACCCGCCGGGCCGCCCAGGTGATGAACCGCGACGCCAGCACCGCCCCGATCAGCAGCAGGACGATCCGCAGCCCCTTGTCGATGATCCAGCCACCGACCTCGCTGGCCCACAGATCGTGCCAGCGCTGCCGGATCGGGATCCCCGACGCGAGCGGGTTCACCGCGTCAGTTCTCGTCCGGGGAGTTGCGCCACCGGATCCCGGCCTCCAGGAATCCGTCGATGTCACCGTCGAGCACCGCCGCCGGGTTGCCGACCTCGTACTCGGTGCGCAGGTCCTTGACCATCTGGTAGGGGTGCAGCACGTAGGAGCGCATCTGGTTGCCCCAGGAGCTGCCGCCGTCGCCCTTGAGCGCGTCCATCTCGGCGCGCTCCTCCATGCGCTTGCGCTCCATCAGCTTGGCCTGCAGCACCCGCATCGCCGACACCTTGTTCTGCAGCTGCGACTTCTCGTTCTGGCAGGTGACGACGATCCCGGTCGGGATGTGGGTGAGCCGCACCGCTGAGTCAGTGGTGTTCACCGACTGCCCGCCCGGGCCGCTGGAACGGTAGACGTCGACCCGGACGTCGCCTTCGGGGATGTCGATGTGGTCGGTGGTCTCCACCACCGGCAGCACCTCGACCTCGGCGAACGACGTCTGACGGCGGCCCTGGTTGTCGAACGGGCTGATCCGCACCAGCCGGTGCGTGCCCTGCTCCACCGAGAGGGTGCCGTAGGCGAACGGGGCGTGCACCGCGAACGTCGCGCTTTTGATCCCGGCCTCTTCGGCGTAGGACGTGTCGAACACCTCGACGGGGTACTTGTGCTGCTCGGCCCAGCGGATATACATCCGCATCAGCATCTCCGCCCAGTCGGCGGCGTCCACCCCGCCGGCCCCGGAGCGGATCGTCACCAGTGCCTCGCGCTCGTCGTACTCGCCGGAGAGCAGCGTGCGCACCTCCATCGCCTCGATGTCGGCGTGCAGTGCGGCCAGTTCGGCGTCGGCTTCGGCCACCGCGTCGGCGGCCGCCTGCCCGTCCTCCTCGGCGGCCATCTCGTAGAGCACCGGCAGGTCGTCGAGGCGACCGCGCAGCGCCTCGACCCGCCGGAGTTCACCCTGGGCGTGCGACAGCTCGCTGGTCACCTTCTGGGCGTTGGCCTGGTCGTCCCAGAGGTTCGGGTCGGATGCCTCGGTTTCGAGTTTGCCGATACGGCTGCGCAGTCCTTCGACGTCGAGGACGCGCTCCACCGTGGTCAAGGTGGTGTCGAGGGCGGCGATATCGGCTAGGCGGTCAGGTTCCACGCATGTCAACGTTACCGTCGCCACGAAATCGGATGCGACCGACCGATTCCACTCAGGCTTTTCTGTGTCTAGCATCGGCTGGGTAACCCTGATAGCCCGCGGTGGCAGAGGCGGGCCCGAACAGTGAGGCTGTGCCTGAGCATGCGTCCCTATCACGTAGCGATCGTGGGCTCCGGCCCGTCGGGCTATTTTGCGGCGGCATCGTTGCTGAAACTCTCCGCCGGCAACCCCGACGTCGACGTGCATGTCGACATGCTGGAGATGCTGCCCACGCCGTGGGGTCTGGTGCGGTCCGGAGTGGCCCCGGATCACCCGAAGATCAAGTCGATCAGCGCGCAGTTCGAGAAGACCGCCGCCGACCCGCGGTTCCGGTTCTTCGGCAACATCGCCGTCGGTGAGCACGTGCAGGCCGACGAACTCGCTCAGCGCTACGACGCGGTGATCTACGCGGTCGGCGCGCAGGCCGACCGCCACCTGGGCATCCCCGGCGAGGAACTGCCCGGCAGCGTCGCCGCGGTGGACTTCGTCGGCTGGTACAACTGCCACCCGCACTTCAAGGACATGAAGCTGGACCTGACCGGCAAGCGCGCGGTGGTGATCGGCAACGGCAACGTGGCACTGGACGTGGCCCGCATCCTGGTCAGCGACCCCGACGAACTGCGCAGCACCGACATCGCCGATCACGCGCTGGAGCTGCTCGACCCGCGCGGTGTCGAGGAGGTGATCGTGCTCGGCCGTCGCGGCCCGCTGCAGGCCACCTTCACCAGCCCGGAGCTGCGCGAGCTCGGGGAGATGAAGTCACTCAACGACGTCGACGTGGTCGTCGAGGAAGGCGACGTCGCCGGATTCACCGACGAGGAGATCGACGCGGCCGGCAAGCACCCCAAGTCGAACATCAAGGTGCTGCGCAGCTACATCGGCGCCGAACAGCATCCGGGCCACCGCCGGATCGTGTTCCGGTTCGCCACCTCCCCCATCGAGATCCGCGGCAACGGCCGGGTCGAGGATATCGTGCTGGGCCGCAACGAACTGGTCACCGACGAG
The DNA here is from genome assembly GCF_018455725.1 of Mycolicibacter acidiphilus. Classification (GTDB taxonomy): domain Bacteria; phylum Actinomycetota; class Actinomycetes; order Mycobacteriales; family Mycobacteriaceae; genus Mycobacterium; species Mycobacterium acidiphilum. Next base: position 18,169 of record NZ_JAHCLR010000057.1, read on the forward strand.
AACGGCCGGGTCAGCGCCCGCGACACCGGCGAGCGGGAGGTGCTGCCAGTGGATCTGGTGGTGCGCGCGGTCGGCTATCGCGGCGTGCCGACACCGGGCCTGCCGTTCGACGAGAAGAGCTGCACGATCCCGCACACCGACGGCCGCATCGACGGCACCACCAACCAGTACGTCGTCGGCTGGATCAAGCGCGGCCCGTCCGGGGTGATCGGCTCCAACAAGAGCGATTCGGCGGCCACCGTCGACACCCTGGCCGCCGACCTGGCGGCGGCCGAGCTGCGCGAGGTGGGGCCGGACTACGACGACGAGTTGCGGAACTGGCTGCTGTCCCGGCAGCCCGCCCTGGTCACCGACGAGCACTGGCAGCTGATCGACGCCCACGAACGCTCCAGCGGCGAACCGCACGGCCGCCCGCGGGTCAAGCTGTCGACGATCGCCGACCTGCTGCAGGCCGGACACGGCTGACATCATCAGTAACCGCAGATGCGGTGTGGAAGACAGTTACGGATGATTATGGCTGTGTCGCTTTTCCACGTGCGGAACAGTCTTATCTGCAACGGCGTGGTGCACGACGGTGTGATCGGCTCGGGTGCGATGCCGATATTGGGAGGACCTGCTTTTCGTGATTTAGGCTCACGGGATGGATGCGCCTTTGCGGGTGGACGAAACCTCCCTTGCCGGTGCCGCCGCCGGCTGTGCGGAGCTGGCCACCAAGTTCGCCACCGCGAATTCCATCCCCGAGCGGGGCGCATCTTGGCTGGCGACCGCAGATGCGGTGACCACGGTGCGTGCCGACTCGGAGATCTTCAGAAAAACGATGGCTGCACGTCTACGGGATACCGCGGAAGACCTCACCAAAGCCGGTGCTGCTTACGCGAGTACCGATGGTGCTGCGGCAAGCAATCTGGACGCGCAGGTGGTGTAAATGCCAGCCGTCGCAGCTGTTCCGCTGCCCACCTTGTCTCAGATCGAGTCGATGACGACCACCCATCTGAGTGAGCTTGCCGATTCGTCAGAGGCAGAAGCCCGACTGTGGGTCAGCGCCTTCAGCGAGGCGAAAAGGATTGTTGATGAAGCAGATTGGCACGGCTCGGCGCAGGATCAGGCGTCCTACCGAGCCGATGCCGATCGGGTGGTGGTGGTCGGTGCGGCCGAGGCGCCCCGCAGCGTGGCGACGATCGCGCGTCATGGTGCCGAGGATCTGCGCTTTGCACAACAGCGCGTTATGAACGCGGTCGTCGTTGCACGGGACGCCGGGTACGTCGTCGGTGAGGACCTGTCAGTCACCGACCCCACGAAGTACACATCGTTCGAGCAGTACGTCGCCCGCCGCGATCAGGGACGCGAGTACGCCAACGACATCCGTGCGCATGCCGCCAACCTGGTCGCCGTCGACCGAGAGCTTGCAGGGAAACTCACGGCTGCTACCGCCGGCCTACGCACCGCGAGTTTCAGCACCAGCGGCGGCCAGCACAGCGGTATACAGCTCGTTGACAACCACGGCAGTGACGCCGACGGGCGACGCGGGCGCCGCCTGCGTAGCGACGAGGTGTTTCGTCGCCCTGAAGGTGGTGACCGAGGTGGCGACCATTTCAGCACCGACTGGGCAGGGCGAGCAATCCTCGAGCACTACCTCAGAGGTCAGGGCGAATGGACGATCACCGATGACCCCAAGTGGACGAAGTACATGCAGGATAATCTGCCGCTGCGCAAGGAACTGTTGGAACCGACACAGGTCGCAGCACAAGACGCGCTGAGCCAGTACCTGGCAGGCGGAGGCGCCAGTGGGAAGTTCGATCAAACCTTCCACGCCAATATCGAAAACGGCGAGGGGATCGTCGGCTACCAGTATCTTCATGGCACCGACAGCACCGTCGGCGATTTCCGCTTCGCGGGCGACACTGTGGTCCAGCCGCAGCCTGATGGAACCTACAAGGTCACCCTGAACAGCGGCTACACCTGGAACGACAAGATCGACCCCAACCCGATTTACCCGACCGACCAGGTGAAAAGCCGTTGGGCGGAGATCATCACGCTAGGCAAGGCCGACCCGTACGACATCCACATCACCTGGCACGCCCAGAGCACGGTCACCATGGACAATCAGGGCAACGTCATCAACGTCGAAGGGTACCCAGCGTCGTGATCAAATACACAGTCGCCGCGGCCGCCGTAGTCGCCCTGCTAGCTGGATGCGGGCTGTTCGGGAAGTCCGACCGCACCAACGACCGATTCGCCCGCCCAGGACACCCACAGGCCTCGCCATCGGGCTCCTACACCGCAGCCGCCGAGTACGGGCCAGACGAGAACGGCGTCAAAACGTGGATCGCGATCATCCGCGACAAGAAGTCCGGCGCTGAGGTGTATCACGGCACCGAGGCCTACAGCAGCCGGCATGGCGTCGGCATCACCTGGCTGTCCACCAAGGATCAATTGTGGCTGCTGTCAACCGATGTCGGTGACGCCTACGTCGACAGAGGCCATGATGGCACCTGGACGAAAACTCAGATAACCCCCGCGACCGTCAAAGACATCCCGCCGGAGATCGCAGCCCTGGAAAAGTAGTCGACGGTCACGCCTCTTGCCCCACCCTGCTGATCCGGGCTCATCGGAGCAACGGACTGGCCCTACGTGGGGCTGACGCGAACCGCCCCTCGACGCATACTCGAGGTATGGCCTCACCGCGGAGAAGTCGCAGCTGGCCGCAGGCGGTTAAGCGCCGCAGCGGTGACACCGTCGCATTCGACCTGAACCGGATCCGGGCGGCGATCGGCGCCGCCGCACGCGAAACCGGCCGCAGCGACGACGACGTGGCCGAGGTGGCCGAGGTAGCGCCGGCCGTCGCCGACGCGCTGGCCGCTCGCAGCCGCGGCGGCACGGTGACCGTGGAGGCCGTCCAGGATGCGGTGGAGGCGCAGCTGGGAGCCGCCGGGTTCGACGACGTCGCCCGCGCCTACATCCTCTTCCGGCAGCACCGCGCCGAGTTGCGTACGGCGAAGCGACTGCTCGGCGTCCGCGACGAACTGAAACTCAGCATGGCCGCCGTCACCGTGCTCCGCGAGCGCTATCTGCTGCGCGACGACGCCGGGCAGCCGGTCGAGTCGACCGGCGAGATGATGGACCGGGTCGCGGGTTTCGTCGCCGGCGCCGAAGGTCGAGCGTCCGGCGAATGGGCGGAGAAGTTCTCGACGCTGCTGCGCAGCCTGGAGTTCCTGCCGAACTCGCCGACGCTGATGAACGCCGGAACACCGCTGGGCCTGCTGTCGGGTTGCGTGGTGCTGCCCCTGGAGGATTCGCTGCGGTCGATCTTCACCACGCTCGCCCAGACCGCCGAGATCCATCAGGCCGGCGGCGGCACCGGCTACTCCTTCAGCCGGCTGCGCCCGGCCGGTGATGCGGTGGTGGGCACCGGCGGGCGGGCCAGCGGACCGCTGTCGTTCCTGCGGCTGTTCGACACCGCCGCTGAAGTGGTGGCGACCGGCGGCCGGCGACGCGGTGCGTGCATGGCGGTGCTCGACGTCACCCACCCGGACATCCTCGACTTCATCGGCGCGAAATCCGGTACCGTCGACCAACTTTCACACTTCAACCTGTCCGTCGGCGTCACCGACGCGTTCATGCGGGCGGTCGAGCGCGGCGGCACCCACCGGCTGGTCAACCCGCGCACCGGCCGCACGGTGGGCAAGGTGCCGGCCGTCGAACTGTTCGACGCGCTCTGCACGGCTGCGCACTCCTGCGGCGACCCGGGTCTGCTGTTCCTGGACGCGATCAACCGCGCGAACCCGGTGCCCGACGCCGGCCGGATCGAGGCCACCAATCCGTGCGGCGAGGTTCCACTGCTGCCCTACGAGTCCTGCAACCTCGGGTCGATCAACCTGGCCCGGATGACCCGCGACGGCGACGTGGACTGGGACCGGCTGACGCACGTCGCCGAACTGGGCGTGCGATTCCTCGACGACGTCATCGACGTCAACGTCTACCCGTTCCCCGAACTGGCCGCCGCCAGTCGGGCCACCCGCAAGATCGGCCTGGGGATGATGGGCCTGGCGGAGCTGCTGGCGACCCTCGGCATCCCCTACGACAGTGCGCAGGCCGTCCGGCTGGCCGGGCGCATCGCCGCGCATGTGCAGCGCGTCGGGCACGCCGCCTCGGCGAAGTTGGCCGAATCCCGCGGCGTATTCCCCGAATTCGCGCGCAGCCGGCTGGCTACGTCGACTCCGCTGCGCAACGCCCAGGTCACCTCGGTCGCCCCCACCGGCACCATCTCGCTGATCGCGGGCACCACCGCCGGCATCGAGCCGATGTTCGCGATCGCCTACACCCGGGCGATCCTGGGCCGGCACCTACTGGAGGTCAACCCGTACTTCGACCGGGTGGCCCGCGAAAACGGCCTGTACCACGACGATCTGGCGACCGAGATCGCCCAGCGCGGCGGGGTCCGCGGCTATGCCCGGGTGCCCGCCGAGATTCAGGCCGCGTTCCCCACCGCCGGCGAGATCAGCCCGGACTGGCATCTGCGGATGCAGGCCGCCGTACAGCGCCACGTCGACGCCGCGGTGTCCAAGACCGTGAACCTGCCGGCCACCGCCGGTGTCGACGACGTGCGCGCCATCTACCTGGCCGCGTGGCACGCCAAGGTCAAGGGCATCACCGCGTACCGCTACGGCAGCCGGGCCGGTCAGGTGCTGAGCTTCGCCGCCCCCGATTCGGGTGTCCCGCACGCCGACACCGCCTTCACCGGCGGCTGCGTCAGCCGCGCCTGCGAGTTCTAACCGGCCGGCGGTTCAGCGAGCCTCGACGAAGGAGAGGCGACACTGGGCCCGCCGTATCAACCCGGCGGTTCAGCGAGCCTCGACGACGGAGAGGCGACACTGGGACCGCCGTATCAACCCGGCGGTTGCGGGGCGGCCATTCTCCAATTGTCGGGATTGCGTGCCGAATACACCACCGGCAGCAGGTCGCCGACGGTCGGCCAGTCCGCGACGTCGACCGCCATGCGCTGATAGACCTCGTGCTCACTGACCGACGGCCCGTGCAGCACCCCGGTGATCGTGACGTACTGCTCGCCGGTCACATCGGGTCGCGGGCTCACGCCGGTGACCAGCAGCGTCCCCGACTCGGCGGCGCCTCGCGGCCCGATCCGGATGAAACGCGGCGCCAGGAACACCAGCAGAATCGCGATCAGTAGCAGCAGCACCCACATTTGGAACATCAAGTCATGGTAGGACTGCGAGCATGTGTTCCCACCACGATCTCCATGAGGACCTGACCCTGGCGCTGGCCCTGGCCGACCGCGCGGACGCCATCACGCTGACCCGGTTCGGCGCGCTGGATCTGCGGGTCGACACCAAACCCGACCTGACCCCGGTCACCGACGCCGACCAGGCGGTCGAGACCGCACTGCGCGAGGCGCTGGCCGTCGACCGGCCCGACGACGCCATCCTCGGTGAGGAGTTCGGCGGCACAACCACTTTCAGCGGCCGCGAATGGATCATCGATCCGATCGACGGCACCAAGAACTTCGTGCGCGGTGTGCCGGTCTGGGCGACGCTGATCGCCCTGCTCGAAGACGGCGTGCCGTGTGTGGGCGTGGTCAGCGCGCCCGCCCTGGACCGGCGCTGGTGGGCTTCGCGCGGGCAGGGCGCGTTCGCGTCCGTCGGCGGCGCACCCGCACAGCGGCTGTCGGTGTCGTCGGTGTCGGACCTGGACTCGGCCAGCCTGTCGTTCGCCGGGTTCTCCACCTGGGCCGAGCGCGGCCTGCGCCGGCAGTTCACCGAACTGGCCGACCGGGTGTGGCGGGTGCGGGGCTACGGGGACTTCTGGCAGCACTGCCTGGTCGCCGAGGGCGCTGTGGACGTGGTGATCGAACCGGAGGTGTCGGTGTGGGATCTCGCCGCGCTCGACGTGCTGATCCGGGAAGCCGGCGGGACGTTCACCGACCTGTCCGGCACGCCGGGGCCGCATGGTGGCAGCGCGGTGGCCACCAACACGCTGCTGCATGCGCAGGTGGTTACCGGCCTGGCCGCGGACTGAGCCGTCGGCCGCGGGGCGGTCACTGAGGAACTCGTCACACCTTACTGACGAGTCATCTTACTTCGGAGTAAGATGATGGCATCACATCCTTTCCATTCAGTGAGGCTCTGACATGACTGACACCGCATCCGCCCGTAACGGCTCCAAGGGCCGATCGAGCGCCATCGGGCTGGAAAAACCGAAGCGGACCCCGATCGCCACCGCCCTGTCGCTGGTCACTCCGCTGGTCAGCCAGCCGTTCCTGGACCGGCACAACCTCCGCGACCCGCTCAACCACTCCCTGAACTACGGCGTGAAGACCGTGTTCTCGGTGGCCGGCGCCGCCGGCCGGCAGTTCAAGAAGGTCCAGTCGCTGGGCAAGACGCCGACCCGGCTGAAGTCCAGTGGCGCCGACTACTTCGACCTGACCCCCGACGACGACCAGCAGATGATCGTCGAGACCGTGCAGGAGTTCGCCGCCGAGATCCTGCGCCCGGCCGCGCACGACGCCGGCGAGGCCGCCGACTACCCGCGTGAGCTGATCGCCAAGGCCGCCGAGCTCGGCATCACCGCGATCAACATCCCGGAGGACTTCGACGGGATCGCCGCACACCGTTCGACGGTCACCAACGTCCTGGTCGGCGAGGCACTGGCCTACGGCGACATGGGTCTGGCCCTGCCGATCCTCGCTCCGGGCGGGGTGGCGGCGGCGCTGACCCACTGGGGCAGCGCAGACCAGCAGTCCACCTACCTGCCGGAGTTCGCCGGTGAGAACGTCCCGCAGGCCTGTGTGGCGATCACCGAGCCGCAGCCGCTGTTCGACCCGACCAACCTCCGGACCACCGCGGTGCGCACCCCCAGCGGCTACCGGCTGGACGGGGTGAAGTCCCTGGTGCCGGCCGCCGCGAACGCGGAGCTGTTCATCATCGGCGCCCAGCTCAACGGCAAGCCGGCGCTGTTCATCGTGGAGTCCTCAGCCAAGGGCCTGAGCGTGAAGGCCGACCCGAGCATGGGCATCCGGGCCGCCGCGCTCGGCCAGATCGAACTGAAGAACGTCACGGTGCCGCTGAGCGCCCGCCTCGGTGAGGACGCTGCCACGGATACCGACTACTCCGAAGCCATCGCGCTGTCCCGGCTGGGCTGGGCCGCACTGGCGGTCGGCACCAGCCACGCAGTGCTCGACTACGTGATGCCCTACATCAAGGAGCGCGAGGCGTTCGGCGAACCGGTCGCCCGCCGGCAGTCGGTGGCGTTCATGTGCGCCAACATCGCAATCGAGCTCGACGGGCTGCGGCTGATCACCTGGCGTGGCGCCGCCCGGGCCGAGCAGGGCCTGCCGTTCATCCGGGAGGCCGCGCTGGCCAAGCGCATCGCCACCGACAAGGGCATGCAGATCGGCTCCGACGGCGTGCAGCTGCTCGGCGGCCACGGCTACACCAAGGAGCACCCGGTCGAGCGCTGGTACCGCGACCTGCGGGCCATCGGCGTCGCCGAGGGCGTCCTGGTCGTCTAAGTCTTCCCAACGAATCCGAAAGTCTGATCATGGCAATCAATCTGGAACTTCCCAAGAAGCTGCAGGGCATCGTCGAGATGACGCACGCCGGCGCCGCTGAGATGCTGCGCCCGATCTCGCGCAAATACGACCTGGCCGAGCACGCCTACCCGGTGGAGCTGGACACCCTGGAGACCCTGTTCGAGGGGGTCTCGTCGGTGAACAACTCCGGCATGGCCAGCGCCACCGAGGCCTTCCGCGGCGGCGAGGAGACCGAGGGCAACCGCAACGGCGCCAACATGGCCGCGCTGCTGCAGGTGCTCGAAATGAGTTGGGGCGACGTCGCTTTGATGCTCTCGATCCCGTACCAGGGGCTGGGCAACGCCGCGATCTCCGGGGTGGCCACCGACGAACAGCTCAAGCAGCTGGGCAAGGTGTGGGCGGCGATGGCGATCACCGAGCCCAGCTTCGGCTCGGACTCGGCTGCGGTGACCACCACCGCCACCCTCGACGGCGACGAGTACGTGCTCAACGGTGAGAAGATCTTCGTCACGGCCGGGTCGCGCTGCAGCCACATCGTGGTCTGGGCGACGCTCGACAAGTCACTGGGCCGCGCGGCGATCAAGTCGTTCGTGGTGCCGCGTGAGCACCCCGGCGTCATCGTGGAGCGCCTGGAGCACAAGCTCGGCATCAAGGCCTCCGACACCGCGGTGATCCGCTTCGACAACGCCCGGATCCCCAAGGACTTCCTGCTGGGCAGCCCGGAGATCAACACCGAGAAGAGCTTCTCGGGGGTGATGGAGACCTTCGACAACACCCGGCCGGTGGTGGCCGCGATGGCCGTCGGCGTCGCACGGGCCGCGCTGGAGGAACTGCGCAACGTGCTGACCACGGCGGGCGTGGAGATCTCCTATGACAAGCCGGCCCACGTCCAGCACGCCGCCGCCGCGGAGTTCCTGAAGATGGAGGCCGACTGGGAGTCGGCGAACCTGCTGACGCTGCGCGCGGCCTGGCAGGCCGACAACTCGGTCCCGAACTCCAAAGAGGCGTCGATGGCCAAGGCGAAGGCCGGCCGGATGGCCACCGAGGTCACGCTGAAGGTCGTGGAGCTGGCCGGCACCGTCGGCTACTCCGAGCAGACGCTGCTGGAGAAGTGGGCCCGCGACTCGAAGATCCTCGACATCTTCGAGGGCACCCAGCAGATCCAGCTGCTCGTGGTGGCCCGCCGGCTGCTGGGCCTGTCCTCCTCCGAGCTGAAGTAGGCCCGCCGCCCCTCCCAACCCGTCCCCTTTTTGCGCGAGCGTGCAGAGTTGTCCACCATTCCCCCAGGTGGGGACGGACAACTCTGCACGCTCGCCGTTTGGGGGACCGCCGTGGTCCGGGCAGATGCCGTAATCGTGCCGGGCTTCTGAAAGAGTGATGGCCATGACGTACTACCCGCCGGGATCAGGTGACCAGTCCTCCGGCAACAGCTCCGACCCGTTTCAGGGAATGCCGTTCGGAGCCGGCCCCCCGGTCTTCACCGCCCCGACGCCGGCGACACCGCCGCCCGCCAACACACTGGCGACGCTCTCGCTGGTGTTCGCGTTCCTCTTCGCTCCGGTCGGCGCCGTCCTCGGCCATCTGGGCCTGTCCCAGATCCGCCGCACCGGTGAGCCCGGACGCGAACGGGCCATCATCGGACTCTCGGTGTCCTACGTGATGATCGCGGTCATGGTGATCGGGCTGGTCGCGGTCGGGCTGCACGGTCACTCCGCCCCGGCCACCAAGACCGCGTCCGGGCATTCCCCGGCCGTGCCGCACGCACCGGGCGCGCCGGTCGCGCCGAAAGCCACCAAGTCCAACCGGGGTCCGCTGCTGAGCGTCGACGAGGTCAAGGCTCTGCTCGGCGCTGCAGGCCCCGGGGGCTCTGCGATCGGTCAGGCCCCCACCGACCTGGCGGAGACCACGAAGTTCAGCGCACCGACGCCCCCCGACGCACAGGGCCACGTGGAGCCGCCCTCCTGTGAGGCGACGATGTTCGCCGGTACCGAAACCGCCGTCGCCGACTCCGGCTACACCGGCGCGGAGGGCGTGACCATGCAGGGGTCGGGGCAGTACGGACCGGTGATCATCACCGAGGCCGTCGTGACCTACCCCGACGCGGCGACCGCACAGGTGGCGGCCACCTCCTACACCGGCAAGGTGGACAACTGCCGCGGGATGAAAACGCTCTCCGACACGGACGGCAGCCCGCGGGGTCAGTGGATCTCAATCCCGTCGACTCCCTACCCCATCCCGCAGGGGTCGTTCCGCATGGTGCTGGCCAGCAAGGTCAACCTCAGTGGCGGCGGCGGGGTACCCATCTCGCAGGCGAACCAGACCTGGCACGTCTTCGGCGTGATCGGGTCGTCCGTGGTCGACGTCGCCGCCACCGGCGCCGGTGCCCTCATCTCGGGGCAGATGGCGCGCATGATCGCCGAACACCTGAGCTGACCGGCACCGACACCGACGTCAGCCCGGGATGTTGCCGAGGATGAAGTTGGCGGTCGCGACGGCCAGTGGCACCAGATCGCCCTTGCCGAGCACCTTCACGTCGACCAGGACGTTGGCCTTGGCGGCCACCGCCCGGGCGGTGGTCAGCCCGCTACCGACGACGGTGATCGTGGTGATGCCGTTTCCGGCGTCGGCCGGGGTGCCGACGTCTTCGCGGATCGACCCGCCGGTGCTCGGCACGCTCAGGGCGAGGCTGGCTCCGGCGCACTCGTTCCAGTGGCCCAGCAGGTCGTCCAGCGCTGAACGGGCACCCGCGGCATCGTCGTAGCCCATCACCGCCTGAACCGGTACGACGATGGGGTTGCTGCCGTTGTAGGCGGCCACGTAGTAGCCGCGCACCTTGGAGGAATCGATGACGCGCTTGTCCCCGTTCGACATCGTCCCCAGGCATTCCGGCCGGTCCATCACGCCACCGGTCTGCTCGATCTCCATCGAGTCCATCGTCACGGTCAGCGAGATCGACGGGTTTCCGGCCAGTTCCTGCATTTTCGCAACGTCGGGCAGCAGGGCGGCCAGGTCGGCCGGCGCCACCTGCGGGGCGGGCGGCGCGGGCGGGGGCGGCGGTACGGCCGGAGCCTCAGCCGTCACCGTCGGCGTGTTCACCGGGGCACCACCGTGCGAACCGAGGACCTGCCACGCCGTCAGCGCCACCACCGACACGGCAATCACGGTGTAAGACACCGCAAGTCCGATCACGGCGCGGTTCCGCCCGGCCTGGCCTGTCCGCTTGATCTCCGCGAGCCCAAGATGCCCCAGCACCGCGCCGACGGGGGCGAAGATGAATGCCAGCACCATCGACAGCGTCGCCAGCGTGTTCATCGGGGGTCGGGGCGTCGGGAACGACGGCCCACCGAACGCCGGCGGCGCACCGAATACCGGTGGCGCACCGGTCGGCTGAGGTGTCCCGGGCGCTTGCGGTGCCCCGAACTGCTGCATCGGGGACTCCGATGACTGCCCGAACGGAAGGCCGCCGAACGGATCGTGCTGCGGTGGGTTGGTCATCTGGTCGACATCCTTATCTCGATCATCGTGGTCCGGGGATCCGGTTGAGAATGAAGGCCGCGACCGCTGCGACGCCGTTGCTCAAATCGTCGACGTCGTTGTCAGGGAGCACGGTCACGTCCACCAGAACGTTGGCTTTGACGGCCAGCGCGTGGACTCCCGCCGTCCCGAGTGGGCCGAGATGGGCATGGAACCGCATCGTGGTGATGCCATTGCCGGCATCGGCGGGAATCTCAAGCACCGTGTCGTGCACGCCGTCGTGGGTATGCCAGCTGATCGTCGTCCCCCCGCATTTCCGCCAATTCGCCAGCATTACCTGCAGCGCGGACTCGGCGGCGACCGGGCTGTCGTAGGCCGCAGCCGATTGGTCGAAAATTGCCGTCGGTCCGTCCATGTGCGTCAGGTAGTAGCCACGGACAGCATCGGGATCGTAGACATGCGTGCTACCGATGGAGACGGCACCCTCGCACTCGGGCGGGTCGAAGCTGCTCTTCTTCGGGAATCCGCCGAGTTCGGTCTCCGTGAGCGTCAGGCTCATACCATCACGCCCGGTCAACTCCGTCACGTCCGCCGGGCTCGGCAGCAGACCGGCGAGGTCGGTGGGAGCCACCAGCACCGGCGGCGGTGGGGGTGGTGGCGGCGGTGGGGCCGTCGTCGTGGCCGTCGGCGGAACCGCAGCCGCGGGCGCCGCGCTCATCGGCGCCGCGGACACCCGCCCGGTGACCGAACCCAGCGCCGCCCACACCACCACGCCAACCACGGCGACGGTGACGAACACGTATGACAGCGTCACCCCCACCAGAGCGCGC
>NZ_JAHCLR010000058.1 GCF_018455725.1 Mycolicibacter acidiphilus
CCTCCTCGCGGCTTGACAACCTATAGGAGCATCAACGTCCCGCCGTTAACGCTGGCGCCGGAATTTGTCGCGCAGAGGCGGGCACACGCAGTACCCCCGGGTTCCCGGTACGGCTGCGCCGAAACGTGCGGTCGGGTCAGGAGTTACAACGCGCGGACGACGGCCGGCGCTCGATCAGGGCTTGGGCGCCCAGTCCCACACCGACATGTCGTCGCGCGGGTACTGGTCGCAGACGTCGGTCGACTTGGCGACGACGCCCTTGTTGTTGAAGAAGATCTTGGCGTGGTTCGGCCAGGACAGGGTCACCGGGTCGGCGAAGTTGGTGGCCAGTTCCTCGGAGTAGGCGCGCCGCTGTGCGGGGTCCAGCGAGAAGAACCAGTGCATCTTCTCCTGGGCGGCCTGCTGGGTGGCGACCGGCTTGTTGTGGTAGTCGATCATGTACCGCTCGTAGTAGACCGGCGACGTGTCGCGGGTGGCGGCGAGGATCTGTTCGGCGCTGCAGTCGGTGCGGATGATGCGCCGCGGGATGGGGAAGTCATCGGTGGAGTCGGCGCCGGCGATCGCGGGGAAGAGCGAGGCGGCGATGCCGGCCACCGCAGCGACCGCGGCGCCGCGCAGCACCGGGCTCAGGCGGTGTGTACGCATGGATTTCACTGTAGCCATTTTCGGGCCCTTTCCCTATCCCTGAGTTGAGACGGATGAAGCGGCCGAAGCGACTGCGCCGAGCGGGGGCCATCCGACCCAGAAACCGATGCTACATAACTTTAGTCATGCTACCTAATTTGTCGACCTGGCCTGATGCATGTGATCGCTCACAGCCGGCCGCCCGGTGTGGTGGCCGCACCAAGGCTCACGCGAACGGCTTGGCGAACTCATCGGTGGTCGCGGCCTCCGCTTCGGCGGTGTGCGCGGCCGCCTCCTCGCGCTCCCGTTCGGCTTTGCCGCCCACCAGGGGCAGTACGTTGATCGGCCACCAGAACCAGCGGCCGAGCAGCGCCGCGATCGACGGCGTCATGAACGACCGCACGATCAGGGTGTCGAACATCAACCCCAGCCCGATGGTGGTGCCGATCTGTCCGATGATGACCAGATCGGAGACCGCCATCGACGCCATCGTGAACGCGAAGACCAACCCGGCCGAGGTCACCACCTTGCCGGTGCCGCCCATCGCCCGGATGATCCCGGTGTGCAGGCCGGCGTGCAGTTCTTCCTTCATCCGGGAGACCAGCAGCAGGTTGTAGTCCGACCCCACCGCCAGCAGGATGATGACGCTCATCACCAGCACCAGCCAGTGCAGCGGCATGCCGATGATGTGCTGCCAGACCAGCACTGACAGCCCGAACGACGCACCCAGCGACAGCGCCACCGTGCCGACGATCACCAGCGCCGCGATCAGCGCGCGGGTGATCACCAGCATGATGATGAAAATCAGGCAGAGCGAAGCGATCCCGGCGATCAGCAGGTCGTAGTTGGAGCCGTCGTGCATGTCCTTGAACAGCGCCGCGGTCCCGCCGAGGTAGATCCTGGCGTCCTCCAGCGGCGTGCCCTTGAGCGCTTCCTCGGCGGCAGTGCGGATCTTGTCGATGTGCGAAATGCCTTCGGCGGTGGCCGGATTGCCGCGGTGGCTGATGATCATCCGGACCGCGTGGCCGTCCGGCGACAGGAACATGTTCATGGCCCGCTTGAAGTCGGCGTTCTCGAACACCTCCGGCGGCAGGTAAAACGAGTCGTCGTTCTTGGAGTCGTCGAACGCCTTGCCCATCGCGGTGGCGTTGTCGCCCATCTCCTCCATCTGGGCGAACATGCCCGACATCGTGCTGTGCATCGTCAGCATCATCGTCTGCATGGTCTGCATGGTGTCGATCATCGGCGGGAACGTGGTGAGCATCTGCGGCATCAGCGCGTCCATGTCGCCCAGGGACTTGATCATCTTGTCCATGCTGTCGCTCATCTCGTCGATCACGTCGACCATGTCGAACGCGGAGCGCAGCGAGAAGCACATCGGGATGTCGTAGCAGTGCGGCTCCCAGTAGAAGTAGCTGCGGATGGGCCGCCAGAAGTCCTCGAAGTCGGCGATGTGGTCGCGGACCGAGTAGATCTGCCCCTGCAGAACGTCCATCTCGCCGACCATCTCATGGGTGGTACTGGCCAACTGGCTCATGTAGTCGTACATCTTGCGCATGGTGGCGATGGTCTCGCCCATCGCGTCGGCCTGGGTGAGCATGTCGTCCATGCGCTTCTTCTGGAAGTGCATGGTCTGCATCTGACCGGCGTTCTGCATGCTGATCTGGAACGGGATCGAGGTGTGCTCCAGCGGGGTGCCCTGCGGGCGGGTGATCGCCTGCACCCGGGAGATGCCGACCACCTTGAACACGGCCTTGGCCAGCTTGTCGATGACCAGGAAGTCCGCCGGGTTGCGCAGATCGTGGTCGGCCTCGACCAGCAGCACCTCGGGCATCATCCGGGACTGGGAGAAGTGCCGGTCGGCGGCGGCGAAGCCCTCGTTGGCGGGGATGTCCTTCGGCACGTACTGCCGGTCGTCGTACGCCGGTGCGTACCCGGGCAGCGCCACCAGGCCGACGAAGGCGATCGCCAGCGAGGCGACCAGGATCGGTCCGGGCCAGCGGACGATCGCCGTCGCCACCTTCCGCCAGCCGCGGGTGCTCATCGCACGTTTCGGGTCGAGCAGGCCGAATCGGCTGGCGACGGTGATGATCGCCGGCCCCAGGGTCAGCGCGGCGACCACCGAAACGACCATGCCCGTCGCGCAGGGAATACCCAGCGACCGGAAGTAGGGCATCCGGGTGAAGTGCAGGCAGAACGTCGCCCCGGCGATCGTCAGGCCGGAGCCCAGGATGACATGGGAGACACCGTGGAACGCCGTGTAGTAGGCCGTTTCCCGGTCCTCGCCTGCTTGGCGCGCCTCGTGGTAGCGGCCGATGAGAAAGATCGCGTAGTCCGTACCGGCGGCGATCGCCAGTGAGACCAACAGGTTGACCGCGAACGTCGTCAATCCCACCAGGTGGTGATAGCCCAGGAACGCCACCACCCCACGTGCCGCTCCGAGTTCCAGGCCGACCATGACCAGCAGCAACACGATGGTGGTGACCGACCGGTAGACCAGCAGCAGCATCGTCACGATCACCACGACGGTGACGATCATCATCTTCACCATCGACTTGTCGCCGGCGTGGTTCATGTCGGCGGCCAGCGCCGCGGTGCCGGTCACGTAGACGGTCAGGCCGGGCGGCGTCTTGATCGACTCGACGATGTCGCGCACGGCCTCGGTGGACTCGTTGGCCTTCGCCTGACCGATGTTGCCGACCAGGTTCAACTGCACGTAGGTGGCCCGGCCGTCGGCGCTCTGCGCTCCGACCGCCGTCATCGGGTCGCCCCAGAAGTCCTGGACGTGCTGGACGTGGGCGGTGTCGGCCTTGAGCTTGCCCACCATGTCGGCGTAGTACTCGTGGTCGGCGTCGTCGAGGGGGCGGTCCGCCTCCAGCACGATCATCGCGGTGCTGTCGGAGTCGGACTCGCCGAAGACCTTGCCCATCCGGGTCATCGCCTGCATGGACGGCGCATCGACCGGACTGGCCGAGACGGCGTTCTCCTTGCCGATCTGCTCCAGTGGCGGGATGAAGACGCCGAACGCCACGATCAGCCCGATCCAGCCCAGGATAATCGGGATCGCGAGGCGGCGGATGGTCTGTGCGACGAACGTCCGCTCGGGTCGGCTGTGGCCCGTCATGCGGCCTTCAGTAGACAGAAGGTGTAGGCGTTCACCTCATTGGAGATCCGTTCGGCCTTCACCTCCCCGTCCACCAGAATCCGGCAGCCGATGCTGTTGCTGTCCCCCTGCGCGACGATGTTTCCCACCACGGCCGGCAGGGTGGTGACGATCTCCAGTTTCCACGGCAGGTGGGCACTGTCGACGCGCTGCGGTTCGGAGTTGACGTCGAAGTAGCTGATGTCGGCGATGGTCCCGGGCGGGCCGAAGACCTCGTAGGTCAGGTGCTTGGGGTTGAAGGGTTTGGTGTCGTCGACCTGGCCGTCCGAGTACGACGGCCGGTGCTCGGACCCGAAGAAGCCGTGGATGCGCACCACCATGAACGCGGCGACGGCGATCACGGCCACGATCACGAGGGGTATCCACACCCGGTTCAGCACCTTGAAAATCTCGAGTCCCCTTCACCCGGCACGTTAGGGTACCCTAACAGCACTCACGGAAAAGCTGCAACGCACATAGTGTGCGTTACTGTAGGCCGGTGCGGCAACTCTCATTCCAGCGCGCTCGCAGCGAGGAGAAGAAACGGCAGCGAGCCGAAGCACTGATGGAGGCCGCCCGCTTCGTCGCACAGGAGAACGGCGTCGCCTCGGTGACCCTCACCGCGGTCGCCGGTCGTGCCGGGGTGCACTACTCAGCAGTGCGGCGCTACTTCAGTTCGCACAAGGAGGTGCTGCTGCGCCTGGCCGTGCAGGGCTGGCAGCGCTGGGCGGAGCACGTCTGCACGGCACTGCAGTCGCCCGGTCCGGCATCGCCGGCACGGGTGTCGCGCGCCCTGGCCGACGGGCTCGCCGCGGACCCGCTCTTCTGCGACCTGCTGTCCAACCTGCATCTGCACCTGGAGCACGAGGTCGACCTCGACCGGGTCGTGGAGGTGAAGCGGGACAGCACCGCCGCCGGACTGCGGATCGTCGCCGAGGTGCACCGGGCGCTGCCCGGCCTGACCGAGCAGAACGCACTGGACCTGGTGCTGGCCGCCCACTCGCTGGCCGCGACACTGTGGCAGCTGGCCAACCCGCCCGAGGGCCTCGCCGACGCCTACGCGCTGGACCCGGAGGTGCCGCCGGACTGGAACCTCGACTTCCGCACCGCGCTCACCCGACTGCTCACCGCGACCTGCATCGGGTTGCTCGACCAGTCAGACTGACCGCAGGAACGCCACGATCTGCCGGGCGAACTCCTCGCCGGCGTCCTCCTGCAGGAAATGCCCCGCCCCGCCGATCACCGGATGTTCGCGACCCCGGGCGCCGCGCATCTCCCGGATGAAGATCGGCGCCATCGCCCCGGTGATCGGATCGCCGTCGCTGAACGCCACGAGCATCGGCGTCGGCGACGCGCACAGCGCCGCCCACGCCGCCCGGTTGGCCGGAGCGGCCGGGTCGTCGGGGGCGGTGGGGATCAGCGACGGCATGGCCCGCGGCCCGGCGCAGTGGGCGTCGTCGGGGAACGGGGCGTCGTAGGCGGCCCGGACCTCATCGCTCAGCGGCGTGCGACAACCGGACTGGACGAACCAGCCGACGTTCAACTCGGGAGCGCCCTGGATGGCCTCCCGGAACCGCCACCAGACCTCCGGCATCGGCACGTCGCCGGTCGGCAGCCCGGTGTTGGCGACGACGATCCGCCCGAACCGGTCCGGCTGCTCGGCGGCCAGTCGCAGTCCGATCAGCCCGCCCCAGTCCTGGCAGACCAGGGTCACGTTCCGCAGCTCGAGGACGTCGAAGGCCAACGTCCGGATCCACTCCACGTGGCGGGCGTAGCTGTGGTCCTCGCGGCTCGCAGGCTTGTCGGAGCGGCCGAAGCCGACCAGGTCCGGGCAGATCACCCGGTGGCCGGCGGCGGCCAGGATCGGCATCATCTTCCGGTACAGGAACGACCACGACGGTTCGCCGTGCAGCATCAGGATCGGGTCGGAGTCAGCCGGTCCGTCTTCCACCCACGCGATCCGCAGGGTGCCGCCGTCCAAGTCATCGATCTCGGCGTATTGCGGCGGGTAGCCGAAATCCGGCAGGGCGGCGAACCGGGCGTCGGGGGTCCGCAGTTTCTCCATGACGCCGAACCTACGCCCCTCCCCCAGTGCCGAACGTCACGCTGGCGTGGCGGTCGCCTCCGAGTGCCCCCTGGCGTGACGTTCGGCGTGGAAACCTTTGCGGTGGATACCCCCGTAGGTATTTGGTAGAGTGGCTCACATGTCCATCGCACTGAGCACCTCGATCAGCGGCACCGACTTCGGCACCGCCCTGGCCGACACCCGCAACGCCCTGAAGGACAACGGGTTCGGCGTCATCACCGAGATCGACATGCAGGCCACCCTGAAGGCCAAGCTGGGTGAGGACACCGAGCCGTACGTCATCCTCGGCGCCTGCAACCCCGCCCTGGCGCACCGGGCGGTGTCGATCGAGAAGCAGATCGGCGTGCTGCTGCCGTGTAACGTCGTCGTCCGCCAGGACCCGCACGACCCGACGACCGTGCACATCGATGCGATGAACCCGCAGCTGATGGGGCAGGTCATCGACAACCCGGCGATCGCACCGGTCGCCGAGGAAGTCACCGAGAAGATCCGCAACGTCATCGCCGTCCTGGCCAGCGACACCGCCGGGAGGACCCGCTGATGTGCTACCCCGCACCCTGCCGGGTTTGCGGCAAGACCACCTGGGACGGCTGCGGCGCGCACATCGCCGAGGTGCAGGCCCAGGTTCCACCGGCGCAATGGTGCCCCGGACACCCGGAGGCGAAGCCCGCCGAGCGGCGCTCCTTCTGGCGGCGCTAGGCGCAACGCGGTGGGCCCGCGCACACCACTAGCCTGATCCGGATGACCACACCGCGTGTCGGCACCGAGTTCGGCAGATACCGCATCGTCCGCCCGCTCGGTCACGGCGGCGTCGGTGCGGTCTACGAAGCGTATGACACCAGCAAGAACCGCACCGTCGCGCTGAAGATCCTGGCCCACCGGTACGCGACCGACAGCAGTTACCGCAACCGGTTCCGGCAGGACGTGCACGATGCGGCGATGCTGCGGGCACCGCACGTCGTGCCGATCCACGACTGGGGCGAGATCGACGGGTGCCTGTACGTCGACATGCGTTTGATCGAAGGCCAGTCACTGCAGCGACTGATCCAGGACGGTCCGCTGCCGCCGCAGCGCGCGGTCGCACTGATCACCCAGATCGGCGCGGCACTCGACGCGGCGCACTCGCTCGGACTGACCCACCGGGATGTCAAGCCGCAGAACATCATTGTGACGCCGACGGACTTCGCCTACCTGGTCGACTTCGGGATCGCCCAACCGACCGACGACGCCGGCGTCACGTCCGCTGGCAACCAGATCGACGCGGTCGCCCACCTGGCGCCGGAGCGGTGCCGCGGACAGGAGGCCACCAGCGCCGCTGATGTCTACGCGCTGACCTGCGTGCTCTACACGCTGCTGACCGGGCGTGCCCCGTTCGCCGCGACCACCCTGCAGCAGGCCATCACCGGCCACCTCTCGAGTCCACCGCCGCGGCCCAGTGCCGCCGATCCGCGCCTGCCCGCCGCACTCGACGAGGTGATCGCGATCGGGATGGCCAAGGATCCGCAGAGCCGCTACCCCAGTGCCGGCGCCATGTGCGCCGCCGCGCAGTGGGCACTGTGCACACCGGCCGCGCCGCAGCACCCACCGGTGCCACCGCCGGGATTCGCCCGCGCTCTCGCCGCAACGCCGATACCCGCACCGCGTCAGCCGAATTCAGCGCGGCCGCTCGCCTATGCCGCCCTGGCCATCGCCGTGATCGCACTGGTGGTGGCGATCGGCGGCCACTTCGTCCCGGCAGCGCCCGCCGACGGTGCCGCGCACAGTGCCGCGGCACCGGAGTCGGCCGTCGCACCGGCCTACACGCCGCAGCAGGCCGCCGCGGCGAAGCAGAAGGTCTGCGACGCAACCGGCCTGGCCCGGGCGGTGGTCCAAACCAACACCAACATGACCAACCCGGTCCCCGGCGACCCCGCCGGGGACCTGGGCGTCGCGGCGAATGCGCGACTTGCGCTGGCGCACAGCGCCGATTACGTCCGCGCCGAACTGGCGAAACAGCCGGCGACCCCGCCCGACCTGACCCGGACCGTCAACGCCTACATCGACACGCTGGACGCGTTGGCGATGAACTACCTGGCCGGCAAGACCGCCGAGGAGCAGGGCACTCTGCGGGACCGGCTGACAGATGTTGTCGGGGAACTGGATTCGGCGTGCGAATGATCATCGCCCGCTGTGGGCCAGCAGCCGGTCCAGGAACGGTCGCTGACCGGCCAGCAGTTTGACCCGCGCCTGTTCGACGGCGAACCACTCGACCCGGTCGACTTCGGGGAACTCCCGCATCGTCCCCGACCGCGGCGGCCACTCCAATTCGAACGTATTGCTGTACGCAGCTTGCACATCCAGATCTCCGGCCACCGCGAACACGGTGACCACCTTGCCACCGGCCTGGGTGACCGACCCGAGGTCCAGCCGCGCCCCATCGGGGGCGGGCACACCGACCTCCTCCGCGAACTCGCGGCGCGCCGCCGCCCAGGGATCCTCGTCGCCGGTGTACTCCCCCTTCGGGATCGACCAGGCACCGTCGTCCTTGCGTGCCCAGAACGGCCCGCCCGGGTGGACGATCAGCACCTCGACGGCGGCACCGGCGCCCCGGTACAGCAGCAGTCCGGCACTGTGCCGCGGCATCGACTATCCGCCCACCGCGCGTTCCAGTTCCTCCAGCGCGGTGTCGAGATGCCCGAGCAGTCGCTGCAGGTGCGGCACCGAACGCCGGCAGCCGACCAGCCCGATGTCGAGATTGCCGGCATTGCTGACGACGGTGATGTTCAGCGCCAGCCCGTCCAGCGCGATCGACAGCGGGTAGTTACCGTCCAGGCGGGCACCCGCCCAGTACATCGGCTCGGTCGGTCCCGGCACATTCGAGATGACGATGTTGAACGGCGGCGGGGCCGTCGAGACGAAGCCGGGGATCGCGGCCAGCGCCAGTGGTGCCATGTTGGCCGCGGACAGCGCCAGCGCCTGGGCGCGCGGCAACTCGCTGAACACCTTCTTGTTGCGCCGCATCGATTCGGCGACCGTCTCCAGCCGCTTGGCCGGGTCCACGACGTCGGTGGCCAGGTTGCAGAGCAGGGTGCCGACCATGTTGCCGCCCGAGTCGGCCTCCGCTTCGGTGCGCAGGCTCACCGGCACCATCGCCACCAGCGGCTGATCCGGCAGGGCGTTCTGCTCCTCCAGGTAGGCGCGCAGCGCGCCCGAGCAGACCGCCAGCAGGACGTCGTTGACGGTGGCCCCGGCCGCCCGTTTGATCGCCTGGAACCGCGCCACCGGCCAGGACTGCGCCGCGCAGCGGCGAGCACCGCCGATGTTGACGTTGAACATGGTGCGCGGGGCGGCGAACGGCAGCGTCAACTGCTGTTCGACCAGCGCCGCCCGCGCCAGACCGAACGTCGACGGGCCCAGGGCGGCAACACCTTTGGCAAGCCCCACCAGTTCATTCAGTCGCGACGTCGGTTGCCGCGGCCGCGGCGCGTGCGCCACCGTCCACGGCGCGCGCACGTCGGTGTCAGCCGGATCGGTCGACAGCGTGCGGCGCAGCAGCCGCAGCAGGGAGACGCCGTCGACCAGCGAGTGGTGGATCTTGACGTACACCGCGAACCGCCCGTCGGCCAGCCCCTCCACCAGGTGCGCCTCCCACAGCGGCCGGTGCCGGTCCAGCAGGCTGCCGTGCAGCAGTGACGTCAACTCCAGCAGGTCACGCACCCGGCCCGGCGCCGGCAGCGCGGAGTGCCGGACGTGGTACTCCACGTCGACGTCGTCGTCGTAGGCCCAGCCGAGGCCCGAGATCGCACCGAAGATGGTCGCCGGGTGTTTGCGGAAGGCTGGCTGGAAGTCGCTGAGGCCCAGCAGCGAGTGGTACATCTCGCCGACGAACTCCGGGCCGGCGCCCGCCGGCGGTTCGAACAGCATCAACCCGCCGACGTGCATGGGATGCTCCCGGCTCTCGGCAAGCAGGAACATCGAATCGGTCGGTGACATCAGGCGCATCGGTCTATTACACCCCGATCCGCCCCGGCCCGCTTGCTAGTCTTTCGCGATGCGCCGCGTGTCCGTTCTCTGCGTTGCGGTGGCCGTTTGCTGCGCGCTGCCGACACCGGTCGCGACAGCGGACACGGGGGTGGCCGGCAAGACGGTTTTCCTCGACGCCGGTCACAGCGGGGCCAACGACGCGTCGATGAACCGTCAGGTGCCCAACGGCCGCGGCGGCACCAAGCCCTGCCAGACCAGCGGCACCGCCGGCAACGACGGCTACCCCGAGCACAGCCTCAACTGGGATGTGACCAACCGAATCCGGGCGGCGCTCGATGCGCAGGGCGTGCGCACCGAGATGTCCCGGGGCGACGACTCCTCGGTCGGCCCGTGCATCGATGCGCGGGCGGCCGCGGCCAACGCCGCGCACCCGGACGCGATCGTCTCCATCCACGCCGACGGCGGCCCGGCGTCCGGCCGCGGCTTCCACGTCAACTACTCCAGCCCGCCGCTGAACGAAGCCCAGGCCGGGCCGGCGGTGCGGTTGGCGTCGACGATCCGCGACTCGATGGCCGCTGCCGGAATCCCCGAGTCGAGTTACCTCGGCGCCGACGGACTCTACGGCCGGGCCGACCTGGCCGGGCTGAACCTGGCCGAATACCCGGCGGTGCTGGTCGAATTGGGCAACATGCGCAACGCCGAGGACGCGGCACTGCTGGAGAGCGCCGACGGCCGGGAGCGCTACGCCGCAGCGGTCACGGCGGGCATCGTCGAGTACCTACGCGGGCCATGACGGGAACCCGGCGGGCGGCTGACATCGCCCGGGGCACCCTCGCCGTTCTGGGCGCGGTGCTGCTTGCCGGGTGCGGGACGGGCGAGGTCACCGTGGTGACCGGGCATGCGGTGGCGATGCTCTACAACCCGGGCCGGGTCGGCGGCCTGCCCGCCACCGACGGGCCGAGCGGGCCACGCGGGACACCGCCGCCGGTGACCCCGCGGGTGCAGGACAGCGACGGCGGGGAGATCGACCGGCTAGCGCTGCTGGCGGTCGACGACATCGAGGACTTCTGGACACAGCACTACGCCGACGGGCTGCACGGCCGGTTCACACCGGTGGCGCATCTGGTCTCCTACGACTCCACCGACCCGGCCAATCCCCCGGTCTGCGGCCATCCGGCCTACCAATTCCGCAACGCCATGTACTGCCGCCGGGTGGACACCATGGCCTGGGACCGGGGCAAGTTCATGCCGACGGCCCGAAAGTACTTCGGCCCCATGGCGATCAACGGGGTCATCGCCCACGAATACGGCCACGCCCTGCAGCACATGGCGCACCTGGTGAACCCGCTGACGAAGACCCTGGTCCGCGAGCAACAGGCGGACTGCCTGGCCGGCGTGTACCTGCAGTGGGTGGCGGCGGGGAGCTCACCGCGCGCCGAACTGAGTACCGGGGACGGCCTCAATCATGTGCTGGCGGGGCTGATCGTCACCCGCGATCCGATCTCGACGGCTGATCAGCTGGTCGACGTGTCCGCCGACGAGCACGGCACCGCGCTGGATCGGGTGGGCGCCTTCCAGATCGGGTTCGACGGCGGCGCGGACATGTGTGCCGCCATCGACGGCAAGGAGATCCGCAGGCGGCGCGGGGACCTGCCGCCCGCACTGTTCGACTCGACGACCCCGCAGAGCGAGACGACGATCGATGATTCGGTGCTGGCCACGTTGATGGCGCAGTTGGGGCAGATCTTCGGCCCGGCATCACCGCCGGCGCTGTCCACCTCGGCGGTCGACTGCCCGAGCGGTCAGCGGGCCGACCCGGTGGCCTACTGCCTGGCCACCGACACCGTCGTCGTCGACCTGCCCGCCCTGCAGAAGCTCAGTGCGCCCAGCGATCCCACCGAGCACGGCCTGCCGCAGGGCGACAACACCGGGATATCGGTGGTGACGTCCCGGTACGCCCAGGCGGTGCAGCGCGAACGCGGCGTGAACCTGGACTCGGCGGCCGCGGCGCTGCGCACCGCCTGCCTGACCGGCGTGGCGCAACGCCGGATGGCCGAGCCGATGACGCTGCCATCCGACGGGACCGGGCTGATCCTGGCCGGCGGCGACCTCGACGAGGCGGTCACCGGGCTGCTGATGAACGGCATGGCGGCCAGCGACGTCGGCGGTGACACCGTGCCGGCCGGGTTCACCCGCATCCTGGCGTTCCGGTCGGGGCTGCACGGTGACACCGACGGCTGCTTCGGGCGGTTCCCGTGACCGGGCCGCAGCGGCCGGGGCCGCCGGAGGAACCCTGGTACCTGGCCTACCGGCGGCCGCCACCCAGCCAACCCCCACTCGACCGGCCCCCGGTGCCGGCGCACCGGCCGGCGCCCGCCATGCACACCGCCCCACCCCCGCGGCACCCGCCGCAGCGCCCGGCCCCGGCGGCTGCCGTTGCCGAGGCGCCCGCCCCGGTGCGGAACACGGCGCGCAACCTGCTGATCGGTGTCACCGTGGTGCTGTTCGCGGTGGCCGGGGTGCTGCTGGTCGTGCTGCTGGGCGATCTCGGCGGCGGCGGGGCCGAACTGGACGTCACCGCTGCCCAGCGGGGCGTGCGGGCGGTACTCCTCGACCCGATCAACGGCTATGGGCGCGACGACGTGTCGGCCGTCCGCTGCAACGACGGCCGCAACCCGGTGGTGCGCAGCGGGTCCGGCTTCACCTGCACAGTGACCGTCGACGGTGCCGTGCGCCGGGTGGCCGTGGTGTTCACCGACGACGCCGGGACCTACGAGGTCGACCGGCCACGGTGACGGGCCGGCTCAGAAGGGCGTGACCTTCTCGATCGCGACGAACATGCCGTGGCCGGTGCGGTCGTTGGTGAAACGGGTGCCCTCAACGCTTGGCTGGATCGTCCACCCGGCCATCTGATAAGTCCGCCCGTACTGCAAAACGGTGTCAACGCCTTGACCGGCCCCACCGATGTTTCCGCCGTCTTGGAAATAAAATGCACCCGAGGCGTCTACGACCGCGTTATGAAAGTGGCTGCCGTACGAGGTCATAGGCGCTTGCAAGAAGCCGCTGTTGTTCCCCCCTGCAGACGGTGCCGGCCCGGATGCTTCACATATGACGGATTCTGAGTGGAATGGTGCGGCCGCCGAGTTGAGTAGGCAGCGAACGCGACCCGACTCCGTACGGACGTAAGAACTCGCAGTGGCGGCACTCGGCGCCGGTGCGTCTGGGTCAGGTGGCGGTGGGTCGAGCATCTCGACCCGGCCGTTCTGCCACCGGTAGCGCACGGTGGTGACTCCAGCGGGCGCGCAGGCGTTGCACGCCCCGGGCTGTTTGTAGTCCAGGACGACGGTGTCACCGGTCGTCGCGGCGGTGTTCAGCGACGTAAACCCATAGGCCTTCGATGTGGCCGTACCCAGGTAGTCGCCGTTGTGGAACATCAGGGCGGTGACCGGGGAACTGCCGGTTGCCATCTCCACCGTCACCAGCACCGTCGACAGCGCCGCACACGCGTTGTAGTTGCCTTCGAACGTGGCCGGGTCGGTGCTCCATCGCCAGCCGGTTCCCGGGTACGGGGGCAACTGCTGGACTACGGTGACTACTCGGGAATCAGCCAGATTCACCCCGCAATTCGCTCCGAGTGGCGCGGGCGCAGACTCCGGCACAGACGGGATGGTCGCAACCGCTGCTGTACCCCGTTGGGTTGAGACTGCCGACGACGCCGAGGCGGGCTCCGTCCGACTCCCTCGCGTCAAGCCCAGCGCCACCGCCGCACCAGCAACGATCCCAATCACCGCGGTAGCAGCCACCAGTTGCCAAGCGGTCCATCGGCGACCCCTGCCACCACCGGACGAAGCAGGTGACGACGCCTGCTCCTTTTGAGAATTCGCGTCGTCCAGTGACCCCTCAACCGCGGTATCGGAAAACTCCGAGACCTCGGACTCGGATGGCTGCGCCGAACCTCCCGCTGCTGCGGTCTTCCTGTGATGCTGGGCAGCTTCAATGGCGTGACCCATCACATAGGCCCAGGCGGTGGCGGGCGGGCGTGCCTCCGGCGGGTTTTGCAGGGTGTCGGAAATAATCTGACGCACGGCGAGCGGTACCGACTTGGGCAGGTCGCCTGCGGTGGTGGCGATCTGACTTCCTTGAATTAGCCGAAGTGCGAGTAACCCGAGCTTGTAGACGTCGGAATGGACAGTCGCCAATTCTTCGCCGGATGGCACCTCCCATCCTGGTGTCTCGACCTGCGGAAGCACCGACTGGCCTGCGATACGCATGGCATCACAGTCGACAAAATAAATGGCCTCATGCGGCTCCCGAGCGAAGAGCAAGTTTTTCGGTGATACATCTCCGACACACACCTTATGGCCGTGCAGGAACGCCAGTCCGGACGCCACTTCCCGTAACAGCTGGTAGCGCTGCACATCGTCAATCGTGATGCGCCTGGCATCGAGAACCTCCTGCGGATTCAGCAGATGTTGAAATTCCGCAAGCTCGTAGGCCACCCCCTTCAATGTCGTCAACGGCATGGTGAAGCGGCTCGGAATCTCCGGCATCAAGAATCCCGTCGGCCGTCCGTCTGCCTCGACAACCTCACATGGCCATGCGGCTATCGCGATGAGACGTTCACCATCCCGATGCGATAGTGCGTTCTCAACAAGATTCGGCATCGCTGCCAATGCATCGAAATCGATTTCGTCAACGATCTGAGACTTGTACTCTTTATAAACCATAGCGTCTGTGAAGTCGGTTTTGACGCCTGGCGCTCGATAGATAGTCCCCTGGCCACCCTGACCGATCTTTGTCAGATCGCCCAACTCAGCCCGCTGTATAACCTGTCTCGGCATCACCCACCTAGCCCTCTGTACGTCGACCCGCCGTCATCAGAATGCCCCGAAACCGCATACCGCGGCCACACCGCCACAAGTGTCCTGTCGTCGTCGAACATTTCACGACTGAAATCGACAGCGTGCGCGAACTCGATCACCGATGGCGGCGAAGCAACCCCCAGTACCGCGTGAAAGAGCTTGCCGACTCCACCCTGCCCATCCCCAAGCGGATCACCGACGCCGTCAGTGCCGATCAACAGCACATCTCCGCTGGTGAAATCCACCACCGTCGGCGTGATATCCCGAGGCACCCTGGGCAACCCGGTGACAGCAGCCGATGCAATCCCATCACCGGACGTCGGCTTGCCGCCAAGGACTGGCATGAACTCGCCGTTCGACAGCAGCCAGGCCCCAGAATCACCAACGCAGGTGAGGTACGCGCGGAGGGCGCCCATACCGGTGGGTTCGATCACCGCGCACACCAAGGTGGTCGCAAGTTCTTGTTCGGCACGTATCGGGTCAGGTTCGGCGAGTCCGAACAAGCCCTGAACGCGTTCGGCAAGATCCCATGCGACGCATTTGTACAACTGGAGCCAGTCGATCCGAGTGAGATCGCCATCGATGTGTGCACGCAGCCAATCAGCGGCGACCTTGGTCGCACAAGCGGCCCCGAGGTGTGATTGCGACGCACCCGACACACCGTCTGCAACGGCAACGACGATCCGCCCGCCCGGCAACTGGTGCACGCAGACGTCGTCTTGACGAGGCGCGCCGTTGTAGCAGTGCAGGTGCCCACGTAGGGAAGCCGCCCGGATGGTCGCCGCAGCTGTCGACCATCCGTCTATAACAGCAGCGGGCCGGTAGGGAAACGAGCGGAAGCCGGTGCCGACTGCGGCGGGCTCTCCGACGTGTGAGGGTTGCCCGACGATGATCCGCGGAATACTCAGTGGACCGGTCACATCCGAAACCGGCACTGAATCACCCCTTCCCGAGACAACGGCCTCACGAGAGGGCGTGTGCACCGTTGGATACGGCCAATTCGGTGGTATATCCGAGTACTCCGTGGACGTGCTATCCGCCAACGGAACTGACGCAGTGAGCGCATCACGTCGCTCGGCGGATTCCAGGCGTTCAGTTTCGCTGGGCTGAGTGCTCGACTTTCCACGCCGACCCCATCTGAAGGACACCCTGGCCTCGGCAGCTAGATGACGTCCACGGCCAACGTGAAGCCGGCGGGTCTTTCAAACTGTAACTCGCCCCGCCCTGAGGCGACCGCCTGGCCCGAGCTGACGACTGACTGCGTCAGCGACGTCAGGAACTCCGACAACGCCGCGCCGGTGTCAGCCCCGTGTGCAGACTGGAAGGCGTATTTCTCGTCGGTGGCCAATTCGCACACGATACGGGCATCGGCGTCGCCGATCCCGAAGGCGATGATGTTCGGTCTGGCGGATTCGCCGAGAAGCCTGCCTCGCGCAGCACGCCAGTCTTCATTGCCGTTGGGTTGCCCGTCAGTCAAGAAGAACACCGCTGGGCGCAGCACCGAGAACCCCTGTTTCTTGAGGTGTGGAACGTCAACGGAAATCCGGTGGCGCAACTGATCGAATGCCGCGGAATACGATGTCAGGCCTTGCGCCCTCAGATCTGGAACCCACGCCGTCAACCGCAGATCAGCGGCTTCCAGGTGAGTAAACGCCGAGTCGGAGAAACCGATCACTGAGAATCGCACGCGGGCGGCCGCAAACGGCTGCCTTTGCAACGAATCCTGCAGCGACCACAGCCCGTCATTGAGCTCACCGATGTTGGAGCCCATCGAGCCGGACTCGTCAGCCACGAAATAGACAAGAAGAATCGACCCTTTTGGCTCCACCCAGCGCCCCCGTTCCCACCAAGACGACTCAAGCCCCACCGCGCAGGATGCGTCGACTTGCAACTCTCGGTGACAAGCCACAGCCCAGTGTGCGGACGGCCCGACTGTCATACCATAGTCGCCGCACCGTCGATCGACCTAAGGTGGCCCTTTATGACGACGCCGCAGACGCAGGGGTGGTACGACGACCCTGATGGTTCCGACGCTCTGCGCTACTTTGACGGCGAAGTGTGGACGCCCCAGAGGAAGCGAAAGCCTGCAGCCCCTCAATACCCCGGCACGGAACAGTCGGTCCCGCCGCCTGGAACCGGAGGTCACCCGCCTGTGTCACCCGGATTCGCACCGCCGGCGGATCCCTTTGACGCGTACAGTCCTTCAGGCCACACCAAGCCGAATGCCGCCAACAACGTGCCACCCTGGACGCCACCACCGATTGTGTACGGCTATCCCGGCCCCATCGTGGAGGCTGGTTCTTACCCGTCGGCGCCAGTTGCCGGTCAGGGCATCTCTACATCCCGGATCCCGCAACAACAGTGGCTGGCCAGACTGCAGGGCGGGATGGTCGGTGGTGTCGATCAAGCGATCGGATTGGCGATGGCCGCTGGTGCAGTCACGTTAATTGCCGCCTCGTTCACGACATGGTGTCGGGCCAGGGGTCCCTACACCGATCTCCATGGCATGGGCTCGGTGACCCTTTCATTTCCCGGCATGGGCAGTCCAACTGCGAGTGGAACCTTTACCGACGGTACCGTCTCGGGAACGGTGACAAATCTGGCCAGCTCCGGTGGCGTTTTCCTGCCGTCGAACACCAACCCCGGTTGGGTATCACTCGTACTGGGAATCGTCGTGCTCATCGCGGCACTTGCTTACTTGTGGCTACCGCAGCGTAAATACGTGGCGGCCGCCGTAGCAGCAGTCAGCGCTTCCGCCGCGGTGCTGTGCATCAGCCATCTGTTCGACATCCGCGGCACATTCGGTGATCCCGCAGATGTCGCTGGCATGGACTTCTCGGTGGGCGGAGGTTTGGCTGTCGCGTGCCTGGTGTCATTCGGCCTCGCGATCCTGGGCACCGCCGCGTACCTCATGGGTGCGAAGCAGCAGCCTGGCGGCGACAACCGGGTGCAATAGCAGAGGTGGACTGTCGACGTCCTGAAAGCAGACTTCTCCCAGCACAGATGCACTGGGAGAAGTTTGGCGGTGGCGGAGGGATTTGAACCCTCGGACGGGGGTTACCCGTCACACGCTTTCGAGGCGTGCTCCTTAGGCCGCTCGGACACGCCACCGCGGGACAGCGTACCCAATGAGGTGCCCGTCAGCCCAATCGCTGCCCGGCGAAGAACTTCTCCAGCGGCGCGGCGCACTCGGCGGCCAGCACCCCGCCGCGCACCTCGGGGCGGTGATTGAGCCGGCGATCCCGCACCACGTCCCAGAGCGAGCCGACCGCCCCGGTCTTCGGCTCGAACGCCCCGAACACCAGGCGGGCGACCCGGGCAGCCACCAGCGCGCCGGCGCACATGGTGCACGGCTCCAGGGTGACCGCCAGCGTCGCGCCGGTCAGCCGCCAGCCGTCGCCGAGCACGGTGGCGGCCTGGCGGATCGCCAACATCTCGGCATGCGCGGTCGGGTCGCCGAGCGCTTCGCGGGCGTTGGCGGCCTGCGCCAGCACCGTCCCGTCCGGGCCGAACACCACCGCGCCCACCGGCACGTCACGCGGTCCGGCCGCGGCGGCCGCCGCCAGCGCGGCGCGGATCAACTCCTCGTCAGCCGGCCGGTCGTTCACCGTTGCCGCAGCGCCGCCGTCAGCTGCTCGTCGAAGCCCATCTCCGCGGCGATCCGGTGCAACTGCTCGTCGATGTCCAGATCGGACTCATCGAGGATGACGCTGAGCACGGCTTCGGGCAGCCCGAGGTCGGCGAGCACACCCAGGTCGCCCTCCTCGAACGGCTCGGCGTCCTCGAGGTCTTCGGCGTCGATGTCGGCGTCGAGCTTGTCCAGCACCTCGTCGGCGATGTCGTAGTCCAGCGCCGCGGTGGCATCCGACAGCAGCAGCCGGGTGCCGGCCGGCCCCGGCCGGACGATCACGAAGAACTCGTCGTCGACGTCGAGCAGACCGAAGACGGCCCCGGAACTGCGCAACTCACGCAGTTCGGTCTCGGCGGCCACCAGAGAAGTCAGCGCCGCGGAACGCATCGGGGTGCAGCGCCACTTGCCGTCCTCGCGCACCACCGCCACACCGAACCCGTCCAGCGTCTCCGCCGGCCGGCCCTGCGCAGACACGCCCTGTGTTCCCATGGGCGCTTACGGTAGTCGCCGATTATCACGATGACCAGCACGGTTGGCGGACCGCGGGATATGCCAATGTAGAGGCGTGGCTGACGACACGACGAAGACGCCGGTGTGTGTGCTGGGGCTGGGCTTGATCGGCGGATCGGTGCTGCGCGCCGCCGCAGCGGCCGGCCGGGAGGTGTTCGGTTACAACCGGTCGGCGGACGGGGTGAACGCCGCGGTCGCCGACGGGTTCGACGCCACCACCGACCTGCAGGGCGCGTTGACCCGGGCGGCGGCGGCAGGCGCGTTGATCGTCATCGCGGTCCCGCTACCGCCACTGCCGACGCTGCTGGCCGAGATCGCCCGGCTGGCCCCGCAGTGCCCGCTGACCGACGCCACCAGCGTCAAGGGCCCGGTGCTTGAGATGGTCGTCGCAGCGGGCCTGGCGGATCGGTTCGTCGGCGGGCATCCGATGGCCGGCACCGTCCACTCGGGCTGGCCGGCCGGTGACGCCACGCTGTTCGTCGGCGCGCCGTGGGTGATCAGCGTCGACGACCAGGTGGATCCGGCGGTGTTCGCGACGGTGCTCGACCTGATCCTGGACTGCGGCTCGGTGGCGGTCCCGGCCCGCTCGGACGAGCACGACGCCGCCGCGGCCGTCATCTCACACCTGCCGCATCTGCTGGCCGAAGCGCTGGCCGTCACCGCCGCCGATGTGCCGCTGGCGTTCGGGCTGGCGGCCGGGTCGTTCCGGGACGGCACCCGGGTGGCGGGCACCGCACCGGAGTTGGTGCTGGCGATGTGCGAGGGCAACTGGCTGCGGCTGCTGCCGGCGCTGGACCGCGCGATCGAACTGCTGTCCGGGGCGCGGGACGCGCTGTCGGCGTCGGACTCCATCGCCGAACTGGTCAACCAGGGGCATGCCGCGCGCACCCGCTACGAGAACTTCCCCCGCTCGGAGATCATCGCGGTCGTCGTCGGCGCCGACGGCTGGCGCGCTGAGTTGGCGGCCGCCGGACGGGCCGGCGGGGTGATCAGAGCCGCGCTGCCAACCCTGGATAGTTCACGATGAACCCGTCGTCGTCGACGGTGACGGTGGTGCCCGCCGGGTCGGCGCCCGGGCTGCGCACCGTGATCCCGGCCTCGCCGCTGCTGTAGCTGGTCTCGGCGGTGCTGATCGACATCTCCGGCAGGCGGACGTAGATCGTCGGGAGCGTCACCTCGGCTGCGCGCTCATGCAGCCTGGCCCGCCGGATCGGCAGGGCGTTGAAGAACGGGCTGAACACCAGATCGACGTCGAGCGCGCCCGCATAGCCGGCGCGGGACTGCCCGCGATAGTCGGCGACCAGCCACATGTTCTCCTCGTCACGGGCGATCAGCAGCTGGCGCTCCCGCTCGGCGAGGATGACGGTCAGCCCCAGCCGCTTGGTCGCCCCGGACTCGTCGGTCTGCAGGTCGTAATAGGCGCTGAACGCGGGATGCTCGGCGGTGGCGGCGGCGACGATCTGGCCGTTGGCCCGGATCCGGTTGCCGGACAACTGCACTCGTACCGATTCCATCCGTTCGCCACTCGGCGCCCGCCAGGTCAGGATCGCCGGCCACCGGCCGGCAGGAGCTGCGCTCACCGGACCACCGTAAGCGACCGGTCCACGATGCGCAGCCCCGAGTGGCAGGTCGGACCGGGAACGAGAAACTCTGTCACCAACACGGCGCGATCCGGTTCATTTCCGGCTGTCAGACGGCAAGATGTCACCCATGAGCAGCGACCAGCCCGTGCCCGCCGAGCCCATGCACGACGGGCCCGGGGCGTCACCGCCCGCACCAGAGATGAAGTTCACCCGCGCCGGTGCGCTGTGGGCTGCACTGGTCGCGGGTTTCTTCGCGCTGATCGTGTTGTTGATCTTCGTCACCCAGAACGGCAACACACTGGTGAGCGTCCACTTCCTCGCCTGGACCACCCCTCAACTGCAACTGGGTGTGGTGATCCTGCTGGCCGCCGTCGGCGGCGGGCTGCTCACCGTCCTGGTCGGCACAGTCCGGATCTTTCAACTGCGCCGCGCCGCCAAGAAGGCACTCGCCGCGCACCACCGCTAGCGGCTACCCGCGCTGGTTGCGCGGTAACAGATCCCAGACATGCTCGGTGGTGTTGGTCGCCTCCACCGAGGCCTGACCGGAACGGGAGTACAGCAGCCGGGTCGCCGAGGCGTAGTCGATCGGGAACGACAGCAGCCGTGCGGTGCCCAGAATCTGGTGCAGCACCACGTTGATCACCCCGCCGTGGCTGAAGACGGCCACCGTGTCGTCAGGTCTGGATGCCGCGACCGTGTCGGCCAACCCGGCGGCCACCCGCGCGCAGAACGCCTCCTCGTCCACCCCGGGCGGCAGGTGACCGGCCGCCATCCGCGCCCACGCCCGCGGTTGCTCAGTGCGCAGTTGTTCGACGGGCACGTAGCCGGGCATGTCCCGGTCGTATTCAGCGAAGCGGTCCTCGACGTCGACGGTGAGACCGCGGGCCTTCGCCAGCGGTTCGGCGGTCTGGATCGCGCGCCGCTGCGGGCTGGCGATCACCCGGCTGATCGGAAACCGGGCCAGCGCCTCCGGCAGGCGCCGGGCCTGCTCGATCCCGACGTCGGACAGTTCGGGGTCGGCGCCCTGGCCGTGCTCGCTGCGCAGCGGCAGGGCGTGGCGGATCAGCAGCAACTGCATCGGGTCACCCTACTTTTCCCCCCGTGCAGAGTTCACCGGGTCCACCTGCGGGTTTGCCGGTGAGTTGTGCACGCTCGCGCCAAGGGGGGGTCAGGGGGTGACGATGTTGAAGCCGGGGTCGGGGGCATCCAGCACACCCAGCAGCGTGGTCAGTGCCGCCGGGTCACCGGAGACCGTCAGCCCCGGTGTGGTGGTGTCGCCGAGCGCGGCGCTCAGCAGTCGCATCCGGGTGGCCGCGGTGACGGACGCGTCCGCGCTCACCGGATCGGCCGATGCTCGGCGGTACACCAGCACCCCGTTGCGCAGCGTCACCCGATAGTCAGCGCCGACATCGGCGAACGAGATGTCCAGGGCGAGTTGCAGATCCCATGCACGCGGGCCATTGACGGTGATCGCCAGCATGTCGAAGATCTGCTCGGCGGACAGCTGCGCCAGCACCGTCGGCGACGCCAGCGTGTTGGCCACGCCGAAGTTGCCGTCGCGCAGTTCAGTGGCACCGGACAGGAAGAAGTTGCGCCAGGTCGCGTTCTCGGCGCCGTAGGCCAGCTGCTCCAGGGTGTCGGCGTAGAGCTCCCGGGCCGCGTGGTGCTGACTGTCGGTGAACATGATGTGGTCCAGAAGTGTTGCCGCCCACCGGAGATCACCATCGTCGAACGCCTGCCGCGCCAGTTCGACGGCCCGGTCCGCGCCACCGAGCGCCGCGACGTAGCGCGGCCCCAGCGCCTCGGGAGGGTGCGGCCACAGCCGGGCCGGGTTGCCGTCGAACCAGCCCATGTAGCGCTGGTAGACGGCCTTCACGTTGTGGCTCACCGACCCGTAGTAGCCGCGGGCATGCCACGCGCGCTCCAGCGCCGGCGGCAGCTGGAACTGTTCGGCGATCTCGACGCCGGTGTAGCCCCGGTTGAGCAGTCGCAGCGTCTGGTCGTGCAGGTACGCGTACAGATCCCGTTGCAGCGAAAGGAATTCCACGATCTGCGCCCGGCCCCAGGTCGGCCAGTGATGCGAGGCGAACACGACGTCGGTTCGCTCGGCGAAGGTGTCGATGGCCTCGGTGAGGCAGCCCGCCCAGGCCCGCGGATCGCGCACCAGCGCGCCGCGCAGCGTCAGCAGGTTGTGCAGGTTGTGGGTGGCGTTCTCGGCCAGGCACAGCGCCCGGAACTGCGGGAAGTAGAAGTGCATCTCGGCGGGGGCCTCGGTGCCGGGTGCCATCTGGAACTCGATCTCGACACCGTCGACGGTGTGGGTCTCCCCGGTTCGGCGGATCGTCACGGTCGGCGGGATCAGGGCGAACTCCCCGGTGGAGGTGTTCTGCCCGAGCCCGCAGCCAACCTGGCCCTGCGGCCCGCGCGGCAGCAGCGTCCCGTACATGTAGCTTGCGCGGCGCGTCATCGCGGTTCCGGCGTAGACGTTCTCGGCCACGGCGTGTTCGACGAAGCCCTCCGGCGCCAGCACCGCGACCCGGCCGGCGTCGACGTCGGCCTGGCTGGTCACGCCCAGCACACCGCCGAAGTGGTCGCCGTGACTGTGGGTGTAGATCACTGCCCGCACGGCGCGATCACCCCGGTGCGCACGGTAGAGGGCCAGGGCCGCGGCGGCGACCTCGGTGGAGATCAGTGGGTCGATGACGATGACGCCGGTGTCGCCCTCGACGAACGTGACGTTGGAGATGTCCAGGCCGCGAACCTGGTAGATGCCCGGAATCACCTCGTAGAGACCCTGTTTGGCGGTGAGCTGGGATTGCCGCCACAGGCTGGGGTGCACCGACGGTGGCGGATCGCCCGCGAGGAAGGCGTAGCTGTCGTTGTCCCACACCACCCGGCCGTCGGCGGCGGTGATCACACACGGTTGCAGCGCCGCGATGAAACCGCGGTCGGCGTCGGCGAAATCAGCGGTGTCGTCGAACGGCAGGCCGGTCAGGTGTGCACGGTTGGTCGCGGCGACCGTGGCGCTGACGGGTTTCGGGTCCATGCCGACGAGCCTGCCACCTCACCCCCGTCACCGTGCAGAGTTCACCGGGTCCACCTGCGGGTTTGCCGGTGAGTTGTGCACGGCTGCGCTCAGGGGGAGGCGGGCAGGCGGACGCTGAACTCGGTGTGGCCGGGCCGGCTGTCCACGGCGATGCTTCCGCCGTGCGCCTTGACCACCGCGGCGGCGATCGCCAACCCCAGCCCGGTACTGCCGGCCTTGCGGGACCGTGACGAATCCCCGCGGGCGAACCGCTGAAAGATCTCCCGCTGCAACGGTTCCGGGATACCCGGCCCGTCGTCGGTGACACGCAGCACGACCTCCGGCCCGTCGACGGTCAGCCCCGCGGTGACGACGGTGCCCGGTCCGGTGTGGGTGCGGGCGTTGGCCAGCAGGTTGGTCAGCACCTGCTGCAGGCGGGCGGCGTCGCCGGCGACCAGCACCGGTTCGTCGGGCAGGTCGAGCCGCCACTGATGGTCCGGACCGGCGACGTGCGCATCGCTGACGGCGTCGATCACCAGCGCCGACAGGTCCACCGTCTCGTGCTCCAGCGCCCGGCCGGAGTCGAGCCGGGCCAGCAGCAGCAGGTCTTCGACCAGGGCCGTCATCCGCTCGGACTCCGATATCACCCGACTCAGCGCGTGCGTCACCGCGTCGGGGTCGTCCGGAATGCGTTGCGCCAGTTCGGCGTATCCCCGGATCGCGGTGAGCGGGGTGCGCAGCTCGTGGCTGGCGTCGGCGACGAACCGCCGCACCCGGGTCTCGCTGGCCTGGCGGGTGGACAGCGCCGCGGCGATGTGGTCGAGCATCCGGTTCACCGCCAGGCCCAGCCGGCCTACCTCGGTGTGCGAATCGGCGTCCGCCGGACCGACCCGGACCGGCAGCGTCACCTCACCGCGATCCAGCGGCAGATCGACCACTTCGGCGGCGGTCTGCGCGACCCGGCCCAGCGGCGCCAGCGCCCGGCGGATCACCAGGATCCCGGCGGTGGTGGCGGCGGCGACCGCGAACAGGATCACCACCGCGAAGATCAGCAGCACCCGCAGCACGGTCGCGTCCACCGCGGCCAGCGGCAGCCCGACGACGACCACGTCATCGCCGTGCCGGGCGCGGCCGGCGGCCACCCGGTAGCGGCCGACGCCGTCCAGCCGGACGGTGGCCGGGCGGTGCCCGCCGGCGTCGGCCGCCAGTTCCGCGACGGCGTCCGCACTGAGTTCGGTGCGGGTGCCGGTGCTGTCCAGGTACGCGGCGTTCACCAGGGTGCCGTCGCGGACCACCGCGGCGATCATGCCGACGGGCTGTCCCGGGGCGTCGAGGAAATCCGGGCCGGGTCCGGGCCGGGGTTGATGCCGATGCCGCCAGGACGGCGGTGGCGGCTCTCCGTGCAACCGGGACGAGCGGTGCACGGCATCGGACAGTTGTTTGTCGAGCTGGGTGACCAGGTACTGGTGCAGTGCGAACGCGGTGACCGCCCCGATGCCCAGGCAGGCGATGACGAGGACCGCGATCTGACCGGCCAGCAGGCGGGCCCGCAGTGACCAGGGGCGCCCCGGGCTAGGGGGCGGGCTTGAGGACATAGCCGGCGCCGCGCAGGGTGTGGATCATCGGCTCCCGGCCGCTGTCGATCTTCTTGCGCAGGTAGGAGATGTACAGCTCGACGATGTTGGACCGCCCGCCGAAGTCGTAGTCCCACACCCGATCCAGGATCTGCGTCTTGGACAGCACCCGCTTGGCGTTGTGCATCATGTAGCGCAGCAGTTCGAATTCGGTGGAGGTCAGCGTGATCGGCTCACCGCCGCGGGTCACGTCGTGGCTGTCCTCATCGAGCACCAGGTCGCCGACGACCAGTTGCGCGCCGCTGTCCGCGGTGGCAACCCCGGTGCGCCGCAGCAGCGCCCGCAGCCGCAGCACCACCTCCTCGATGCTGAACGGCTTGGTGACGTAGTCGTCGCCGCCGGCTGTCAACCCGGCGATCCGGTCCTCCAGCGCGTCCTTGGCTGTCAGGAACAGCACCGGCAGGTTGGGGTTGGTCTCCCGCAGTTTGCGCAGCACGTCCAGGCCGCTCATGTCGGGCAGCATGATGTCGAGGACCACCACGTCGGGCCGGTCGGCCTTGGCCGCCGCGATCGCACCGGCGCCGTCACCGGCGCTGACGGTGCTCCAGCCCTCGTAGCGCAGCGCCATCGCCACCATCTCGGCCAGCACGGCTTCGTCGTCGACCACCAGCACCGTGATCGGGGAGCCGTCCGCACGCGCCATCACGACACGTTCGGTCGAGGCGCGCGGTCCGGTCATCGCATTCCAGTATGTCGAAGGCGATGGGCTGTCCCTGTAGCGACACTGTGCCCGCGCTGTGCGCCGCGGCGGTGGTTATCGTCGTCGGCATGACGCGCACACCGCAGCAGATCTTCGACCACCACCTGACCGCGCTCAAGGACGGCGACCTCGACGAACTGGTGGCCGACTACGCCGACGACGCGGTGCTGATCACCGCCGCCGGGGTGGCGCGCGGACGGGACGGCATCCGGGCGGCGTTCGGCCAGTTGTCGTCGGCGGTGTCGATTACCGCACTGCAGACCAAGACCCAGATCTACGACGGCGACGTGCTGCTGCTGGAGTGGGTGCTGGACACCGACGCGGCCCGGGTGGACGGGGTCGACACCTTCGTGTTCGACTCCACCACCGGCCTGATCCGCGTGCAGACGATCTCGCAGTCGGTGCACCCCAAGGGCTGACGACCACCCCGGCAACACCTGACGCAGCGGTCACCGCAGAGCGG
Organism: Mycolicibacter acidiphilus; assembly: GCF_018455725.1. GTDB lineage: Bacteria > Actinomycetota > Actinomycetes > Mycobacteriales > Mycobacteriaceae > Mycobacterium > Mycobacterium acidiphilum. The sequence continues at coordinate 26,224 of NZ_JAHCLR010000058.1, forward strand.
GATGTGCTGTTGTGCCCGCCTTCGCGCGACAACAGCGTGGCTCCGGGGCGGACGGCGCGGCCCCGGCCGGCGTTGATGCTCCTA
>NZ_JAHCLR010000059.1 GCF_018455725.1 Mycolicibacter acidiphilus
AACCTGGACCCCCCAAGAAATTGGGGGGTCCAGGCATTTGTGTTGTGTCATTCAGTGGCGGTACTCGCTAAACGGCATTAGTTATCCGTCGTCCGATTTGTCGTCGTTGTCGTCGACCGCGGGTACGTCGGGCAGCGGTGCATTATCCAGCCAGTCGCGCATCCGGAACAATTGATTGACGATGACGCCGACCGCGAACAGCAGCAGGAGAACCAGGAGCACGGTCGTCGTCACACCGTCCATGGTGCGGCACTCGGGCCGGCCGAGTCAGTCGAACAGCGTGGCCTGGCCGTTTTTCTTCTCCAGATCCAGCAGGAACTGCTTCCGCGCGATCCCGCCGCCGTAGCCTGTAAGGCTGCCGTTACTGCCGATCACCCGGTGGCACGGCACGATGATCGAAATCGGATTGCGGCCGTTGGCGAGCCCGACGGCGCGAGAGGCCGACGGCGTGCCGAGCTGCTGGGCCAATTCACCGTAGGAGCGGGTCTCGCCGTAGGGGATGGTCAGCAAGGCCGCCCACACCCGGCGCTGGAATTCGGTGCCCGCCAGGTCGTAGTCGAGGTCGAACTCGGTCAGATCGCCGGCGAAATAGGCGTCGAGCTGCTCGACGGACTCGGCGAACGCGCTGTCGTCTCGGACCCAGCCGCTGCTGTCGGGGGCGTGGGCGTGATCGACCATCAGCAGGTGCGTCAGGGTTCGTCCGGTGCCGGCGAGGGTGAGCAAGCCGATCGGGCTGCCTACGGTGCGGTAACTGGTCATGCGGAGTCCTTCACGGATTCGGGGGCCACTGATTGACGTCGTGATCGAGCATGGTCCACAGGTGCTGGGTGGCGTACGACCGCCAGGGCCGCCAGCGGGTCGCGCGCTCGGTGAGGGCTCGACCGCCGTCGGGCAACCCCAGCTGACGGGCGGCGACGCGTACCCCGAGGTCAGTCGCCGGGAAGGCATCGGGATCACCGAGTCCGCGCATGGCGATCACCTCGACTGTCCACGGTCCGATCCCCGGCAGCCGGAGCAGGTCATGGCGGGCACGTTCCCAATCGCAGCCGACGTCGAGGGTGATAGTTCCCTCAGCGAGTGCAGCGACCAGCCCGACGAGGGTTCGCCGTCGGGCCTGCGGGAGGGCCAGTTGCGCCGGGTCCAGGTCGACGAGGCGCTGCACGGACGGGAACACGTGGGTGAGACCGCCGTCGGGATCGGTGATCTCCTCGCCGTAGCCCAGCAGTAGTCGACGGGCATGGGTGCGGGCCGCCTTGATCGAGACCTGCTGGCTCAACACGACCCGCACGGCCAGTTCCGCCTCGTCGACCGTCCGGGGGATGCGCTGGCCGGGTGCCCTGATTACGGCGGGACGGAGTTCCGGGTCTGCGGCGAGCGCTTCGATCACCGGCGCCGGGTCGGCGTCGAGGTCGAGCAGCCTGCGGCAGCGGGTGATCGCCGCCGCCGTATCGCGCAGATCGGCGAGGGTCAGCAGGCACCCGACGTGGTCGTGCGAGGGCGTCAGGCTGACGATGCCGTGACCGTGCGGCAGCCGCAGGGTGCGTCGGAATGCGCCGTCGCGCACCTCCTCGCAGCCCGGCACCGCACACGCAGCCAGATGCCCCAGCACGCCCTCGAACGCGAACGGGGTGCGCACCGGTAGGCGCAGCGCGAGCGTGGCCGTGCCGGTGGCGCCGGAGTGCGCCGGTGCGGTGCGGCGCAGCTCGGCCGGCGTGGTCCCGAAGGCCGCTCGGACGGTGTCGGTGAGCTGGCGGACGTCGGCGAATCCGGCGGCGAACGCGACCTCGGCGAACGGCAGGTCAGTCGCCTCGATCAGCACCTGTGCGGTGTGGGGATGCGCAGGTGCTGCCCGGCCGGCCGCGTTGTCGCGGCGGTCGGCGTCCACAGGCATGACGCCCACGATTCCACGACGCCGACCGCATGACCAGTCAACGGCGACCGGCGGCGAGCCGGGCGGGGATAGGATTTGATCGTGGCGGGCCTGGTGCAGCGGTATCTGGACGACATCCTCGCCGAGCACACCGGCGTGAGCGAGGGTGCGCTGGCGAGCTACATCCCCGAGCTGACGCGTGTCGACCCCGAGCGCTTCGGACTGGCGCTGTCGTCGTCGGACGGTCACGTCTACGAATCCGGCGACGCCGAACTGCAATTCACGATGCAGTCGATCTCGAAACCGTTCACCTACGCGCTGGCGCTCGACCAACTCGGTGCGCCGGCGGTCGATGCGCGGATCGGCGTGGAGCCTTCCGGCGAGGCGTTCAACAAGATCAGTGTCGACGAGGCGACGAATGTCCCCAAGAACCCGATGATCAATGCCGGCGCCATCGTCGCCTGTTCACTGATCCCCGGGAAGACACCCGCGCAGCGGTTCGAGCTGATCCGCGAGTTCTACTCCGCGTGCGCGGGGCGCAGCCTCGAACTCGATGAGGACGTCTACCGCTCGGAGCGCAAGCACGGCAGCCGGAACCGTGGGATCGCCTATCTGCTGGACAGTTTCGGTGCGCTGGCGGCCGACCCCGACGACACCCTGGAGGTCTACTTCCGGCAGTGCTCGCTCAAGGTGACCAGCACTGACCTGGCGCGGATGGCGGCGACACTGGCCCGCGGCGGGCTGAACCCGTTGACCGGGCGACGCGCGACCGATGCGCTGGTCGTTCGGCGCACGCTGTCGGTCATGGTGACCTGCGGCATGTACGACGCGGCCGGTGACTGGGTCAGCGCGGTCGGCATGCCCGCGAAAAGCGGTGTGGGGGGCGGGATAGTCGCGGTGCTGCCGGGTCAGCTGGGGATCGGCGTCTACTCGCCGCGCATCGACTCCAAGGGCAACAGCGTGCGGGGAGTCATGGTGTGCCGCAGCCTTTCCCAGCAGCTCGGCTTGCATTTCCTCACGGTCACCAGCGAGGCGCACGCGGCGATCAGGGGCATGTACACGCCCCGCTTCGGGGTGCGTGTCTACGAGGTGCACGGCGATCTGCTGTTCGCCGGCGCCGAGCAGGTCGCCCGCACGGTCATCGGGGACAGTGCCGAGTTCGACACCGCGATCCTCGACGTCTCCCGGCTGCATGCGATCAGCGACCCGGCTCGCGCACTGCTCGCGGGGCTCTCGGAGGAGTTGGCGGCAGCCGGGAAACGGGGCCTGCTGGTCGACCCCGGTGCGGCGGTGGTCCGCGACGAGCCGGCCTACGAGGACCTGGCGTTCGATACGGTCGACGCGGCGCTGGCCGCCGCCGAGGTCCGGATGGGCTACGGGCTCACCGGTTAGCGGTGATCAGTGCGGGCTGGCCAGGCCGGTCGGTTCGTCGTAGCCGCGCAGCAGCACGGTCTCGCCGAACGTCCAGTGCGCCTGCTCATCTGCGCCGGCGCCGCGCACGGTCCGCGCCGAAGCGAGCAGCGGGACCGGGTGGGATTTGGCCAACTCGCACAGGCGTGCCGCTTCGTTCACCGGTTCGCCGATCACGGTGTACTCGAAGCGCTCCTTGGCGCCCACGTTGCCCGCCACCACCTGCCCGGCCGCCACACCGATGCCGGCCGGGCATTCCGGCACCTCGTCGGCCAATCGGCGCAGGATGGCGCGGGCGGCGGACAGCGCCTCGTCCTCGGGGTGGTCGAGATGGTTGGGGGCGCCGAAGATCGCCAGGGTCGCATCCCCCTCGAACTTGTTGATCAGCCCCTGATGCCGGTCCACCTCGTCGACGACCACCGCGAAGAACCGGTTGAGCAGGGTGACGACCTCGGTGGCGGGCTTGCCGGTCACCAGCTTCGTGGACCCGGTGACGTCGACGAACAGCACAGCGACGTGCCGCTCTTCGCCGCCCAGCTTCGGCCGTTCCCGTTCGGCGGCGGCCGCCACCTCGCGGCCGACGTGCCGGCCGAACAGGTCGCGCACCCGTTCGCGTTCCCGCAGGCCAGCGACCATCGCGTTGAAACCGCTTTGCAGTTCCCCGAGTTCGGTCCCGTCGAACACCACCAGGTCACCGCGCAGGTCACCCCGCTCGACGCGCTGCAGGGCGGCGCGGACCACCCGCACCGGGGTTGCGGTGAGCCAGGACAGAATCCACATCAGCAGGAATCCGAAGACCAGCGTTGCAATCGATGCGATGAACACCGCGATCCCGAACTGGGTCATCGAGAGGTTCTTCAGCAGTACGGCGAACAGCGCGATCATCGCGATCCCCAGCACCGGCACGCCCGAGGTGAGAAACCACACCATCATGGTTCGGCCCATGATGCCCGAGGCGAATCGCTGCGGTGGTCGTCCGGCGGCCAGCGCTTGTGCGGCAACCGGGCGCAGCGCGAACTCCGTGCACAGGTAGCAACCGGTGGCGACCAGGATGCCGCAGACGCACATGGTCAGCCCGATGATCGGGATGAAGGTGCGGTCTGCCAGTCCGTAGAGGGTGGTGAACAGCGCGGTTGCGACGCCCCACGGCGCCAGCACTCCGGCCGACACCCGCCACGGCGCCAGGAACGCGTTGCGCTCGTCGTCGGTCGTGGGCCGGTATTCCTTGATGGCCCAGCGCAGTTTGGCGATCGTGCGACGGGTGATCCAGTAGGTGCCGAAGATCATCGCGAGCACCACGTATGCCGGCACCACGGCGAATGTCAGCCAGGGCGGCGCGTCGGTGAACACGCTGGGCGTGGGGTAGGCGACCGTCACCAGCAGGATCACCATGCCGATCCCGAGGAGGTTGGTGCCCACGATGACCACGGTCATGATGAACTGGATTCGGATCCGGCGCAGGTACTGACTCTCGGAGACCCGGCCCAGCAGCCAGGATCCGTACTCGGGTGTCTCGGGCAGCCGGCCGCTCTGGCGGGTCAGCAACTCCAGAACCCGGCCCAGACGCTGCGCCGCCGTTCTTTTGGTCATCATCGTGGCGTCAGGATAATTTGTTGGGCCCGGATGGGCCTAAGGTGGACCGGATGCGACTCGTGATCGCCCAGTGCACCGTCGACTATGTCGGCCGGCTGACCGCGCATCTGCCGTCCGCTCGTCGGCTGCTGCTGTTGAAGGCGGACGGCTCGGTGAGCGTCCATGCCGACGACCGCGCATACAAGCCGCTGAACTGGATGAGCCCGCCCTGCCGGTTCACCGAGGAAGTCAGCGGCGAGTCTCCGGTGTGGGTGGTGGAGAACAAAACCGGGGACCAGTTGCGGATCACCATCGAGGAGATCGAGCACGATTCCAGCCATGAACTCGGTGTCGATCCCGGGCTGGTGAAGGACGGCGTGGAGGCCCAGCTGCAGAAGCTGCTCGCCGAGCAAGTCGAACTGCTCGGCCCGGGATACTCCCTGGTGCGGCGTGAATATCCGACCGCCATCGGCCCGGTGGACCTGCTCTGCCGTGACGAGCAGGGCCGATCGGTCGCAGTGGAGATCAAACGGCGCGGTGAGATCGACGGTGTCGAGCAGCTCACGCGCTACCTGGAGTTGCTCAACCGGGACAGTCTGCTCGCGCCGGTTAGCGGGGTGTTTGCCGCCCAGCAGATCAAGCCGCAGGCCCGTACGCTGGCCACCGATCGCGGGATCCGTTGCCTGACACTGGATTACGATGCGATGCGGGGCGTGGACGATAACGAGTTCCGGTTGTTCTGAGCTTATGGGACGTCGCCGGGCGGAATCGAACAGGCAGCAGCCACCGCGGCCGCTGCCGGACCTGCACCATCGGACCGAACTGGGTTCGGACGGTTACCACTACGAGGTGCGTTCGGTGGCCGGTGCCCGGGCCGTCAAGACGTATCGCTGCCCGGGGTGCGATCAGGAGATCCGCCCCGGCATCCCACATCTGGTGGCGGTGCCGCTGGACTTCGGCGACGCCGGTGCCGATGATCGTCGACACTGGCACACGCCCTGCTGGACGAACCGCCGGTCCCCGACGAGGAAGTGGTCCTGAGCGGTCAGTGCCCGTCGTTGCCGGTGGCCGGCTCGACCAACTCGACCAGCACGCCGCCGGCGTCCTTGGGGTGGATGAAGTTGATCCGTGAGTTTGCGGTGCCGCGCCGCGGAGCGTCGTACAGCAGGCGGACGCCCTGCTCGCGCAGCCGCTCGGAGAGCGTGTCGATGTCGCTGACCCGGTAGGCCAACTGCTGCAGGCCGGGGCCGCGCTTGTCGATGAACTTCGCGATCGTCGACGACTCATCGATCGGGGCGATCAGCTGCAGCTGCGTCGCGCCCGCGGTGTCGCCGCGCACCGCCAGCATCGCCTCGCGGACGCCCTGCTCCTCGTTGACCTCCTCGTGCAGCACGATCATGCCGAGGTGGTCGTGGTACCACTTCTTGGCCGCGTCGAGATCCGGAACCGCGATCCCGACGTGATCTACCGCGGTCACCAGAGCGGTGGCCAGGGCCGGGCGGGCATCTACGGATTCGGTGGTCATAACGCAACGGTAACCTGATGGGAAAGATCGCGCTGCACCGATCCGCGGGATCGGGTGCTCAGTCCCGTTTTGGAGGTATTCATGACCACGTCGGTGATCGTTGCTGGGGCGCGGACGCCCATCGGCAAGCTGATGGGTTCACTCAAGGATTTCTCCGGCAGTGACCTGGGCGCGATCGCGATCGCGGGCGCCCTGGAGAAGGCGAGGGTCCCGGCTGCGCTGGTCGAATACGTGATCATGGGGCAGGTGCTGACCGCGGGTGCCGGGCAGATGCCCGCCCGCCAGGCGGCGGTGGGCGCCGGCATCGGCTGGGACGTGCCGGCGCTGACCATCAACAAGATGTGCCTGTCCGGGATCAACGCCATCGCGATGGCCGACCAGCTGATCCGGGCCGGGGAGTTCGACGTGGTGGTGGCCGGTGGGCAGGAGTCCATGACCAAGGCCCCGCACCTGCTGATGGACAGCCGGTCCGGCTACAAGTACGGCGACGTGACCGTGCTGGACCACATGGCCTACGACGGCCTGCACGATGTGTTCACCGACCAGCCGATGGGGGCGCTCACCGAGCAGCGCAACGACGTCGACAAGTTCAGCCGAGCCGAGCAGGACGAGTTCGCCGCCGTCTCCCACCAGAAGGCCGCCGCGGCATGGAAGGACGGCGTCTTCGCCGACGAGGTTGTCCCGGTGAAGATCCCGCAGCGCAAGGGCGACCCGCTGGAGTTCGCCGAGGACGAGGGCATCCGGGCCAACACCACCGCCGAGTCGCTGGGCGGGCTGAAGCCGGCCTTCCGCAAGGACGGCACGATCACCGCTGGCTCGTCGTCGCAGATCTCCGACGGCGCGGCCGCGGTCGTGGTGATGAACAAGGACAAGGCGATCGAACTCGGCCTGACCTGGCTGTGCGAGATCGGCGCGCACGGGGTGGTGGCCGGACCGGATTCGACGCTGCAGTCCCAGCCGGCCAACGCCATCAAGAAGGCGATCGCCCGTGAGGGCATCGGGGTCGACCAACTCGACGTCGTCGAGATCAACGAGGCGTTCGCGGCCGTCGGCCTGGCGTCGACCCGCGAGCTGGGCGTGAACCCCGACGTCGTCAACGTGCACGGCGGCGCGATCGCGGTCGGGCACCCGATCGGGATGTCCGGCGCGCGCATCACGCTGCACGTCGCCCTCGAGCTGGCCCGCCGGGGTTCCGGTTACGGGGTGGCGGCGCTCTGCGGCGCCGGTGGGCAGGGTGATGCGCTGGTTCTGCGGGCCGGCACGCGCTGATGGTTGCTGGGAACCCGACGACGGCGCCGCGGTGTGATCTTGCCTACAGCGACCGCGCCGGGCTGTCCGCCGACCCCGTGACAGACTTGACGGCGTGACACGTCCTCGCTCCTCGCTCGGTCCGGCCCTGGCCGGGGCGGTCGATCTGTCCGGTCTCAAGCAGCAACCGCAGCGCGGTGCGGCCACCGGTGACACGCCGGTCCCGCCGGGGGCCGTCGAGATCACCGAGGCCAACTTCGAGGACGAGGTACTCGTCCGGTCCAATCAGGTGCCGGTGGTGGTCGCGCTCTGGTCGCCGCGCAGCGACGTCTGCATCGAGCTGGTCGACACGCTGGCCGGGCTGGCCGCCGCCGACGGCGGCAAATGGGTGCTGGCCACCGTCAACGTCGACGCCGCGCCGCGGGTGGCGCAGGTGTTCGGGGTCGACGCGGTGCCCACCGTGATCGCGCTGGCCGCCGGACGGCCGCTGGCCGATTTCCAGGGTCCGCAACCGCCGGAGCAACTGCGCCGCTGGGTGGATTCGCTGCTGTCGGCGACGGCGGGCAAGCTCTCCGGCACCGCCGGCGGTGACGAGCCCGCGCAGGTGGATCCGGTCCTGGCGCAGGCCCGGGACCAACTCGACGCCGGCGACTTCGCCGCAGCCCGTGAGTCCTACCAGGCGCTGCTGGACAGCGATCCCAACCACGCCGAGGCCAAGGGCGCGCTGCGTCAGCTCGCGTTCCTGGAGCGGGCGACGGCACAACGTCCCGATGCGGTGGCAGTCGCCGACGCCGCCCCGGACGACGTCGACGCCGCGCTCGCGGCCGCCGACGTGCAGGTGCTCAACCAGGACGTCGTCGCGGCGTTCGACCGGCTGATCGCACTGGTGCGGCGCACCTCCGGCGACGAGCGCGCCACGGTGCGCACCCGCCTGGTGGAGTTGTTCGAGCTGTTCGACCCGGCCGACCCCGACGTCATCGCCGGGCGGCGCAACCTCGCCAACGCGCTGTACTGAGCCCGCGGCTACGGGAACCGCTTGAGGCAGCGGTCTTCGTCGCCGAGCACGCCGGTGCGGTAGGCGTCGATCCGGGAGAACCCGGCCGGCACCGATTCGCCGTTGACGTCACCGGCGGCCAGACCGTTGGTGAGCAGGCCCGCGACGGCCTCGTCCAGGTCGCCGGCGGTCAGGGAGATGGTGCTGCCGTTCGGGGTGCGGACGCCCTGGGAGAGCTGGGTGGTGGCGACCCCGGTCAGGCATGCGGTGCGCAGTGCCGCGGCGGCGTTGTCGAGCACCAGTCCGCCGCGCTGAGCCTGCATCGCGACCATGTACCGCGACGTCAGCACCGAGTACGCGGTGTTGTCGCCGGAGAGCGTCGCCACCCGGCTCTCCCGGCTCGGGGTGCCCATCTCCTGCAGGGCGGGCAGGTCGACGGTGATCGTGTTGGTCGCCGGGCAGTACGCCGCAGGTGAACCGGCGCGCGCATCCGGGCATGCGACCGCGGCGGAGTTGAACGTCAACTTCGGCGGTCGGGGGAGGGGAAACAGTACGTTCAGCGCATCGACGACGACGCGGGTGGAGACCTCGGTCACCGGAACCTCGCCGGTTTCGTTGCGCTGCAACTGAACCGGAAGATCGCCACGCCGCTCCTCGATCTCCTTGGTGTCGATGGCCGCGCACGATCCAGCGCCGTCGGTGAATCCGAATTGGAAGGCCGAGATGCGCTCGAACGCCGAGCCGTGCTCGTCGCCGCCGACGGTTTCATCGGGCTGCAGCAGCGGGTCGCGCAGTGCGAGCATCGCGGCCAGCACACCGTTCAGCCCGTCGCCGGTGCTCAGCGTGAAGCGCGGCGAGTCGCCCTGGGCGACCCAGCGCAGGTAGACCCCGGCCAGACAGTCCGCCTGCTGCTCGGCCACCAGCGTCGGCGTCTTGCGCCGTTTGGCGATGCCGGCGTTCCGGGAGATCGCGTGACCGTACTCGTGGGCCAGCACCATCGTGATCGCCATGTCGCCGTAGGTCTTTCGCAGCGTCGGCAGCAGCACTCGGCGGTCCCAGCCGATGGTGTTGTCCACGTAGCAGTACGCGGCGTTGATCAGTAGGAACGTCCGGCCCTGGCAGAACGTCCCGGCCGGCCGGGCGGCGTCCCAGGAGATCAGCGCGTCCACCGGTCGGAAGTCGCCGTCGAAGGTGTTGGGGTAACTCGTCGTCCAGTACGCCTCGAGGTCGCTCACCGACTGCGCGGCCAGCTGATCGATGCGTCCGCCGTCGGTGCCCTTGACCTCCCGACTCGGCGGCGGGGCATCGGGCCGCAGCCCGGTTGCACCGTCGACCGCCTGCAGCCCGCCCACTCGGAAGGGGTCGGCGAAGATCGAGACCGGTTTGCCGTCCACTAGGTGCGCGCATCCGGTCAAGGTCAGGAGCAGGGTGCAGGCGGCTGCAAGGACACGGCCCCAACGGCTAGCAGAACGCATGGGGATTGAGGATAGTGCGCTCAGTCGTTGCGCAGCCGGGTCAGCGCCTGGCGGACCACTGCCGGATCGGTGGTCGCCCAGAACGGCGGCAGCGACGCCCGCAGATATCCGGCATAGCGCGCGGTGGCCATTCGGGAGTCCAGGATCGCCACCACCCCGCGGTCGTCGATCCCGCGCAGCAGCCGGCCGGCGCCCTGCGCCAGCAGCAGCGCGGCGTGACTGGCGGCGACCGCCATGAAGCCGTTGCCGCCGCGGGCCGCCACCGCGCGCTGCCGTGCGGTCAGCAGCGGATCGTCGGGACGTGGGAACGGGATTCGGTCGATCAGCACCAGCGACAGCGACGGTCCCGGCACGTCGACGCCCTGCCACAGCGACAGCGTCCCGAACAGCGACGTGGCGTCGTCGGCGGCGAACTGCTCGACCAGTGCGCCGGTGCCGTCGTCACCCTGGCACAGCACCGGGGTGTCCAGTCGCTCACGCATCGCCTCGGTGGCGGCACGCGCCGCCCGCATCGAGGAGAACAACCCCAGGGTGCGCCCGCCGGCGGCGGTGACCAGTTCGGTGATCTCATCGAACAGCGCGGTCGTATCGGTGCCCTCGCGGCCCGGCGGCGGCAGATGCTTGGCGACGTAGAGGATCCCGGCCTTGCCGTGCGCGAACGGCGAGCCGACGTCCAGTCCCTGCCAGCGCGCCGGGGTGTCACCGCCGGTCAGCCCCCAGGCGCCGGCCATCGCGTCGAAGGAACCGCCGACGGTCAGGGTCGCCGAGGTCAGCACCGTGGTGGCACGGGCGAACAGTCGGGTGCGCAGCAGGCCGGCCACCACCAGCGGCGCCACCCGCAGCACCGGCCGCTTCACACCGCGGTGTTCCTCATGGTTGAGCCAGACCACGTCGAAACGGTCTGGGATGGCCGGCTCGAAGGACTCCAGGATGCGGGCGGCGGTGTCGGTGATCTCGGACAGCGCCGCGACCGCCTCCTTGCGGGTGGCGGCGGCCTTCGGGTCGCTGGGGGCGGTGTCGATGGCGTTGCGGGCCGCGCCGGCGGCGTCGCGCAGGGCGGTCAGATACGTCGCCAACTCGTCGTCGAGGTAGTCGATGCGGCCGGGCTGGGCGTCGTGGATCGCCGAGGTGAACGTCGCCGTCGCCGCCTCCAGCCGCTGCGTCAACTCCGGCGAGACCAGCCGGGTGATCCGGCGCAGCGCGACGCTCAGCGCGGCCGGGGTCAACTCCCCGGTGGCCACCGAGGTCATCCGGTCCACCAGTTCGTGCGCCTCGTCGATCACCAGCAGCTGATGCTCGGGCAGGACGTTCGCCTCGCCGATCGCGTCGATCGCCAGCAGGGCGTGATTGGTGACGACGACGTCGGCCTGTCCGGCCACCGCCCGGGCGCGCTCGGAGAAGCACTCAGTGGCGTACGGGCAGCGGGCCGCACCCAGGCATTCCCGCGCCGACACACTGACCTGTGCCCAGGATCGGTCCGGCACACCAGGTTTGAGGTCGTCGCGGTCCCCGGTGTCGGTGGTCTCCGCCCACGCGGTGAGCCGCTGCACGTCGCGGCCGAGCGCGCTGGCCGCGAACGGCTCGAAGAGCTCCTCCTGCGGAACGTCCTCGGGGGTGTCTGCGCCGCCGTGAATCTTGTTCAGGCACAGATAGTTACGTCGCCCCTTCAGCAGTGCGAAGGTCGGGCGGCGGGGGAGCGCGGGTTCCAGCGCGTCGGCCAGGCGGGGCAGGTCGCGGTCGACGAGTTGGCGTTGCAGCGCGATCGTGGCCGTCGACACCACCACCGGGCTGTCGTCGGCGACCGCCCGGGCGATCGCCGGCACCAGATAGGCCAGCGACTTGCCGGTGCCGGTGCCGGCCTGCACCGCCAGATGCTCACCGGCAGCGAACGCCCGCGCCACCGCCTCGGCCATCCGCACCTGGCCGTCGCGTTCGGAGCCGCCGAGCGCGGTGACCGCGGCGGCCAGCAGCGCGGCGACCTCAGTCGGGGGCAACGGTCTCGATCAGTGCCGCGGCCGAGTCACTGGAGAGCATCCAGTGGCCCTGATCGATGAACGTGAAGACCTTCGGCTCCGGCGCCGCCAGTTTCGGCCCGGAGACGGTGACCTGGGCGGCGGCGGTGCCCGGGCCGACCGACCAGATGTTGCCGACGGCGAAGGACAGCGGCAGTTCGCCGTGCCGGGCCGCCTTGTCCAGCCGGTCGCGGGTGAACGCGCGACGCTCACCGGAGTTCACACCCCCCTGGACCAGGGGATTCTTCACCTTGTCCGGGACGCCCGGGTCGGCCAGGTCGGTCAGGATCCGGCTCACCTGGTCGACGGTGGGCAGATCCTGCGCCGGGGGTGCGGGGTCCAGTGGAAGCGGGACGGTGAACACCACCGGTCGGATCTGGACCGGGCCCGGTGTCCCGACCGCCGCCCCGCAGACCGCGGCTAAGGCCGCCGCCGCTGCCGTCACAAGCAATCGCATGGTCACATTGTGGCCCGTGAACGCCGGTCGGTGCCGTGCAGCCGGGATCCGGCTGTCAACCGCCCTGGGCGGCAACCGGATACGTTCCGTGCCCAGCGATCACCAGGCCGTCGTCGCCGAACGTCAGCACCTCGTTGACCAGGCCGCCCTTCTGGTTGCGGTAGGTGATCACCAGGGTGTCGATGCCGCCGAAGACGGCCTCGACGGTGAAGTGCAGATCGGTGATGCGCTGTAGGGCACCGGTCCAGTAGCGCCGCAGTTCCGCCTTGCCCCGGATCACCCCGCGGGTCTCCGGATACATCTCGGCGGCCACCGGGGAGGTGAACACCACGTCGTCGTGGAAGTGCCGCAGCACGGCGTCGGCGTCGTGGGCGTTCCAGGCCTGCACCCAGTGCTCGGCGAAGGAGAGCGGATCGATGGTCACCGTGCGCACGGTAGGCGGGGGACGGCGGTTCGGTCCACCGATTTTTGCGTGCTCGGACCGCGGGGCCGTATCAAACGACTGTTGCACGGAGTTCGTACGGCTTTAGTACAATATTCCGGTACTACCCGATGGAGGGGTGATTGCGATGAGCATCAGTGCGAGCGAGGCGCGGCGACGGCTGTTTCCGATCCTTGAGCAGGTCAACGCCGACCACCTGCCGGTCCGCATCACATCCCGATCCGGGGACGCCGTCCTGATGTCCGCCGACGACTACGACTCGTGGCAGGAGACCGTCTACCTGCTCCGGTCACCGGAGAACACCCGTCGCCTGATGGAAGCGGTTGCCAGGGACAAGGCGGGGAATCCGAGCATTGCCAAGTCCATCGACGAGCTGCGGGAACTCGCCGGTGGCCAGGAATAGCCGGGGATGAGGAGCGCCCACTTCGACCCTGCCGCATGGGAGGACTTCGAATTCTGGCTGGCCTCCGATCGCAAGACCGCGCGCCGGATCGTCCGTCTGATCGCGGAGGTGCAGCGCGATCCGTTCAGCGGGATCGGTAAACCGGAACCGCTCAAAGGCGAGTTATCAGGCTACTGGTCGCGGCGTATCGACGACGAGCACCGGCTGGTCTATCGGGCCGACGCTGACGAAGTCAAGATCGTGAAAGCGCGCTACCACTACTGAAATCACATCTGCCGAGTCGGGATCGCCGGCTCGCCGTGCGCCAGCTTCAGTCCCTCCCACGGCAGGCTGTGCAGCCCGGCCGCCACCCGCTCCCGCGCCACCGCCAGCCCGGACGCGCCGGTGTCGACCACCGCATGACCGCCGCGGACCAGCGGAACGCTCAGTGCCCGGCCGGGTTCGTCGGGCGCACGCCCCGCCGGATACACGACCTCCTCGACGACGGTGCCCGACGGCCGGGCCAGCCGGAGCGCCTGCTTGCGCCCGCCGCGGGACGTCTTGTTCGTGCTGCGCTTGTGCACCGCGACGCCGTCCACCTCGACCAGCTTGTAGACGAAGTCGGCGGTCGGTGCGCCCGAACCGGTCACCAGCGCCGTGCCCACCCCGTAGCTGTCCACCGGTGCGGCGGCCAGTGCGGCGATCGCGAACTCGTCGAGGTCACCGGAGACCACGATCGCCGTCCGCGTCGCGCCCAGCCCGTCCAACTGCGAACGAACCTGCCGGGCCAGCACCCCCAGTTCGCCGGAGTCGATGCGTACCGCACCCAACCCCGGACCGGCCACCGCCACCGCGTTGGCCACCCCGGCGGTGACGTCGTAGGTGTCCACCAGCAGCGTCGTACCGACCCCCTGTGCCGCGACCTGGGCGCGGAACGCCGCCTGCTCGTCGGGGCCGCCGGCGTCGGCGTGCAGCAGGGTGAATGCGTGCGCGCTGGTGCCCGCCACCGGGATCCCGTGTCGCCGGTGCGCCTCCAGGTTGGACGTCGCGGTGAAGCCGGCCAGGTAGGCGGCGCGGGCGGCGGCGACCGCGGCCTGCTCGTGGGTGCGCCGGGAGCCCATCTCGATCAGGGACCGGCCGGCGGCGGCGCTGACCATCCGGGCGGCCGCCGACGCGATCGCCGTGTCGTGGTTGAAGATCGACAAGGTCAGCGTCTCCAGCACGACGCACTCGGCGAAACTGCCGCGCACGCTCAGCACCGGTGAACCCGGGAAATACAGCTCACCCTCGGGGTAGCCGTCGACGTCGCCGGCGAACCGGAAACCCTGCAGGTAGTCCAGCGTCGCCGGGTCGAGGAACTCCGCCAGCACCCTCAGCGCGGCGTCGTCGAAGCCGAACCCGGTCAGTGCGGCCAGCCACCGGCCGGTGCCGGCGACCACGCCGTAGCGCCGGCCCGCGGGCAGTCGGCGGGCGAACAACTCGAACGTCGCCGGCCGGTGCGCGCTGCCGTCGCGCAGGGCCGCGGCCAGCATGGTCAGCTCGTATTTGTCCGTCAGCAGCCCGCTGGCGCAGCCCGGTGCGTTCACCGCCCAACCGTATCGGCCGGTTCGAATTCCGTCGTCAATCGGTATTCTGGATGTCATGGCCGCGTCCGCACCGATGTCCACCCCCGTTCAGGAGCGGGAAGCCGACTCGGCCGACGCCACCGCCAGTCCATGGGTCACGATCGTCTGGGACGACCCGGTGAACCTGATGACCTACGTGACCTACATCTTCCAGAAACTGTTCGGCTACAGCGAACCGCACGCCACCAAGCTGATGCTGCAGGTGCACCAGGAGGGCAAGGCCGTGGTGTCGGCGGGCAGTCGGGAGTCGATGGAAGGCGATGTGTCCAAACTGCACGCTGCCGGGTTGTGGGCGACCCTGCAGCAGGACCGCTGATCGTTCACCGACAGGAACCGGGGCTACGTCGTGCGCAAGTGGAAGCGGGTTGACACCGACGACGGTCCCCGCTTCCGGTCCGCGTTGGCGCTGCACGAGGCGGCGCTGCTGCGCAGCCTGGCCGGCTCGATCGTCGACATTCTCGACGCGCGCGAATCCGCTTGTCCGCCAGATGAACTCGAAGCGATCACCGGAATCCGGACCGGCAACGCGCAACCGCCCGGCGACGCCACGACGCGGCGGCTGCTGCCGGACTTCTACCGGCCGGATCGGTCGGGCGAGGCCTCCGGCGCCGACGTGGATGCCGACAGTCTCAACGCGGCGCTGCGCAGTCTGCACGAACCGGAGATCATCGACGCCAAACGTGCTGCGGCGCAACAGCTGCTGAGCACGATCCCGGATCAGGGCGGACGGCTCGAACTTGACGAGGAGCAGGCCAACAGCTGGATCGCGGCGATCAACGACGTCCGACTGGCGCTGGGCACCATGCTGGGCGTCGGTCCGGACGGCCCGACCCGACTGCCGGCCGATCACCCGAACTCCGGGCGCCTCAGCGTGTACCAGTGGCTGACCGTCCTACAGGAATACCTGGTGGTGGCCGTGATGAGCAGGCCCAGACGATGACGGGCATGGGTGCGATCACCGACGTCGCCGGTATCCGGGTGGGCCACCACCACCGGCTGGATCCGGATGTCACCCTCGGGGCCGGGTGGGCCACCGGGGTCACGGTGCTGCTGGCGCCGCCCGGCACCGTCGGCGCCGTCGACGCCCGCGGCGGGGCGCCCGGCAGCCGGGAGACCGACCTGCTGGACCCGGCCAACACCGTGCGGCACGTCGACGCGGTGGTGCTCGCCGGCGGCAGCGCCTACGGGCTGGCGGCCGCGGACGGTGTGATGACGTTTCTGGAGGAGCGGGGCCGCGGGGTGGCGCTGGGCGGCGGGGTGGTGCCGATCGTGCCGGCCGCGGTCATCTTCGACCTGCCGGTCGGCGGCTGGGACCGTCGGCCGACCGCCGAATTCGGATACTCCGCCGCGGCTGCGGCCACCGGGGAGGCTCCGGCCGTCGGCACCGTCGGCGCCGGGGTGGGCGCGCGCGCCGGGGTGTTCAAGGGTGGGGTCGGCACCGCGTCGACGACGGTGGAGGTGGGTGAGCAGACCGTGACGGTGGGGGCGCTGGTGGTGGTCAACCCCACCGGCGAGGTCGCCGACCCGACCACCGGGCTGCCGTGGGCGGCGGACCTGATCGAGGAACTCGGACTGACCACCCCGCCGTCGGAGCAGTTGGCGGTGCTGGCCCGGCTGGAACCCAAGCCCGGGTCGCTGAACACCACGATCGCGGTGGTGGCCACCGATGCCGCGCTCAGCCCGGCCGGCTGCCGGCGGGTGGCGATCGCCGCGCAGGACGGGCTGGCCCGCACCATCCGGCCGTCGCACACCCCGGTGGACGGCGATACGGTGTTCGCATTGGCGACCGGGGCCGTCGAGGTCCCGCCGGCTCCCGGCACACCGATCGCGATGTCTCCGGAGACTCCGGTGGTCGCGGCGGTTGGCGCCGCAGCGGCGGACTGTCTGGCCCGCGCTGTGCTGGTCGGGGTGCTGGCCGCCGAACCGGTGGCCGGAATACCGACCTACCGTCACACGTTGCCGGGGGCGTTCGCGAACAAGCCCGCCGGCCGAGCGGAAAGGTTGTGAGGTGCTGACGATCCGTGCCGACCTGGTCGACGCGATGGTCGCCCACGCGCGCGCCGACCACCCCGACGAGGCCTGCGGGGTGCTGGCCGGCCCGGAGGGCTCCGACCGGCCCGAGCGGCACATCGCGATGCTCAACGCCGAACGGTCGCCGACGTTCTACCGGTTCGACTCCGCCGAACAGCTCAGGGTGTGGCGGGGGATGGACGACGACGACGAGGTCCCGGTCGTCATCTATCACTCGCACACCGCGACCGAGGCCTATCCCAGCCGCACCGACATCGCGCTGGCCGGCGAGCCCGACGCACACTATGTGCTGGTCTCCACCCGCGACCCGGACCGCCACGAACTGCGCAGCTACCGCATCGTCGACGGCGTCGTCACCGAAGAACCCGTCACCATCGTCAAGAAGTACTAGAGGAGTCACCGTGACTGTCACTGTCTCTGTTCCGACCATCCTGCGCCCGCACACCGGCGGCGAGAAACGCGTGCAGGCCGCCGGCGCCACCCTGGCGGCGGTGATCACCGACCTGGAGGCCAACTACGCGGGTATCTCGGCGCGGCTGCTCGATGACGGCAAGCTGCACCGGTTCGTCAACATCTACGTCAACGACGAGGACGTCCGGTTCTCCGGCGGCCTGGACACCGCGATCGCCGACGGCGACTCGGTGACCATACTTCCGGCTGTCGCGGGTGGCGTGTGACCCGCTACGACTCCCTGCTCGCCGCACTGGGCAACACCCCGCTGGTCGGCCTGCAACGGCTCTCGCCGCGTTGGGCGGACGGTCCCGACGCACCGCACGTGCGGCTGTGGGCCAAGCTCGAGGACCGCAACCCGACCGGTTCCATCAAGGACCGGCCCGCGCTGCGGATGATCGAGCAGGCCGAAGCCGACGGGCTGCTGACGCCCGGCGCGACGATCCTCGAGCCCACCAGCGGCAACACCGGCATCTCGCTGGCGATGGCGGCGCGGCTCAAGGGTTACACGATGATCTGCGTGATGCCAGAGAACACCTCCATCGAGCGCCGCCAGATCCTGGAGCTCTACGGTGCGCAGATCATCTCCTCGCCCGCGGAGGGCGGCTCCAACACCGCGGTCGCCACCGCCAAACAGCTGGCGGCGGAGCACCCCGACTGGGTGATGCTCTACCAGTACGGCAACTCCGCCAACACCGAATCGCACTACGTCGGCACCGGGCCGGAACTGCTGGCCGATCTGCCGGAGATCACCCACTTCGTCGCGGGCCTGGGCACCACCGGCACGCTGATGGGCACCGGGCGGTTCCTGCGTGAGCAGGTGCCCGGCGTGCAGATCGTCGCCGCCGAACCGCGCTACGGCGAGGGCGTGTACGCGCTGCGCAACATCGACGAGGGCTTCGTGCCGGAGCTGTACGACCCCGCCGTGCTGACCACCCGGTTCTCGGTCGGCTCGGCCGACGCGGTGCGCCGCACCCGGGAACTGATCGACGGCGAGGGCATCTTCGCCGGCATCTCCACCGGTGCGGTGCTGCACGCCGCCCTGGGAATGGCGGCCAAAGCCGTCAAGGCCGGGGAGCGCGCGGACATCGCGTTCGTCGTCGCCGACGCCGGCTGGAAATACCTGTCCACCGGGGCCTACTCCGGCACCCTGGACGACGCCGAGGACGCCCTGGAAGGGCAGCTATGGGCGTGAGCGGGCCGTCGGCTGTCGCCGAACCCGCCAAACCCCCGGTCCGCCGGACCGGTGGCGCCGCCGTCCTCGCGTTCGTCGCACTGCTCTGGGTCGTCGAAGCCGTCGACCAGGCGTCCGGGCACCGGCTGGACCGCAACGGCATCCGGCCGCTGGAGACCGACGGGCTTCTCGGGGTGCTGTTCGCACCGCTGCTGCACGCCGACTGGGCGCACCTGATCGCCAACACCGGGCCGCTGCTGGTGCTGGGCTTCCTGATGACGCTGGCCGGGCTGTCCCGATTCCTGTGGGCGACCGCGATCGTCTGGATCGGCGGCGGGCTGGGCACCTGGCTGATCGGCAACATCGGGTCGTCGTGCGGGCCGACCGACCACATCGGCGCCTCCGGGGTGATCTTCGGCTGGCTGGCGTTCCTGATCGTGTTCGGGTTCTTCACCCGCCGCATCTGGCAGATCCTGGTCGGGGTCGTGGTGCTGGTGGTCTATGGCGGCGTCCTGTGGGGTGCGGTCCCGGTGCTGGGCGTCTGCGGCGGGGTGTCGTGGCAGTACCACCTGTGCGGTGCGCTCGCCGGGGTGCTGGCCGCCTACCTGCTGTCCGGGCCGGAGCGGTCCCGACGGCAGGGCGGGGTGCCGGCATGAGCGCGGCCGGAGTGCAGGCGCCGATCGGGGTGTTCGACTCCGGCGTCGGCGGACTGACGGTGGCGCGCGCGATCATCGACCAGCTGCCCGACGAACAGCTCATCTACGTCGGCGACACCGCCAACGGCCCGTACGGCCCGCTGAGTGTGCCCGAGATCCGCACCCACGCCCTGACCATCGGCGACGACCTGGTGGCCCGCGGGGTCAAGGCGCTGGTGATCGCCTGCAACACGGCGTCCTCGGCGTGCCTGCGCGACGCCCGGGAACGCTACGACGTGCCGGTCGTCGAGGTGATCCTGCCGGCGGTGCGGCGCGCGGTGGCCACCACCCGCAACGGACGGATCGGGGTGATCGGGACCGCCGCGACGGTGGCCAGCCACGCCTACCAGGACGCGTTCGCCGCCGCCGGGGACGCCGACGTCACCGCGGTGGCCTGCCCGCGCTTCGTCGACTTCGTCGAACGCGGCATCACCAGCGGCCGTCAGGTGCTGGGTCTGGCCCAGGGCTACCTGGAGCCGCTGCAGCTGGCCGGGGTCGACACCCTGGTGCTGGGCTGCACGCACTACCCGCTGCTGTCCGGGCTGATCCAGCTGGCGATGGGCGACAACGTGACGCTGGTGTCCAGTGCTGAGGAGACCGCCAAGGAACTGCTGCGGGTACTCACCGAATCCGACCTGCTCGCCCCGCACCCCGACTACTCCGTCGCGCCGCCGGTCACCCGGGTGTTCGAGGCCACCGGCGACCCGGAGGCGTTCACCGCACTGGCGACCCGGTTCCTGGGTCCGGTCCTCACCGGCGTCGGGACCGTGCAGCGGCACTCCCCGCCGCAGTGACCGGCGAGGGTGATCTGGATGACGAATAGCGGGAAAACTGCCCGTGTCTTGGCCATCGGTGTGTCGGACATGGCACAGTAGGGACCGTGCGACTGACCGTGCTCGGCTGTTCCGGCAGTGTGGTGGGTCCGGATTCGCCGGCATCGGGTTACCTGGTGCAGGCCCCGGATGCGCCACCGCTGGTCATCGACTTCGGCGGCGGGGTGCTCGGAACCCTCCAGCGGCACGTCGACCCCGGCACGGTGCACGTGCTGCTGTCGCATCTGCACGCCGACCACTGCCTGGACCTGCCGGGCCTGTTCGTGTGGCGGCGCTACCACCCGTCGGTGGCGACCAAGCCGTTCGACCGCGGCCTGATCTACGGCCCTGATGACACCTGGTCGCGGATGGGGGCGGCGTCGTCGCCATACGGTGGTGAGATCGACGACATCACCGACATCTTCGACGTGAACACCTGGGTGGACGGCGAGTCGGTCGAATTCGGGTCGCTGACCGTGCAGCCCCGGATGGTGTGCCACCCGACCGAGTCGTTCGGCATGCGGATCACCGACCCGTCCGGCGCCACGCTGGTCTACAGCGGCGACACCGGATATTGCGACTCCGTGATCGAGCTGGCACGCGGCGCCGACATGTTCCTGTGCGAGGCGTCGTGGACGCATGAGCCGAACCGGCCGCCCAACCTGCACCTGTCGGGCACCGAAGCCGGGCGGATCGCCAAAGCGGCCGGGGTCCGCGAACTGCTGCTGACCCACATCCCGCCGTGGACGTCGCGGGAGGACGTGATCGCCGAGGCGAAGGCCGAGTTCGACGGGCCGATCCGCGCCGTGGTCTCCGACGAGGTCATCGACGTCCGACTGGCCTGACATCCCCAACGGTTAGGGTTAGTCGCGTGTCCACACGCGAAGACGGGCGGCTCGACGACGAGTTGCGCCCGATCACCATCACCCGCGGCTTCACCGCGAACCCCGCCGGATCCGTCCTGGTCGAATTCGGCCAGACCCGGGTCATGTGCACGGCCAGCGTCACCGAGGGCGTGCCGCGCTGGCGGAAGGGCTCCGGCCGCGGCTGGCTGACCGCCGAGTACGCCATGCTGCCGGCCGCCACCCACACCCGGTCGGACCGCGAGTCGGTCAAGGGCCGGGTCGGCGGGCGCACCCAGGAGATCAGCCGGCTGATCGGCCGGTCCCTGCGGGCCTGCATCGACCTGGCGGCGCTGGGGGAGAACACCATCGCGATCGACTGCGACGTGCTGCAGGCCGACGGCGGCACCCGCACCGCCGCCATCACCGGGGCGTACGTGGCGCTCTCCGACGCGGTCACCTACCTGTCCGCCGCCGGCAAACTCTCCGACCCGCGCCCGCTGTCCTGTGCGATCGCCGCGGTCAGCGTCGGCGTCGTCGACGGCCGGGTCCGGGTCGACCTGCCGTATGAGGAGGACTCCCGCGCCGAGGTCGACATGAACGTCGTCGCCACCGACACCGGCACCCTCGTCGAGATCCAGGGCACCGGTGAGGGTGCGACGTTCCCGCGCTCCACCCTGGACAAGATGCTCGACGCGGCGCTGGCCGCCTGCGAGCAGCTGTTCGTGGTGCAGCGTGAGGCGCTGGAGCTGCCGTACCCGGGTGTGCTGCCGGAGGGGCCGGGCAAGAAGAAGGCGTTCGGCTCTGACTGACCTGCTGGTGGCCAGCCGCAACCGCAAGAAGCTGGCCGAACTGAACCGGGTGCTCGACCATGCCGGGGTGTCCGGGCTGCGGCTGGTGTCGCTGGACGAGGTGCCGGCCTACGACGAAGCACCCGAGACCGGTGCGACGTTCGAGGACAATGCGCTGGCCAAGGCACGCGACGGTTTCGCCGCGACCGGGCTGCCCTGCGTCGCAGACGATTCCGGGCTGACCGTGGCCGCGCTGAACGGCATGCCCGGGGTGCTGTCGGCCCGTTGGTCGGGGGTGCACGGCGACGACGCGGCCAACACCGCGCTGCTGCTGGCCCAGTTGGCCGACGTGCCCGACGGCCGGCGTGGCGCGGCGTTCGTCTCGGCGTGCGCACTGGTCTGGGGGGCAGGGCCGGATTGCGAGACCGTGGTGCGCGGCGAGTGGCCCGGGGCCATCGCGCATGCGCCGTGCGGCGACGGCGGTTTCGGCTACGACCCGGTGTTCGTTCCGGCGGGATCGGATCGGTCCGCGGCCCAGCTGTCGCCGGCGGAGAAGGACGCCGCTTCGCACCGCGGCCGGGCGCTGACCCTGCTGCTGCCGGCGCTGCGCCGGCTCGCGGGCTGAGCCGTGCCGCTGGTCCCCGGTGCGGTTTTCGCCGGCTACCGCATCGACCGGCTGCTGGGCGCCGGTGCCATGGGCGAGGTATACCTGGCCGAGCATCCGCGACTGCCGCGGCACGACGCGCTGAAGATCCTCGCCGAATCACTGTCTGCCGACGGTGAATTCCGGCAGCGTTTCCAGCGGGAGGCCGACCTCGCCGCCACCCTGTTCCACCCCAACATCGTCGGCGTGCACGACCGCGGCGAGTTCGACGGGCGGTTGTGGATCGCCATGGATTACGTCGACGGCACCGACGCCGGCCGGCTGCTGCGCGAGCGGTACCCGAACGGCATGCCACCAACCAAAGCCCTGCGGATCGGCACCGCCATCGGCGAGGCACTGGACTACGCGCATCAGCGCGGACTGCTGCACCGCGACGTCAAGCCGGCCAACATCCTGCTCACCGGCCCCGGCGAAGGGGTGCGCCGAATCCTGCTGGCGGACTTCGGGATCGCCCGCCCGCTGGGCGGCATCAGCGGTCTGACCGCCACCAATTACACGCTCGGAACCCTGGACTACGCCGCACCCGAACAGTTGATGGGCGCCGACCTGGACGGCCGGGCGGATCAGTACGCGCTGGCGGCCACCGTGTTTCACCTGCTGGCCGGGGCGCCGCCGTTCCCGAACGACAATGCGGTGGCGGTGATCAGCCGCCACCTGACCGCCGATCCGCCGCGGCTCAGTGAGCGCCGCCCCGAACTGGCCGGCCTCGACGGTGTGCTGGCGAGGGCGCTGGCGAAAGACCCGGCGGCGCGGTTCGACGACTGCCGGTCCTTCGCACGGGCGCTCAAAGCCGCCACCAGCCCGACCGCGACCGCGGCCGCGGCTGTGGCGGTGGCTGCGGTGCCGGAGCGCTCCGGCACGGTCTTCACCGCCTTCCTGTCCGGCTTCAAAGACGGTGTCGTGCAGTCGAGTACCCGGCGGCAGCGGCGGGTGGCCGGTGCGGTCGCCGCGGCCGGAGTGGCCGGGCTGATCGGCGGCGTGGCCTGGCTCGGCGGAACCGACGAGCAGAACAGCGCCCCGACGCCAGCACCGACCACCACCGTGACCGTCTCGCACGCCGCCGATGCGGGCTGCGACGCGCAGGTGTGGCCGCAGCAGTTGCCGAACCTGATCGGAAAACCGCTGAGCGTCATCCGAACCGACGCGCTGCGGTGTTTCAACGTCACCGCTGCCACCGCCCCGGACGGACACGACGTGCTCACCGATCAGATCGGTGAGGTGCAGGCGTGGACGATCACCGGCGCATCACCGGCGGCCGGTGCGGTGATCGAGGAACACCAGGCGATCACGCTGACGGTGACGCCGCTGGTCGCCGCGACGGAGACCGCGGTGCCGGAGCCGGTTACACCGCCGCCAGCGCTCACGTCGGCTCAACCGGCGCCGGTCGCGCCGATGGCACCGTCAGCGCCGGCCGGCGCGACCGCGCAGTGCGTCGACGGCACCTACTCGTTCGCCAAACACCGCACCGGCGCCTGCTCCAACCACGACGGCGTCGCGCGCTGGCTCTCGCCGCCCGGGTGACCGCCGTCCGGCTCCGTCGAGCGTGAAACTAGGTTCACGCTCGACGATCCAGCGTGAACCCAGCTTCACGTTCGCGGGGTCAGGCCTCGAACTGCGCCTTGATGTTTCGGTTCTGGAAGTGCTCCACAACGACACCGACCACCGGGATCGTCCCGGCCAGCAGCACCCAGAGGATCTTGCCCGGTGCCCAGCGGACCTTGATCGCCAGATCGAACGCGGCCAGCACGTAGACGAAGTACACGAAGCCGTGCACCCGCGGAATCCAGCCGACCGGCAGGTCACTGTGTGCGACGTACTTCAGGTACAGCTCGGCGCAGAGCAGGATCAGCCAGATGCCGGTCGCCCACGCCATCACCTGGTAGCGCCGCAGCGCGGTGCGGATCTTCTCGGTGGTGGCGGCGCCGGCGGGACGCTCGATCTCGGGGGTGCTCATGCAGTGTTCCTGTTCTGTCGGTCGGTCTCGGCGAGTTCGGCCAGGTAGGCGTTGTAGTCGCGCATGACGGGATCGTCGGTGGGCGGGGGAGCGGCGGCGGGGCGCTCCGGCAGCAGCCCGGCCGGAATCTCGGTCGGCCCGTCGGTGGCGCGCGGTTCGGGCGGCGCCTCCTCGTAGCGGACGAATTTGCGGTAGGCGTAGATGCAGAACCAGGCGAACAGCGGCCACTGCAGTGCGTAGCCGAGGTTCTGGAAGTCCCCGCCGCCGGCCTGGAACCTCGTCCACTGCCACCAGCCCAGCGCCAGGCACGCGGACGACGCAACGGCGACCAGCACGATCAGTGCGGGTCTCCGACGGCGTGTAGTGGACATTCCTTGACGGTACCGCCCACGCCTTGGGCCCGACGAACTCATCGAGGCGTGCCGTCGCGGGATCCGGAAGCCGCCGTATTCGGCGTTGCCGGCAGATGCAGCCGTCACCGCGGTGGAGACCAAGCACAGTTGGTCACGCCGGAGGTGAACAGTGTTGTCAGCGGTCACGTAATTCCCCAGGGGTAGCCGTC
>NZ_JAHCLR010000006.1 GCF_018455725.1 Mycolicibacter acidiphilus
GGCGGTGCGGGTGCGGGTGCCGGCGGTGCCGGGGGAGGCGTCGGAGCGGCTGCCGGGGCCGGCGGTGCCGGAGGTGCGGCGGCCGGGGCCGGCGCTGCCGCCGACGCCGTGCCGATCTTGGCCAGTTCGCCGCCGACCGCCACGGTGGCGTCCTCCGGCGCGGTGATCGAGAGCAGGGTGCCGGCGATCGGCGACGGGATCTCGGTGTCGACCTTGTCGGTGGAGACCTCCACCAGTGGCTCGTCCTCGGCGACCGAGTCGCCGACCTGCTTCAGCCAGCGCGTGACGGTGCCCTCGGTGACCGATTCGCCCAGCTCCGGCATCAGCACCGGGGTGCCGCCGCCGGCGGGGGCGGCCGCAGCCGGGGCCGCCGGCTCGGGCGCGGGGGCGGGCGGCGGGGTGGGCGCGGGTGCCGCGGGCTCGGGTGCCGGTGCGGCAGGCGCGGCGGCCGGTGCAGCGGGTGCGGCGGCGGATTCGCCGGCCTCGCCGATCACCGCGAGCTCGCCGCCGACCTCCACCGTGTCGTCCTCCTGGGCGACGATCTTGGTGAGCACGCCGGAGACCGGCGCCGGGATCTCGGTGTCGACCTTGTCGGTGGAAACCTCCAGCAGTGGCTCGTCGACCTCGACGGTGTCGCCTTCCTGCTTGAGCCAGCGGGTGACGGTTCCCTCGGTGACGCTCTCACCGAGTGCCGGCATCTGAACTGAGAACGCCATCGCTGTTGACTCCTCGATCGATCGGTGTGCCGCTCTGCCTCGTCCTCTGGCTTACCACAGCGGCGAACACCGGGTGGCGCAGGCGGGCGGACTGTCCCAACCATCCTGTCATTGCGGTGCGGTCGCCGCGCAACCAGGTGGGGCTGTCGGCCCGCCGCGACGCCGGTGCGGCTCGGATCGCGCGCGGCATCCAGCAACACAGCTCAAATGCGCTGTGCTGACCGGTGATTGGCGCCGGAGCCGGCCATTGCTCAGCCCCGGGCGGCGAACCTCAGCCCCGGGCGGAGATGTCCTCCAGTACGGCGAACATGGTCCGGGTCGGCACCCCGGTGCCGCCCTTGGGGGTGTATCCCCACGGACCGGATGCGTTGTAGGCCGGACCGGCGACGTCGATATGCGCCCAGGCCACCCCGGCCGCGACGAACTCGCGCAGATAGGTGCCCGCGACCAGCATGCCGGCGAAACGCTGTCCGCTGACGTTCGCCAGATCGGCCACGGTCGACTTCAGGTCGTCCTTGAGTTCGTCGGGCAGTGGCATCGCCCAGGCGTTCTCGCCGACCGCCTGCGAGATCCCGGCCACCCGATCCCGGAACTCGTCGGAGCCCATCACCCCGGGGGTCCGGTTGCCCAGTGCGACGGTCTGCGCGCCGGTCAGCGTCGACGTCTCGATCAGGTAGTCCGGACCGTCTTCGCAGGCCCGCACGATCGCGTCGGCCAGGATCAGCCGACCCTCGGCGTCGGTGTTGAGCACCTCCACCGTGATGCCGCCGTACTGGGTGAGCACGTCGCCGGGGCGCTGCGCGGTGGCCGACGGCATGTTCTCGGCCATCGGCACCGTGGCGATCACCTCGACCGGCAGCCGCCGCCGCGCGGCCAGCACCACGGTTGCGATCACCGCAGCCGCCCCGCCCATGTCCGAGGTCATGTGGTGCATGTTGGCGGCCGGTTTGATCGAGATGCCGCCGGTGTCGAACGTGATGCCCTTGCCGACCAGTGCCACCTTCTTGACCGGCGCCGCCGGCCGGTAGGCCAGCCGCACCAGTCGCGGTGCGCGCGACGAGCCCTGGCCGACGCCGATCACCCCGCCGTAGCCGGCGGCGGCGAGCGCCTGCTCGTCGAGCACCTCGACATCCAGGCCGGCGGACTCGCCCAGCGCCCGGGCCCGGTCGGCGAACTCGGCCGGATACAGATGGCTCGGGGGGGTGTTGACGAAGTCCCGGGCGGTGGCGACCGCGGCCGCCACGTCGGATCCGTGCGCCACCTGCTCGTCGGCGTCGGCGGCGCTGCTCAGGACCGTGATCGTCGCCAGCGCCGGGTCTTTCGGAGCGGTCTTGGCACTGCGGAAGGCGGTGAAACGGTAGCCGCCGAGGATCAGCCCTTCGACGCCGGCGGCGACGACCCCGTCGCCGGGCAGCGCCCCCAGCGCGCTGATCACGCTGCGGGCACCGGTCAGGGACCGGGCCGCGGCGCCGGCGGCGCGACGGATCGTCTCGGCCGGCCAGGAGTCACGGGGCTGGCCCAGCCCGACAGTCAGCACGCTGGCCACCGGAAGTTCCGCCACCACCAGCCGGCTCACCTGCTCGGTGCCGCCCTTGGCGTTCAGTGCGGCCAGGCCGGCCTCGATCTCGGCGACCGCCGCGGCCGGCAGCGCCGGGTCGGTCGCGGCGACCCGCACGCCCGACTCGTCGTCGGCGGCGACGACCGGGACGATCAGCACGGCCTCGCCGGGATCGGCGGGCAGGGCGGTGACGGCGGTGACGGTGGGGACGGGGAATCCGGGTGCGGTGCTCACAAGCACTCACCCTAACGATCGGTGGACAGGTTCAGCTCATATGCGGTGATGGGCGCGTCGAAGCCCTTGAGCGACAACGGATCCAACGGCGTCACCGGCCAGTCGGGCAGGAGATCGCGGACGTTGTCGGCTACCAGGATCTGTCCGGGCGCGGCGGCGCCGACCAGTCGCGCGGCCAGGTTCACCGGATTGCCGAAGTAGTCGCCCGCGAGCGGCAGTATCTCGCCATAGCCGAGTCCGGCGCGCACCTGAAGGCCGGCCTCGGCCACCTTCGGATGGGTCACCAGGTCGACGGCCGCCTTGGCCAGCAGTTCGGGTGTCGAACTGACCCACATCACGGCGTCGCCGATGAACTTCACCACCCGGCCGCCGTCGGCGTGCACCATGTCGGCGACGGTCCCGCCGAACTCGGTGAGCAGCGCCGACAGTTCCGGCGGGGTGAGTACCCGGGTCAGCGCGGTGAAACCGGACAGGTCGGCGAAACCCACACCGCACACGATTCCCGCCGACGGGCTCCCCGCCAGGCCTTCCAGAAAAGTCCTGGTCCCGACCTGGTGATGGCGGTGGACCGCATCGAGCATCGCGCCGATCCGGGGGATGAAGCCCGCGGCTGCGCGCCAGGCCCGCGCGGTGGTGAGTTCGTCGTCGGTGTGGCCGAGCCACACGTCGGGCTGGGTGTTCCGGATCATGCTCGACTCCGCCTCGGCCAGCCGGGCCATCGTCGCTCCGAGCACCCGCAGAAAGGCGTCCACGGGTTCGCCGAGGAACGACCGCATCTCGATCCAGGTCGTGAGCATGTCCACGTCGGCCTGACTCAGTGCGAGTTCGTCGCGATCGGCGATGGTCAGGCCGAGCATGACCCAGGCTCGTGCCACCTCCTCGACCGGGACACCGAGTGTCTCCGCGGCGCTGCGCAGACTGTAGATCGGCGGGCCGGACCAGCCCAGGACGTCACCGGCCAGCCCGAACAGCCGCCCGCGGCGCTCGGCCTCGACCATTTGCTCGGCGGTGAACCCCAGCCCGTCCAGGTACTCGATGAGCCCGGCCCGGGCCGGGGCGTCGGCGACCCCGGCAGCCTGCAGCGCAGCCAAATCGATCACCCCACCAAGTGTGCCGACTAAGGTGGCTCGTCGTGAGCGAACCGCAACACGGACCCCTGGAAGACCGACACCGCGAACTGGGCGCCAGCTTCGCCGAGTTCGGCGGCTGGCTGATGCCGGTCTCGTATGCGGGCACAGTCGCCGAACACAACGCGACCCGCAACACCGTCGGCCTGTTCGACGTCAGTCATCTGGGCAAGGCGACCGTGCGCGGTCCGGGCGCGGCGGCGTTCATCAACTCGTGCCTCACCAACGACCTGACGCGGATCGGTCCCGGCAAGGCGCAGTACACGTTGTGCTGCACCGAAACCGGCGGTGTCATAGACGACCTCATCGCCTACTACGTCTCCGACGACGAGATCTTCCTGGTGCCGAACGCGGCCAACACCGCGGCGGTGGTGGCTGCGCTGCAGGCCGTGGCACCCGCCGGGGTGACGGTCACCGACGAGCACCGGTCACGCGCGGTGCTGGCGGTGCAGGGCCCGCGGGCCGCCGACGTGATCGCCGGGCTGGGCCTGCCGACCGAGATGGACTACATGGCCTACGTCGACGCCAGCTACGCCGACGTACCGGTGCGCGTCTGCCGTTCCGGGTACACCGGCGAACACGGCTATGAACTGCTGCCGCTGTGGGATTCGGCCGCGGTGGTGTTCGATGCGCTGGTGACGGTGGTGAAGGCGGCCGGCGGCGAACTGGCCGGTCTCGGCGCCCGCGACACGCTGCGCACCGAGATGGGCTACCCGCTGCACGGACACGAACTGGCACTGGACATCTCGCCGTTGCAGGCCGGCTGCGGCTGGGCGATCGGCTGGAACAAACCGGCGTTCTTCGGCCGTGACGCGCTGCTGGCGGAGAAGGCGGCCGGCCCGGCGCGGCGACTGCGCGGGCTGAAGGTCACCGGCCGCGGCGTGCTGCGGGCGGATCTGGCGGTCCTCAGTGCTGGTGTCGACGGGGACCGGCAGGTCGGGGTCACCACGTCGGGCACGTTCTCGCCGACCCTGAACACCGGTATCGCGCTGGCGCTGATCGACAGTGCCGCCGGCGTCGAGGACGGTGCCCGGGTCAGCGTCGACGTGCGCGGCCGGGCGGTCGAGTGCGAGGTGGTCCGGCCGCCGTTCGTGACAGCAAAAACCCGCTAGCGCGGCGGATATACAATCGCTGCATGAAAAGCGGCCTCCCTGAGTTCTCCGTGTCGGTCACCGCTAATCCGACCGCGAACGAGGTGCGCAAATCCATTCTGGCGGAACCGGGTTTCGGCAAGTTCCACACCGACCACATGGTCTCCATCGACTACACCGTCGCCGCCGGCTGGCACAACGCTCGGGTCATCCCGTACGGGCCGATCGAACTCGACCCGTCGGCGATCGTGCTGCACTACGCGCAGGAGGTGTTCGAGGGGCTGAAGGCCTACCGCTGGACCGACGGCTCGATCGTGTCGTTCCGGCCGGAGGCCAACGCCGCCCGGCTGCGCGCGTCGTCGCGGCGGCTGGCGATCCCGGAGCTGCCCGACGAACTGTTCATCGAATCGCTGCGCCAGCTGATCGCCGTCGACAGCGCCTGGGTGCCGCCGGCCGGCGGTGAGGAGTCGCTGTACCTGCGGCCGTTCGTCTTCGCCACCGAGCCGGGTCTGGGGGTGCGGCCGGCCAACGAGTACCGCTACCTCGTGATGGGTTCACCGGCCGGTGCGTACTTCAAGGGCGGCGTCAAACCGGTCAGCGTCTGGCTGTCGACGGAGTACGTGCGGGCCTGCCCCGGCGGCACCGGCGCCGCGAAGTTCGGCGGCAACTACGCCGCTTCGCTGATCGCCCAGGCGCAGGCGGCCGACAACGGCTGCGACCAGGTGGTGTGGCTGGACGCCGCCGAACGCCGCTACGTCGAGGAGATGGGCGGGATGAACCTGTTCTTCGTCTTCGGCAGCGGCGGATCGGCCCGGCTGGTCACCCCGGAGCTGTCCGGGTCCCTGCTGCCGGGCATCACCCGGGATTCGTTGCTGCAGTTGGCAACCGACGCCGGATTCGCGGTCGAGGAACGCAAGATCGACATCACCGAATGGCAGAAGAAGGCGGCGGCCGGCGAGATCACCGAGGTGTTCGCCTGCGGCACCGCCGCCGTCATCACCCCGGTGTCGCGGATCAAATCCGCCGACGGGGAGTTCACCATCGCCGACGGTCAGCCCGGCGAGGTGACGATGGCATTGCGCGACACGCTCACCGGCATTCAGCGGGGCACGTTCGCCGACACGCACGGCTGGATGGCCCGGCTGGACTGATCCCGATCGGATCAGCGGACGGCGGACCCGTACCGGTACTCGTCGGGTACGGCCAGGTCGGTCGGATCGTCGTAGACGTCGGCGGGTGGGTCGTCCCATCGTGACCAGGTGTCGGTGACACCGATCAGCGCTTTGCGCGACTCCCTGCTGCGTTTGCTGTACCTGTGGTGACGTGCCATTGAGCAGTCCCTCCCCGGTGCTGTTCCCAACCCCCAGGCGTTATTCAACCCCATTGCGGTACGGCACGCTACTAATGTGGAGAATTGTGTGCATTTTGTCGGTTCGACGGTCTGCTACTGGGCGCACGCCACCAGCAGCACGGCCGTCACCGCCGTCGCCCATTCGATCGCCGCACCCAGCACGTCGCCGTTGATGCCGCCGAACCGCCGGACGCAGTGCCGGACCAGTGCGGCGGTGCCCGCCAGTCCCGCCAGCACGCACACCGGCCCCTGCCACGGCAGCGGCGCCGCCCACGCCGCACCGCCCGCCAGCACCGCCACCCAGACGGCCACCACCGGGATCGGCTGCGTGCCGGCGACGGTGATCCCGAGGCTGCTGCCCGCCGCCGCCGGAACGCCGCGCCGGCAGGCCAGCACCGCCGCCACCCGGCCGGCGCAAACCGCGGTCACGATCGCCGCCGGCGACAGCGCGCTGAACGCCAGCGCCTGCAGGCCGATCACCAGCACCACCGCGACCACCCCGAACGGCCCGGTCGACCCGTCGCGCATCACCTGCAGCGCCTGCGGGGCCGGCCGGTAGCAGCCGAGGCCGTCCGCGGTGTCGGCCACCCCGTCGATGTGCAGGCCGCGGGTCGCCGCCAGCAGGGCCGCCACCGTCAGCAGGCCGATCAGCGGATTCGTCGGCCCGAACGCCTGCGCACCGGCCCACGCCACACCCGCGGCGAGCGCACCGAGTGCGGCCCCGACCACCGGCAGCGCCGTCATCGCGCCGCGCCCCGGTGGGCGGTCGCCGAGCGGCATCGGCAGCGCCGTGCCCAGCGCCACCGCCGCGCTCAGCGAGCGGATCACGGGTGCGGTCCGGTGATGCCGGCTTCGTCGAACGTCGACATCGACGACAGCGTGGCGACCGCCGCGCGCAGGATCGGCAGCGCCGCCGCGGCTCCGGTGCCCTCGCCGAGGCGCATCCGAAGATCCAGGATCGGTTCCAGGCCCAGCGCGGTGCAGGCCAGGGCGTGCGCCGGTTCCACCGACCGGTGTCCGGCCCGCCACCACAGTCGCGCGCCGGGAGCGAGCCGTTCGGCGACCAGGGCCGCCGCCGTCGTCGCCAGGCCGTCGAGCAGCACCGGGGTCCGCCGGATCGCCGCCTGGGCGCAGAACCCGGCCAGCGCCGCCAGGTCGGCTCCGCCGCAACAGCGCAGCAGGCCGAGGGGATCCGCGCGTTCCGGCCGCGCGCGGAACAGCGCATTGCGCACCGCGGCAGTCTTGCGGGCCCAGCCGGCGTCGTCGATCCCGGTGCCGTAACCGACCGCGTCGACCGGCTCCGTCCCGGTCAGGGCGGCGATCAAAGCCGTTGCGGGGGTGGAGTTCCCGATCCCCATGTCGCCCGGTATCAGCAGGTCGGCGCCGGCGTCCACCTCGTCGTCGGCGATCCGGCGGCCCGCGTCGACCGCGGCGACCACCTGATCGGCGGTCAGGGCGTCCTCGACGCTGATGTCACCGCTGCCGCGTCGGACCCGATACCGGCTGATGTCGTCGGACAGCGGGTCGGCGTCGAGCGCCATGTCGATCACCCGCACCCCGGCGCCGCCGGCCGCGGCGAGCGCGTTGATGGCAGCCCCGCCGCGGTCGATGTTGGCGACCATCTGCGCGGTCACCTCCGCGGGGTAGGCGGAGACGCCGGCCCGGGTGACGCCGTGGTCCCCGGCGAACACCACCACTCGGGCGCGCTCGAATTGCGTTGCCGGACACCGCCCCTGGCATGCGGAGAGCCAGATCGACAGTTCCTCCAGGCGACCCAGGGAACCGAGCGGTTTGGTGAGCGCGTCCTGACGAGCACGGGCGGCGTCGGCCGCGTCGGCGTCCGGCGGGAGCACCGCGGCGAAATCCATGGCGATCGGCCCGAGGGGAGCTCAGTCGAGCTTGTCGCCGCGCTGCACCTGCGGGCGCGGGGTCCGCATCCGGCGCACCGTCGACGCCCGCTGCGCCCCGTACAGCCCCAGCCGCAGCCGGCTCTCGGTGTTATTCGGGAACTTGGCGTCGACCAGTCGGCCGATCTTGCGGGTCAGCACCACGGCGTCGACCGCCATCAGCACCATCAGCAGCATCATCGCCGGGGTGATGTAGAACTGCAGCCGCGGGTCGGCCATCGCCACGAACACCACCGCCAGCGCCGTCGGCATGAACAGGCCCAGCAGGTTGCGCCGGGTGTCGACGACGTCGCGGATGTACCGCCGGACCGGTCCCCGGTCGCGTTCCAGCAGCGCCGTCTCGTCACCGGCGAGCATCCGCTGGTGATGATCGGATCGGCGCTCGCGAAGCTGTTCCTTCTTGCGCCGCCGTTCTTCCTTGCTCAGCTTCGGACCGGCCAGCGCCTTGCGCCGGGCGCGGGCCTCGGCGGAGGTCATCGGCGCCGGTGCCACCGGACCGCGCCGTTTCGCGTCACGCTTCGGGGTGGGCCGCCCCTTGGGGGCGGTGCCGCCGGGCGCGGCTGCGGCGTCGAGTTCGGCGCCGGCGGTGCTGACGAGGTCGACGGCGCCGCCGCTGCGCTCGGCGTCTCTCTTACGACCAGGCAACTTCACGCCCGCCAGATTACTTGCCCGGCCGACCGCGCCGTCCGCATGGCTCTTATACCCTGCCGGTATGGGTGGCGTGGGTGCGTCTGCCGACCCGAGGGCGACCGTGCTCCGGGTGTTGATCGCGCCGGATTGTTACGGGGAGAGCCTGACCGCGGTGCAGGCGGCCGGGGCCATCGCCACCGGCTGGCACCGCAGCCGGCCCCGCGACCGGCTGACGATCGCGCCGCAGTCCGACGGCGGGCCGGGGTTCGTCGCGGTGCTGGCCGCCCGGCTGGGGGAGGTGCGCCGACTCGGTGTCTGCGGCCCGCTAGGCGAGCCGGCGGACGCCGAGTGGGTGTTCGACGCCGACTCGAAGACCGCCTACCTGGAATGCGCTCAGGCCTGCGGCCTCGCGCTGCTGGGCGAACCGCCGTCGCCGCGGACCGCGCTCGCGGCCAACAGCGGGGGAGTCGGGCAGCTCATCGACGCGGCACTGCGAGCCGGGGCGGAGCGGATCGTGGTCGGCCTCGGCGGGAGCGCCTGCACCGATGGCGGCCGCGCCATGACCGACCAGCTGGGCGGCCTGGCGGCCGGGCGGGCGCGGCTGGCGGGCATCGAGTTGATCGCCGCCTGTGACGTCGAATACCCGCTGCTCGGTCCGTGGGGCACGGCCCGGGTGTTCGGACCGCAGAAAGGCGCGGACGCCGCCACCGTGGCGGTGCTCGAATCGCGCCTGGCCGCCTGGGCGACGGAACTGGACGCCGTCGCCGGCCGGGCGGTCAGTGCGGCGGCCGGCGCCGGGGCGGCCGGCGGCATCGGCGCGGCGTTGCTGGCGCTGGGCGGCACCGCGGAGTCCGGCGCGGAGATCGTGGCCCGCCACACCGGGCTGGCGGCGGACCTCGGCGCGGCCGACCTGCTGGTCACCGGGGAGGGCCGCTTCGACGAGCAGTCACTGCACGGCAAGGTGGTCGGTTCGCTGGCCGACGCCGCGCGGGCCCGGCAGTTGCCGGTGCTGGTGCTGGCCGGCCAGATCTGCCTGGACGAACCGGCGCTGCGCGCGGCGGGCGTCTTCGCCGCCCGGGCGATCGCCGACCATGCCGGCTCGGTGCGGTTCGCGCTGGTCGATGCGGCGAACCAGCTGATCGGCCTGACGTCGGCGACCGCCGCACAGATCGGTCGTCCGCCGCCCGAGACCGAGCAGAAACCGCAGTAGAGGCGGTGCTGCCCGATAGCCCCGCAGGGTATCGTTGGACCGGTGGGTTTCCGGTGCCCGTGGAACCTCGACGCCGACCCGCCACACGATCAATCTCACTAGGGAGACGCAATGACTGTTCAGGATCAGACCACCACCGAGCCGCTCGGCGTGATCTTGACCGATGAGGCCGCGGCCAAGGTGAAGTCGCTGCTCGCGCAGGAGGGCCGTGACGACCTGACCCTGCGGATCTCGGTCCAGCCGGGCGGCTGCGCCGGCCTGCGCTACAACCTGTTCTTCGACGACCGGACCCTCGACGGCGACATCGTCGCGGAGTTCGACGGCGTGAAGCTGGCGGTCGACCGGATGAGCGCCCCGTACCTGGAGGGTTCGCACATCGGTTACGCCGACCAGATCGACAAGCAGGGCTTCACGATCGAGAACCCGAACGCCGGGGGCTCGTGCTCCTGCGGCGACTCGTTCAACTGATCGACCACCGCCACTGACCGACCGAGCCGCTGCGCGACACCGTCGCGCAGCGGCTCGTCGTCGTCACCGGGTCGGGGGTTCCGGCTGCCCGCCGCTCGCCCCGGGCTGCGGGAACGCTACCGTGGGTTACCTCAGCTAGATCAATGTTTCAGTGATGAAGGGCGGATAGTTCAGTGACGATTGCGGTGACCGGGTCGATCGCGACCGACCATTTGATGCGCTTTCCCGGTCGGTTCTCCGAGCAGCTGCTCGCCGATCACCTGCAGAAGGTCTCCTTGAGCTTCCTGGTCGACGACCTGGTGGTGCACCGCGGCGGGGTGGCCGGCAACATCGCCTACGCGATCGGCGTGCTCGGCGGCGACGCCACCCTGGTCGGGGCGGCCGGCACCGACTTCGCCGACTACCGCAACTGGCTCGAGGCGCACGGCGTCAACTGCGCCGGCGTGCTGGAATCGACCACCGCGCACACCGCCCGGTTCGTCTGCACCACCGACACCGAGATGGCCCAGATCGCGTCGTTCTACCCGGGCGCGATGTCGGAGGCCCGCAACATCTCGCTGGCCAAGCTGGTCGACGCCGTCGGCAAGCCGGAGCTGGTGATCATCGGGGCCAACGACCCCGAGGCGATGTTCGCCCACACCGAGGAGTGCCGCAAGCTCGGCCTGGCCTTCGCCGCCGACCCGTCGCAGCAGCTGGCCCGGCTGACCGGCGAGGAGATCCGCGGTCTCATCGACGGCGCCAGCATCCTGTTCACCAACGACTACGAGTGGGACCTGCTGCTGTCCAAGACCGGCTGGACCGAGGCCGACGTCATGAAGCAGGTCGGCCTGCGGGTCACCACGCTGGGCGCCAAGGGCGTCGACCTGGTCGACCCCGACGGCACGACCATCCACGTCGAGGTGGTGCCGGAGAACAGCCAGACCGACCCCACCGGGGTGGGCGACGCGTTCCGCGCCGGATTCCTCACCGGCCGCAGCGCGGGCCTGTCCCTGGAGCGCTCCGCGCAGCTCGGTTCGCTGGTGGCCGTGCTGGTGCTGGAGTCCACCGGAACCCAGGAGTGGACGTGGGACCGCGACAGCGCGCTCACCCGGCTCGCCGGCGCCTACGGCGACGACGCCGCCAAGGAGATCGGCGCCGCGCTCAAGTAGTAGCGCGACCAGACGCGAAAGCCCCCAAATTCAGCCGGATTTGGGGGCTTTTGCGACTGCTCGCGAGGGGTGGGGTGGGCGCTCCTACAGCTGCACCGGGTAGGCCGGCTCGCTGATCTGCGGCACCACACTGTGCTCGACGAAGATCGCGTGCCACAGCATGAAGATCAGCACCGTCCACAGCCGGCGGCTGTGGTCGCTCTCGCCGCGCTGATGCTCATCGAGCATCGTCCGCACCGCGTCCAGATCGATCAGATGACCGGCCTGCGAGGCGTTCACCGTCGCGTACGCCCAGTCCAGCAGCACACCGGTGCGCAGCCAGTGCCGGATCGGCACCGGGAAGCCGAGTTTGGGCCGGTTCAGCACATGCGCCGGCACGATCGGCTCCAGGGCGCGGCGCAGCGCGTACTTCGTTGTGGTGCGGGTGATCTTGGCCGACACCGGCAACCGCGAGGCCACCTTGAACACCTCGGGGTCCAGGAACGGCACCCGCAGCTCCAGTGAGTTCGCCATCGTCATCTTGTCGGCCTTGACCAGGATGTCGCCGCGCAGCCAGGTGAACAGGTCGATGTGCTGCATCCGGGCCACCGGGTCCCAGCCGGCGGACTCCGCATACAGCGGCCCGGTCACGTCGGTGTGCAGCCAGTCGCGCCGGAACCCGGGCAGCACCGCCTGCAGCTGCTCATCGGAGAAACTGCGGGCGTTGCCGTAGTAGCGCTGCTCCAATGTCAGCGAGCCGCGGTGCAGCAGGCTCTTGCCGCGCATCCCGTCGGGCAGCCGGCGCGACGCACGTCCGGCGCCGCGCCGCAGCGGGCCCGGCAGATAGTCGAACGGCTTCAGCGACAGCGGCTCGCGGTAGATGGTGTACCCGCCGAACAGTTCGTCGGCGCCCTCGCCGGAGAGCACCACCTTGACGTGCTTGCGGGCTTCCTTCGCGACGAAGTACAGCGGCACCAGCGCCGGGTCGGCCACCGGGTCGTCGAGGTACCACACGATCTCCGGCAGCGCGGCCACGAACTCGTCGGGGGAGACCACCTTGACCACGTGTCGGGCGCCGATCGCCTCGGCGGACGCCGCCGCGACATCCACCTCGGAGAAGCCCTCCCGCTCGAAACCCGTGGTGAACGTGATCAGCTTCGGGTTGTGCCGGATCGCCAGCGCCGCGATCGCGGTCGAGTCGATCCCGCCGGACAGGAACGCCCCGACGGTCACGTCGGCCCGCATGTGCTTGGCGACCGAGTCCTCGAGCACCGCGGTGATCTCGTCGTAGCGGGCCTGTTCGGTGCCCCGGGTGATCGGCGTCGCGTCGAACCTCGGCTGGAAATACCGGGTGGTCTGCGGTGCCTGCCCCGGGCGGATCCGGGCATAACAGCCGGATTCGAGCCGACGCACGCCGCGGTGCAGCGTCTCCGGCTCCGGAACGTACTGCAGCACGGTGTAGTGCTGGACCGCGCGGGTGTCGATGGCGGTGTCGAATCCCACCAGGTCGGCCAGGTCCAGCAGGCATTTCTTCTCGCTGCCCACTGCGGTGCCGCCAGGGCCGGTGGCCATGAACAGCGGTTTGATCCCGAACGGGTCGCGGGCGCAGAACAGTTCGCCGGTCGCGTTGTCCCAGATCGCGAACGCGAACATGCCGCGCAGCCGGGTCAGCACCTCGACACCCCAGTGGTGGTAGCCGGCGACGATCGCCTCCCCGTCGCCGTCGGTCGCGAAAATCGCGCCGTGCTCGGCCGACAGTTCGGCCCGTAGTTCCAGGTAGTTGTAGATCTCGCCGTTGAAGACCAGCTCGTATCGGTCCGGTGCCTCCGGCGGGCCCCAGCGCATGGGCTGGTGGGAATGGGCGATGTCGATGAACGACAGCCGGTTGAAGCCGAACACCACCTGCTCGCCGGCCCAGCTGCCGCCGGGTTCGTCAGGGCCGCGGTGGCGCATGAGACGGGTCGCCCGGGCCACGGCGTCGGCCGTGGCGGTCCTATCCCGGTCGGAGTCGGCCGTGCCGGCCGGGGCGTGCACGAAGGCCAGCAGTCCACACATCGCGGATAAGTATGCCGCACCTGCGCCGCGACGCCGCTGCCCCGCATCAGCGACCTCGCGCCGACACGTCCGGGGCAGCCAACCGGCAGGTACGTCGAACCTGAGCGATCCCGGTGGTCTACGCTGCGTAGTATTCGACTGCTCCGCCGGGTCGGCCGGCTTGAGTTTGTGACACAGGAGGCGCCAACGTGACACGTCGCGGGCACGGCGTTGGGCGTAGCCGTCTGGTTCGGCCGCTGGTGGGAACCGGCGTGTTCGGGCTGCTTGCGGTGACGCTCAGCGGATGCAGCTTCGACTGGACCGACGTCGTCGGCTTCGGCTGGCCCAAGGGCATCACCCCGGAGGCGCACGCCAACTACCGGCTCTGGATCGGCATGGTCATCGCATCGGTCGTCATCGGCCTGATGGTCTGGGGGATGATCTTCTGGGCGGCGATCTTCCACCGCAAGAAGGCCACCGACACCGAGTTGCCGCGGCAGTTCGGCTACAACATGCCGCTGGAGCTCGGGCTGACCGTGCTGCCGTTCCTCGCGGTCGCCATCATCTTCTACTTCACGGTCGTCGTGCAGGAGAAGATGCTGCACCAGGAGCCGAACCCCGAAGTCGTCGTCGACGTCACCGCGTTCCAGTGGAACTGGAAGTTCGGCTACCAGAAGGTCGACTTCCACGACGGCACCCTCACCTACGACGGCGAGGACAAGGCGCGCAAGGAGGCGATGACCTCCAAGCCCGAGGGCGTCGACGAGCACGGCGAGGAACTGGTCGGGCCGATCCGCGGCCTGAACCCCGAGGACCGCACCTTCCTGAACTTCGACAAGGTCGAGACGCTGGGGACCAGCCAGGAGGTCCCGGTGCTGGTGCTGCCCAGCGGCAAGCGCATCCAGTTCGTGCTGAACTCCGCGGACGTCGTGCACGCCTTCTGGGTGCCGGAGTTCCTCTTCAAGCGCGACGTGATGGCCTGGCCGGAGCGCAACAACCAGGTCAACACCTTCCAGATCAGCGAGATCACCAAGGAAGGCGCGTTCGTCGGTCACTGCGCCGAGATGTGCGGTACCTACCACGCGATGATGAACTTCGAGGTTCGGGTGGTGTCGCCCAACGACTTCAAGGCGTACCTCGACCAGCGGGTCGCCGGTAAGAGCAACGCGGAGGCCCTGGAGGCGATCCACCAGGACCCGCTGTCGACCACGACCCACCCGTTCGACACCCGCCGTGGCCTGCTAGCACCTCAAGCCAGCAACAAGTAGGGACACCCGCATGCGCATCGAATCCAGGCTGTTCGAGTTCGTCGCCACCTTCTTCATCGTGGTGGGCGTGATCTACGCGGTCCTGACCGCACTGTTCGGCACCAGTGGCGGCCACGAGGGCGCCGTCGAGTGGGCCGGTACCACCGCACTGCTGCTGACCGGCGCGATGGCCCTGATCGTGGCCACCTTCTTCCGGTTCGTGGCCCGTCGGCTGGACACCCGCCCGGAGGACTACGAGGCGGCCGAGGTCAGTGACGGCGCGGGCGAACTGGGCTTCTTCAGCCCGCACAGCTGGTGGCCGATCCTGGTCGCGCTGTGCGGTTCGGTGGTCGCCGTCGGCATCGCCCTGTGGCTGCCGTGGCTGATCGGCGCGGGCGTTGTGCTGGTGCTGGGCAGCGTCGCCGGCCTGGTGTTCGAGTACTACATCGGCCCCGAGAAGCACTGACCCGGGCCTGTCGCGCGACCGCCACTGTGAATTGGCAGGTTCTCAGTCGGTCTGTCGCAGCCGTGGGCCGAACACCGTTGGGTAGGGTTGCCGGTGCGTGAACGACCGATGTCGGATCGCGTGGGCCGTGGTGGGTGAGAACACTACCCACGTGGGCACCGCGGCTTGAACAGGATGGGCGGGAATGAGCGGGCCGAATCCCCCGGAACCGGGGCCTGGATCGGAAGACCCCGATAGCGGTCAGCCGTCCGCCGAGGGCATCTCGGACGACCTCGCCATCGCCGACGGGGGATCGGTAGCCGATCTGGTGGTGGACGAGGCTCCGGAGGCACCCGCCCCGGCCCGGCCCAGCGACACCGCGTACTCCCAGGCCTATTCGGCGCCGGAGTCCGAACAGTTCATGACCGGCCCGTATGTGCCGATGGACCCGCGACTGTACGACTACGACAGTTACGACGCCCCTGCCGAGACCGATTCGCATCCCCATGCGCCGCGCTGGCCGTGGGTCGTCGGTGTCACCGTGATCATCGCGGCGATCGCCCTGGTGGTGTCGGTGGCACTGCTGTTCGCCCGCACCGAGACTCAGGAGATCGCCACGCCGGCCACCAGCACCAGCACCCCGCTGCTGCCGCCGGTGCAGGACGAGATCACCACCACGCGCACCACGACCAGCACAACCACGCCGCCGCCCCCGCCGACCAGCGAGGAGCCACCACCACCCCCGCCGACCAGCGAGGAACCCCCGCCCCCGCCGCCGGTCGCCGAGGCACCGGCGCCGGAACCGACCACCACGACCGCGGAGGTCACGACCACGACCACGGCAACGCAGGCGCGTCCGCTGCAGGTCACCTACACGGTGACCGGCACCAAGGCCCCGTTCGACCAGATCACGATCACCTACGTGGACGCCTCCGGACAGCGGCGAACCCAGCGCAACGCCTACATTCCGTGGTCGCTGACGCTGACGCCGATCTCCCAGTCGGAGGTGGGCTCGGTGGAGGCCACCAGCATGCTGCGGCTGAGCAAGCTCAACTGTTCGATCACCAGCAGCGACGGCCGGGTGCTCTCCTCGAACAGCAACGACGCACCGCAGACGAGCTGCTGATGGTGAGCAGAAACGGCGGGGACCGCTGGGCGCGGCCGGGACACTCGCCGGAGGTGGTCGACCGGGTCCTGATCGGCCTGTGCGCGCTGATCTGGCTGGTGCTACTGGGAATGAGCGTCGCGGCGATCGTCGCCCTGGTCGATCTCGGCCGTGGCTTCCACCAGCCGAAGAACCCGCACACCGGGCTGCTGTACATCGTGATCGGCGTTTCGGTGCTGGTTATCCTCGCGGCCATTCCGGTGCTGCTGCGGGCCCGCCAGGCCGCTCCGCCGGGTATCGGGTTCGGGGACCGGCCGCCCACCCGGGTGCCGCTGCAGCAACCGGTGCCGACCCGGGCGGACGTGCACGCGCCCGGCCGCCGTGAGCAGACGGTGCGACGGGTACGGCCGAATCAGGCCGCGGTGGACCGGGTGCTGCTGCGCGGGATCACCGAACTCACGGGCGCCATCGGCGCGGGGCTGACCGCCGTCGCGGTGGCCACCTACTTGATGGCGGTTGGCAAGGACACCGGGTCCTG
This sequence comes from Mycolicibacter acidiphilus, assembly GCF_018455725.1. Classification (GTDB taxonomy): domain Bacteria; phylum Actinomycetota; class Actinomycetes; order Mycobacteriales; family Mycobacteriaceae; genus Mycobacterium; species Mycobacterium acidiphilum. The sequence goes on from NZ_JAHCLR010000006.1 coordinate 16,789, forward strand.
GGTCTGCTACGGGGTGGCCGGCGCGATCACGCTGGCGATGCCGGTGATTCCGTGGCTGCACCTGCGGCAACTGCGTGAGGTGCTCACATCGCCGGTCCGCTTCGGCTGACGCTTCGCCGCGTTACAGTGCTTTCCGGGCGATGAGGTAGGCCTGCGGGGTCGACTCGGTGCCCTCCGGTTCCCGGATGAGCCGGGAGTGGACGCGCAGGTTCGCCTGGGCCAGAAGGGTCGCCACGAACTCGGGCGTTCGGCGGTGGAACGTCAGGTCCACCGGCTCACCGAAGGCCTCGCGCAGGATCCGCGGCCGATCACCCACCTGGAACGCCAGCAAGAGCAGACCGCCGTCGATGAGGACGCGGCTGAACTCGTCGAACACCGGCTGCAGCCGGTCATCGGGGGTGTGGATGATCGAGTACCACGCGCAGACCCCGCCGAAACCGGCGTCGGCCGCGTCGATCGAGGTCATGCAGCCAACGGTGAACCTGATATCAGGGTTCAGCCGGCGGGCCAGCCGGATCATGTTGGGGGACAGGTCGATACCGACTGCGTCCGCACCGAGGTCACGTAGGAGAACAGTGGTGGCACCAGTGCCGCAGCCCACATCGGCGACACGATCGTTGCCCGTCGCGGCCACCAGGCCGGCGAACGCCCGCAGCATCGCCTGGTCGACGGGCTTGTCCCGCAGGTGGTCATGGAATCGGTCGGCGTACGGCTCGGCGATGCGGTCATAGCCAGCGCGGGTGTGGTCGATGAATCCGCCGTCGGACATCACGGCCCGGGCTCGATTCCCGGTGCGGTGCCCGACAAAACAGAGAGCCTGCGGAGCAGGCTCCGCAGGCTCTCTGTCACGCGTCGATCCGATGCGCTAGTGGTGACCGTCCGTCGCGCCGGCGTCCTGGTGCTCGGCCAGGGCGGTCAGTGCGCGGTGCTCGGCCGCGTGGGCCGCCGCGGTCAGCGCCGCATCCTCGGCCACCGGGTCGGGCTTGAGGAAGCTGCCACCGCCGGGGGCGCCGGCCGATCCGAGCTTGTTCATCTTCTTGGGCACCGCTGCACCCTGGTACTCCAGCGGCAGCGGGTGACCGTGGTCGTCGACCGGGCCGAGCGGCTGGTGCAGCTCGATGTAGGCACCGTGCGGCAGCCGCTTGATGATGCCGGTCTCGACGCCGTGCTCCAGCACGTCCCGGTCGCTGCGCTGCAGACCGACGCACCAGCGGTAGGTCATGAAGAACACGATCGGCGGCAGCACCACCATCCCGATGCGGCCGATCCACGTCGTCGCGTTCAGCGAGATGTGGAACTTCCACGCGATGATGTCGTTCATCGCCGCCAGCGTCAGCACCATGTAGAAGGCGATCGCCATCGCGCCGATCGCGGTCCGAACCGGAGCGTCCCGCGGGCGCTGCAGCAGGTTGTGGTGCGCGTAGTCCCCGGTGAACTTCTTCTCCAGGAACGGGTAGAGGGTCAGCAGGCCGAACACCAGACCCATGATCAGCGCGACGCCGACCGGCCCGGGGATCGTGTGGCCCCAGAAGTAGAACTCCCAGGCCGGCCAGAGCCGGGCCAGGCCCTCGGTCCACATCATGTAGAAGTCCGGCTGGCTGCCGGCCGACACCTGGGACGGCTTGTAGGGGCCGAGGTTCCAGATCGGGTTGATCTGCATCAGCCCGCCCATCAGGCCGAGGATCCCGGTGATCATCGCGAAGAACGCACCCGACTTGACCGCGAACACCGGCATCACGCGCACGCCGACCACGTTGTGCTCGGTGCGGCCGGGTCCGGGGAACTGGGTGTGCTTCTGGAACCAGACCAGCGCCAGGTGCACGCCGATCAGCGCCAGGATGATGCCCGGGATCAGCAGGATGTGCAGCGCGTACAGCCGGGGGATCAGGATGTTGCCGGGGAAGTCTCCGCCGAACAGCGCCCAGTGCAGCCAGGTGCCGATCACCGGCATGCCCAGCGTGATCGAGGACAGCGCCGCCCGCAGACCGATGCCCGAGAGCAGGTCGTCGGGGAGCGAGTAGCCGAAGTAGCCCTCGAACATGGCCAGGATCAGCAGCAGCGAGCCGATCACCCAGTTGGCCTCGCGGGGCCGGCGGAACGCGCCGGTGAAGAAGATGCGGGCCAGGTGCACCATGATCGACGCCGCGAACATCAGCGCCGCCCAGTGGTGGATCTGCCGGACGAACAGGCCGCCGCGGATCTCGAAGGAGATGTTCAGCGCCGACTCGTAGGCCCGGGACATCTGCACGCCGCGCAGCGGCTGGTAGACGCCGTTGTAGGTGACCTCGGTCATCGACGGGTCGAAGAACAGGGTCAGGTACACACCGGACAGCAGCAGGATCAGGAAGCTGTACAGCGCGACCTCACCGAGCAGGAACGACCAGTGCGTCGGGAAGACCTTGTTGAACTGGCGTCGCAGCGCTGCCGCGGGGTGGTAGCGCGTGTCGATGTCGTCTGCCTGGCGGGCCAGCAGATCACCGATTGCAGGGCTCATGAGGTGCGCTCCCAGAAGGCCGGTCCGACAGGTTCTACGAAGTCGCCGTTGGCGACCAGATGTCCGTTTGAGTCGATGGTGATGGGCAGCTGTGCCAGGGCACGGGCGGCCGGGCCGAAGATCGGCTTCGCGAAGTGCAACGCGTCGAACTGCGACTGGTGGCACGGGCAGAGGATCCGGTAGGTCTGCTGCTCGAACAGCGACGACGGGCAGCCCAGGTGGGAACAGATCTTCGTGTAGGCGAAGAAGTCGCCGAAGTTGAAGCTCTCCTGACCGGCGCGCTTGACCACCTTGGGCATGTCGTCCGGCCGGATGCGGATCAGCATCACCGGGTTGCGGACACCCATCATGATCTCGTTCAGCTTCTCGTGCGACTCCTCGGTGGTGCCGTCACCGTCGGACTCCCGCCACGGGAAGACCGTCTCCATGCCGCCGGCGTCCAGGTCCTCTGGGCGCATCTTGACGAACGCGGTGGCGTTCTGGCCGGTCGCCCGGGCCAGGTAGATGGTCTCGCCGGCATAGCGGGGGGTCCAGCCGGACGTCCACAGCACGGCCTTCTTGCCCTCGGCGGTGTCGACGACGGGCTTCCACGGGTTGTTGATCAGCCCGCCGATGCCGGCGACCGCGGTGCCCAGCCCGAACGCGCCGAAGCCGATGCCCAGTGAAGCGCCGAGCAGCTTGCGACGGCCGATGGTGGAGCCCTCGAAGGCGTCGGTCAGGTTGGCCGCCACCGTCTTGCGGTGCACCTCGGCGGAGCTGCCGTCGTGGCGCTCCTGGATCGAGATCTCCTCGGGGATGAACTTCTTGACGAACAGCACCGCGCCGACACCGATCGCCAGCACCGACAACCCGAAGGTCAGCCCGTACAGCGGGGTCGCGAGCGCGTACATCGCGCCGCCGGGGGATTCGCTCGGTGCGTACTCCCACGGCCAGAACAGGAAGATCAGCAGCAGGGCCAGCCCGAAACCGCCTGCCGCCAGGAACCAGGCGGCCACGTTGCGCTCGGCCCGCTTCTCGGCGCGGGTGCCCTCGATCGGCCAGCGCGGCTCCTTGTACAGCGTCTCCACGCCGTCCAGCCGGCCGCCGAGCTCGACGAGTTCCTCGCGCGACATCTCCGCCAGGGCGGCGTCGTCGGGAAGTTTCGTCTTGTCGTCGCTCATGCTCGTGCCCCGATCCACAGTGCCGCGCCGATGGCAGCGACCATCCCGACAATCCACATCGCCATGCCCTCAGGCGCCGGGCCGAACCCGCCGAGCCCGTAGCCACCCGGTTCGCGCTCCTCGGTGACGTTCTTGACGTAGGCGATGATGTCCTTCTTCTCCTCGAGGGAGAGCTGCCGGTCGGAGAACCGCGGCATGTTCTGCGGGCCCGAGACCATAGCGGCGTAGATCTGCTGCTCGTTGGCGGGCGCCAGGTCCGGGGCGTACTTGCCCGACGACAGGGCGCCGCCACGGCCGGTGAAGTTGTGGCAGGAGGCGCAGTTCAGCCGGAACAGGTCGCCGCCGCGGCCGAGGTCGTCGCCGCGCAGCGAGGCCTGGGCGATGCTGCCGTCGGCGTTGCGGACCACGGTGGGGCCGCCGCCGTTGGCCTGCACGTACGCGCCGAGCGCGTCGATCTGGCTGTCGTCGAACATCGGGTCCTTGCGGGGGGCCTGGGCCTCACCGCGCGCCGCCGGCATCCGCCCGGTCGACACCTGGAAGTAGACGGCCGCCTCGCCGACGCCGACCAGGCTGGGCCCGCGACCCGGCACACCCTGCAGGTTGGCGCCGTGGCAGGTGATGCAGGAGGTGTCGAAGAGCTGCTTGCCGGTGCGGAGCAGCGCCGAATTCGACTCGTCTGCGACCGCTACCTGCGGGGTCGGGCTGAGCAGCGCCGCCGTCCCGCCGGCGAGCATCAGGGCCACCAGCAGCAGCAGGCCGCCGGAGAGCCGGCGGCGGAGGCGGCGTCGGGCGACGGTCTGGTTGCGATCGGTCCGGGCCGGCCACAGCCCTCTCGGTGTCTTCAACCCGGCACTCCTCTTCGTTGGGCGCTGACTCATCGGATGAAGTAGATCGTGGCGAACAGGGCGATCCACACGATGTCGACGAAGTGCCAGTAGTACGACACGACGATCGACGCGGTGGCCTGTGCCGGGGTGAACTTGCTCATCGTGGTGCGGAGCATCAGGAAGATGAACGCGACCAGACCGCCGATGACGTGTAAGCCGTGGAAGCCGGTGCAGATGTAGAAGACACTGCCGTAGGCGCTCGACGAGATCGTCGTGCCGTGCTCGCGGACCAGGACGCTGTACTCGTAGCCCTGACCGATCACGAAGGCCAGGCCCATCAGGAAGGTCAGCAGATACCAGCGCCGCAGCCCGAACACGTCACCGCGCTCGGCGGCGAACACGCCCATCTGGCAGGTGAACGACGATGCGATCAGCACCAGCGTCACCGGGACCGCTTCCCAGAGGTTCAGCTCGGTCGGCGGTGGCGGCCACGCGCCCCCGGACTGGGCTCGCGCGGTGAAATACATCGCGAACAGGCCGGCAAAGAACATCAGCTCACTGGAAAGCCACACGATGGTGCCGACACTGACCATGTTGGGCCGGTTCAGCGAATGCACACGCGATGTAATGGCAGTTCCCGAGGACCCCACAGCGCTCGTCACATCCGCAAGTATGACGCTATGTAGTTGTCGAACTCCAGCCGGGGCAGACAATTGGTTCCGAGCGCGTGTCGCGCCGGTTGCGGTCGGCTTGGGCGGCACCGGGGCGACGTGCGACGATCGGCCGGTGATCGAGCCAGGTGGAGAGGTGCAGCCGGCGGGGCAGGCCGGGCAGTGGCGGCAGGTGCTCGGGCGGCTGACGGCCGGTGCGGACCTGGAGCGCGGTCAGGCCGGGTGGGTCATGGAGCAGGTCTTCGCCGGCGCCGCGACCCCCGCCCAGATCGCGGCGTTCGGGGTGGCGATGACGATGAAGCGCCCCACCTCCGCGGAGATCGTGGAGCTGGCCGACGTCATGCTGGCGCACGGCCGCCGGGTTCCGACTGATGAGATCGGCACCGACACCGTCGACGTCGTCGGCACCGGCGGTGACGGCGCCAACACCGTGAACCTGTCCACGATGGCTGCGATCGTGGTGGCCGCGGCCGGGATCCCCGTCGTCAAACACGGCAACCGGGCCGCCGGATCGCTGGCGGGCGGCGCCGACACGCTGGAGGCGCTCGGGGTGCGCATCGACCTGGACCCGGAGACGGTGGCGCGCAGCGTCGCCGAGGTCGGGATCGGGTTCTGCTTCGCCCCGCAGTTCCAGCCGTCCTACCGCAACGCCTCCGCGGCGCGGCGGGAGATCGGGGTGCCGACGGTGTTCAACCTGCTGGGGCCACTGACCAACCCGGCCCGCCCGCGGGCCGGACTGATCGGCTGCGCGTTCGCCGATCTGGCCGAGGTGATGGCCGGGGTGTTCGCGGCCCGCCGGTCCAGCGTGCTGGTGGTGCACGGCGACGACGGGCTCGACGAGCTGACGACGACCACCACCAGCACCGTATGGCGGGTGCAGGCCGGCACCGTGGACCGGCTGACGTTCGACCCGGCCGGTTTCGGCTTCGCCCGCGCCGACGTGTCGCAGCTGCTCGGCGGCGACGCGCAGGCCAACGCCGCCGAAGCGCGCTCGGTACTGGCCGGCACGCCGGGGCCGGTACGGGACGCGGTGGTCCTCAACGCCGCCGGGGCGATGGTCGCCCACGCCGGGCTATCCAGCAGCGCCGAGTGGCTGCCGGCGTGGGAGAACGGGCTGGAGCGCGCGGCCACCGCGATCGACAGCGGCGCGGCCGAACAACTGCTCGCCCGCTGGGTACGGTTCGGCGCCCAGCTCTGAGGCCAATCGCGCCGAGCGTGCCGTCGCCGCCCACCGCGCCCACGCCCCGGCGGCGCCCAGCGGCGTGACCCAGCCGGTGGCGTCGTCGGTGTCCGGGCCGGTGACGCGCACGATCCGCACCCCTGGTGCGGCCAGCCAGCGGGCGATCAGGGCCGTCTCCTCGACCAGTGCACCGCCCAGTGGCGCCTGCTCGGGCAGCACCGACTCGGCGGCGAGGGTGATGGCGTCGACGACGGGCAGCGGCGGCACCCCGGGTGCGGCGCAGCCGGCGGCCGCCAGCCGGCCGTAGCGGATCACCGCGAGCTGCCAGCCGCCCTGGCCGTCCGGCGCGGCGACCACCAGCTCCGGCAGCGCGGCCAGGGCGCGGGCCCGCTGGCTGCGCCACAGCGCCTCGATCGCGGTGGCGGTGCGATCACGCAGCCGGGCGGCGCTCTCGTAGCGGCCGCGGTCCGCCAGCGCCGTCACCTGCTGCACCGCCGCATCCAACGCCGTGCTGTCGGCACCGTCGATCAGTGCCGCGGCCCGACCGGCCGCGTCGGCGTACTGCACCGCCGTGAGGTCCTGCGCGGCCGGGCAGCCGGCGACTTCGCGGGGCGGACAGCGGTGCCGGCCGGAGCGGCCCAAGCGGGTGGTGCAGGTGCGCAGGCCGGAACAGCGGGCCAGCAGTTCTGCGACCTCGGCGGCGTCGGTGCGGGCGCCGAACGGGCCGACCGCCCGCTGCCGGTGCGGACTGCGCGTGACCGTCAGCCGCGGGAACGCCTCCTCGGACAGCGTCACCCACCACCACCGTCGCGGGTTCTTAGACCGCCGGTTGTACGGCGGCGCGTGAGCGGCGAGCAGCCGCAGCTCCCGGACCCCGGCCTCGAGCGGATGCGCGCACTCGACGTGGTCGACGCGAGTGCTCAGTTCCACCATCTCGGAGATGCGCTGCCGGCGGTCGGACCCGTTGAAGTACTGCCCGACCCGGCGGCGCAGGTCGGTGCTGGTGCCGACGTAGAGCACCTCGTCCGACGGGCCGCGGAACAGATACACCCCCGGCCGGTGCGGCAGTCCCTCGGCGAGCACCCGTTTACGGCGCTGGGCCGGTGTCGCGTGCGCGAGATAGGCCCGCAGATCGGGGTAGCTGCGCACCTGCTGATTACCCAGCCGGTCGAGCAGCGCGTGCAGCACGTCGACGGTGGCGCGCGCGTCGTCCAGGGCGCGGTGGGTCGGACGGGTGGTGATCGCGAACAGCCGGGCCAGTTCGGCGAGCCGCACGCTGGGCGCTTCGTCGCGGCTGAGTACCCGGCGGGCCAGTCGCACCGTGCACAGCACCGGCGGGCGCGGCCAGGGCACCCCGCAGCGACCCGCGGCCGCGGTCAGGAAGCCGACGTCGAATCCGGCGTTGTGGGCGACCAGCACCGTGCCGCGGTCGAGCCCGGCGAACTCCAGGAACATCGGCAGGGCGACGTCGATGGTGGGCGCGTCGTGCACCATCTCCGCGGTGATCCCGGTCAGCCGGGTGATCTGAGCGGGGATCTGCCGGCGCGGGTTGACCAGGGTGGCGAACTCGCCCTCGACGACGCCGCCGCGGACCTTCACCGCGCCGATCTCGGTGATCGCGTCGGCGTCGGCGTCCCCGGTCGGGGCGCAGCGCGCGCCGGTGGTCTCCAGGTCCACCACCACGAACGTCGTCTCGTGCAGCGCCGGGCCGTCCCGGGCGTCCCCGTGCCGGGTTTCGAGGTCGGTGAAGCTCAACTGCCCTGTCTGCGCACCCGGGGTCATAAGCCAGAACGTAAGCCGCGCCACCGACAACCTGTCGGTGGCCGCACTTACCGTGCCGATATCTGACCGGATAGAGAGGAAACACCGATGGAACAGATCCCGAACCCCGCCGCGCCGACCCGGTCCGAGTCGGAGCCCGTGGTGATCGACTGCGACACCTGCGCGGTGCGCGGACCGGCGTGCCGGGACTGCGTGGTCAGCGTGCTGCTCGGCGTGCCCACCGAACTGCTCGAAGACGAGCGCGCCGCCCTGAACGTGCTCGCCGATGTCGGGCTGGCCCCCCGGCTGCGGCTGGTCCCGATTCGTGATGTTCGACACGGTTCGGTGGGGCGGCATGAGTCAGGGGTAGCCTGACGGCCGACGTACCCGTTTAGGGGTTGGCCTGGCACTGCTGTTAGAGTTGCGGCTCGCGATGGACAACGCCGTTGCGGTTTCGTAACCTATTCGAGACGTTCCGTAGATCCGCTACGATGCGACTCGGTATTCGACACGTCACCGGCAGTGTTAAGGACGCAAATCTTGGAGCTCGACGGTATGCACTGGAGTCTGCGCGGGGTGAAACGCCCTGCTGTCGGCGCTCTGGCCGGGCTGGCGGCGACGGCCTCGGTGGTCTCGGCACTCCTGGGTCCCGCACACGCCGATCCCGCGAACGACGCCCTGGCCAAGCTCAGCGAACTGTCCCGGCAGGCCGAGCAGACCACCGAGGCGATGCACACCGCCCAGCTCAACCTCGATGAGAAACTGGCCGCCCAGCAGGCCGCCGACAAGACCCACGCCGACGACCAGGCCGCGCTGGACGCCGCCGTCGAACAACTCGCCACCTACCGGGCTGCGGTGAACCGCTACGCCGCCACCACCTACATGGGCGGTCGCACCGGGGGAATGGACGCCATCCTCACCGCCGAGGCGCCGCAGCAGCTGATCGACAAGCTCGCCGTGCAGCGCGTGGTGGCCAGTGACCTGTCGGTGCAGATGGATCGCTTCCGGGCCGCCAATGAGCAGGCGAATCGCGCCGAACAGGCATCGGCCAAGTCCGCCGACGACGCCAAGTCCGCCGCCGAGCAGGCCGCCGGTGTGCGCGCTGAACTGCAGGCCAAGCAGAGCCGGCTGCAGCTGCAGATCTCGGTGGTCAAGTCGCAGTACTACGCCCTGACGCCGCAGCAGCGCACGGCGCTCGCCACCCCTGGCCCGGTCCCCGAGGGCCTCCCCGGCGCCCCCGCACCCGAAGCGCAGGCTCCGGCGCCCGGCGCCGACGCCCCGGCACCCCGATTCGAGATGCCGTTCGCCACACCCGGCGACGGTGCTGGTGGTGGCGCGGCCGCCACCGCGGTCCAGGCGGCGCTGACCCAGGTCGGCACGCCCTACGTCTGGGGCGGCGCCGCACCGGGCGGATTCGACTGCTCCGGACTGGTGATGTGGGCCTTCCACCAGGCCGGCATCTCGCTGCCGCACTCCAGCCAGGCGCAGGCCAACGGCGGACAGCCGGTCTCGCTGTCGGACCTGCAGCCCGGTGACGTGCTGACGTTCTACGGCGACGCGTCGCACTCCGGCATCTACGTCGGCGACGGCATGATGATCCACTCGTCCACCTACGGTCAGCCGGTCGCGGTGGTGCCGATGAACGCGTCCGGCCCGATCCACAACGCGCGTCGTTACTGAGCGACGCCGCACCCGCCGCCGGCTGGCCGCCGTGCTGGCGGTCGAATTGGTCGGTGCCGCAACCTTTCTGACCTTCCCTGCAGAACGGGCGTCGGATCCGGCGCTGGTGGTCGGCGAGCATCGCACGGTCGAACTGGTGAACCGCGGCGGACCGCAGGGCCAGGCGCTGCTGGATCGGATCGCCGTGAACATCGGCGCCTCCGTCGAAGCGGTCGAGGCGTTCTGGGGTACCGACTGGTCGCATCGCATCGTGGTGACCGCGACGGACTCGGCTCGCCAGTTCGCCGCCCTGGCCAGTGGTGACACCGACGGCGACATCGCCCAGTGGTCCGACGTGGCGGCGGTTGCGGTGGCCGACCGCGTCGACCCGCAGCACCGCCTGGTGATCGGTCAGCGCGTGGTCTTCGCGCCCGACGCCGACGAGATGAGCACCCCGGCGCTGCGGATCGTGTTGACCCACGAGTTGTTTCACTACGCCACCCGGGTCGACACCGCCGCCGATGCGCCGCGATGGCTGGTCGAGGGCGTGGCCGACTTCGTCGCCCGGCCCGAGCAGAGTCTGGCCGCCCTGACCGGATCGGTGCTCACGTTGCCGTCGGACGCCGACCTCGACACCCCCGGGCCGAGCCGCACGCAGGCCTACGACCGGGCCTGGGCGTTCGCCCGCTTCGTCGCCGACTGGTTCGGACCGGCCAAGCTGCGGGAGCTCTATCTGGCGGCCTGTGGCATCGGGCACGTCGACGTCGCCAGTGCCGTGCACCGGGTGCTCGGGGTGGGGCTACCCGACGTGCTCGCCGGGTGGCAGCAGTGGCTAGCATCGCTGCGGTGAGCCGGGTTCTGCTGGTTACCAATGACTTTCCGCCGCGACCCGGCGGCATTCAGTCCTACCTGGAGGAGCTGGTCCGGCGCGTCGCGCTCGCCGGCGACCACGACGTGACGGTCTACGCGCCGCGCTGGAAGGGGGCCGACGGCTACGACCGGGCGGCCGCCGACATCGGCTACCGGGTGGTGCGCCATCCCGGCACCCTGATGCTGCCGGTGCCGGCCGTCGACACCCGGATGCGCCGGATCATCGCCGAGCAGGGCATCGACACCGTCTGGTTCGGCGCCGCGGCGCCGCTGGCACTGCTGGCCGGCCGGGCCCGGTCGGCCGGGGCGACCCGAGTGCTGGCCAGCACCCACGGGCACGAGGTCGGCTGGTCGATGCTGCCCGGCGCCCGGCAGGTGCTGCGCCGGATCGGTGACGGCACCGACGTGGTCACCTTCGTCAGCCACTACACCCGCGGCCGGTTCGCGTCGGCGTTCGGACCCGGCGCCGCCCTGGAACACCTGCCGCCCGGCGTGGACACCGACCGGTTCCGCCCCGATCCGGCGGCCCGCGCCGACCTGCGGTCCCGGTACCGGCTGGGGGAGCGGCCCACAGTGGTGTGCGTGTCACGCCTGGTACCCCGCAAGGGCCAGGACATGCTGATCCGGGCGCTGCCGGCGATCCGGCGCCGCGTCGACGGGGCCGTGCTGGTGATCGTCGGCGGGGGACCATACCTGGAGCACCTGCAGCGGCTGGCCCGGGAGTGCGGGGTGGCCGAGCACGTGACGTTCACCGGCGGGGTCAAGGCCGATGAACTGCCGGCCCACTACACCCTGGGCGACGTCTTCGCGATGCCGTGTCGCACCCGTGGCGCCGGCCTGGACGTCGAAGGCCTGGGGATCGTGTTCCTGGAGGCCGGTGCCGCCGGTGTGCCGGTGGTCGCCGGCAGCTCCGGCGGTGCCCCCGAGACCGTGCTGGCCGGCCGCACCGGATCGGTGGTCGACGGGACCTCGGTCGAGCAGGTCGGCGCCGCGGTCGCCGCGCTGCTCGCCGACCCCGACCGCGCCGCGGCGATGGGCGCCGCCGCCCGGGACTGGGTGCAGCAGCACTGGCGCTGGGACACCCAGGCGCAGCGCCTGGCCGCGCTGCTGCGGGGCTGATCCCGTTCCGGCCCGGTCAGCCCTTGCTGTAGATGGCCTCGATGGCGTCGGCGAACTTCTCCGACACCACCTTGCGCTTCACCTTCAGGGTGGGGGTCAGCTCGCCGGTGGCCTCAGTGAAGTCGACCGGCAGGATCCGGAACTTGCGGATCGATTCGGCGTGCGAGACCGACAGGTTGGCCTGCTTGACCGCGGCGTCCACCTCGGCGGTCAGGTCCGGGTCGTCGGTGAGGTCGGCCACCGAGGCGCCGGCCGGCTTGCTGTTGCGCTGCTTCCAGCCGTCGAACGCCTCCGGGTCGATCGTGATCAGCGCACCGATGAACGGCTTGGCGTCGCCGACGACCAGCGCCTGGCTGATCAGCGGGTGCGCGCGCAGCTGGTCCTCCAGCACCGCCGGGGCGACGTTCTTGCCGCCGGCGGTGACGATCAGCTCCTTCTTGCGGCCGGTGATCTTCAGGTAGCCGTCCGGGTCGATCTCGCCGATGTCACCGGTCCGGAACCAGCCGTCGACGATCGCCTCGGCGGTCGCGGCGTCGTTCTTCCAGTACCCGCCGAACACCACGCCGCCGCGCACCAGTAGCTCACCGTCCTCGGCGATCCGCATGCTGTTGCCCGGGATCAGCTGGCCGACCGTGCCGATCTTGATGTTGTCGAGCCCGTTGACGGTGATGGCGGCGGTGGTCTCGGTCAGCCCGTAGCCCTCGTAGATGGTCAGCCCGACGCCGCGGTAGAAGTGGCCGAGCCGCTCGCCCAGCGGAGCCCCGCCGGAGACCGCGGCGTCGCAGTTGCCGCCCAGCGCGGCGCGCAGCTTGTGGTAGACCAGCTTGTCGAAGATCGCGTGCTTGATGCGCAGCAGCAACCCCGGGCCGCCGGAGTCGATGGCCTGGCTGTACTCCACCGCGGTCTGCGCGGCGATCTCGAAGATCTTGCCCTTGCCGTCGTTGGCCGCGTTCTGCGCGGCGGTGTTGTAGACCTTCTCGAAGACGCGGGGCACCGACACCACCACCGTCGGCTTGAACACCGAGAACATCGGCACCAGGTTCTTGATGTCGCTGGTGAACCCGACCGTCACCCGGTTGGTGAAGGCCGCCAGGGCGATCGCCCGGGCCAGCACGTGGGCCAGCGGCAAGAACACCAGCAGGCGCTCACCGGGGGCCAGCCGCGTCGGCAGTGCCGTGGTGTCGCCGCGAACCTCGTAGATGAGGTTGGCGTGGGTCAGCTGGCAGCCCTTGGGACGGCCGGTGGTGCCCGAGGTGTAGATCAGCGTCGCCGGGTCGGCGGCGCGCAGCGCGTCCAACCGCGCGGTCAACTGCGCCGCGTCCTGTCCGGCGCCCGCCTCGGCGAGCTCGTCGAGGGCCTTGGGGCCAGACCCGTCGATCGTCAGCACATGGCGCAGCGCCGGCAGTTCGCCGGTGAGCTCGTTGACCACCCCGGCGTGCGCGTCGGTCTCGCCGAACGCCAACACCGCCTCGGAGTCCTGCATCACCCAGCGCACCTGCTCCGCCGACGACGTCTCGTAGATCGGCACCGTCACGGCGCCGACGGACAGGATCGCGAAGTCCAGGATCGCCCACTCGTAGCGGGTGGCGGAGAAGAGGACGACCCGGTCGCCGGCCTGCACGCCGCGGGCGATCAGGCCCAGTGCCGCCGAGCGGACCTGTGCGGCCGCGGCGGCGCACGTGACGTCTGTCCAGACGCCGTCGATCAGGCGCTGGTAGATCACGGCGTCCGGGTGGTCGCGTTCGTGCTCGAAGACGACCGCGGCGACGTTGTCGTGCTCCTCGACGGTGAACGGTGCGGGAACACTGAACTCACGCATTGCAATGACCTCTCTACGGCTGCCCGTTGGCTGTCGACTCAGCCTAGTCGGCGTGGCGTGACGGGTGTGACGGTGTTCACGCCGCGGCCCCGCCGGCACCGGCTACCTCTGCTCGGCGTTCCGTCCGGACGCCGCCGTGTGTGAAGCTAGGGCGATGAACAGTATCCAGGTTGCCGACGAGACGTTCGTCGCCGCACCGGGTGTGCGGGTCGGCGCCGCGGTCTCCGACCCGTCGAGTTGGCGCCGGTGGTTCCCCGACCTGCAACTCCAGGTGGTCGAGGACCGGGCGGACAAGGGCATCCGCTGGACGGTGGCCGGGCCGCTGACCGGCACCATGGAGATCTGGCTGGAGGAGGTGCTCGACGGCGTCGTCCTGCACTATTTCCTGCACGCCGAGCCCGCCGGGGTCACCGGCAAGGCACTCGCCCGGCTGAACCTGGCCAAGCTCACGCACAGCCGTCGGGTGGCCGGCAAGCGGATGGCTTTCGAGGTCAAGTCCGAGGCGGAGCGCTCCCGGCCGGTCGGCGTCGCCCCGTCGGCGTCGGCCTGACCGATCCGGCGGCGGGCACTGCGGGGTACCGTTTCTGCCGAGGGCCGGTGGCAGGCGCAGACGACTTAGGGAAGTAACCAGGTGGCGGACAAGACAGCGCAGACGATCTTCATCGACGCCGATCCGGGCACGGTGATGAAGGTGATCGCCGATATCGGCGCCTACCCGGACTGGGTCTCGGAGTACAAAGAGGCCGAGGTGCTCGAGACCGACGCTGACGGCTACCCGAAGGTGGCGCGGCTGAGGCTGGACGCCGCGGTCCTCACCGACACGATGACGCTGGCCTACGACTGGTCCGCTGACCGCCGCACGGTGCGCTGGTCGCTGATCTCCAGTTCGCTGCTGAAGGCGCTCGACGGCGAATATCGCCTGTTGCCCAAGGGATCCGGCACCGAGGTCGTCTACGAACTGTCGGTGGATCTGATGATCCCGATGATTGGGCTGCTCAAGCGCAAGGCGGAGCGGCGGCTGACCGACACCGCGCTGAAGGACCTGAAGAAACGAGCCGAGGCTGAGTGAGCCCGACCGAGCCAGTGACGTCCGCTTCGGCTGGTCGGGCCCGGATCAGCCTGTTCGTCGGTAAAGGCGGGGTCGGCAAGTCCACTCTGGCGGCGGCCACCGCTGTCGAGCAGGCGTGCTCGGGTGCTCGGGTGCTGTTGATCTCCACCGACCAGGCGCATTCGCTCGGCGACGTGCTCGGCGTCGCGGTGCCGCCCAGCGGTGACCGCGACCCGGTCCGGGTTGTGGTCGACGACGCCGGCCTGGGTGCCGGCACCCTCGACGTGCTGGCACTGGACACCCTGGCACTGCTCGAACGGCACTGGCGTGACGTGTCGGCGGTGCTGGCCGGGCGCTTCCCGGAATCCGATCTGGGTGATGTTGCGCCCGAAGAACTTTCCGCGCTGCCCGGCGTTCAGGAGGTGCTCGGCCTGCACGAGGTCGGGGAGTTGGCCGGCGCCGGCCGGTGGGATCGGATCGTCGTCGACTGCGCGTCGACCGCCGATGCGATGCGGATGCTGACCCTGCCGGCCACCGTCGCGCTCTACACCGAGCGGGCCTGGCCCCGGCACCGTCGGCTCAGCGTGATCGACGACGGCCGATCAGTCGCCCTGGTCGAGTTGACCGAGCGGGTCAGCGCCGCGGTCGAGCGACTCGCCACGCTGCTCACCGACGAGGCGACGGTCGGCGCGCACCTGGTGCTGACCGCCGAACGGGTGGTTGCCGCCGAAGCGGTGCGCACGCTCGGCGCGCTGGCGCTGAGCGGGGTGCGCGTCGAAGAGATGCTCGTCAACCAGGTTCTGCTGCAAGATGATTCGTACGCCTACGTCAATCTTCCGGCGCATCCGGCGTTCGACTGGTACGCCCGGCGGATCCACGAGCAGCAGACGGTGCTCGAGGAGTTGGACCGCACCATCGGCGATGTGGCGATGGTGCTGATCCCGCATCTGGCGGAAGAGCCGATCGGTCCCAAGTCGCTGGGCGAACTCGTCGAGGCCGGCCGGCGCCGGGGCGGGTCGCCGCCGCCGGGTCCGCTGCGGCCCGTCGTCGACCGGGAGTCGGGTTCCGGGCTGGGAGCGGTGTACCGACTGCGGCTAGAGTTGCCGCAGATCGACTCCGGCGCCTTGACACTGGGGCGATCCGGCGACGATTTGATCATCGGTGCGGGCGGTACGCGGCGCCGGGTGCGGTTGGCGTCAGTGCTGCGTCGGTGCACGGTGCTCGACGCGACGTTGCGCGGCAGTGAACTGACGGTGCGGTTTCAGCCGGACCCGCAGGTGTGGCCGGTGAACAGCGGTGAGGAGGTGCGGGCCCCGTGACTGGCGTGCATCCGGACCTCGGTGAGCTCGGACCTGAACTGCGGCGGCTCGCGCAGGCCATCCTGGACCGTCTCGACCCCGCGGTGCGGGCCGCGGCGCTGCTGGCGGTGAGCGACAGCCCCGGCAAGTGCCAACAGGTCTGGTGCCCGGTGTGCGCGCTGGTGGCGCTGGCCGCCGGTGAGGAGCACCCGCTGCTCACGATCGTCGCGGAGCACAGTGTGGCGCTGCTGGACGTGATCCGGGCGGTGTTCGGCGACGGTGCGCCGACACCGCCGGATGGACCGGGGGACGGCGTCCGAGAGCCTGACGGTGCGGCACCGAAGACCGGCTACCAGCACATCCCCGTCACCGTCGAGCAGTAGCGGACGACCCTTCGAGGCGGCGCTGTCTGGCCGCGGCCACCGCGGGTCGGTAAAGTTGGCGCCGAGCGCCGGTCGGTGTTCGCAAGCAGGAGGGTGGGGCTATGTGGTACTGGCTGTTCAAGTACGTGCTCCTGGGACCCCTGCTGGCGCTGATCGGTCGACCGAAGGTCGAAGGCCTGGAGAACATCCCTGACGACGGGCCGATGATCCTGGCGAGCAACCACCTGGCGGTGATGGACAGCTTCTACCTGCCGCTGGTGGTGCGGCGCCGGATCACCTTCCTGGCCAAGTCGGAGTACTTCACCGGCAAGGGCGTCAAAGGCTGGTTCACCCGGTGGTTCTACACCGCGGTCGGCCAGGTGCCGATCGACCGGACCGATGCCGACACCGCGCAGGCCGCACTGCGCACGGCCGAACGGCTTCTGGCCGAGGGGAAACTCCTCGGCATCTACCCGGAGGGCACCCGGTCGCCGGACGGCCGGCTGTACAAGGGCAAGACCGGCCTGGCCCGGGTGGCACTGCACACCGGTGTCCCGGTGATTCCGGTGGCGATGATCGGCACCAACGTCGTCAACCCGCCCGGCACCAAGATGCTGCGGTTCGCCCGGGTTACGGTGCGGTTCGGCAAGCCGATGGACTTCTCCCGCTTCGAGGGGATGGCCGACAACCGCTTCATCGAGCGGGCCATCACCGACGAGGTGATCTACGAGTTGATGCGACTCACCGGCCAGGAATACGTCGACATCTACGCTGCCAGCGTCAAAAACGCTGCCTCGCACGGTGAGTCCGAAGCGGGACGGCCCGCTCAGCCCTCGGCCCGGATACCGGAGACCGCCGCCGGCTGATCCTCCGCGGTGCGGGCTTTCAGCGCACCGGCGGTGATGATCACCGCCAGTGCCCACCACACGTATGAGGCCCCGGCCAGTTGACGCCACCCGGCGGCGGCCGCCTCGTGGTGCTCCGGCAGCAATTCGATCGGGCTGAACACCATCAGCGCCGCGCCGGCCGCGCTTAGCATGCCCAGGGCTGCGGATCGCCACTGCCACGCGAGCACGGCGAGCGCGACCACCACGGGCACCATCCAGACCCAGTGGTGTGACCACGACACCGGTGACACCACCAGTCCGAACAGCGCCACGCAGATCAGCGCCAGGATCGGCGCACCCCGCCGGTCGGCCCGCAGCACCCGGCGGACCGCCCACACCGTCACCGCGAGCACCAGCAGTGACCCGGCCATCCACAGTGCGGAGCGCTGACCGTCGGTGAGCGGCAGGCGGGCCAGCGCACCGGCCAGGTTCTGGTTGGTGTTCAGGGACGCGCCGCCGATCCGGTCGGTGTTGCGCACGGTGTGCGTCCAGTACTGCCAGGAGTCGTGCCAGGCCAGCAGGAAACCCACACCCGTCGCCGTCAGGAACGACAGCACCGTCGTCACCGCGGCGCGGATGTCACGGCGCAGCAGGAAGTACAGCAGGAACACCGCCGGGGTCAGTTTCAGCGCAACCGCCACCCCCAGCAGGGCTCCGCGCGGCCAGCGGGTGCGCTGCGGCACGCAGTCCAGCAGCACCAGCGTCATCAACACCGCGTTGATCTGGCCGAAGTCGAAGTTCGCCCAGACCGGTTCGGCCCCGGCCCAGACGGCCACGGCGACGATCGCCGTCGCCACGATGCCCCGGCGCCACCACAGCGGACCGCAGCCGGTGGGCCCGACGGCCACGTCGAGACCGGTGAGCACGATCGTGACCGACACCACCAGCAGCGCCGTCGAGATCACCGTCAGCGCGGCGGTGGCGCTGCCCAGCGGCACCCAGGTGAACGGGGCGAACAGCACCGCGGCGATCGGGGGATAGGTGAACGGCAGCACCGTTCCGTCGATCTGGGTGTGGAACCAGTCGTCGCCGTAGAGCGGTTTCCCGTCGCGCCACGCTTGTGCCGCCATCCGGTAGACGTCGATGTCGATGTGGTACGGAGTGCTGTTCAGCACCTGCCACGTGGTGTAACCCAGCGCCGCGACCGCCAGCAGGCTGAACGCCCACCATGCGGTTACGCCCCCGCGCCGGCGGCCCGGGTCGGGCGACCGCAAAGTAGTCATGTCGCAGGACAGCCTATCTGCACCGCCGCCATACCGGCCGCCATCCCGGTGCGGTGTGCCCGGACGCTGTACGTTCTCTAAGGTGCTCGACTGGTTCCGCGACGACATCGTCGACCGTGGCAAGCTGCCGCTGCTGTGTTGCCTGCTGGCGTTCCTGGTGACGTTCCTGGTGACCCGCAGTGTGGTGCGGTACATCCACGGCCGGACCGCCACCGGAGGCACGCCGAAGTGGTGGCAGCCGCGCAATGTCCAGATCGGGTCGGTGCACATCCACCATGTGGTGTTCGGGGTGCTGCTGGTCATGACCGCCGGGGTGACGCTGGTGGCGCTCGGCGCCAACGGCCACGAACCCGAGTTCAGCCTCGCGGCCACCGGATTCGGGATCGGCGCGGCCCTGGTGCTCGACGAGTACGCGCTGATCCTGCACCTGTCCGACGTGTACTGGGAGGAGGACGGCCGGGCCTCGGTGGACGCGGTGTTCGCCGCCACCGCGGTGACCGGGCTGCTGGTGCTGGGTTTTCATCCGCTGACCTTCCTGCTGTCGGTGTGGCACGACACCCATTCACCGCTGATCCACACCGGGGTGTTCGCCGGTCTGGTGCTGGCGCTGCCACTGGCGGTCGTGGTGGTGTTCAAGGGCAAGGTCTGGACCGGGCTGATCGGCATGTTCTTCTTTCCGCTGCTGGTGATCGGCGCGGTGCGACTGTCCCGGCCGCACGCGCCGTGGGCCCGCTGGCGCTACCTGAACAGCCGCGAGAAGATGCGCCGCGCACTGGATCGCGAGCGTCGGCTGCGCCGGCCGGTGGTGCAGGCCAAGCTGTGGCTGCAGGACGCGATCGCGGGTCGGCCGCAGGTGCCCACCGAGACGGCGGTCGACGCCACCCTGGACCGCGAGGTCCGTGCCGCATCGGCCCCGACCGTGGAGTTCATGATCCCGCGGCTGCGCCAGCAGGGCGCGCCCGCAACCGGGCACCCCGGTCCGGTGCCGCCGACCCGGCCGGCCCCGCCGCCGCGGATCGCCTCGCCGGTTCGGCACGTGCCGCCGGTGCGGCCCGCGCCGCCGGTGGCTCCGCGCACACCGATGGGAGCAGCACCGACCATGCCGATTCCGACGCAACCGCGCCGGCCTCGACCGCCGAGCGGATATCAGCGGTGAGGTACTTCTACGACACCGAGTTCATCGAGGACGGCCGGACCATCGAGTTGATCTCGATCGGGGTGGTCGCCGAGGACGGCCGGGAGTACTACGCGGTCTCCACCGAATTCGATCCGGGCCGGGCCGGCGCCTGGGTGCGTACGCATGTGCTGCCCAAGCTGCCGTCGCCGGCGTCGAAGGTGTGGCGCTCGCGTAGCCGGATCCGCGCCGACCTGGAGGAGTTCCTCGGCGTCGGCGTCGGCGGTGCCGAGCCGATCGAACTGTGGGCCTGGGTCGGCGCATACGACCACGTCGTGCTCTGCCAGCTGTGGGGGACGATGCCCGAACTGCCGCAGGACATGCCCAAGTTCACTCGGGAGCTGCGGCAGCTCTGGGAGGACCGCGGCAAACCCCGGTTGCCGCCGCGGTCGGCGGGCAGCCACGACGCCCTGGTGGACGCCCGCGACCAGCTGCGCCGCTTCGGAGTGATCACCGGCAGCGAACTGGCCTGATCAGCGCAGGTCGGCACCCCGCTACCATGGACGGGTGAACTGGACCGTTGACGTACCGATCGACCAGCTGCCGGCGCTACCGCCGCTGCCCGCGGACCTGCGCGCGCGGCTCGACGCCGCACTGGCCCGCCCGGCGGTGCAGCAGCCCAGCTGGCCTGCGGACCAGGCCCGGGCGATGCGCACGGTGCTGGAGAGCGTCCCGCCGATCACGGTGGCCTCCGAGGTGGTTCGGCTGCAGGGGCTGCTGGCCCAGGTGGCGCGGGGCGAGGCGTTCCTGCTGCAGGGCGGCGACTGCGCCGAGACGTTCACCGACAACACCGAGCCGCACATCAAGGGCAACATCCGCACGCTGCTGCAGATGGCGGTGGTGCTGACCTACGGCGCCTCCATGCCGGTGGTCAAGCTGGCCCGCATCGCCGGCCAGTACGCCAAGCCGCGCTCGGCCGACATCGATTCGCTGGGCCTGAAGTCCTACCGAGGCGACATGGTCAACGGCCTGGCCGCCGACCCCGCGGTGCGGGAGCACGACCCGTCCCGGCTGGTGCGGGCCTACGCCAACGCCAGCGCGGCGATGAACTTGGTGCGGGCGCTGACGTCGTCGGGGCTGGCGTCGCTGGAACTGGTGCACGACTGGAACCGGGAATTCGTCCGCACCTCGCCGGCGGGTGCCCGCTACGAGGCGCTGGCCGGGGAGATCGACCGCGGCCTGAAGTTCATGAGCGCCTGCGGGGTTGCCGACCGGGAGCTGCAGACCGCGGAGATCTACGCCAGCCATGAGGCGCTGGTGCTCGATTACGAGCGGGCCATGCTGCGGATGGCCGACATCGACGGCAAGCCGCAGCTCTACGACCTGTCGGCGCACTACCTGTGGATCGGGGAGCGGACCCGTCAGCTCGACCACGCGCATATCGCGCTGGCCGAGGTGATCGCCAACCCGATCGGCGTGAAACTCGGCCCCACCACCACCCCGGACCAGGCCGTCGAATACGTCGAACGCCTTGACCCGCACAACGTTCCGGGCCGGCTCACGCTGATCGGCCGGATGGGCAACGGAAAGGTCCGCGACCTGCTGCCGCCGATCATCGAGAAGGTGCAGGCCACCGGGCATCAGGTGATCTGGCAGTGCGACCCGATGCACGGCAACACCCACGAGGCGTCCACCGGCCACAAGACCCGCCACTTCGACCGGATCGTCGACGAGGTGCAGGGCTTCTTCGAGGTACACAACGCGCTGGGCACCCACCCGGGCGGCGTGCACCTGGAGTTCACCGGCGAGAACGTCACCGAGTGCCTCGGTGGGGCACAGGACATTTCAGATGCGGACCTCGGCGGCCGCTACGAGACCGCCTGCGACCCGCGGCTGAACACCCAGCAGAGCCTGGAATTGGCGTTCCTCGTCGCCGAGATGCTGCGCGGCTAGACCCAGCTCTCTTCTTCGCTGAGCGTGCAGAATGATCCGCCCCGACCTGGGGTTTTGGCGGACGATTCTGCACGCTCGGCGGGGATGCGCTAGATCAGTGCGCCGACGCTGTTGCCCAGCGTCCACGCCACCGCGGCCACCAGGCCGGTGAGCGCGAACACCACCGCCAGCCAGATCACCGTCATGCGGCGCGCGTGGGCACGCTCCAGTGCGAACCGGCTCAGTTCCACCCCGGCGAATTCCGCTGCCGCCGACTGATATTCGTCATCGAGATCGTCGTCCGCGGCCGGGTCTCGGGGGTCGCGGGGCAGGTGCAGGGTGGGGCTGGGCCTCCGGCCGGGACGGGCTGCGCCGTGCCGGGCGAAGCGCTGCGGCGCCGGCACCCGGAACGGGGGCAGCCCCAGCCGGTGGGTGATCGCGTCGACCGCATCGGCCATCGCGATCCCGTCGGGATAGCGGCGGGCCGGGTCGAGGGCGGTCGCGCGGGCCACCAACTCATCGAATTCCCTTGGCACACCGTCGATCGCGGAGCTGGGCGGCGGCACGTCGCGGTCCAGCCGCTGATAGGCGATGGCCAGGGTGGAGTCGCCGGTGAACGGGGTCCGGCCGGTCAGCAGTTCGTAGGTCAGCACGCCGACCCCGTAGACGTCGCTGGGCGGGCCGGCGTCACCGTCCCGGACCTGCTCGGGGGAGAGGTAGGCAGCGGTCCCCAGAATCACACTGGTCGAGGTGATCCCGGCCGCCGCGATCGCGCGGACCAGTCCGAAATCGGCGACCTTCACCTCGCCGTCGGTGGATATCAGGATGTTCTCCGGCTTGATGTCGCGGTGCACCAGTCCGGCGCGGTGCGCGACGCCGAGTGCGCCCAGCACCGGGCGCAGCACCGCGGCGACGGCGTGCGGCGGCATCGGGCCGCGTTCGTTCAGCAACTCGCGCAGCGTTCCGCCCTCGACGAGTTCCATCACCAGGAACGGGTGTTCGGCGCCCTGCGGCGTACCGAGGCCCTGGTCGTACACGGCCACCAGACCGGGGTCCTTGAGTCGGGCGACGGCGCGCGCCTCCCGCTGGAACCGGGTCAGGAACTGCTGATCGCCGGTGTAGCGGGGATCCATCACCTTCACGGCGATCGGCCGGTCCAGTCGCTCGTCGAGACCGCGGTACACCGTGGACGTGCCACCGGTGGCGATCGGCGCCTCGATCCGGTAGCGGCCGTCCAGCAGGGCACCCACCAGCGGGTCGGCGCCCATAGCCACAGTCACGGGGCTAATGGTAGGCCGCGGGCGCGGTCGCCCGGTGGATCTGCAGACGCTGTCGGGGCGGCTTCTAAACTGGTCGGCGTGAGTAGCATTCCGGCCAGCGACGACGTCCTCGCCGCCGACGAGCCGACATACAACCTGCCCGAGGTCGCCGCGTTGCTCGGTGTGCCGGTGACCAGGGTGCATCAGCATCTCCGGGATAACAATCTGGTGGCGGTCCGCAGGGACGGCGCTCTGGTGATCCCGCAGCTGTTCTTCACCGACACCGGCGCGGTGGTCCGGAGTCTGCCGGGGCTGCTGGCCGTGCTCTACGACGGCGGCTACGAAAAGACCGACGTGGTGCGGTGGCTGTTCACGCCGGACCCGTCGCTGTCGGTCACCCGGGACGGTCTGCGGGAACCGGTCCCCAACGCCCGCCCGATCGACGCCCTGCACGCGCACCAGGCGCGTGAGGTGATGCGCCGGGCGCAGGCTATGGCGTACTGACCGACGGTGCGCTGACCGGCGCCGGGCGCCGGGCCAACCGGTACCAGGCGAACACCGCGCAGCCGGTCGCGGCAAGCACATGGCCCCAGGCGTACATGCCGTGGGCGCCATCGGGTTTGAAGATGACCATGATCCAGGTGGACGCGGCGGCGATGTTGGCGATCGCCGTCGGTGAGTTGACCACCGTCGCTGCCACGGCCAGCGGCCAGGTGTAGTACCAGGGCAGTGCCGCCGGCACGAACAGCACCACGACCAGCATGGCCCAGGCGATGCCGCTGACCGCGGCGCGGTCGTCGGCGCGGGCCCGCCACCACAGCACCGGCAGTGCCAGCGCGATCACCACGATTCCGATGAGGCGGGCGGCGTGCAGCACCGTCCAGAAGTTCATCGAGACGAACAGTCCGGCGACGGTGTGGATCAGGTTGGCGGCCGCGGTGGGGATCGTCAGCCAGTTGATGATCTTCACGTTGCCGGCCAGCAGCGCGGTGAGCCAGCCCATGCCGACCCCGGCCAGTGTCGACAGCGCCGCGAACACCGCCACGACGATCAGCCCGGAGATCGCCGTGGCAGCGCCGAACGCCAGCGGTGCACGGTAACCGGGGCGTTCACGCAGTTGGCGCATCCACACCCACACCAGGAACGGCAGGGCGATCGCGGCCGTCGCCTTGACCGCGGCCGCCAGCGCCACCAGTGCGACGCCGGCGACCGGCCGCCGGTCCAGGGTCAGCGCGATACCGGCGATCATCAGGCCGACCATCAGCATCTCGTTGTGGACGCCGCCCATCAGGTGGATGATCACCAGCGGGTTGAGCACCGCCAGCAGCAGCGCGGCCGGGGCGCTGCCGCCGACCCGCCGGGCCACCCGCGGTGCCGCCCAGATCAGCAGCGCCAGCCCGGGCAGCATGCACAGTCGCAGCACCATGGTCCCGAGCACCACGTTGTCGCCGACCAGCATCGTCACCAGCCGGGCGATCAGGATGAAGGCCGGCCCGTACGGTGCCGTCGTCGACGACCAGATCGGGCTGACGTCGTCGAGCAGCGGGTTGGGGTTGTCGACCGGACCGACCTGGTACGGGTCGAAGCCGTCCCGCAGCAGGGCACCCTGCGCCAGGTAGGAGTAGGTGTCGCGGCTGAACACCGGCACCGACAGCAGCAGCGGTGCCAGCCAGAACCCGGTGCTGGCGACCAGGGTGTACTCCGAGGCGGTCCCGTCCAGCACCCACCGGCCCAGCCCCAGCCAGGCCAGCAGCATCACCGCGACGCCGGCCCACAGCAGCACCGAGGACAGCACCAGGCCGTGACCGAACCGCAGCCAGGACAGGTGCAGCGATTCGAGCACCGGGTCGTGAGTGCGGGTGCTGCCGGCGCCGAGTCCGCCCACGGTGATCAGCAGCGCGCCCAGGCAGCCGAGCCAGGCCGGACCGGCCTGCGGGCCGGCGGCGAACCGCCACAGCCGGGCCAGGGGGCCGGCCGGCTGGGCGTCCGGAACGGTGGGGGTAGGCATGGGCACTCCGCGGGCGGGTCAGGCGGACCGGTCGGCGACCCGTCGGGCCAATTCCGCCAGTCCGGCTTTTGCGACGTCATCGATGGGGGCGGCCGTCAGCGCGACTACCGCGCGTCCGGTCAGTTCGCTGATCCGGTCTTCGACGGCGGCCAGCGCGCCGATGTCCACGA
The DNA here is from genome assembly GCF_018455725.1 of Mycolicibacter acidiphilus. GTDB lineage: Bacteria > Actinomycetota > Actinomycetes > Mycobacteriales > Mycobacteriaceae > Mycobacterium > Mycobacterium acidiphilum. The sequence continues at coordinate 41,650 of NZ_JAHCLR010000006.1, forward strand.
TCATCGCGCACAGCTCACCGACCTGCGCGTCGGTGAGGTCGGTGCCGAGCCCGGCCCGCAGCCGCTCGGCCGCGACCGGGTCGGTCGCATCGGCGAGCTTCACCGCCTCGGCGACCAGCACGGTGCGCTTGCCCGAGCGCAGGTCGTCGCCGGACGGCTTGCCGGTCACCTCCGGGTCGCCGAAGACACCGAGCACGTCGTCGCGGAGCTGAAACGCCACCCCGAGGTCGGTGCCAAGCTCGTGGAAGAGTGCCTGCAGATCCGGCCGGTCGGCGGCGGCGGCGACACCGAGTTGCAGGGGACGCACCACCGTGTAGGACGCCGTTTTGTAGGTGTTGACCGTCATCGCCGACGCGATCGACTCGACCCCGCTGGCCTCGGCGACGATGTCCAGGTACTGCCCGCCCAGCACCTCGGTGCGGATGTCGGACCAGACCCGCCGGACCCGGCGGTGGGCATCAGCGGGCAGGTCGGTCTCGCCGACGATGTCGTCGGCCCAGACCAGCGCCAGGTCGCCGAGCAGAATGGCGGCCGATATCCCGAACTGGTCGGCATTGCCCCGCCAATCGCGGTCCCGGTGCAGTTCGGTGAACTTGCGGTGCGCGGTGAGGCTGCCGCGGCGGGTCGCCGACGCGTCGATCACGTCGTCGTGCACCAGTGCGCAGGCGTGCAGCAGTTCGAGCGCGGAGAACAACAGCAGTTCGCGGTCGTCGGCGTCGCGGCCGGTCACCGCGCGCCAACCCCAGTAGGCGAACGCCGGCCGTAGCCGTTTGCCGCCGCTGAGCACGAACGCCTCGAGGCCGTCGACCAGGTCTTCGTACGCGCCGCCGATGTAGGCGGTGTCGCGTCGCCGGTCACGCAGGTGATCGCGCAACCGTTCGGTGATGGCGCCGGCCAACTCGGAGGCTGACGGTGCCGCTGCTTTGATGCTCAGCGCGGCGCCCCTTTCTCTTCTGCGACGTAGCTCGGCGTGCGTTCAGCGTAGAGTGTGCCACTACCTCCGAACCGGAAGTCCGAAGGGGATTGCGACCGGCAGCGGCCGGGCAGTCGCACCGGCTGCCGAGATTCGCCGCGACCTTCGCTAAGCTCACCGTTCTTGTGCCGGTGCCGGTTCGGGTGCCGACAACGGACCGATCCGGACGATCTGATGAGGAGCGCCCTCGTGGCCATGAACACCATCGCACTGGAGCTCGTCCCGCCGAATCTGGATCGCGGCCACGAGCAGGCGATCGAGGAAGCGCACAAGGTGTTGCGGTTCGCCGACGAGGCCGGCATCGCGGGCCGGATCCAGCACATTCTGATGCCGGGAATGATCGCCGAGGAGGACGACCGCCCGGTCGAGATGAAGCCCAAGCTCGACGTGCTGGACTTCTGGAAGACGATCAAGCCGGAGTTGGCGCCGATGGCCGGGCTGTGCACCCAGGTCACCGCGTTCTCCGACGAGGCGTCGCTGCGCGGCCGGGTCACCGAGCTGTGCGACGCCGGCATCGAGGGCGTCGTCTTCGTGGGCGTGCCCCGCACCATGGCCGACGGGGAGGGTTCCGGTGTGGCACCCACCGACGCGCTGGCCACCTTCGGCGACCTGGTGCCCAACCGCGGCGTGATCCTGATCCCGACCCGCGCCGACGAGGTCGGCCGGTTCAATTTCAAGTGCGACCGGGGTGCGACGTTCGGGCTGACCCAGCTGCTGTATTCGGAGGCGATCGTCGGCTTCCTGACCGAGTTCGCCAAGAACAGTGACCACCGCCCGGAGATCCTGCTGTCGTTCGGCTTCGTCCCGACGTTCGAGAACCGGGTGGGGCTGATCAACTGGCTGATCCAGGATCCGGGCAACGCGGTGGTCGCAGCCGAGCAGGAGTTCGTCAAGACGCTGGCCGCCAGTGAGCCTGAGCAGCGCCGCAAGCTGATGCTCGACCTGTACAAGCGGGTGGTCGACGGCGTCGGCGGCCTCGGGTTCCCGCTGAGCGTCCACCTGGAGGCGACGTACGGCGTCTCGGGCGCGGCGTTCACGACGTTCGCGCAGATGCTCGACTACTGGTCGCCGTCGAACTGAGGTGTCAGCCGAGGTCGGCGTCCGGCGCGCGGAAGCGCGGTGACCGGTCCCGGCCGTACCAGGCGATCAGTGCGACCAGCCCGGCGACGACCAGCGTCGACAGGGCCAGCCAGCCCGCGGCGTGGTGGAACGACCGGGTGCTCGGGTCGGTGTAGCGGGCCTGGGCGGTCATGGTGCTCACGATGCCCGGCTTCAGGTGCCACTGCGCGGTGTCGTCGCCGACCCGTTCGCCGTTGGTGGACGTCACCTCACCGGGGAAGGTGACGGTCAGTTCGACGTCGGCCTCCGGGTCGACGAGCGAGGTCAGGTCGACTCGGCCCTCCAGGATGACCACGTCGCCGGCGCGGCGCAGCGTCAGGTCCACTCCGGCCGCATCCCGGTTCATGTCGGCCAGCTGCGGCAGTTCGGCGAACGTCAGGCCGGAGAACACCGCCTGCGAGCCGACGAAGCCGTCGCGGCTGTAGCCGGTGATCGCCACCTTGTTCATGAACGGCAGGTCGGGGTTGAGCTTGGGCCCGGTATCGCTGTCGTTGCGCGGTTTGGCGGCGGCAACGATCTGGCCGGAGACCTGGTCGTCGGGGGAGATCGTGATGTTCGCCCGCACGCGCAGGCACCCCGCCGTCAGCGGCGACAGGATCAGCAGCAGTGCGACGAACGTCAGCAACCGGCGACGCGCGGTGGGCCGTCGAACGGGTGAACGCCGAAGATGCACGCAGTCATCGTGCCAGACCCGTCGGCGCACCGGGGTTACCCGCCGCCGGACGGCTGGTCCAGCGGCAGTGTCCGCCCCAGGATCGCGAATGCGCGCGGGTCGCCGGTGAAGTAGTGGCCTCGGACGATGTCGGTGAATCCCAGTCGCCGATACAGCCGCCAGGCCCGGTTCCCCTCGCCGTTGATCTCCGGTGTCGACAGCAGGACGTGGGGTTCCTCGCGTCCGGTGAGCAGCCGGCGGGCCAATGCCTCGCCCAGGCCGCGCCCCTGTGCCGACGGCAGGACGTGCAATTCGGTGAGCTCGAAGTACCCGGTCATCAGGTGATCGATCGCGTCGTCGGCGAGTCCGGCGCGCTGTAGGCCGAGCCGCACCTGCTGCTGCCACCACTGATCGGGCGCCCCGCAGTAGCCGTAGGCCACGCCGAGCATCATCGCGTCGCGGGTTTCGCCGTCCGCCGGCGCGGGCGCGTCGGGCGGGTCGGCGGTCTCCACTGCGGCGACGGCTCGCCAGCCACGCCGCTGGATGTGCTCCAGCCACAGCGCGGCCCGGTGCCGTTCGGTGCCGGCGGGATACCCCATCGCGGTGACGTACACCTGCAGTGCCGCGCCGAGGTGGCCGGCCATGTCGGCCGCCGACAGGTCGACGAGGAATGTCGCCACGGTGCGGTGTCCTCCCGGTCGGTGATGCGGTGCGGTGCGCCCGCACATTATCCGGCTTGCCGGGTGGGCGGCGCCGGTTATCGCCCTGTGCGGTCCGGCCTGCTTCGTTGGCTGGACGTGCGGGGTCGTCGAGCGGCTACAATCATCGGTCGAACCCTGTGGTACGGCGCAGGTCGACCTCGTATCATCAGTGGTAGTCGTCGGCACCGATTCCGGATCCGTGCGACGGGAGCCATGTGACCAGACTTCGGCAAGGAGGGACGGATGCCACTCTCCGATCATGAACAGCGCATGCTCGATGAGATTGAGAGTGCCCTTTACGCCGAGGATCCCAAGTTCGCGTCCAGTGTTCGCGGTGGCGCACTGCGCACCCCGACCACCCGGCGGCGGCTGCAGGGGATGAGCCTGTTCGTCGTCGGCTTGGTGATGCTGGTGTCGGGGATTCCGTTCTCGACGAGCGTGAGCCGGTGGTTCTTGATTCTGAGCGTGCTCGGGTTCGTGGTGATGTTCGGCGGGGCGGTGTTCGCCGTCACCGGCCGGCAGACCGCTGAGCGGGCCGGCGTGCCGAGTCCGGGAGGTGCGCCCGCACGACGGGCCAAGGGCTCGGGCGGTTCGTTCACCAGCCGCATGGAAGACCGTTTCCGCCGGCGTTTCGAGCAGTAACCGAAGACTCAGCACGGTAAGAGCAGGGCAGCCCATCGGCTGCCCTGTTTTCGTTTGCGCGGACGGCGGTGCCGGCCTGCTGGCGGGATTTCACCCCACTGTGCCCCACTTGACCGATTTTTCGGTGTGACCTGGCGTTTCCTGCCGTGCGGATGGTCTGGCGGCGGCAGATCGGGCAGGCAGAGACCCGGTTGAGTGGGGCATGACGACGATGTTTGCCCAAGAAATGGTGCGTAGTGGGTGGAAGTGGGGTATCGTGGCTGAAGTCGACGGTTTGGTGGGAGGTGGCCGATGTTCCTCGGCACCTACACGCCAAAGCTTGACGACAAAGGGCGGCTGACGCTGCCGGCGAAGTTCCGCGACGCACTGGCAGGGGGGTTGATGGTCACCAAGAGCCAAGACCACAGCCTCGCCGTGTACCCGCGGGCGGAGTTCGAGCAGCTTGCCCGGCGCGCCGCCAAGGCGTCGCGGAGCAACCCGGACGCCCGGGCGTTCCTGCGCAACCTGGCCGCGGCCACCGACGAACAGCACCCCGACGGCCAGGGCCGGATCACGCTGTCGGCCGACCACCGCCGCTACGCGAACCTGTCCAAGGAGTGCGTCGTCATCGGATCGGTCGACTACCTCGAGATCTGGGACGCACAGGCCTGGAGCGACTACCAGCAAACCCATGAAGAGAACTTCTCCGCGGCCAGCGATGAAGCACTCAGCGACATCATTTGAGGCACGTGCCCGTGCCTCGTGGCCTCTGCCCGAACCGACCCTGGCGTACTTCCCCGACGTCAGGTTCGCATCGGACAGGGACCTCGAGGCAGGGTCGCGACGGGAAGTCCGACCGGGAGGTGTCGCGGTGGCGGACCAGGGTGAATTCGGCCATCTGCCCGTGCTCCTGCACCGTTGCGTGGAGTTGCTGGCCCCGGCGCTGACCCGCAACGGGCCGGACGGCGCAGGCGCGATCCTGGTCGACTGCACACTGGGCGCCGGCGGGCACGCCGAGCGGTTCCTCACCGAATTCCCGGCGCTGCGGCTGATCGGACTCGACCGCGACCCCACCGCCCTCGACATCGCCGGCGATCGACTGGCCCGGTTCGCCGACCGGCTGACCCTGGTCCGCACCCGCTACGACGGCATCGTCGACGCGCTGATCGAATCCGGCCTGCCGGCAACCGGATCCGTCGACGGGGTGCTGTTCGACCTGGGCGTCTCCTCGATGCAGCTGGACCGCACCGAGCGGGGATTCTCCTACGCCCACGATGCGCCGCTGGACATGCGGATGGACCCCGAGGGTCCGCTGACGGCGGCGGACATCCTCAACACCTACGACGCGAAAGCGATCACCGGCATCCTGCGCCGCTACGGCGAGGAGCGGTTCGCATCACGAATCGCTGCGCAGATCGTCCGGCGTCGGGAGCAGACGCCGTTCACGTCGACGGCGGAGCTGACCGAACTGCTGTACCAGGCGATTCCGGCACCCGCACGGCGCACCGGCGGGCACCCCGCCAAGCGAACCTTCCAGGCGCTGCGGATCGCCGTCAACGCCGAACTGGAGTCACTGGAGGCCGCCGTTCCGGCTGCACTCGACGCTCTTGCCGTCGGTGGCCGGGTGGCGGTGATGGCGTACCAGTCGCTGGAGGACCGCATCGTCAAGCAGCTGTTCGCCGCGGCGAGTGCGTCTCGCACCCCGGTCGGGCTGCCGGTCGAACTGCCCGGTGACGAACCGAGATTCACGGTCCTGACCCGCGGAGCCGAGCGGGCCGACGCGGATGAGATCGAGCGCAATCCGCGGGCCGCGGCCGTGCGATTGCGTGCGGTGGAGCGGGTTGCGTCGGGGAGGGCAGTGCCGGTGAGGGGGGATCGATGACGACCAAACGGAAACCCGTGGTGCGCAACGGTGATCGTCGTGCGCGTGCCGAATCCGGTCCCCGGGTGCGCCGGACCGGCGAACCGCCGCAGCCACGGCGGGTGCGTCGGCAACCCGGAACCGCGCCGGCGCCGAGTCGTGAAGCGCGTCAGCGGTCCGGACCGCAGACCGGTGCGCTGCCCCGGCTGAACGCCCGACCGAAGCCGGCGAAGGGCACCGAGCAGGCCAAGGCGCGGGCGAAGGCGCGCAAGGCCAAGTCTCCCAAGGTGATACGCCCGCCGCTGCGCGACCGGGTGATCTCCCGGCTGGCCTCGATCGACCTGCGGCCGCGGACCCTCGCCGCCAAGGTGCCGTTCGTGGTCCTGATCATCGGTTCGCTCGGCATCGGGCTGGGTATCACGCTGTGGCTGTCGACCGATGCCGCCGAACGGTCCTACCAGTTGGGCAGCCTCCGGGAACACAACCGGGTGCTGCAGCAGCAGAAGGAGGCGCTCGAACGCGACGTGCTGACTGCGCAGTCAGCGCCGGCGCTCGCCGAAGAGGCACGCAACCTCGGGATGATCCCCAGCCGGGACACCGCGCATCTGATCCAGGATCCGGCCGGCAACTGGGTGGTCGTCGGTGTGCCGAAGCCGGCCGAAGGGGTGCCGCCACCGCCGCTGAACACCAAACTCCCCGATGAGCAGGCCGCCCCGCCGCCGCCGGCGCGCGGGGCCGAGATACCAGTCCGGGTAACGCCCGTCGGCCCGGCGGCACCGATGGTGCCCGGGCCGGCGGTGCCCGGATCGGCGATCCCCGGACTGCCGCTGCCCGGACTGCCGGTGCCGACGATGCCGGGAGTCCCGGTGCCGATGCGCACGCACGACGGCGGCGTCGGCGTCGTGCCGTTCCCGGACGTCGCTGGGAGCGTCCCGGTCCCGGATGGACTTCCGCCGGTGGACGCACCGCCCGTCGGACTTCCGCCGGAGGGGGTGTCCCCGGTCGTGCTGCCACCGGTTGACCCGGCGGTGCCGCTCGCGCCGGGTCCGGTGCCCGTGCCGACCACCCCGGGAGTCGCGGGATGAAACGGCCCGGCCGAGCGGCCCCGCCGGTGCGCAAGCCCGCCGCGGGTGTACGGCGCGGCAAGCCGGCTGGGCCCAAGGCGGCGAAGCAGAACTCGGCTCCGGGCCGGTCAGCGCGGGAGCGTCGCACCCGACCGCCGACCGAACTCGGTTCGCGCAGCGCATCATTCGTGTTCCGGCACCGAACCGGAAACGTGATCATCTTCCTGGTGTTGGCACTGTCGGCCGCGCAGCTGTTCTACCTGCAGGTGCCCCGGGCGTCGGGGCTGCGGGACGAGGCGGCGGGCCAGCTCAAGGTCACCGACGTCCAGCAGGCGATGCGCGGCGACATCATCGACCGCTCCGGCGACAAGCTGGCGTTCACCATCGAGGCGAGGGCACTGACCTTCCAGCCGATCAAGATCGGCAAGCAGTTGGAGGAAGCCCGCAAGAACAACCCGAAAGCCCCCGAGCCTCAGCGGCGACTGCAGGAGATCGCCAGGGAGGTCGCCGTCCGGCTCGGCAACAAGCCGGATGCCGCCGCCGTGCTGAAGAAGCTGCGCAGCAACGAGACCTTCGTCTACCTGGCCCGAGCGGTCGATCCGGCGGTGGCGGAGGCGATCAGCGCGAAGTGCCCGGAGGTGGGCAGTGAGCGACAGGATCTGCGGCAGTATCCGGGCGGGTCGCTGGCGGCGAACATCATCGGTGGAATCGACTGGGACGGACACGGTCTGCTTGGTCTGGAGGACTCGATGGACGCCGTCCTGGCCGGCACCGACGGCTCGGTCACCTATGACCGCGGCTCCGACGGCGTGGTGATCCCGGGCAGCTACCGCAACCGGCATCGCGCCGTCAACGGCTCGACCGTCCAGCTCACCCTGGAAGACGACATCCAGTTCTACGTCCAGCAGCAGGTGCAGCAGGCCAAGAACGCCTCCGGCGCGAAGGCCGTCGGCGCGGTGGTGCTCGATGCGCACACGGGCGAGGTGCTGGCGATGGCCGGCGACAACACCTTCGACCCGTCGCAGGACATCGGCCGCCAAGAGGACCGGCAGCTGGGCAACCCGGCGGTGTCGTCCCCGTTCGAGCCGGGTTCGGTGAACAAGCTCGTGACGGCTGCGGCGGCCATCGAGTACGGACTGACGAATCCCGATGAGGTGCTGCAGGTTCCGGGCTCGATCGACGTCGCCGACGTCACCGTCAACGACGCCTGGGTGCACGGCGTGACGCCGTACACGACGACCGGGATCTTCGCCAAGTCGTCGAACGTGGGCACCCTGATGCTCGCGCAGCGGATCGGGCCGGAGCGCTGGTTCGACATGCTGGAGAAGTTCGGCCTCGGTCAGCGAACCGGGATCGGTCTGCCGGGGGAGAGCGCCGGCGTGGTGCCCCCGATCGACCAGTGGTCGGGAAGCACATTCGCGAACCTGCCCATCGGCCAGGGCCTTTCGATGACGCTGCTGCAGATGACCGCGATGTATCAGGCCCTCGCCAATGACGGTGTGCGGATCCCGCCGCGGATCGTGCAGGCCACGATCTCCCCGGATGGTGTCCGCACCGCTGAGGCGAGGCCGGAAGGCGTGCAGGTGGTTTCAGCGCAGACCGCGCAGACCGTGCGCAACATGCTGCGCGCGGTGACCCAGCACGATCCGATGGGGTATCAGCAGGGCACCGGGCCGCAGGCAGCGGTCGACGGTTACCAGATCGCCGGCAAGACCGGCACCGCGCAGCAGATCAACCCGGCCTGCGGGTGCTACTACGACGACGTGTACTGGACCACGTTCGCCGGCATCGCGCCCGCCGACAACCCGCGGTATGTGATCGGTCTGATGATGGACAACCCGCACCGCACTGCGGACGGCGCACCGGGCACGTCGGTGGCCCCGCTGTTCCACAACATCGCGGCGTGGCTGCTGCAGCGGGCCAACGTGCCGTTGTCGCCGGACCCGGGACCGCCGCAGTTGCTGCAGGTGATGTAGGAGCCGTTCTGCGCCTGGCGTCGGCGGGGGTATCACTCAGACTTGGAAGGTCAGATGCCTGTGCCGTTTCGCCATACCTCAATCGACAAAATTCCTGGCGGCAGCATTGCCGAGGGCATGGGGTGTGTCCACGACCACGCCCAATGGCTGGGCGTTGGTCATGCGCCCGCGAGTGCAGCCTCGAAAGCCGCCCACTCATCCTCGGGTACATCCTCGATGACGAGGCGGTCACGCGGAGGTAGTGGCCGAGCATGCCGGATCGCCTCGTCGGGCGCGTAGGTGTGCACGACTGGCTCGTCAGGTTGCTCGACACTGGATACGATGCCGAATTTACCGCCGCATGCTGACGCCCGATGCCTGAGCCTGCTGGAGATTCGTGTCCTGATGCCCGACGGCGACGGCGACGGCGCCGGCCCCGGCCGAATTCAGTGAATCGGCGAGTGTGTGTCCCGCGAATCGGCGAGATTCCTCTCGCGAATCGGCGAACTCAAGATACGCGGTCGCGGTGAGTGTGCCGTCCCGTGGTGCTCGAAACCTGCGTCCGAGGGTCGAAGAGACACTGGCCGACACACGGATCGTCGTTGTTCAGGGTTGCCGACTTGTCACCAACCTCCGGCGCTTGTGCTGAAAGCATCGCCTGCTCAAGATCTTCCACGGCTGTGAGGATCGGCGGCACCCGGACGGGCACATCGACTGGCAGAGTCCTGCTGGACAGACCTACACCACCTGCCCGACAGCAGGCTGCTGCTGGACGGCAGCACACCCATCGCTCGGTAAGGTGTCATCGCCGATCCAGGCGAGGCTCACCAGCGAACGGAGGTGATGGCGCGTGTCTACCGAACTGCGGCCCGCCGGCAACGCCGGGGTATCGCTGCAGACGCTGGCCGACCAGGTCGGGGCGGGTCTGACGGCCGGCGGTTCGGCCCCGGAGGTGCAGGTCACTGGGGTCACGCTGCGCGCTCAGGCCGCGCTGCCCGGCGACCTGTTCGCGGCGCTGCCCGGTTCGGTCACCCACGGCGCCCGGTATGCGGTCGACGCGATCGAGCGCGGGGCGGCTGCCGTGCTCACCGACGCCGCCGGGGCCGCCGAGATCGGTGCGGACTGCCCGGTGCCGGTGCTGGTGCACCCCGCCCCCCGCGACGTGCTCGGAGAACTGGCTGCCACCGTCTACAGCCGGCCCAGCGACCGGGTGACGGTCATCGGCATCACCGGAACATCGGGCAAGACCACCACCACCTATCTGATCGAGGCCGGGTTGCGGGCCGCAGGTCGCACCGTCGGCCTGATCGGCACCGTGGGCACCCGCATCGACGGCGTCGACGTGCCCAGTGCGCTGACCACCCCGGAAGCGCCGGCGCTGCAGGCACTGCTGGCGGCGATGGCGCAGCGCGGGGTGGACACCGCGGTGATGGAGGTGTCCAGCCACGCGCTGAGCCTGGGCCGGGTGGACGGGATACGTTTCGCGGTCGGCGGTTTCACCAACCTGTCCCGCGACCACCTGGACTTCCACCACACGATGGCGGAGTACTTCGAGGCCAAGGCCAGGCTGTTCGACCCGGCGTCGCCGGTGCACGCTGCCACCGCGGTGGTCTGCGTGGACGACGACGCCGGTGCGGCGATGGCGCAGCGGGCGGCGAACGCCGTCACCGTCAGCGTCACCGGCAAGTCGGCCCAGTGGACCGTCGAGCAGGTGACCCAGCAGCCCGACGGCAGTCAGGAATTCACGGTGGTCGACCCCGCCGGGGTGCACCACCGAGTCGGCATCCGACTGCCGGGTGCCTACAACATCGCCAATTGCCTTGTCGCCCTGGCGGTTCTCGACGCGGTCGGGGTGTCGCCGGAGCAGGCGGCGCCGGCGCTGCGCGACGCCAGCGTGCCCGGCCGACTGGAGCCGATCGACCGGGGTCAGGGCTTCCTGGCGCTGGTCGACTACGCGCACAAGCCCGGCGCGCTGGAGGCGGTGCTGCAGACCCTGCGCCGCGACCGGCACCACCCGCAGGCCCGGGTGGCGGTGGTGTTCGGCGCCGGTGGCGACCGGGACCACGGCAAGCGCGCCCCGATGGGGCGGATCGCCGCGGATCTGGCCGACCTGGTGGTAATCACCGACGACAACCCGCGCAGCGAGGACCCCGCCGCGATTCGCCGCGACGTGCTGGCCGGTGCCGCCGACGGCGCCGCGGAGGTGGTCGAGGTCGGTGACCGGCGGGCCGCGATCGCCCACGCGGTGCGCTGGGCGCGGCCCGGCGACATCGTGCTGGTGGCCGGGAAGGGCCACGAAACCGGGCAGACCGCAGGTGGGCGAACCGAACCGTTCGACGACCGGGTGGAGTTGGCGGCGGCACTGGAGTCCCGACCGTGATCGCGTTGAGCCTGGCCCGGATCGCCGAGATCGTCGGCGGCCGTCTCACCGACATCACCCCGGAGCGGGCCGCGACCACCCTGGTCACCGGGACCGTCGAGTTCGACTCCCGCAAGATCGCACCCGGCGGGTTGTTCCTGGCGCTGCCCGGCGCCCGCGTCGACGGCCACGACCATGCGGCCGCGGCGATCGGGGCCGGTGCGGTGGTGGTGCTGGCGGCGCGCCCGGTCGGGGTGCCGGCGATAGTCGTCGACCCGATCGGATCCAACAGCCGATCCGGCGTGCTGGAGCACGACGACGATGCCGGATCCGGTGCCGCGGTGCTGGCCGCGCTGGCGAAACTGGCCGCCGCCGTGGCCGCCGAGCTGGTCGCGAGCGGACTGACGATCATCGGGGTCACCGGTTCGGCCGGCAAGACCTCCACCAAGGACATGCTGGCGGCGGTGCTGGCGCCGCTGGGGCAGGTGGTGGCGCCGCCCGGTTCCTTCAACAACGAGCTGGGCCACCCGTGGACGGTGCTGCGGGCCGACGAGAGCACCGACTACCTGATCCTGGAACTGTCGGCGCGGCATCGGGGCAACATCGCCGCCCTGGCGGCGATCGCCCCGCCGCAGATCGGGGTGGTGCTCAACGTCGGGACCGCGCACCTGGGCGAGTTCGGCTCGCGCGAGGCGATCGCCGAAACGAAAGCTGAACTGCCACAGTCCGTTCCGGCAGACGGTCTGGTGGTGCTGAACGCCGACGACACGGCGGTCGCCGCGATGGCCGCACAGACGCAGGCGAGGGTGGTGCGGGTCAGCCGCACCGAAGGCGCCGACGTCTGGGCCGGCCCGGTCACCCTCGACGAACTGGCCCGCCCGCGCTTCACACTGCACGCCGGGGAGCAATCCGCGGAGGTGGCGCTGGCGGTCTCCGGCGACCACCAGGTCGGCAACGCACTGTGCGCGGCGGCGGTCGCACTGCACTGCGGCGCTACCCCCGAACAGGTGGCCGCTGCGCTGGCCGCGGCCGGCCCGGTGTCGGCGCACCGCATGCAGGTGCAGACCCGCGCCGACGGGGTGACCGTGATCGATGACGCCTACAACGCCAACCCCGATTCGATGCGGGCCGCCCTGCAGTCGTTGGCCTGGATCGCCCGCGGTGACGGCCCGGTGTCGCGGCGCAGCTGGGCGGTGCTGGGGGAGATGGCGGAGCTGGGCGACGACGCGATAACCGAGCATGACCGCATCGGTCGGCTGGCGGTGCGCTTAGATGTGAGTCGGCTTATTGTCGTCGGAGTTGGGAGATCGATGAGCGCGATGTACCACGGCGCGGTGATGGAGGGCTCGTTCGGAGCCGAGGCCGTCGCCGTCGCCGACGTCGACGCTGCACTCGCCCTGCTGCGGGCCGAACTCGAGTCCGGCGACGTGGTGCTGGTCAAGGCGTCGAACTCCGCCGGACTGACCGTGCTGGCCGAGAAGCTGGTCGGGGCGCTGGTCGCCGACGATAAGGGCACCGCCCGATGATCATGATCCTGATCGCCGCCGGCGTCGCGCTGATGGTGGCCATCCTGCTCACCCCGGTGCTGATCCGGCTGTTCACCCGGCAGGGCTTCGGTCAGGAGATCCGCGAGGACGGCCCGCAGAGCCACCAGGCCAAACGCGGCACCCCGTCGATGGGCGGGGTGGCGATCGTCACCGGCATCTGGGCCGGCTATCTCACCGCGCAACTGGCCGGCTTCGTCTTCTACGGCACCGGGCCGTCCGCATCCGGCCTGCTGGTGCTGGGTCTGGCCACCGCGCTGGGCGTGGTCGGGTTCATCGACGACCTCATCAAGATCCGCCGCTCGCGCAACCTCGGGCTGAACAAGACCGCGAAGACCGTCGGGCAGGTCGGTGCGGCCGTCCTGTTCGGCATGCTCGTGCTGAGATTCCGCAACAACGCCGGCCTGACCCCGGGTAGCCCGGAACTGTCCTACGTGCGGGAGATCGCCACCGTCACCCTGCCGGCCGTGGCGTTCGTGCTGTTCGTCGTCCTGATCGTCAGCGCCTGGTCCAACGCGGTGAACTTCACCGACGGCCTGGACGGTCTGGCGGCCGGGGCGATGGCGATGGTCAGCGCCGCCTACGTGCTGATCACCGTCCAGCAGCACCACAACGCGTGCGCTATTGCACCGGGACCGGGTTGCTACAACGTCCGCGACCCGCTGGACCTGGCGCTGGTGGCCGCCGCGACTGCCGGCGCCTGCGTCGGCTTCCTGTGGTGGAACGCCGCCCCGGCGAAGATCTTCATGGGCGACACCGGATCGCTGGCGCTGGGCGGGATCATCGCCGGGCTGTCGATCACGACCCGCACCGAGATCCTCGCGGTGGTGCTCGGCGGGCTGTTCGTCGCCGAGATCGTCTCGGTCGTCATCCAGATCCTGGCGTTTCGCACCACCGGTCGCCGGGTGTTCCGGATGGCGCCGTTCCACCATCACTTCGAGCTGGCCGGCTGGGCGGAGACCACGGTCATCATCCGGTTCTGGCTGCTGACGGCTATCGCCTGCGGGTTGGGCGTCTCACTGTTCTACGGCGAGTGGTTCACCGCCGTCGGCGGCTGACGTGCTGAGCGAGCTGTCGCCCGGGGCGCGGGTGCTGGTCGCCGGCGCCGGGGTGACCGGGCGGGCCGTGCTGGCCGCGTTGACGCCGCTGGGCGTGGACCTGTCGCTCTGCGACGACGACCCGGCTGCGTTGCGCGCCTATCCCGACGTGGCGACGCTGAGCCCGTCGGCGGCCGCCGCGCAGATCAGCGGCTACGACCTCGTCGTCACCAGCCCCGGATTTCCGCCGAGCACCCCAGTGCTGGCCGCGGCCGCGGCAGCGGGAGTGCCGATCTGGGGTGACGTCGAACTGGCCTGGCGCCTGGATGCCGCCGGGCACTACGGGCCGCCGCGGCGCTGGCTGGTGGTGACCGGCACCAACGGCAAGACGACGACGACGTCGATGCTGCACGCGATGCTTCTCGCGGCGGGGTTGCGCGCCCAGCTCTGCGGCAACATCGGCAGCCCGGTGCTCGATGTGCTGAGCGAGCCGGCCGGCGGTTCAGCGAGGCTCGACGGAGGAGAGCGGAAGCTGGGACCGCCGCATGAATCCGAACTGCTCGCGGTCGAGCTGTCCAGTTTCCAGCTGCACTGGGCGCCGTCACTGCGACCGGCAGCCGGCGCCGTGCTCAACATCGCCGAGGACCACCTGGACTGGCATGGCGGCATGGCCGGCTACACCGCCGACAAGGCGCGCGCGCTGCACGGCGAGGTCGCGGTCGTCGGCATGGATGACGCCCGGGCGGCGGCGTTGCTGCCCGACGCCCCCGCCGGGGTCAAGGTCGGCTTCCGGCTGGGCGAGCCGGCGCCGGGGGAGTTCGGCGTGGTCGGCGGGGCGCTGGTGGACCGGGCGTTCGCCGACAGCCTGGCGCTGGCGCCGGTGGCGTCGATACCGGTGCCGGGCCCGGTCGGGGTGCTGGACGCGCTGGCCGCCGCCGCACTGGCCCGCAGTGCCGGTGTGCCGGCCGAGGCGATCGCGGCCGCGCTGGCGTCGTTCCAGGTCGGGCGGCATCGTGCCGAACTGGTCGCGGTCGCCGGCGGCGTCAGCTACGTCGACGATTCCAAGGCCACCAATCTGCATGCCGCCGAGGCGTCGGTGCTGTCGCATCCCCGGGTGGTGTGGGTGGCCGGTGGCCTGCTCAAGGGCGCCACCGACGCCGCGCTCGACGCCACCGTCACCCGGATCGCCGATCACCTGGTCGGGGCCGTGCTGATCGGCCGAGACCGCCAGGCGGTTGCCGAGGCGTTATCCCGACACGCACCGAATGTCCCGGTTGTCCACGTTGTGGCAAGCGAAGATGCTGGTATGGATGTTGCTGTCGTTTCTCCAGATGCTCGTGTGACACGAGTGATCTCCGAGTCCGACGGGCCGCTGGGTGCCCGGGTGATGACGACGGTGGTGGCCGCCGCCGGCGAATTGGCCGCACCCGGCGACACGGTGCTGCTGGCACCGGCGGGCGCATCGTTCGACCAGTTCACCGGATACGCCGCCCGCGGCGAGGCGTTCGCGGCCGCCGCACGCGCCGCCGCCGAGTAGGTCCGCGTGATCGGCGCACTCGCCCGGCTGCGGCGCCGGGGCTCCGCTGACGCCGCGGCAGCCGACGAGGCGGCACCGACCGCGCACGTCAGCACCGACGCGGCCGGCCCGCGCACCCGGTTCGGGGCGTGGCTCGGCCGCCCGATGACCTCCTTTCACCTGATCGTCGCCGTCGCTGCGCTGCTGACCACGCTGGGGCTGATCATGGTGCTCTCGGCGTCGGGGGTGGAGTCCTACGGAGCCGACGGGTCGGCGTGGCGGATCTTCGCCAAGCAGGTGCTCTGGACCGTGATCGGGCTGGGCGCCTGCTACGTGGCGCTGCGGATGCCGGTCCGGTTCCTGCGCCGGATCGCGCTGCCCGGCTTCGCATTCACCATCGTGCTGCTGGTGCTGGTGCTGATCCCCGGGATCGGCACGCTGTCCAACGGCTCCCGCGGCTGGTTCGTCATCGCCGGGTTCTCCATGCAGCCCTCCGAGCTGGCGAAGATCGCCTTCGCGATCTGGGGTGCGCACCTGCTGGCGGCCCGCCGGATGGAACAGGCGACGCTGTTCGAGATGCTGGTGCCACTGGTGCCGGCCGCCGTCGTCGCACTGATCCTGATCGTCGCCCAGCCCGACCTCGGCCAGACGGTGTCGCTGGGCATCATCCTGCTGTCGCTGCTCTGGTACGCCGGCCTGCCGCTGAAGGTGTTCACCACCTCGCTGGCCGCGGTCGTCGCCGCCGCGGCGGTACTGGCCATCTCGGAGGGCTACCGGTCCGACCGGGTGCGGTCCTGGCTGGACCCCGACGCGGACGCTCTGGGCTCGGGATACCAGGCCAAACAGGCGAAGTTCGCGCTGGCGAACGGCGGCGTCTTCGGTGACGGGCTGGGGCAGGGGACCGCGAAGTGGAACTACCTGCCCAACGCACATAACGACTTCATCTTCGCGATCATCGGCGAGGAACTCGGCTTTGTCGGCGCGTTCGGACTGCTGGCGCTGTTCGGGCTGTTCGGCTACACCGGGATGCGGATTGCCAAACGGTCCGCCGACCCGTTCCTGCGACTGCTCACCGCGACCACCACGATGTGGGTGATCGGTCAGTCGTTCATCAACGTCGGCTATGTGATCGGGCTGCTGCCGGTGACCGGACTCCAGCTGCCGCTGATCTCCGCGGGCGGGACGTCCACGGCCACAACCCTTCTGATGATCGGCCTGATGGCCAACGCGGCACGGCACGAACCGGAGGCGGTGGCCGCGCTGCGGGCCGGCCGCGACGACCGGATGAACCGCCTGCTGCGGCTGCCGCTGCCCGAACCCTACGCACCGACTCGGGCCGAGGCGCTGCGCGACCGGCTGCGATCACGCCCGCAGTCCCCCGAACGGGAGCGCCGGAACGGCCGGACACCCGCGCGCAAGACCGCCGCCCGGTCGGCGCGGACCCGGTCGGTGCAACGATCCGGATCCGCGACCGGGCATCATGGAGGCGGCCGGCGTCCGTCGGGTGGACGCGCACGCTCATTGGAAGGTCAGCGTTACGGGTGAACGACTCCGACAGCACGCCGGTGCACCGCAGGCCGATATCGGTGGTGCTCGCCGGCGGCGGCACCGCCGGTCATGTCGAGCCCGCGATGGCCGTCGCCGACGCCCTGACCGCCCTGGACCCCGACGTCGCGATCACCGCGCTGGGCACCGCCCGGGGACTGGAGACACGGCTGGTGCCGGCTCGCGGCTACCGACTGGAACTGATCACGCCGGTGCCGCTGCCCCGCAAGCTCAACGCTGACCTGGCCCGGCTGCCGCTGCGGGTGCTGCGCGCCGTCCGGCAGACTCGGGCGGTGCTCGACACCGTCGAGGCCGACGTGGTGATCGGCTTCGGCGGTTACGTGGCGCTGCCGGCCTACCTGGCCGCCCGGGGGCTGCGTCGCCGTGTCCCAGTCGTCATCCATGAGGCCAACGCCCGGGCCGGCCTGGCCAACCGGGTCGGTGCCCG
Organism: Mycolicibacter acidiphilus; assembly: GCF_018455725.1. Classification (GTDB taxonomy): domain Bacteria; phylum Actinomycetota; class Actinomycetes; order Mycobacteriales; family Mycobacteriaceae; genus Mycobacterium; species Mycobacterium acidiphilum. The sequence goes on from NZ_JAHCLR010000006.1 coordinate 59,045, forward strand.
CGGTGCCCGTCGGGTGCTGTCCGCGGTGGCCGACTGCGGTCTGCGGCGCACCGAGGTGGTCGGTGTGCCGGTGCGGGAGGCGATCACGTCGCTGGACCGCGCGGCGCTGCGGTCGGCGGCCCGCGCCGAGTTCGGGTTCGCCGACGACGCGCGGGTGCTGCTGGTCTTCGGCGGCTCCCAGGGCGCGCAGTCGATCAACCGGGCGGTCTCCGGCGCCGCCGAACAGCTTGCGGCAGCCGGTGTTTCGGTGCTGCACGCGCACGGGCCGAAGAACACCCTGGACCTGCCCGCACCCGCCGCGGGCGCACCGCCGTACGTGGCGGTGCCTTACCTGGACCGGATGGACTTGGCGTACGCCGCCGCCGACCTGGCGATCTGCCGGTCCGGGGCGATGACGGTCGCCGAGGTGTCGGCGGTCGGGTTGCCGGCGGTCTACGTGCCACTGCCGATCGGCAACGGCGAGCAGCGGCTGAACGCGCTGCCGGTGGTCGAGGCCGGCGGCGGTCTGCTGGTCGACGACGCCGCCCTGACCCCTGATTTCGTGGCGGAGACGGTGGCGGGGCTGCTCACCGACGGGCCGCGGCTGGCCGCGATGACGGAGGCGGCGGTGACGGCCGGGCATCCGGATGCGGCCCGCCGGGTGGCTTCCGTCGCGCTGGACGTCGCGAGCGCAGCGAGGGGCGGCCAGTGAGCGGGATGAGCACCGTCGCGCTGGACGTCGCGAGCGCAGCGAGGGGCGGCCAGTGAGCGGGATGAGCACCGTCGCGCTGGACGTCGCGAGCGCAGCGAGGGGCGGCCAGTGAGCGGGATGAGCACCGTCGCGCTGGACGTCGCGAGCGCAGCGAGGGGCGGCCAGTGAGCGGGATGAGCACCGTCGCGCTGGACGTCGCGAGCGCAGCGAGGGGCGGCCAGTGAGCGGGATGAGCACCGTCGCGCTGGACGTCGCGAGCGCAGCGAGGGGCGGCCAGTGAGCGGGATGAGCACCGTCGCGCTGGACGTCGCGAGCGCAGCGAGGGGCGGCCAGTGAGCGGGATGAGCACCGTCGCGCTGGACGTCGCGAGCGCAGCGAGGGGCGGCCAGTGAGCGGGATGAGCACCGTCGCGCTGGACGTCGCGAGCGCAGCGAGGGGCGGCCAGTGAGCGGGATGAGCACCGTCGCGCTGGACGTCGCGAGCGCAGCGAGGGGCGGCCAGTGAGCGCCCGGGAGCTGCCGCCCGAACTGCAGCGGGTGCACATGATCGGCATCGGGGGAGCGGGCATGTCCGGTATCGCCCGGATCCTGCTGGACCGCGGTGGGCTGGTGTCGGGGTCGGACGCCAAGGAGTCCCGCGGCCTGCAGGCGTTGCGGGCCCGCGGTGCACAGGTCAGGGTCGGCCACGACCCGTCCGCACTGGATCTGCTTCCCGGCGGGCCCACGACCGTCGTCAGCACCCATGCGGCGATCCCCAAGACCAACCCGGAACTGGTCGAAGCCCACCGCCGCGGCATCCCGGTGGTGCTGCGCCCGGTGGTGCTGGCCAAGCTGATGGCCGACTACACCACGCTGATGGTCACCGGCACCCACGGCAAGACGTCCACCACCTCGATGCTGGTGGTCGCGCTGCAGCACTGCGGGCTGGACCCGTCGTTCGCGGTCGGCGGCGAACTCGGCGAGGCCGGTACCAACGCGCACCACGGCAGTGGCGACTGCTTCGTCGCCGAGGCCGATGAGAGCGACGGCTCGCTGCTGGAGTACACCCCAGACGTCGCCGTGGTGACCAACATCGAAGCCGACCACCTGGACTTCTTCGGCAGCGCCGACGCCTACACGCACGTGTTCGACGAGTTCGCGGCACGGATCGCACTCGGTGGGGCGCTGGTGGTGTGCGTCGACGATCCGGGTGCCGCCGCACTGGCGGATCGCAGTGCGGCGCAGGGGATCCGAGTGCTGCGCTACGGGAGTGGCGGCGATGCGCCGCTGGCCGCCCGACTGCTGGACTGGGAGCAGCAGGGCACCGGTGCGGTCGCGCAGATCGCGCTGGCCGGCTCCGACCGCGTCGAGGCGATGCGGCTGTCGATCCCGGGCCGGCACATGGCGCTCAACGCGCTCGGGGCGCTGCTGGCGGCCACCGAGATCGGGGCGCCGCTGGACGCCGTGCTGGACGGGCTGGCCGGGTTCGAGGGGGTGCGCCGGCGCTTCGAACTGGTCGACGCCGTCGGCTCGGTGCGGGTTTTCGACGACTACGCGCACCATCCCACCGAGATCGCGGCGACGCTCGCCGCGGTGCGGGCGATGCTGACCGAACTCGGCGCCGGCCGCAGTGTGGTGGTGTTCCAGCCCCATCTGTATTCGCGGACAAAGACTTTCGCCGCGGAATTCGGTGCTGCACTGAGCGGCGCCGACGAGGTCTTCGTGCTCGACGTCTACGGTGCGCGCGAACAGCCGATCCCGGGCGTCAGCGGCGCGATCGTCGCCGAGCACGTGCGGGTGCCGGTGCACTACCTGCCGGACTTCTCCGCGGTGCCGGCGGCAGTGGCCGCGGCGGCGGTACCGGGTGACGTGATCGTGACGATGGGTGCGGGCGACGTGACGATCCTCGGCCCGGAGATCGTGACCGCGCTGCACGAACGAGCCGACCGGACGATCCCCGGTCGGCCGAGTGTGCTGTGAGCGAGCCGTCCGAAACCCCGGATGTGCCACCGGAGGTCGAGGATTCCGAACAGCAGGCCGACGACGCGCAGGAGGCGGCCGAGCCGCAACCCGACGAGGTGGAGGGACCGCGGCGGCGGGCGCGCCGGGAGCGAGCCGAACGTCGTGAAGCGCAGGCCCGGGCGGAGGCGATCGAGCAGGCCCGCCGGGAGGCCAAGCGGCGGTTGCGAACCCGGTCGACCGAGCCGGCGAGCCGGGTGCCGCGCGGCGCCATTCGCGGCCTGAAGATGGCGCTGATCACCGTGTTGACGCTGGTGTCGGCGGTGGGGCTGGGGCTGATCCTGTACTTCACCCCGCTGATGTCGGTGCGGGCCGTCGAGGTCGAAGGGATCGCCGAGGTCACCCGCGACGAGGTGGTCGCGGTCGCCGCGGTGCAGTTGGGCACGCCGCTGCTGCAGGTCGACACCAGTGCGGTCGCCGACCGGGTCTCGGAGATCCGGCGGGTGGCCAGTGTTCGGGTGCAGCGGCAGTACCCGTCGACGCTGCGCATCGCCGTCGTCGAGCGGATCGCGGTGGCGGTCAAGGACTTCCCGGACGGGCCGCACCTGTTCGACCGGGATGGCGTGGATTTCGCGACGGCGCCGCCACCGCCGGGCCTGCCGTATTTCGACGTCGACGACCCCGGCCCGACCGATCCGGCCAGTCGCGCGGCGCTGCGGGTGCTGACGGCGCTGGCGCCGGAGGTGGCCGGACAGGTCAGCCGGATCGCCGCACCGTCGGTGTCGTCGATCACCCTGACGCTGACCGACGGCCGGATCGTGGTGTGGGGGAACACCGACCGCACCGCGGAGAAAGCGCAGAAACTGGCGGCGCTGCTGACCCAGCCCGGCCACATCTACGACGTGTCGAGTCCGGATCTGCCGACGGTCCGCTAGCGCCGGCCGTAAAAAATCACCTGGCGTGTCGCGGCGCGTCGGCGCCGATGACGGGCGAAGCGGCCCTACTGTGGCGGTTGCGCGGAACAACTTGACATAACTCTAAGCCTTTGGTTGAGGTTGAGGGTTTGCGACACGCCGGGGAGTTCTGCAGCGCGCCAGCCGGAGCAAGGAATCCCACCAGGGAGGAAGACGAACGATGACCCCACCGCACAACTATCTGGCCGTCATCAAAGTCGTGGGTATCGGCGGCGGTGGCGTCAACGCCGTCAACCGGATGATCGAACAGGGCCTCAAAGGGGTCGAGTTCATCGCGATCAACACCGACGCCCAGGCACTGTTGATGAGCGACGCCGACGTCAAGCTCGACGTCGGCCGCGAGTCGACCCGGGGCCTCGGCGCCGGCGCCGACCCGGAGGTCGGCCGGCGGGCCGCCGAGGACGCCAAGGACGAGATCGAGGAACTGCTGCGCGGTGCCGACATGGTGTTCGTCACCGCCGGTGAGGGCGGCGGCACCGGGACCGGCGGCGCGCCCGTTGTCGCGACCATCGCCCGCAAGCTGGGCGCGCTGACCGTCGGCGTCGTCACCCGGCCGTTCTCCTTCGAGGGCAAGCGGCGTGGCAACCAGGCCGAGAACGGCATCGCCACGCTGCGGGAGAGCTGCGACACGCTGATCGTGATCCCCAACGACCGGCTGCTGCAGATGGGCGACGCCCAGGTCTCGCTGATGGACGCGTTCCGCAGCGCCGATGAGGTGCTGCTCAACGGTGTGCAGGGCATCACCGACCTGATCACCACGCCGGGCCTGATCAACGTCGACTTCGCCGACGTCAAGGGCATCATGAGCGGTGCCGGCACCGCGCTGATGGGCATCGGCTCCGCACGCGGCGACGGCCGGGCGCTGAAAGCCGCTGAGATCGCGATCAATTCGCCGCTGCTGGAGGCGTCCATGGAGGGCGCCCAGGGTGTGCTGATGAGCGTGGCCGGCGGCAGCGACCTCGGCCTGTTCGAGATCAACGAGGCGGCCTCGCTGGTGCAGGACGCCGCGCACCCCGAGGCCAACATCATCTTCGGCACCGTGATCGACGACTCGCTCGGCGACGAGGTGCGGGTGACGGTGATCGCGGCCGGCTTCGACTCCTCCGGCGGTGCCCACCGCAAGCCGGTGAGCGCCCCGATCGGCCAGTCGATCGCCCCGGGGAAGGCCGGCAAGGTCACCTCCTCGCTGTTCGACCCGGTCGATGCGGTCAGCGTTCCGACCCCGACCAACGGTGCGACCGTCAGCGTCGGCGGCGGCCGGGACGGCGACGGCCACGATATCGGCGACGACGACGTCGACGTCCCGCCGTTCATGCGGCACTAGCGGCACCCGAGTGAGCTTTCGCGTCCGGCGGGTGACGACCACCCGCGCGGGTGGTGCGTCCACGGCGCCGTTCGACTCCTTCAACCTCGGCGATCACGTCGGCGACGATCCGAATGCGGTCGCCGCGAACCGGTTTCGGCTGGCCGCGGCGACCGGTCTCGGCGCGCAGCGGCTGGTCTGGATGAACCAGGTGCACGGCGATCGGGTCGAGGTGGTCGACGGCCCGCGTGACAGTCCTGTCGAGGCGACCGACGCGCTGGTCACCACCGTGCCCGGCCTGGCCGTGGTGGTGGTGACCGCCGACTGCGTGCCGGTGCTGATGGCCGACGCCCGGGCGGGCGTGGTGGCCGCGGTGCACGCCGGCCGGGTCGGTGCGGAGCGCGGCGTGGTGGTCCGGGCGCTGGAGGCGATGCTGAACGCCGGTGCCCAGGCCGCGGACATCTCGGTGCTGCTGGGCCCGGCCGTCAGCGGCGCGCACTACGAGGTGCCCGCCGCGATGGCCGACGCCGTCGAGGCGGCGCTGCCCGGCAGCCGCACGACCACGATGGGCGGCACGCCCGGCCTGGATCTGCGGGCCGGAATAACCCGGCAGCTAACGGATTTGGGTGTCACGGCGATCGAGACCGACCCGCGCTGCACGGTCGCCGACCCCAACCTGTTCAGCCATCGCCGCGACGGCCTGACCGGGCGATTGGCGTCGCTGGTGTGGCTGGAACCCCGGTGAGGATCCGATGCAAGTGAAACCGGATTCCGCTGTGCGCGTGTCGGTGCCGCGCTAATGCGTTCCGGGCCGTTAACGTCACCAATATCAGTCACTTCAGTCACACCTTCATCACAGACATCAGATCGACGCCAGATCATGCAGCCTGAAAGGGTCCCGCGATGAGCACACTCCACAAGGTCAAGGCCTACTTCGGGATGGCTCCGATGGAGGATTACGACGACGACTACTACGAGGACGACGCCGAGTCGGCACGCGGCTACGCGCCGCGTCCGGAACGGTTGTCGGAGGACGTCTTCGACCGGGTCGCGAGCCGGCCCGAGGGACGCTTCGACGAGCGTTTCGAGGGGGAGTACGACGACAACGCGGGCGGCTACCGGGGTGGCTACGACGACGACCGTCGCGAATCCCGTTACCGTGGACGGGAATTCGACCGCCCCCGGGACTTCGAGCGGCCGCGGTTCGGCACGCTGCGCGGTGCGACCGGCGGTGCGCTGGCGATGGACCCGCGCCGGATCGCGATGCAGTTCGACGAGGGCAGCCCGATGTCGAAGATCACCACGCTGCGTCCCAAGGACTACTCCGAGGCGCGCACCATCGGCGAACGGTTCCGCGACGGCACCCCGGTGATCATGGACTTGGTCTCGATGGACAACGCCGACGCCAAGCGACTGGTCGACTTCGCGGCCGGCCTGGCGTTCGCACTGCGCGGATCGTTCGACAAGGTGGCGACGAAGGTCTTCCTGCTGTCACCGGCCGACGTCGACGTGTCGCCGGAGGAGCGCCGCCGGATCGCCGAAACCGGCTTCTACGCGTATCGGTAGGCTGACGGGCAGTCGGGTCGGCCGACAGACGTCGCGGACGTCGCGGCCGGCATCCCCTCGTCAGTAAGGTCGGGTTGCGTTGGCGCTGTTCTTCACGGTTCTCGGTATCGCGCTGTTCGTCTTCTGGCTGTTGCTGATCGCCCGGATCGTCATCGAGTTCATCCGTTCCTTCAGCCGGGACTGGCAGCCGCGCGGCGCCACCGTGGTGATCCTCGAGATCATCATGAGCCTCACCGATCCGCCGGTGAAGTTGCTGCGCCGGCTGATCCCGCAGCTGACCATCGGTGCGATCCGGCTGGACCTGTCGATCATGGTGCTGCTGCTGCTGGCCTTCATCGGAATGGAATTGGCGCTGCAGCACGCGGCGTGAGGCCCGGCGCAGCGCGCCGGGCCCCACCGCGGACTCAGACCCGGGTCAGGCGCAGCCGCCAGGCCTGCGGTCCGCGCTCCTCGTAACCGACCGCCAGCCGGCCACCGCTGCGCTCGGCGAGCTGGTGCAGCAGCGGGATCGGGTCGTGCGGTGCCACCAGGATCATCGAACCGCCGACCGGCACGGCGTCGAAGGCGCCGAACACCGTCGCGTGCCGGATCGCGTGCGGGATCTCCCGGACGTCGAGCTCCGGCATCTCCTCGTCCTCCTCGCCGCAGCTGCAGCCGGCGTGGCCGCCGTGACCGCCGTGGTCGTGACCACCCGCCGCGGGCTGCGCCGGGTGGTCCGTGGCCTCCGGCTGCCCCGGCAGCTGGGCGGCGAGGTCGGCGAGCGAGATGCCGCTGGTCTCGGCCAGCGCCGGCAGCAGCAGGTCGGCCACCTTGCCCAGCAGTGCCTCCAGCAGCACCCGCAGCGCCTCGACGTGGGCGGCGATCTGCACCCGGTCGGTGTCCCGGCCGATGCGGGCGGCGGCCTGCTCGATCAGGTGGGTCTCGCCCAGGAGGCCCTCGACCAGCAGCCGGGACCGCTCCACGTTGACCGACGCGGGGTAGATGACCTCGACGGCGGCACGCAGCTGCGGACGCACCCCCTCGTCGATGAAGTCCTGCACGGCCCGGTGGGCGTCGTCGAAGGCCGGGCCGGCCGTGTTGACCGCGGCGAACAGCGCCGCACCGAGGGCCGCCTGCCGGCCCAGCAGCTCGGCGTAGCTCGACCGCACCTCGTCTACTGCCACCGAGTCGGCCGCGTTGGTCGCCACGACCACATCGTTCGTTGTCATCCTGAGGGTGTCCTTCCGATTCATCGTGTCGCCCACCGGTTTGCGTGCCGACCCGCTGTCAATTTTTACGGTCTATGTTTGTGAATAATACGGCTCCGCCGGCTGTGGTGATACCCGGAGGTGTCGCGGTACTCGCCAGCGGTGCCGATGGTTTGCGGGGCGCATGGAATCAGCTGCACCGCAGGATGATTCGCCTTTACGAGCCAGGCCCCGGAGTTGGGGTGACCGGGCACCGGCCGAGGGTGGCCGCGACGGTCCGCTGCGGGCGCCGTCGCGCTGCGACGCGGCGAGCGCGATCGGCCGTCGCCGCGCCGCGACGCGGGGGCGGTCCGGAGGCCGTGATCGCCGTCACCGGAACTTGTTTGCTTTGCCGAGATTTCTGTGACGGTAATTTGAAATTCATTCTTAATATCATTCTCATTGCCGGTCATCGGGTCTGATGTGACAGGATGGACGGCAGTTGCGACACGGATAGCGTATTCCCGATCGATCTACACTTGCGCGATCGGACCTACCGACCTGACTTGAGGGGGCAGGCAATGCCACTAACACCAGCCGACGTACACAACGTCGCGTTCAGCAAGCCGCCGATCGGCAAACGCGGCTACAACGAGGATGAGGTCGACGCCTTCCTCGACTTGGTGGAGACCGAACTGACTCGGCTCATCGAGGAGAACGCCGATCTGCGCCAGCGGATCAGCGAGCTCGACCAGGACCTGGCCACGGCCCGCGCCGGTGGGGCGACGCAGGCCACCACGGCGATCCCTGTCTACGAACCGACCCCCGAGCCGGTGGCACCGCCGGCGCCGGTGGTGCAGCCGGTCGTCGCCGAGTCGTCGAACGAAGAGCACGCGATGAAGGCCGCCCGGATGCTGAGCCTTGCTCAGGACACCGCCGACCGGCTCACCGGAACCGCCAAGGCGGAAGCCGACAAGCTGCTCAGCGACGCCCGCGCCAACGCGGACCAGATCCTCAGCGAGGCGCGGCACACCGCGGAGACGACCGTCACCGACGCACGCCAGCGCGCCGACGCGATGCTGACCGACGCGCAGACCCGGTCGGAGACCCAGCTGCGGCAGGCGCAGGAGAAGGCCGACGCACTGCAGGCCGACGCGGAGCGCAAGCACTCCGAGATCATGGGCACCATCAACCAGCAGCGCACGGTGCTGGAAGGCCGACTGGAGCAGCTGCGGACGTTCGAGCGTGAATACCGCACCCGCCTCAAGACCTACCTGGAGTCCCAGCTGGAAGAGTTGGGCCAGCGGGGTTCGGCGGCGCCGGTCGACACCAGTGCCACCAGCGACGGCGGCGGCTTCAACCATTTCAACCGGGGTACTAACTGACCACGGGCGCATCGCCGGCTGGTGGTGTCGATAGTGTGCTCGGCGGGCGGGAGGTGAACCGATGCTGATCGTCGCGTTGGTGTTGGCGGCGGTGGGACTTGCCGCACTGGTGTTCGCGGTCGTCACCAGCAATGCGCTGGTCGCGTGGGTGTGCATCGGCGCCAGCGTGCTCGGTGTGCTGCTGCTGATCGTCGACGCGGTGCGAGAGCGGCGCGGTGGCGGTGTCCAGCGCCGCGCCGCCGACGAGGACGAAGACGAAGACGGCGAAGACAGCGAGGACGACGAGGCTGAGACTCGCGTGGGCGCTGAGGAGTCGGACGACGATGACGATGACGACTCCGACCTCGATGAAGACGACGCCGATGCGGCCGACGAGGCAACCGAGACCGTCGAGGCGGAGAAGGCCGACTAGCAGGTGGGGGCGGCCAGCAGTTCGGTGACCTCGTCGTCGCCGACCTGGTGGAAATCCAGGTAGACCTGGCCGACGGCGTCGAAGCGCGGCGGGGTGAGCGCGCACACCACGTCGTCGGCTTCCCGGGCGATCGTGGCGCACGCCGAGGCGGGCCCGACCGGCACCGCGACCACAACCGCGGCCGGGTCGACGCCGCGGACCGCCCGCACCGCCGCCAGCATCGACGCACCGGTCGCGATGCCGTCGTCGACGAGGATCACCACCCGGCCGCGCAGGTCCGGTGCGGGCCGACCACCCCGGTAGGCCAGTTCGCGTCGTCGCAGTTCGACGCTTTCGCGCTCGATCACCGACTGCACCACTGCGTCATCGATGTTCAGCTCGGTCAGCACCGACTCGTTCAGCACCACGCGGCCACCGCCGGCCAGCGCCCCCATCGCCAACTCCGGCCAGGTCGGCACCCCGAGCTTGCGGACCAGGAAGACGTCCAGCGGAACCCGCAGCGCCGCGGCCACCTCCCAGCCGACCGGGACGCCGCCGCGGGCCAGGCCCAGCACCAGGGCGTCGGCCGCGGCCCGGTACTCCGACAGGTGTTCGGCGAGCACACGACCGGCTTCGCGCCGGTCGCGGAATGTGGTCACCGCGCTCCGGCGGAGGAAACCGCCAGGTCGAGTCATCTCGTCATCGAGCCTACGACGATTCGGGGCGGTCAGCCCGGTTCGTTCCGATCATCGATGCGCAGCGCCTCCGTCCCGACCAGCGGGGTCAGGTCATCCCGGCTGAGGTGCAGCCCGACTCGGGTGTCGTAGTCGACGCAGGTCAGCCCGTCGCGAGCCATCAGGCATTCGGTGCCACCGTTTGGCGCGTCGCTTGTGAGCCGGATCGTGCTGCCGTAGGGCAGGACCGTGGCCTCGGCGTCGACGTACGGCAGGTAGGCCGACATCCCGTTCGTGATCGTGTCTCTACCGAAGTGCACGTAGTCGTCGAACCAGGTGCCACGCGCGTCGGCCGGCGTGGGGTTGCGCGGATAGCTGCCGGCCGGGACGGCACAGGTCAGTCCGCCGTAGTGCTGCCGGAATGCGCAGTTGATCGATCCGGTCGGGGAGTGGAAGTACAGCGTGTCGGGGCTGCGGACCTTCGCATCGCCGGGCATGTACCCGGAGAAGTGGTAGGGCTCGCTGTCAACCAGGGTGCCGGTGGCGACGCGGCCGAGTCGCTCGGTGGCTTCGTCGGTAGGGGCCGGTAGGGCCACCCGTCCGGGCGGTTCGGCCTCGTAGTCCGGCTCCGGTGGTCTGGTCGGTGGCGGCGTTTCGGTGAACTCCGCGTTACGCAGATTGGTGAGTGTCTGCTCGAACAGGGGACTGGACTGTCGGCCGACGGCGGGCAGGGTGACCACGAGCAGGCCCCGGATCCGCATGATCGAAGCGGTCAAGTCGGGATCGTAGGTGCCGGTCTGCGCCAAGTGGACGCTGACGATGTCGTCGACGCCCGCTGGCGGCTCGATCGGCAGCAGCTCGACGGTGCCGCGGGTCTTGTGCTCCGGCGGTCCTGTCTCGGTATAGGTGGCACATCGACGCGCCCAGGCCGCGGTCTCGGCGATGACGTCGACCCCGGGTCCTTCGATGCCGAGGCGGACGGTGTCGTCTGTGTTGCGGAAGCTGTCGAAGGCACCGGCCAGATAATCGGACTGTCCTGGTTTGGCCGCGGTGGCGGTGGCCACCTCGCGGAATCCGCGGTTGAGGTCGGCGCGCGGTGCCAGGTTGCTGATGTTGTTGAACGGCGACGCGTCGCAGCCGGTCGGGGAGATCGCCGGCTCGGGCAGGTAGTACTCGGGCCGGGCGTGCAGCACCGGCAGCGCCTGGGTGAGTGCCCAATTCCCCTGCAAGCGGGTGATGGGTGGCAGCAACCGGGCGATCTCGATGTCCGACCGTCGGGCCAGGCTGCTGTCGGCGCTGTGGTGTGCTTCCGGCAGGGCCGGTGGGGTGTCGGTCAGCAGGCGCCGGATGGTCAGGGCCAGCAGCCGGTCGGCGAGTTCCCCTGCGCCGTGGCTGTGTTCGTAGACAGTGAGGCCGTTAACCGAGGCCAGTGACACGATCCGGTCCCGCGTCCCCTCAGTCTGGAAGCGGTTCTCCCGGTTGTCGGTCAGCAGTATCCGCAGCACCTCGACGCCGTCGACGTCCCGCTGCGGCAGCACGCTGATCGCGGTGGGTCGGACGTAGGGATTGCCGCCGTCCTCGTCGAACATCAAGCGGGTGTCGCGACAGCGCTTGGCCCAGTCCCGGGTGTCGCTGAGCAGGGTGGTGGCGGCTCCGCGGATAATCCGGATCGAGACCTCGCTGCCCAATCCCACCGGCCCGAGATTGATCTCGCGTCCGACCGTCTCGGCGGCTGTGCCGTCAATCCGCCCGTAGGGTGGGTCGTCGCAACCCGGCGGGTCGGTTCGGTGCGGCCAGCTTTCCACCAGGAGGCCAGTGTCGATCCTGCCCGCCTCGACTCGCTGCTGAATCGCCCAGCTGTCGTCGTCGGCCATTGCGTAGTCGGCGAGTGTCGGAAGGAAGTCGGCCGGTTGCGTGTGGCCAGGCTCGCGGGATGTCGGGGTGGTGCCCGGCGGCGCGCACGCGGTGAGCAGGAGAGCGGTAACGATCAGGTGAATCCAGCGATGCCGCATCGGGTGTCTCATGGGCGTAAGGCGGCGACGGGGATCACCTGGATTCCGTCTTTGCGGGTGTAGCCGTAGGTTGCCGTGGTGATGACGCCGAGAACGGCGGGTTCACCGGCTTTCTCCGTATCGATGGTGGAAGCGAACTTGAGCAGTGAGGCGGCCGCGTCGTCGATGCAGCCGGTGCCGAGTTTCACTTCGAAGGCTCCCCACGTCCCATCGGGAATCTGAAGGATGACATCAACCTCTAGGCCGTTGCTGTCCCGATAGTGCGCAACAGTCCCGCGCACGGGTGCCGACAGTACCCGCAGATCCCGCACGACGAGGGACTCGAACAGGAACCCAACGAAACGGAGATCGTCCAGCAGCCGTTTCGGGGTGCTGGCAAGTGCGGCGACGGCGAGTGAAGGATCGACGAAGTGGCGCTTGGGCTCTTGTCGCAGCGTCGCGCGAGATCGCAGGTGCGTTGACCACGCCGGCACGTCGTCGATGAGCATGAGCCGTTCGAGCGCGGCCAGGTAATCGTAGATCGTAGATCGAGCGAGTGCTGTTTCGTTGTTGCCCAACGTTTCCCGCGCCAGCGCAGCGATCTTCACCTCGGTTGCGGTGTTCCGCGCCAGGGACGTCAGTAGTCGTCGCAGGCGTTCGGGGTCGCGTCGTGGCCCAGAGATCGATGGGATATCGACTTCGCGTGCGTGATCCAGGTAGTCGATGTTGCGCTGCAGCGCGCTGTCGACGGAGCTGCCCAGGTTGGCGGGCCAGCCGCCGACGGCGATGCGTTCGATGATGTCGCGTACTCCCAGTCCGGGATCCGGACAGGATGCGCGCTGTCCGGCCAGGAGGCCGGCCACCGAGATTTCGCCGGTGGAATCGCCGAGTTCGTACAGCGACATCGGGCGCATCGCGATCCTGGCGAACCGTCCGGCCCCGCTGCGGCGTGTCACGTCGTCTGCCGGAGTCGATGAGCCGGTGAGGATGAACTGTCCGGGGGACTGGCGGTCATCGACAGCGCGCCGCACGTGATTCCGCAGCGGGGGCCCGCCGATCTGCCATTCGTCGACCAGCCGAGGTGGTGCTCCGTCGAGGATCAGGGCCGGGTCGGCTTCGAGCGCGTGGCGGGCACTGGAGTCGATATCGAGCAGGACTTCGCTGGCGGCGAACTGCCGTGCGGTCCAGGTTTTCCCGCGGGCCTTCGGACCTTCCAGTACGACGGCGCCGGCGGATGTCAGACGGTCGGTCAGGAGCTGGTCAGTGACTCGGAGCCGGTACTCCACGTCTAGAGACGACGGTTTGTGGCGATCTGTGACTACATTCCGCAGAAGTCGGCCGCTACAGTTTGGAGACTCCGGATGACGGTGATGATGAAGCCAAGTCGGCGAAGAAGTGGATGCTGTTCCGACGCTGCCTGGGGCAGGTGTCGTGATTTTTCCAGCTGACAATGTGTGTCCGAGGGGGGACTTGAACCCCCACGCCCGTTAATAGGGCACTAGCACCTCAAGCTAGCGCGTCTGCCATTCCGCCACTCGGACCAGACCCTTCGGTCGGCTGGCTAAGGCTAGCGGATGGGGTTGCGCAGACCCAAACCCGGGCGGCGGTCGGCCGGCGGCGAAATGGTGTAGGAAAGGTAACTGTGACGGTTAGCCCTGATCCGGTCGGCGCAGCGGTGGACGAAGTGGTCGAACTGGTCAGTGCGCTGATCCGGTTCGACACCAGCAACACCGGGGAGCTGGCGACCACCAAGGGGGAGGCCGAGTGCGCCCGGTGGGTCGCCGCCCGGCTCGAAGAAGTCGGCTACACCACCGAATACGTCGAGTCCGGGGCGCCGGGGCGCGGCAACGTCTTCGCCCGGCTGCCCGGCAGTGACCCGTCGCGTGGCGCGCTGCTCATCCACGGCCACCTTGACGTGGTGCCGGCCGAGGCGAGCGAGTGGAGTGTGCACCCGTTCTCCGGTGCCGTCGAGGACGGCTACGTGTGGGGTCGCGGCGCGGTCGACATGAAGGACATGGTCGGCATGATGATCGCCGTGGCGCGGCGCTTCAAGCAGGCCGGGGTGGTGCCGCCACGGGATCTGGTGTTCGCGTTCGTCGCCGACGAGGAGGCCGGCGGGAAGTACGGCACGCAGTGGCTGGTCGACCACCGGCCCGACCTGTTCACCGGGATCACCGAGGCGATCGGGGAGGTCGGCGGGTTCTCGCTGACCGTGCCGCGCCGGGACGGCGGGGAGCGCCGGCTGTACTTGGTCGAGACCGCCGAGAAGGGCATCCGCTGGATGCGGCTCACCGCCCGCGGCACCGCCGGGCACGGCTCGATGGTGCACGAGGACAACGCCGTCACCGCGGTCGCCGAGGCGGTGGCCCGACTGGGCCGGCACCGGTTCCCGCTGGTGCTCACCGAACCGGTGCTGCAGTTCCTGGCGGCGGTGACCGAGGAGACCGGCTACACCTTCGACCCGGACTCGCCGGACCTGGAGGGGGCGATCGCCAAACTGGGGCCGATCGCCCGGATCATCAACGCCACCCTGCGCGACACCGCCAACCCGACGATGCTCAGCGCCGGCTACAAGGCGAACGTGATCCCGGCGACCGCGGAGGCGGTGCTGGACTGCCGGATCCTGCCGGGCCGCCAGGACGCGTTCGAAGCCGAGGTGGACGCGCTGATCGGTCCGGACGTCACCCGGGAGTGGGTCACCGCGGAACCGGCCTACCAGACCGATTTCTCCGGTGATCTGGTCGACGCGATGAATGCCGCGTTGCTCACCTGCGACCCCGACGCGCGTACCGTCCCCTACATGCTGTCCGGCGGTACGGATGCGAAAGCTTTTGCCCGGTTAGGCATTCGCTGTTTCGGTTTCGCGCCACTGCGGCTGCCGCCGGAACTCGATTTCAGTGCGTTATTCCACGGCGTCGATGAGCGCGTTCCGGTCGACGCACTGAAATTCGGTACGCGCGTACTGGACTATTTGCTGACACACTGTTGACCCACCGCCCTGCCGAGAGGATCGCCATGACCCAAGCCCCCGACCCGTACGCCGTGCTGCCGAAGCTGCCCGGGTTCACGTTGACCTCGACGTCGTTTCACGACGGCGGTCAGCTGGCCAACGCCCAGGTCAGCGGCATCATGGGCGCCGGCGGTCAGGACGCCAGCCCGCAGCTGAGCTGGTCGGGCTTCCCCGAGCAGACCCGCAGCTTCGCGGTCACCTGCTACGACCCGGACGCGCCGACCGCGTCGGGGTTCTGGCACTGGGCGGTGTTCAACCTGCCGGCCACCTGCACCGAACTCCCGGAGGGCGTCGGCGACGGCAGCCTGCTGCCTGGTGACGCGGTGACCCTGGCCAACGACGCCGGGCTGCGCCGCTACATCGGCGCCGCCCCGCCAGCCGGTCACGGGCCGCACCGCTACTACGTCGCGGTGCACGCGGTCGACGTGGAGAAGCTGGATCTGCCGGAGGAGGCCACCCCGGCCTACCTGGGCTTCAACCTGTTCATGCATGCGATCGCCCGCGCGGTGATCGTCGGCACCTACGCGCAGTAGGCGACTTCGGCGCGGTCCGTCCCGCTCAGCGAGTCGGACCGCGCCGAAATCACCGGGTGTCCGAGCCGATCGCGTCGGACAGCGACTCGTAGCCTTCGGCGCGCAGCCGGGTCGCCAGGCCGTCGTGGATGTGCTTGGCCCACAGCCCGCCGCCGTAGATGAACCCGGTGTAGCCCTGCAGCAGGGTCGCGCCGGCGGTGATCCGCTCCCAGGCGTCGTCGGCGGTCTCGATCCCGCCGACGCTGATCAGCACCAGCAGGTCACCCACCCGGCCGTACAGTCGGCGCAGCACCTCCAGCGACCGGCGGGCCACCGGCGGCCCGGAGATCCCGCCGGAGCCCAGCTCGGAGACCCCGAGCGTGAGCAGCCCGTCGCGGGACACCGTGGTGTTGGTGGCGACGATGCCCGCCAGCCCCAACTCCACCGCCAGGTCGGCGATCGCGTCGACGTCGGCGTCGGTCAGATCCGGCGCGATCTTGACCAGCACCGGCGTCGACGTCTCCGCGCGCACAGCGGCCAGGATCGGCCGCAACTGGTCGACGGCCTGCAGGTCGCGCAGCCCCGGGGTGTTCGGCGAGCTGACGTTGACCACCAGGTAGGCGGCCAGCGGACCGAGCAGGCGGGCGCTGGCCCGGTAGTCCTCGACGGCGTGTTCGGGTGCGGTGGTCTTGGTCTTGCCGATGTTGACCCCGATCGGCACGTCGCTGCGGTGCCGCGCCAGCTGCACCGCCAGGGCGCCCGCGCCGTGGTTGTTGAACCCCATCCGGTTCAGCAGCGCCCGGTCGTCGGGCAGCCGGAACAGCCGTGGCGACGGGTTGCCGGGCTGCGGGGCGGCGGTGACGGTGCCAACCTCGGCGTAACCGAAACCCAGCGCGCCCCAGGCGTTCAGCCCGACGCCGTCCTTGTCGAACCCGGCGGCCAGGCCCAGCGGGCCGGGGAAGCGGACCCCGAACACGGTGGTCGCCAGCGCCGGGTCAGCGGGTGCCAGTCGGCGGCGCAGGCCGCGGCGCAGCGGCGCTGTGGCGGTGGCGGCGCGCAGCGCGCCGAAGGCCAGGGTGTGGATGCGCTCCGGTGGCACCAGGAACATCCCGCGGCGCAGCACGCCGTAGTAGTCCATCGGCCTACAGGCCCGGCTGGTCGACCGACCCGGCGACCTTGTTGAGTTGAGACTTCTTGCGGCGCAACAAAACCCGTCTACTCCCATCGGTGTACAGCCGCACCCGGGTCAGCTCCCAGCCGCGGTACTCGGCCTCGATCGACAACCGGGTGGATGCGTTGATCCGGGTGAGCTCCGGTGGCAGCCGCAGCGGAATCCACTCGTAGTCGTCGGACAGGTCGGTCTCCCAGCCTGCCGGCAACCGGCCCCGCGTCGGCGCGGTCAATGCCGGCCCGCCGCGTTCTTGATGACCTGAACCCCGGCCCCGGACCCCGAAATCACGTACAGCGTGCCCGACGTGTCGTCGAACGTGAGCGTGTTGGGCTGCTGCACGGTTGGGTACCGTACTTTCTCCACGGGGATTCCGGTGCCCAGATCGTAGCCGATCACGGTGTTCGTCGCGGTCTGTGACACCCACGCCAGCTCACTCGAACCGGCCACCCCGTAGGGCTCGTCAGGCACCGGGTAGGCCTGCCGCAGAAGCAGCGGATCGGTGCCGTACACCAGCAGTTCGCCGCCGCGGGTGTCGGTCGCCAGCACCGGCCCGCGCGGGTCGACCGCCAGATTCGTCGCCCCCTGCCCGGCGCGCAGCGCGTACTGCGGCTTGCCGTCGGCCCCGATGGTGGTCACCGACGTCTGCGCGCGGTCCAGCACCACCACGGTGTTTCCCTGCGCCACCAGCGAGTCGACCCGGGCGAAGATCTTCGCCCGGTTGGTGGCCCGCGCGGTAGAACCCTCCGGCTGCGCCAGGGTGTACACGGCGCCGTCGGCGCTGCCCAGCACCATGGTGTCGTCGGCACGCCGGGTGATCGCGGTGAAATCGACGTCGGCGGCGTCGTCCACATCGATCCGGGTGGTGTGCCGCGCCGCCAGGTCGACGCTGAGGTAGCCGCCGCGGCCGGCCAGGTACACCGCCCCGTGGCCGTCGCCGGTCAGGGCGGTCGCCGGGCCGGGGAGCGCGATCGCGGTCGAGCGGTCGGGCCCGCCGAACAGGCTGAGCGTGGCCGGGGCCTGCGGGTCAGCGCCGGGGCACAGCACCGCCAGCTGCCCGGTGCCGGCGTCGAAGACGGCCGCGGTGGCGCGCGCGGTCAGCGGCCGCACCTCACCGGCCGGGTGCCTCGTGACGGCGGGGGAGTCGGCCGGTTGGGCGGGTGCGATCGTCGGCGGCGGCGCGGTGACCGGATTCGCCGAACATCCGGTGAGCAGCAGCAGCCCGACCAGCAGGGCGGTGCGGTGGCGATGCTTCGGCACGGGCAGGTCTCCACGGTCGGATCGGCGGGTGAAAGCCGATTCTAAGGAAAAGGCTGACACCGATCGGCCAGCCTCCCGTCACTATAAGTTTGCTTACGGTATTGTTGCCTGTCATGACTGTCGCCGAAGACTGGCAACTGGCCGGTTCGGAATTCGTCATCGAGGAGATCTGGACCGGCATTTTCGGTAGCGGGTTCGGGCAGGCCGACGGCGGCCGCAGCTTCTCCTTCCGCATCGAACACCAGCAGCTGTTGGTCGAGCTGTACCGGCCGCGGCTGGACGGCCCCGTCCCGCAGGCCGAGGACGTGGTGGCGACGGCCAGCCGGAACCTCATCGACATCGACCTCACCGATGAGCGCAGCCTGGCGGCCGCCGTTCGCGACGTGGTAGCCGATCTCACCCGCTAGCGGCCGCCCGGTACGGTCGTCGTCGTGTGCGCACCGGAGATGCCGTGGTTGCAGGTCGTCGTCCTGGCGGTCGTTCAGGGGCTGACCGAGTTCCTGCCGGTCTCCTCGTCCGGGCACCTGGCGCTGGTGTCGCGGCTGTTCTTCGCCGGTGACGCCGGCGCGTCGTTCACCGCGGTGACCCAGCTCGGCACCGAGGTCGCCGTGGTGGTGTATTTCGCCAAGGACATCGTGCGGATCGCCAAAGCCTGGCTGGTCGGGGTGATGGCCAGCACCCGGAAGTCCTGGGTCAGCGCGGGCGCACCATCCCGCGGCGGCGGGCTGCTGGCCGCCCACGACGACGTCGACTACCGGATGGGCTGGTTCGTCATCATCGGCACCATCCCGATCTGCGTGCTAGGCCTGGTGTTCAAGGACGTGATCCGGTCCGGGGTGCGCAACCTGTGGGTGGTGGCCACCGCGCTGGTGGTGTTCTCCGCGGTGATCGCCCTCGCCGAATACGTCGGCCGGCAGACCCGGCACGACGAAGATCTGACCTTCGCGGACGCCGTGCTGGTGGGCACCGCGCAGGCGCTGGCCCTGGTGCCCGGCGTGTCGCGGTCCGGGGCGACGATCAGCGCCGGGCTGTTCCTTGGTCTGGACCGGGAACTGGCCGCCCGATTCGGATTCCTGCTGGCGATCCCCGCCGTCTTCGCCTCCGGGCTGTTCTCGCTGCCCGACGCGTTCCACCCGGCCGGCACCGGGATGGCCGCCTCCGGGCCGCAGCTGGTGGTGGCCACCGTGATCGCCTTCGCCGTGGGCTGGGCGGCGGTCGCCTGGTTCCTGAAATTCCTGGTGAACCACAGCATGTACTGGTTCGTCGGATACCGGGTGGTCGTCGGTGTGACGATCCTGGGCCTGCTGGCGACCGGCGTCCTCACCGGCGGCATGGCGGGCTAGGCGACCCGATGACCGTCATCCTGCTGCGGCACGGCAGATCCACTTCCAACACCGCCGGTGTGCTCGCCGGACGCTCAGAGGGGGTCGACCTCGACGACACCGGTCGCGAGCAGGCCGCGCAGGTGGCCGACCGGCTCGGCGGCCTGGCGATCAAGGCGCTGGTGCGTTCGCCGCTGCTGCGCTGCCGGAACACGCTGGAGCCACTGGCCGCGGCGCTCGGGCTGACTCCGACGGTCGACGAGCGGCTCGCCGAGGTGGACTACGGCTCCTGGACCGGTCGCAAGATGGCCGACCTGGCCGGCGAGGAACTGTGGCAGGTGGTGCAGACGCATCCCAGCGCCGCGGTCTTCCCCGACGGCGAGGGCCTGGCGCAGGTGCAGGCCCGGGCGGTCGCGGCGGTCCGCGAGCATGACCGGCGGCTGGCCGACGAGCACGGCGCCGACGTGCTGTGGGTGGCCTGCACCCACGGCGACGTCATCAAGGCGGTGATCGCCGACGCGTTCGGCGTGCACCTGGACGCATTTCAGCGGATCGTGGCCGACCCGGCGTCGGTGAGCGTGATCCGCTACACCGCGCTGCGCCCGTTCGTCATCCACCTCAACCACACCGGCGCGCAACTGTCGGCGGCGGTGACGGCGCCGCCCCCGCGCGACGACCGGGTGAGCGACGCCATCGTCGGTGGAACCGCCACGTAAGTCAAGAAACGGCGGTGCGAACGGTACTGCCGGTATTTTGGAGAAGCGATGTCCCGAGCAATCCACGTCTTCCGCACGCCCGACCGCTTCGTGGCCGGGACCGTCGGGCAGCCCGGAAACCGCACCTTCTACCTGCAGGCGGTGCACGACGACCGAGTGGTGTCGGTGGTGCTGGAGAAACAGCAGGTGGCGGTGCTGGCCGAACGGATCGGTGCGCTGCTGCTGGAGGTGAACCGCCGGTTCGGCACCCCGGTCCCGCCGGAGCCCGCCGAGATCGACGACCTCAACCCGCTGATCACCCCGGTCGACGCGGAGTTCCGGGTCGGCACGATGGGACTGGGCTGGGACTCGGAGGCGCAGACCGTCGTGGTGGAGTTGCTGGCGGTCAGCGACACCGAGTTCGACGCCTCGGTGGTGCTCGACGACACCGAGGACGGGCCGGACGCGGTGCGGGTGTTCCTCACCCCGGAGTCGGCCCGGCAGTTCGCCACCCGATCCAACCGGGTCATCTCGGCCGGCCGCCCGCCGTGCCCGCTCTGCGACGAACCGCTGGACCCGGCCGGGCACATCTGTGTTCGCACCAACGGCTACCGGCGCGGCGCTTTCGAGCCCGACGATGCCCCCGAAGCCTGACGACCGTGAGGTGCTGCGCCGCGGGCAGCTGACGGTCCTGGGACGGATCCGCTCGGCGAGCAACGCCACCTTCCTGTGCGAGTCGACGCTCGACGAGCACCGGGTGCACTGCGTGTACAAGCCGGTCGCCGGCGAACAGCCGCTGTGGGACTTCCCGGATGGCACGCTGGCCGGGCGAGAACTCGGCGCGTACCTCATCTCGGTGCAGTTGGGCTGGAACATCGTGCCCCACACCATCATTCGAGACGGGCCGGCCGGGTCGGGCATGCTGCAGCGGTGGGTGCAGCAGCCCGGTGATGTGCTCGACGACGGGGACCCGGACCCCGGACCGGGCCTGGTCGACGTCGTCCCCGCCGGTGCGGTGCCACCCGGATATCTGCCGGTGCTGCAGGCCCGCGATCACGGCGGCGATCCGGTCCTGCTGGTGCACGCCGACGACACCCGGCTGCGCCGGATCGCGGTGTTCGACGTGCTGGTCAACAATGCCGACCGCAAGGGCGGCCACATCCTGTCCGGTGTCGACGGCGGTGTGTACGGGGTGGACCACGGTCTGTGCCTGCACGTCGAGGACAAGCTGCGCACGGTGCTGTGGGGCTGGGCGGGGCAGAAGATCGACGACGACGCCCTGGCGGCGGTGTCCGGGCTCGTCGACGCGCTGTCCGGTCCGCTGGCCGAGTCGCTGCGACCGCACGTGACCACCGGGGAGATCAGCGCGCTGCGATCACGCGCCTGCGGCCTGTTGGATCATCCGGTGATGCCGGCCCCGGACCGGTATCGCCCGATACCCTGGCCGGCGTTCTGATGCGCCCCGATCGAAGGAGGCCCGCTGATGGGTGAGGACGTGAAGCTGGTGGCGGACCTGCTGGACAAGGATCTGGCCGGCACGTACCGGCGCACCGCGAGCAGCGGCGACAGCGTCGATCCGGCGGTGGTCGATGCGGATCTGGCCGCCCTGGAGCGCGACGGGTACGTCATCCTGCCGGATCTGCTCAGTGCTGCCGAGTTGGCGGAGATCCGCGCCGAGGTGACGCCGTTGCTGGATCACACCGGCCGCAACGGTTTCGAAGGCCGGGCGACGCAACGGGTGTACAGCGTGCTGAACAAGACCCGCTCGTGCGACCGGATCGTCGACCACCCGCGGGTGCTGGCCCTGCTGGACCGGCTGTTCCTGCCGAATTACCTGCTGTCGATGCTGCAGGTGATCAACATCCGGCCCGGTGAGCAGGCGCAGATGCTGCACACCGATGACGGCTTCTACCCGATCCCACGGCCACGAAAAGCGTTGGGGGCGGCCACGATCTGGGCGATCGACGATTTCACGGCCGACAATGGCGCCACCGACGTGGTGCCCGGCAGTCAGCTGTGGGCCGATCGTCAGCCCGCCGAGACCGAGCGCGAACCCGTGCTGATGACGGCCGGATCCTGCGTGTTCTTCGGCGGCACGCTGTGGCACGGCGGCGGTGCGAACCGCTCGCCGCACGACCGGTTGGCGGTGACCGCGCAGTACTGCGAGCCGTGGCTGCGCCCGCAGGAGGCGTTCACGCTGTCGGCGACCCGCGACACGGTGCGCGTCGTCTCCGAGGACATCCGCCGGATGCTCGGCTACAGCATCCACCCGCCGTTCATCGGCCAGGTCGACGGCATGCACCCCAAGCGACTGCTGGAAACCGACGAGCCGGGATAATCGCAGCCGTGACACTGACCGATGCCGCCCTGGCCGCCGAACTGGCCGCAGACGCCGGGCAGCTGCTGCTGGCGGTGCGCGACGAGGTCGGGTTCGACCAGCCGTGGCGACTCGGCGACATCGGCGACCAGATGGCCAACGATCGAATCCTCAAGCGGTTGAAGGAAGTTCGACCGGATGACGCCGTGCTCAGCGAGGAGTCCCCGGACAACCTGATCCGGTTGCGCTCGGATCGGGTCTGGATCATCGACCCGCTGGACGGCACCCGCGAGTTCACCACCCGTGGCCGCGACGACTGGGCGGTGCACATCGCGCTGTGGCAGCGCGACGGTGACGGTCCGGGCGTCATCACCGATGCGGCGGTGGGCCTGCCCGCCTACGGCAACGTCGTCTACCGCACCGACACCGTCGCCGAACGGGCGCCGCTGACCGGTGCGCTGCAGACCATCCGGGTCGCGGTGAGCGCCAACCGGATGCCGGCGCTGCTGCGACGCCTGCGCCCGACGGTGCCGATCGAGCCGGTGCCGATGGGATCGGCGGGCGCCAAGGCGATGGCCGTGGTGCGCGGCGACGTGGACGCCTACCTGCACGCCGGCGGCCAGTGGGAGTGGGATTCGGCGGCGCCGGCGGGGGTGGTGCTGGCCGCCGGGCTGCACGCCTCCCGGCTGGACGGCTCCCCGCTGCGCTACAACCGGCCCGACCCCTACCTGCCCGACCTGCTGATGTGTCGGCACGAGGTGGCGCCGATATTGCTGGACGCGATCCGGCAGGCGTTGCTCTGACTCAGCCGGTGGGGGCGCCGCCCGGGTCCGGCTGTGCGGACAGGTGCACCACCGCTGCGTAGTGCACCTTGTCGAAGTCGACGACGGCCTCCTGGCCGAGGTTCCAGTTCAGGATGTAGGCCAGCCCGACCGGCAGTTTCCGGGCGCTCGGATCGATCCGATCACCGACCAGACGGGTAAACGCCAGCACGGACGGGACTGAGGCGACCCGGCCGAATTCGGGAACAGTGCGGACCATCCCGTCGGGGGCGAAGCGGCTCTCATCGAATCCCGCCGGCAGAATCCACTGCAGCGGCTTCTCCAGCATGAAGATGCAGTAGTCGGGGCGGTCTGGGCCGGGCCGGAACCCCATGTACGTGGCATTGCGTGGAAGCTGCCCGGCCAGTTCCGCCGGGCCGGTATCCATGTCGTGGAAGCGGAAGTTGTCGGCTGCCATCGCGGCAGGCTAACACCGGGGTCAGCGGCGTCGGGGTGATCCGGGCGGTGGCCGGTCGGGTCGCGGGCCTTAAAGTCGAGGCCATGCAATCGTGGCCCGCGCCGGACGTTCCCGCACTGCCCGGGCGGGGACCGGCGCTGCGCCTGTACGACACCGCCGACCGTCAGGTCCGCCCGGTGTCACCGGGGAAAACGGCCACCATGTACGTCTGCGGCATCACCCCCTACGACGCCACCCACCTCGGCCACGCGGCCACCTACCTGGCGTTCGACCTGATCCACCGGCTGTGGCTGGACGCCGGGCATGACGTCACCTACGTGCAGAACGTCACCGACGTCGACGACCCGCTGTTCGAACGCGCCGACCGCGACGGGGTGGACTGGCGGCAACTGGGGGCCGAGCAGGTGGAGCTGTTCGCCGCCGACATGACCGCGCTGCGGGTACTGCCGCCGCAGCACTACGTGGCCGCCACCGAGGCGATCACCGAGGTCATCGAACTGGTCGAGAAGATGGTGGCCGCCGGGGCGGCCTACGTCGTCGACGGCGAATACCCAGACGTCTACTACCGCGCCGACGCCACCGCCTGGTTCGGCTACGAGTCCGGTTACGACCGCGCCACCATGCTGGAGCTGTTCGGTGAGCGCGGCGGCGACCCGGACAGGGCCGGCAAGACCGACCCACTCGACGCCCTGCTGTGGCGGGCGGCGCGGCCGGGGGAGCCCAGCTGGCCGTCGCCGTTCGGGGCCGGCCGCCCCGGCTGGCATGTGGAGTGCACGGCGATCGCACTGAGCCGCATCGGCACCGGCCTGGACATTCAGGGCGGCGGTTCGGATCTGGTGTTCCCGCACCACGAGTTCTCCGCCGCACACGGTGAATGCGTCACCGGTGAGCGACGCTTCGCCCGGCACTACGTGCACGCCGGAATGATCGGCCTCGACGGGCACAAGATGTCCAAGAGCCGCGGCAACCTGGTGCTGGTGTCCAAACTGCGCGAGCAGGGGGTGGAGCCGGCCGTGATCCGGCTGGGTCTGTTGGCCGGGCACTACCGGTCCGACCGGTTCTGGGACGAGACGACGCTCGCCGACGCGCAGGCCCGGCTGGCGCGGTGGCGCACCGCTGTCGCACTGCCTGCCGGCCCGGCCGCCGACGACGTCGTCGCCCGGCTGCGCCGCTATCTCGCCGATGACCTGGACACCGTCAAAGCGCTTGCCGCACTGGATGGCTGGGTTGCCGACGCCGTGGAGTACGGGGGCCATGACACGGTGGCGCCCGCACTGGTGGCGACCGCGGTCGACGCATTGCTGGGCGTGCGGCTGTAGTTCTCGGTACCGGTGGTACCGTTCGGCGGATGAGCCCTGTGAAGTCTGTCAACAACCAGGTCGTGTTCATCACTGGCGGTGCCCACGGCATCGGCGCGGAGGCGGCCCGTCGGCTGCACCGCAAGGGCGCCAAGCTGGTGCTGACCGACCTGGACGAGGTCCAGCTCAAGGCCGTCGCCGACGAACTCGGCGGCGACCGGGTGCTGACCGTGGCCGCCGACGTGCGCGACCTTGAGGCGATGGAGGCGGCCGCGGCAGCCGGCATCGAGAAGTTCGGTGGCATCGACGCGGTGGTGGCCAACGCCGGCATCGCCAGCTACGGCTCGGTGCTCGGGGTGGACCCGGCGGCGTTCCGGCAGGTCATCGACGTCAACCTGGTCGGGGTGTTCAACACCGTGCGGGCCACGCTGCCGTCGATCATCGACCGGCGCGGGTATGTGCTGGTGGTGTCGTCGCTGGCGGCGTTCACCGCAGCACCCGGGATGCTGCCCTACGACGCGTCGAAGGCCGGGGCCGAGCACCTCGCCAACGCGCTGCGGCTGGAGTTGGCCGGTCGCGGGGTGGCCGTCGGCTCGGCGCACATGTCCTGGATCGACACCGCACTGGTCCGCGACACCAAGAAGGACCTGTCGACCGCCGCGGAGATGCTCGCGAAACTGCCCTGGCCGCTGAACAAGACCACGTCGGTGGGGGCGTGCGCGGATGCGTTCGTCAAGGGCATTGAGAAGCGCAGTGTCCGGGTGTACTGCCCCGGTTGGGTGGGGGCGTTCCGCTGGCTCAAGCCGCTGCTGTCGAGCCCGTTCGCCGAGGCCCAGATCGGCAAGCAGGCCGGTGAGCTGATGCCGCGGATGGACGCCGAGGTCGCTGCGCTGGGCCGGTCGACCAGCAGTTACACCAAGGGCATCGAGAAGGGGTAGCACTCCCTGGTTTACGCACGCTCGGCGTCGGCGTCTCGGGCAGGATCGGCGCCGACGAACACGCCGCCGAACTTCGCCTCGCCCATCTGGACCGGGTGGCCCTCGATCCGGATCGCCCCATGATTGCAAATGCTGCCGTCGTCGACGTGCGCGATCTCGAAGCCGCCCATGAGTTCGGTGTTGTAACCGGTGACTACTCGCCCGTCACGGCAGGCCGTATTCGGATAACACTCGTCGCAGACGGTGATGAAATGCCAGGCTATTCCCACCGCAGGATGGCCGCAGACGGGGCACGGATGGGCTCGGTCACCGTGGTCGGGTGTTTCGAGAAGCCAGTCAACGCGGGCCAGCGCGCGCAGCGCCGCGGCCTCGGTGCATACCGGTGCCTGTCGGCGTAGCTGCACCAACAACCAGTCGAGTTGTGCGGTATCGGTCACGCCGGAACGTGCTCCGGCAGGGAGATCACCGACGCTCTTCACGCCCGCCACTAGGGCGGCGATGGCGACCCGGTGGTAATCGCTGACGTCTTCGAGGCGGAGCAGCCGATTGTTGTGTTGGGACTGCTGCCAATAGCGGTCGATCTTGGCGCGCCTACTCTCGTCGTCCCCAGGATCCACCGACCACTGCGCACCGCCGTCGATGCCACAGATGGTCAAGCCGCGGTCGCAAATGAACGCGTAACCACCGCTGCGCTCGTCGGAGTTGAACGCGTCGTAGACGATCTCGGTGACGGATGATGGATCGTCGGCCCACTTCAGAGCGGCTGCGCGAGCCTCCGCTCGGGTGACCGGGCACTGGGTCTCGCTCACCGCCGTCGTCGCCGCAGATACTTCTCGAACTCCGCGGCCAGCGCGTCGCCGTCGACTTTGCTCAGCGCATCGTTGACGTCGACCTCGGCGTCGCCGCGCTGCTCCAGCGTCGACACGTACTCGGCGATCTCGTCGTCCTCGCTGGCCATCTCGGTGACCGCCAGTTCCCACTCCTCGGCCTGGGTGGGCAGGTCACCGAGGGGCACCTCGATGTCGAGGATGTCCTCCACCCGGCGCAGCAGCGCCACCGACGCCTTGGGGTTGGGCGGCTGCGACACGTAGTGCGGCACCGCCGCCCAGAACGTCACCGCCGGAATGCCGGCCGCCACGCAGGCGTCCTGGAAAACCCCGGTGATGCCGGTGGGCCCCTCGTAGCGGGTCTCGGTCAGGCCGAACCGCTCGGCTGATTCCGCGGAGTACGCCGCCCCGGACACCGGGACCGGGCGGGTGTGCGGGGTGTCGGCCAGCAGCGCACCCAGGATCACCACCGTGTCCACGTCGAGCTCTTCGATGATCTCCAGCAGTTCGGCGCAGAACGTGCGCCAGCGCATGTTCGGTTCCACCCCGTGCATCAGCACGATGTCGCGGTCGCTGCCCGGCGGGCGGCAGTGCGTGACGCGCATCGACGGCCACACCAGTTCCCGGGTCACCCCGTCGACCTGCCGGATCACCGGACGGTTGACCTGGTAGTCGTAGTAGTCCTCGTCGTCGATCTCGACGAGCAGGCGGGCGTCCCAGATGTTGTTGAGGTGCTGCACTGCGTCACTGGCCGCGTCGCCGGCGTCGTTCCAGCCCTCGAACGCGGCCACCACGATGGTGCCGTGCAGTTCGGGCAGGACGGTGACGTCATCCGGTCGGGTCACACCGTCAGGGTAAGGCCTGCGCCGATCCGCCGTGCCGATGCGCGACCAGCGATTTTCATCGCACCGCTATTCTTGCCAGGTGACTGCTCAAAATGACCGTGCCTACGACACCGACCTGCTCTCGGTCCTGTCCCAACGGGTCCTGGTGGGTGACGGGGCAATGGGCACGCAGCTGCAGGCAGCGGATCTGACACTGGACGACTTCCTGCAGCTTGAGGGTTGCAACGAGATCCTCAACGAAACCCGCCCCGACGTGCTGGAGACCATTCACCGCGCGTACCTGGAGGCCGGCGCCGACGCGGTCGAGACCAACACGTTCGGCTGCAACCTGTCCAACCTCGGCGACTACGACATCGCCGACAAGATCCGCGAGCTGTCCGAGAAGGGCACCGCGATCGCCCGCCGGGCCGCCGACGAGTTCGCCACCGCCGACCGCAAGCGCTACGTGCTCGGCTCGATGGGACCGGGCACCAAGCTGCCGACGCTGGGTCACACCGAGTACGCGGTGATCCGTGACGCCTACACCGAGGCAGCGCTGGGCATGCTGGACGGCGGCGCCGACGCGATCCTGGTGGAGACCTGCCAGGACCTGCTGCAGCTCAAGGCCGCGGTGCTCGGGTCGCGCCGGGCCATGAAGCAGGCCGGCCGCCACATCCCGATCATCAGCCACGTCACCGTGGAGACCACCGGCACCATGCTGCTGGGCAGTGAGATCGGCGCGGCGCTGACGGCCATCGAACCGCTCGGCGTCGACATGATCGGGCTGAACTGCGCCACCGGGCCCGCCGAGATGAGCGAGCACCTGCGCTACCTGTCCCGGCACGCCCGCATCCCGGTGTCGGTGATGCCCAACGCCGGGCTGCCGGTGCTGGGCAAGAACGGCGCCGAATACCCGCTGGGCGCCGAGGAACTCGCCGAGGCGCTGACCGGCTTCGTCACCGAGTTCGGCCTGCAGATGGTCGGCGGCTGCTGCGGCACCACGCCCGAGCACATCCGCCAGGTCGCGCAGGCGGTCGCGGCGGTCAAGCCCGCTGAACGGCAGATCAGCTACGAGCCGGCGGCGTCGTCGCTGTACTCGATGACCACCCTGCGTCAGGACAACTCGATCCTGGTCATCGGGGAGCGCACCAACGCCAACGGCTCGCGCGGGTTCCGCGACGCCATGCTGGCCGAGGACTATCAGCAGATCCTCGACATCGCCAAGGACCAGACCCGCGACGGCGCCCACGTCCTCGACCTGTGCGTGGACTACGTCGGCCGCGACGGCGCCGTCGACATGGCCGCGATCGCCAGCCGGTTGGCCACCGCGTCCACGCTGCCGATCGTGCTGGACTCCACCGAGGTCCCGGTGCTGCGGGCCGGCCTGGAGCACCTCGGCGGGCGCAGCATCATCAACTCGGTCAACTACGAGGACGGCGACGGCCCGGAGTCCCGGTTCCAGAAGACGATGCAGCTGGTCGCCGAGCACGGCGCCGCGGTGGTGGCGCTGACCATCGACGAGGAGGGTCAGGCCCGCACCGCGGAGAAGAAGGTGGCGATCGCCGAGCGGCTGATCGACGACATCACCGGCAACTGGGGCGTCGACGAATCCTCGATCCTGATCGACACCCTGACGTTCACCATCGCCACCGGTCAGGAGGAGTCCCGCAAGGACGGCATCGAGACCATCGAGGCGATCCGGCTGCTCAAGTCCCGCCGCCCGAACGTGCAGACCACGCTGGGCCTGTCGAACATCTCGTTCGGGCTGAACCCCGCCGCCCGCCAGGTGGTCAACTCGGTGTTCCTGCACGAATGCCAGGAGGCCGGGCTGGACTCGGCGATCGTGCACGCCTCGAAGATCGTGCCGATCAGCCGGATCCCCGAAGACCAGCGCAACTGCGCCCTGGATCTGGTCTATGACCGCCGGCGTGAGGGTTACGACCCGCTGCAGGAACTGATGGCGATGTTCGAGGGCGTCTCGGCGGCGTCGAACAAGGAGACCCGGCTGGCCGAACTGGCCGCGCTGCCGCTGCTGGAGCGGCTGGCGCGGCGCATCGTCGACGGCGAGCGCAACGGGCTGGAAGCCGACCTCGACGAGGCGATGGGCCAGAAGTCGCCGCTGGCGATCATCAACGACGACCTGCTCAACGGCATGAAGACCGTCGGTGAGCTGTTCGGCTCCGGGCAGATGCAGCTGCCGTTCGTGCTGCAGTCCGCCGAGGTGATGAAGGCCGCGGTCGCCTACCTGGAACCGCACATGGAGAAGTCCGAGGACGACGCCGGCAAGGGCCGCATCGTGCTGGCCACCGTCAAGGGCGACGTGCACGACATCGGCAAGAACCTCGTCGACATCATCTTGAGCAACAACGGCTACGAGGTCATCAACATCGGCATCAAGCAGCCGATCGCGACCATCCTCGACGTGGCCAAGGAGAAGAAGGCCGACGTCGTCGGGATGTCCGGGCTGCTGGTGAAGTCCACCGTGGTCATGAAGGAAAACCTCGAGGAGATGAACGACCGCGGGGTCGCCGAGGAACTGCCGGTGCTGCTCGGCGGCGCCGCGCTGACCCGCGCCTACGTCGAGGACGACCTGGCCGACATCTTCAAGGGCGAGGTGCACTACGCCCGCGACGCGTTCGAGGGCCTGCGGCTGATGGACGACATCATGACCGTCAAGCGCGGCGGGGGACTGGACCCGAACAGCCCGGAGGCGATCGCCGCCCGGGAGAAGAAGGCCGAACGTCGGGCCCGCCGCGAACGGTCCCTGGAGATCGCCGCCAAGCGCCGCGACAAGGAGGCCGCCGACCTGGTGGTGCCCGCGCGCTCCGACGTCGCCACCGACAACGAGATCCCGGTCCCGCCGTTCTGGGGGTCGCGGGTGATCAAGGGCCTCGCCGTCGCCGACTTCGCCAAGCACCTCGACGAGCGCGCCGTCTTCCGCGGCCAGTGGGGCCTGCGCGGCGGCCGCGGCGGCCCGGACGACCCGAGCTACGACGAACTGGTGCAGACCGAGGGCCTGCCGCGGCTGCGGTACTGGCTGGACCGGCTCTCCACCGACGGGGTGCTGGCGACCGCAGCCGTGGTGTACGGCTACTTCCCGGTGGTCTCCGAGGGCAACGAGGTCATCGTGCTGACCGAACCGCGCCCGGACGCACCGGAGCGGTTCCGCTACAGCTTCCCGCGTCAGCAGCGCGGCCGGTTCTGGTGCATCGCCGACTTCATCCGGTCCCGCGAGATGGCCGTCGAGCGGGGTGAGGTCGACGTCTGGCCGGTGCAGTTGGTGACGATGGGTCCCCGGATCGCCGACTACGCCAACGACCTGTTCGCCAAGAACTCCTACCGGGACTACATGGAGGTCCACGGACTGGGCGTGCAGCTCACCGAGGCGCTGGCCGAGACCTGGCACCGGCGGATCCGCGACGAACTGATGTTCGCCGGCAACCGGCCGATGTCGTCGGAGGACCCCGACACCATCGAGGAGTACTTCAAGCTCGGCTTCCGCGGGTCCCGGTTCTCGTTCGGCTACGGAGCCTGCCCCAACCTGGAGGAGCGCGCCAAGAACGTCGCGCTGCTGGAACCGGACCGCATCGGGGTGGAGCTCTCCGAGGAGTTCCAGCTGCATCCCGAGCAGGCCACCGACGCCTTCGTGCTGCACCACCCCGAAGCCAAGTATTTCAACACCTGATGTCGGGGTTGCGGGCGGTGCTGTGGGACATGGACGGCACCCTGGTCGACTCCGAGAAGCTGTGGGACGTCGCGATGGAGGCGCTGTACGCGCACCTGGGCGGGGTGCTGACGCCCGCGGTGCGCGAGTCGACGATCGGCGGCAGTGCGCAGGACACCATGCGGATCGTCTACGACGACCTGGGCTTGATCCCGGACCCGGCGGCGATGGCGGCGACGGCGCACTGGATGCACGACTACACCGCCGGCCTGTTCGACGCCGGACTGCCCTGGTGCGACGGCGCCCGGGAGATGCTGGACTCCCTTGCTGCCCAGGGCGTTCCGATGGCACTGGTGACCAACACCCCGCGGGCGCTCGCCGAGCGGGCGTTCGACACCATCGGCCGGCACTACTTCACGGCGACCGTCTGCGGTGACGAGGTGCCGCGTGGCAAGCCGGCCCCCGACCCGTACCTGCGGGCGGCGGAACTGCTCGGCATCGAGCCGGCGGACTGCCTGGCCGTGGAGGACTCGGTGACCGGCACCGCCGCCGCCGAAGCGGCGGGCTGCCCGGTGCTGGTGGTGCCCAACCACATCGAGGTCCCGACCGGCCCGGGCCGGCACCACGTCGTCTCGCTGGCGGGTCTGACGGTAGCGGATCTGCGGGACGTCCACGCGCAGCTGTGCACGCACGCGTAGCAGTTCGGGCCGCGTCGGCCGCCGCGATCGGCGGGCTGGTGTTCGGCTACGACGTCTCGCTGATCAACAGCACGATCGGTGCGATCCGCGACGAATTCGTGATCGGCCCCGTCGTATTGGGCATGGTCGCCGGGGTGTCGCTGCTGGGCGCCGCGGTGGGTGCGATCCTGACCGGGCGGATCGCCGACCGGCTCGGCCGGCTGGCGGTGATGCGCCTGGCCGCCGCGCTGTACGTGATCGGCGCGGTCGGTGCGGGCCTGGCCATCGACATCGAGGTGCTTGTCGTCTTCCGGGTGATCAGTGGCCTCGGCATCGGCGTGACCTCCGCGGTGATACCGGCCTACATCGCGGAGGTGTCCCCGCCGCAGCTGCGCGGCCGGCTCGGCTCGCTGAAGCAGCTGGCGATCGTCTGCGGCATTTTCGTTGCGCCACTGGTGGGTTGGGCGCTGATGGCGCTGGCCGGCGGCGCGGACGCCGACCTGTGGCTCGGACTGCCCGCCTGGCGGTGGATGTTCTTCGCCGAGGCGATTCCCGCGCTGGCCTACGGTGCAATGACGATCACCCTGCCGGAATCACCGCGGCATCTGGTTGCCGTGCAACGCCTTCCGCAGGCCCGCCGGGTGATCGCGCTGCTGTACGGCGAACGTGACGCCGACGCCACCGTCGACGCGATCCGCGAAACGCTGGGCCACGAGGTGCCGCCGTCGTGGCGGGTGCTGCACCGTCCGGGCGGCGGGCTGTACCCGATCGTCTGGGTGGGCCTGGGGCTGGCGGTGTTCCAGCAGATCGTCGGGATCAACGTGATCTTCTTCTATTCGACGGTGCTGTGGCAGGCCGTCGGGTTCGGGGTGAGCTCGTCGTTCGCGATCACCGTCGCCACCAACGCGGTGAACGTCGCCGTCACCGTCGTCGCGATCGGCCTGATCGACCGGGTCGGCCGACGACGGCTGCTGCTGGCCGGGTCGGCGGGCATGACCGTCACCCTGGCCACCATGACGGTCCTGTTCGCGCGCGCCCCGATCGTCGACGGCGCCCCGCACCTGGCGCCGGTGCCCGGGGCCGTCGCCCTGGTCGCGGCGAACCTGTTCGTGATCGCGTTCGGGGTGTCCTGGGGGCCGGTGGTGTGGGTGCTGCTGGGGGAGATGTTCCCCAACCGGATCCGGGCGGCCGCGCTCGGACTGGGGGCCGCGGCACAGTGGCTGGCGAACTGGGTGATCGCGGCGACGTTCCCGGTGCTCAGCGGAGCACTGGGCCTCGCGTTCGCCGCGTACACCCTCAATGCGCTGCTGTCGGGGCTGTTCGTGTGGCGCTGGGTCCGCGAAACCCGGGGCGTGTCGCTGGAGGACATGCCCGACCACGCCTAATCCGGCGTGACTTTGCCGGTCGGGGCATGAAACAATCGCTGCCCGTGAAGACCTTCGAAGCCCTGTTCGCTGAACTCGGTGAGCGCGCGCGGACCCGCCCGGCCGGCAGCGGCACGGTCGCCGCACTGGACGCGGGCGTGCACACCCTGGGCAAGAAGATCCTCGAAGAAGCCGGCGAGGTCTGGCTGGCCGCCGAACACGAGTCCGACGACGCGCTGGCCGGGGAGATCAGCCAGTTGCTGTACTGGACGCAGGTGCTGATGCTCTCCCGCGGGCTGACCCTGGCCGACGTGTACCGGAAGCTGTGACCCCGGCCATGTTGCGTATCGCGGTTCCGAACAAGGGCGCGCTGAGCGAGGCGGCCGCCGAGGTGCTGGCCGAGGCCGGCTACCGGCGTCGCACCGACGCCAAGGACCTCACCGTCATCGACCCGGCGAACAAGGTCGAGTTCTTCTTCCTGCGGCCCAAGGACATCGCCATCTACGTCGGCTCCGGCGAGCTGGATCTCGGCATCACCGGGCGCGACCTGGCCGCCGAATCCGGGGCCCCGGTCGCCGAACGGCTGGCGCTGGGCTTCGGCGCGTCGAGTTTCCGCTACGCCGCACCGGCCGGCCGGGACTGGGCCGTCACCGATCTGGCCGGGCTGCGGATCGCCACCGCCTACCCGAACCTGGTCCGCAATGACCTGGCCACCATGGGTATTGAGGCCACCGTCATCCGGCTCGACGGCGCCGTCGAGATCTCGATCCAACTCGGTGTCGCCGACGCGATCGCCGACGTCGTCGGCTCGGGGCGCACGCTTCGGGCGCACGGACTGGTCGCGTTCGGTGAGTCCCTCTGCGATTCCGAGGCGGTGCTGATCGAAGCTGCACAGCCCAACGGCCGCAGTGCCGAGACCGCGGCGGCGCGCGACCAGCTGGCCGCCCGCGTGCAAGGTGTGGTGTTCGGCCAGCAGTACCTGATGCTGGACTACGACTGCCCCCGTTCGGTACTCGACGCGGCCACCGCGATCACCCCGGGTCTGGAATCGCCGACCATCGCCCCGCTCGCCGATCCGGACTGGGCGGCGGTCCGTGCGCTGGTGCCGCGCCGCGGCGTCAACACGATCATGGATGAGCTGGCCGCGATCGGCGCGAAGGCGATTCTGGCCTCGGACATCCGCTTCTGCCGATTTTGAACAGTGTCCGTTGAGCCGCTGACGCGGCAGCTGCCGTGTTAGCGTCCGGTTGTCGTCGTGGATGGCCCGGGAGGTTGTGGTGACGCATTTCTACGTGCTGGCCCTGGCGCTGCTGATCGGCGCCGTCGCCGGTCTACGGGCGTTCACCGCCCCGGCGGTGATGGCGTGGGCGGCCGCCCTGCACTGGATCAACCTGGACGGCACCTGGGCGGAGTGGCTGAGCCGGCCGGTGACCGTCGCCGTGCTGACAGTGCTGGCCGTCGCCGAACTCGTCGTCGATCTGCTGCCCGGGGTGCCCCGGCGCACGGCCGCCGTGCAGTTCGTCGCGCGAATCCTGCTGGGCGCGTTCGCCGGAGCCGTGCTGGGCACCGCCTGGAACTACACCTGGACGGCCCTCGGTGCGGCGATGATCGGTGCGGTGATCGGCGCACTGGTGGGCGTGGGTCTGCGGGAGCGGATGGTCGCCGCGAACGGCGGCCATGACCTGCCGGTCGCGCTGCTGGAGGACAGTGTCGCCGCCCTGGGCGGGTTCGCGATCGCCGCCGTCACCGCGGTGCTGTAGCAAGCCTTAATCCGCAACCTGTGAAACGATAGGGCGCGCGGTCGCGCATCGAGAGCAGAGGTGGAGAGCATGAGCATTTCCGTCATCGTCGTCATCGCCGTCCTGGCGCTCGTCGTTTTCAGCGTGCTCGGCGTCTACAACGGGTTGGTGCGCGCTCGGAACGGCTACAAGAACGCCTTCGCCCAGATCGACGTCCAGTTGACCCGACGGCACGACCTGATCCCGAACCTGGTGGAGACCGCCAAGGCCTACCTGGCGCATGAGCGGGGCACCCTGGAGGCGATCGTCGCCGCGCGCAACACCGCCGTCACCGCGCAGGCCGCGGCCAGCGCCAACCCCGGCGACCCCGAGGCGATGGGGAAGCTGGCGTCGTCCGAGCAGGCGCTGAGCGGTGCCCTGGGCCGGCTGTTCGCGCTGAGCGAGGCCTACCCGGATCTGAAGGCCAGCCAGAACATGATGCAGCTGTCCGAGGAGCTGACGTCGACGGAGAACCGGGTCGCGTTCGCGCGGCAGGCGTACAACGACGCGGTGCTGGCGTACAACAACAAGCGGGAAGTGTTCCCCGCCAACATGATCGCCGGAACGTTCGGTTTCACCGCGGCGGCGCCGCTGGAGGCCGGCCCGGAGACGCGCGAGGTTCCGCGCGTGCAGTTCTAACCGCACGCCATGGATTTCTTCGAGCGCCAGCGCAAGGTCCGCGCGGCGTCGAAAAGGATGGTGTTCCTGTTCATCCTCGCGGTGCTCGGGATCACCGCGGTGGTGGACGTGCCACTGGTCGCGTTCGCGACGTCGGCCCTGCCTCAACCGGTGACGACGGAGCAACTCGTTCTGGTCACGCTGGCTGTCAGCGTCTTCGTGCTGCTGATGATCGGTGCGGTGTCGGTGGTGCAGACACTGATGCTGCGGCACGGCGGCGGGATCAAGGTCGCCGAGAGTCTCGGCGGCGTGCGGGTGCCGGACATGCCGGACGACCCGCAACTCAAGCGGTATCGCAACGTCGTCGAGGAGATCGCGATCGCTGCGAGCACCCCGGTCCCGGTGCTCTACCACCTGCCCAACGAACCGGCGATCAATGCGTTCGCGGCCGGGTACACCCCGGCCGACGCGGTCGTGTGCGTCACCCAGGGCACACTCGACATGCTCAACCGCGACGAGTTGCAGGGCGTGATCGCCCACGAGTTCAGTCACATCGTCAACGGCGATATGCGGTTGAGCCTCAAGCTGATCGGCGTGCTGGCCGGGATCACGGTACTGGCGGTGATCGGGCGGGTGCTGTACTACTCCGGCGACGGGCGCAGCAGTCGGGACCGGGATCGTGGCAACGGTATTCCGCTGTGGTTGGCCGGGCTGGTGATCATGGCCGCGGGCTGGATCGGGGTGTTCTTCGGCCGGCTGATCAAAGCGGCGGTCTCCCGGCAGCGGGAGTACCTCGCCGACGCCTCAGCCGTGCAATACACCCGGCAGGCCAGCGGCCTGACCGGGGCGCTGAAGAAGATCGGCGGTCTAGAAGCCGGCTCGCAGCTCAACAGCGCCAAGGTGGAGAACGTCAGCCACATGCTGTTCGGAGCGGGCATGAAGCTGTCCTCGCTGTACGCGACGCACCCACCGTTGCTCGACCGGATCCGGGTCTTCGAACCGGATTTCGCCGCCGGCAACCTCGAAGCGCTGCGTCGCCGCTGGTCTCGCCAGCGGCCGAACGGACTGGCCGAGGACGCGCAGATGAACTTCGCCGGCGGTTCGGTGGCACCGCCGCCCGGGCCGCGCAGCGCGGGTGATTACACCGCGGCCGTCGGCAACCCGACGGCCGCCTCCTACGCGGCGGGCGCGCGGATGCGCGATGCGATTCCACAGCGGATCGCCCATCTCGCCCACAACCCGGACACCGTGGTGCCGCTGATCTACGGCCTGGTGTTCGACCGTAAACCCGATGTGCGCCAAGCCCAGTACACCGTCATCGCGCGGCATCATGGAAAGCCGCTGGCCGACGAGGCGTGGCGCTGCGCCGGTGAACTGCTCAACCTCGACCCGCAGCTGCGACTGCCGGTTGCGGCCATCGCCTTTCCCGCGTTGCGGAGCCGCCCAGCGACCGAGACGCGACTGATGACCTCAGTGCTCGGTGAGCTGATCAACGCCGACGGGCGAGTCGACGTCTTCGAATACTGCCTCGGCACACTGGTTTTCGTGCATCTGCATGAGGCCCTGACTTCCGGGTCGCCATGGCAGAGTCGACGGCAGAACCTGGCCGGGGCACAGGGCGCCGTCTGCAACCTGCTCGCGGTGCTGGCGCAGACCGGCAACAGCGACCCGCAGGCCGCGGCCGCGGCGTTCCAGGCGGGCATCGCGGTGGCGTACCCGCAGCAAAGCATTCCGTTCATGCCGGGTCTCGGGGTGTCCGTCCTCGAACAGGTGTGGCCGGTGATCGATGGGCTCGAAGGCAACGACAAGGCGGCCGTGGTCTCCGCCGTCGTGACGACCGTGATGGCCGATCGGGTTCTCACCGTGGAGGAGTCGGAGTTGCTGCGCACCGTCTGCGGCGTGCTGCACTGCCCGGTGCCGCCGGTGTTCTGAGCCGGCCGCGTCAGCGCTGCTGCACCAGGATCGTCTGCGCCGACGTGCCGATGAACCCGGTCCGGTCGAAGAGCTCCGCGGTGGTCACGCCGATACCGTCCGGTCCCACCGATGCCCGCGCCTGCAACCCGAAGTCGTCGCCGCTCGGCAGCCGGTGCAGGTGCACGACGGTGTCGGTGTTCATGAACGTGTAGCGGTCCATGTCCAGCGCTGCGCCGACCCCGTTGGCCGAGTCGACCACCATCGCCAGCCGCTGCAGCGGCGTCGTCGCCTCGTCGTCGATCAGCGCCACCACCGGCTTCAACCAGGCCACTGCGGTGCCGTCGGCGTTGTCCGGCTGAACCCGCCACTCGACGGATTGGGCGTACCCGGCGGTCCTACCGAACCAGTCCGGCGGTGGCTGGACGGGGCCCTCGACCAGCGGCGGGTGCCGGTCGGCGGCAACATCCGCGGTGTCGCTGGTCGCCAGTACCCACGCGCTGAGCTGCGCCACCGGCCGGTCGTCCCCGTCGACGCACATCGCAGCGCTGAGCAGGCAGATCCGCCGTCCCGGCCGTTGCACCCGGGCCTGCACCCGCAGCCGAGCCACCGGGATCGCCCCGAGGATGTCCAGGCTCAACCGGGCGATGCGCATCGGTGTGCCGGCGATCAGGTCTTCGGCGGCCCGGGTGAGCAGGGCCAGCGGCGGTGAGCCGTGCTGCAGGTTCGGGCCCCAGTTGCTGCGGGTCAGCGAGGTGGAGTCGAAGACGTCGGTGCCGGCCCGACGGTAGTAGCTGCCGGTCGTCGCACACATGGTTAGCCAGCCTAAGGCCAGGCGCAGGGGAGCCGGTGCGTAGGCTGCACGTTCGTGACGACGACCGGGGTGTTCTGCGAAGGCGATCGGGTTCAGCTGACCGACGCCAAGGGGCGGCGCTACACGATCGTGCTGGCCGCCGGCACGGAGTTCCACACCCACCGCGGGGCGATCGGCCACGACGAGCTGATCGGGCTGCCGGAGGGCAGCGTGGTGCAGTCCGTCGGCGGTGACGCCTTCCTGGCGCTGCGGCCGCTGCTGGCCGACTACGTCATGTCGATGACCCGCGGAGCCCAGGTCATCTACCCCAAGGACGCCGCGCAGATCGTCCACGAGGGTGACATCTTCCCCGGCGCCCGGGTGCTGGAGGCCGGGGCCGGATCGGGCGCGCTGACCTGTTCGCTACTGCGGGCGGTGGGCTCCGAGGGGCAGGTCATCTCCTACGAGGTGCGCGACGACCACGCGGTGCACGCCCGCCGCAACGTCGACACGTTCTTCGGCGGGGAGCCGGACAACTGGCGGCTGGTGCTCGGCGACATCTCCGACACCGACCTGCCCGACGGCTCGATCGACCGGGTGGTACTCGACATGCTCGCGCCGTGGGAGGTGCTCGACGCGGTGTCACGGGTGCTGGTGCCCGGCGGTGTGCTGATCGTCTACGTCGCTACTGTCACGCAGCTTTCGCAGGTGGTCGAGGCGCTGCGCGCGCAGCAGTGCTGGACCGAGCCGCGGTCCTGGGAGACCCTGCAGCGCGGCTGGGACGTGGTGGGGCTGGCGGTGCGCCCGCAGCACAACATGCGCGGGCACACCGCGTTTCTGGTCTCGGTGCGCCGCCTTGCGCCGGGCGCGGTCGCGCCGGTGCGGCGCCGCCGCAAGCAGACCTGACTGAGGTGCCGTCAGTCGTCGCTGCGGCTCATGCCGCGGCGCACTGACAGCAGTTCGATCTCGGGACGCGCGGCCACCAATCGTTCGACCGCATCCAGCACGTCCACCAGATGGCCGCGGTCGCCGGAGACCGCCGCCACTCCGATGCCGCTGCGTCGGTGCAGATCGGTCGAATCCGTCTCGGCGGCCGACACCGTGAACTTACGCTGCAACTCCGCGATGATCGGACGCACCACGGACCGTTTCTGTTTGAGCGAGTGCACGTCACCGAGGAGCACGTCGAATTCCAGCCAGCCGATCCACATGGTCACGGGGTGGGGGTGGCCGGGGCGTGCGCCTTGCCGAACGCCAGCAGCGTCTCGGCGGTCTGCCGGGACAGTTGCCAGCCGCCCTGATAGGGCTTGAACTCCATCGGGAAGGTGAACTCGCTGCCCTCGGGCTTGTTGGTGGTGATGCTGACGTCGGCGGTCGCATTTCCCGGATACCGACTCGACCAGGTGACGTCGGTCGCGCCGAACGTCATCGGCAGGTAGCCGCCGTCGCGCAACGCGGTGCTGAACCGGTCGATGGTGGCGGCATCGGCGGGCTGCGTGCCCTCGATGAGGGTCAACTTGTCGGCGCCGGGAACCCCCGGGTCGGCCAGCCGGTACAGCACGTCGGTCAGCGCCTCCGGTGCGGGCAGCGCTCCCGCGGGCGGCTCGGTCGCCGACGCCGAGGTTGTCTCGGGTTCGTCGAGCGGCAGCGTGGGCGCTGCGTGATGCGTGCAACCGGACAATCCGATCACCGCCGCCAGTGCGGCGGCGATGATGGTTGCGCGTTGCCGGTGCATCCAGCCGCGATCAGTTCGACGAGGTCATCTGCGACAGCGTCATCAGCGAGGTCTTGGACAGTTTCCAGCCGTCCTGGTCGACGAACCTGAGGTTGACCGAGCGCGGTTCCATCTTCGGGCCGGACGCGGTGACGTCGGCGGTGGCCGCGCCGATTCCGGCCGGGGCGATGTTGGCGACGCTGATCGACAGCGGGAACTTGCCGTTCTGCACGCCCTTGGCCATCTTGCGGTCCATCACGCTCATCTCCAGCGGGCCGAGGCCGCCCTCGATGAGGTTGGACTTGCCGGCGGCGGGGATACCCGGGTCGGCCAGCGTGTTGAGGACGTCGGTCAGCTGATCCGGTTGTGGCACAGCGGCAGCCGGATCCAGCGGCATCGGCGCGAAGAACACCACCGCAGGCGCCTCGGCGGCGGCGGGCGCGACGGTTGCCAGGCAGCTCACAGCTGTGCCGGCGGCACCGATCATCGCGGCGGCGACAACACCTGTGGCTAGGGATTTCACGGTCAACGCGGTCCTTTCGGTGACGAGATTTCCCGCTCAGGCTAACAGCGCGGCCGGTGTGTCGGATTGTCAGTGCGCACGCCAATGCACAATGGCCGGTAGCGTTGAGGTAGCCGTTCGCTTCAACTTCCAGTTCGGGAAAGGAGCGCACTATGGAGCACATGGGAGACGCTGAGCGTTCTGAGGGCTTCGGAGCTTCCGCTTCGGGCGAGGACTTCGCAGAACTCGAGGAACTGCGCCGCGAAGCCGCGGTGCTGCGGGACCAACTGGACAGCGCACCCGGCGCGCACAGCACCGCGCGGGTCGGGCGTGACGTGCGTCAGCTCGAGGCGCACATCGAGTCGCTCACCACCCGCAATTCCAAACTGATGGACACCCTCAAAGACGCGCGGCAGCAGCTGCTCGCGCTGCGGGAGGAGGTCGACCGGCTCGGTCAGCCGCCGAGCGGGTACGGCGTGCTGGTGGCCGTCCACGACGACGACACCGTCGACGTGTTCACCTCGGGCCGCAAGATGCGGCTGAACTGCTCGCCGAACATCGACGCGAAAACCCTGCACAAGGGCCAGACCGTCCGGCTCAACGAGGCGCTGACCGTCGTCGAGGCCGGCGCGTTCGAGTCGGTGGGGGAGATCTCCACCCTGCGCGAGGTGCTGGCCGACGGGCATCGCGCACTGGTGGTGGGCCACGCCGATGAGGAGCGCATCGTCTGGCTGGCCGAGCCGCTGGTCGCCGAGGACCTGCCCGAGACCATTCCGGACGCCGCCGCCGACGACCGGCGTCCCCGCAAGCTGCGCCCCGGCGACTCGCTGCTGGTGGACACCAAGGCCGGCTACGCCTTCGAGCGTATCCCCAAGGCCGAGGTCGAAGACCTGGTGCTCGAGGAGGTGCCCGACGTCAGCTACAGCGACATCGGTGGCCTGGGCCGGCAGATCGAGCAGATCCGCGACGCGGTGGAGCTGCCGTTCCTGCACAAGGAGCTCTACCGGGAGTACGCGCTGCGCCCACCCAAAGGCGTGCTGCTCTACGGCCCGCCCGGCTGCGGCAAGACGCTGATCGCCAAAGCGGTCGCCAACTCGCTGGCGAAGAAGATGGCCGAGGTGCGCGGCGACAACTCGCATGAGGCCAAGTCGTACTTCCTCAACATCAAGGGCCCAGAGCTGCTGAACAAGTTCGTCGGCGAGACCGAGCGGCACATCCGGCTGATCTTCCAGCGTGCCCGGGAGAAGGCGTCGGAGGGCACCCCGGTCATCGTGTTCTTCGACGAGATGGACTCGATCTTCCGCACCCGCGGGACCGGTGTCTCCTCGGACGTGGAGACGACGGTCGTTCCGCAGCTGCTGAGCGAGATCGACGGTGTCGAGGGCCTGGAGAACGTCATCGTGATCGGCGCCTCCAACCGCGAGGACATGATCGACCCGGCGATCCTGCGGCCCGGCCGCCTCGACGTCAAGATCAAGATCGAGCGCCCGGACGCCGAGTCCGCGCAGGACATCTTCTCCAAGTACCTGACCGTGGATCTGCCGGTGCACGCCGACGACCTCGCCGAGTTCGGCGGCGACCGGACGCTGTGCATCAAGGCGATGATCGAGAAGGTCGTCGACCGGATGTACGCCGAGATCGACGACAACCGGTTCCTGGAGGTCACCTACGCCAACGGTGACAAGGAAGTCATGTACTTCAAGGACTTCAACTCCGGGGCGATGATCCAGAACGTCGTCGACCGGGCGAAGAAGAACGCGATCAAATCGGTGCTGGAGACCGGTCAGCCGGGCCTGCGCATCCAGCACCTGCTGGACTCGATCGTCGACGAATTCGCCGAGAACGAGGACCTGCCCAACACCACCAATCCTGATGACTGGGCGCGGATCTCGGGTAAGAAGGGCGAGCGGATCGTCTACATCCGCACGCTGGTCACCGGCAAGAGTTCGAGTGCCAGCCGCGCCATCGACACCGAATCCAACCTGGGCCAGTACCTGTAGGACCGTATCGCCGCGAGCGTGCACACTTCACCGGCGAAGCCCCGGGTGGGGCCGGACAGTTCTGCACGTTCGCGGCAGTGGGTCGCCAGTGGGAGTCACCCCCGCGCTCTCGCCTAGGCTGGAGCGATGCAGCGGATCATCGGGACCGAAGTCGAATACGGTATCGCCTCGCCGTCGGATCCGACCGCGAATCCGATCCTCACCTCGACGCAGGCCGTGCTCGCCTACGCCGCCGCCGCCGGGCTGCCGCGGGCCAAACGCACCCGCTGGGACTACGAGGTGGAATCGCCCCTGCGCGACGCCCGCGGGTTCGACCTGAGTCGCTCGACCGGGCCCGCTCCGATCATCGACGCCGACGAGGTCGGGGCGGCCAACATGATCCTCACCAACGGTGCCCGGCTCTACGTCGACCACGCCCACCCGGAGTACTCCGCGCCGGAGGTCACCGACCCGCTCGACGCGGTGATCTGGGACAAGGCCGGTGAACGGGTGATGGAGGCCGCCGCGCGCTACGTCGCCAGCGTGCCGGGCGCGGCGAAGCTGCAGCTGTACAAGAACAACATCGACAACAAGGGCGCCTCCTACGGCACCCACGAGAACTATCTGATGAGCCGGCAGACGCCGTTCTCGTCGATCATCACCGGGTTGACCCCGTTCCTGGTGTCCCGGCAGGTGATCACCGGGTCCGGTCGGGTGGGTCTCGGTCCGGCCGGTGACGAGGCCGGTTTCCAGCTGTCGCAGCGCGCCGACTACATCGAGGTCGAGGTCGGGCTGGAGACCACCCTCAAGCGCGGCATCATCAACACCCGCGACGAGCCGCACGCCGACGCCGACAAATATCGCCGGCTGCACGTCATCATCGGCGACGCCAACCTGGCCGAGATGTCGACCTACCTCAAGGTCGGCACCACCGCATTGGTGCTCGATCTCATCGAGGAGGGCCCCGAGCGCGGGATCGACCTGTCGGATCTGACCCTGGCTCGCCCGGTGCGCGCCGTGCACGTGATCAGCCGGGACCCGTCACTGCGGGCCACCGTCGCGCTGGCCGACGGCCGCGAGATGACCGCGCTTGCGCTGCAACGGATTTACCTGGAACGGGTGTCGAAGCTGGTCGACGCCCGCGACCCCGACCCGCGGGCCACGCACGTCGTCGAGACCTGGGCCCGGGTGCTCGATCAGCTGGAGCGCGATCCGATGGAATGCGCCGACCTGCTGGACTGGCCGGCCAAACTGCGTCTCCTGGAAGGTTTCAAGCAGCGGGAGAACCTGACCTGGTCGGCGCCGCGACTGCACCTGATCGACCTGCAGTACTCCGATGTGCGCCTGGACAAGGGGCTCTACAACCGGCTGGTCGCCCGCGGCTCGATGCAGCGGCTGGTCACCGAGCAGCAGGTGCTCGACGCCGTGCACAATCCGCCCACCGACACCCGCGCCTACTTCCGCGGCGAATGTCTGCGGCGGTTCGGGGCCGATATCGCCGCGGCCAGCTGGGACTCGGTGATCTTCGACCTGGGCGGCGAGTCGCTGGTGCGCATCCCCACCCTGGAACCGCTGCGTGGCAGCAAAGCCCACGTCGGCGCGCTGTTGGACTCGGTCGACAACGCGGTTCAACTCGTCGCTCAACTCACGACGTAGACCCGGGGCAACGTCGGCACCGGGCGGTAGGGTGAAGAAACCGGCGTGCGCCTGGTGCACCGCCGATACAGATGCAGGAGGCAGCGATGGCTCAGGAGCAGACGAAGCGCGGCGGTGGCGGGGGCGACGACGACGAACCCACCGGCGGCGCTGCCGCAGGTCAGGAGCGTCGCGAGAAGCTGGCCGGGGAGACCGACGACCTGCTCGATGAGATCGACGACGTGCTGGAGGAGAACGCGGAGGACTTCGTGCGGGCGTACGTCCAAAAGGGCGGCCAGTGAGCTGGTCGTATCGTGATCGGCTGCCCGGCAACTCCGCGGCCTCGGTGTTCCCGTCCAATTCGG
The DNA here is from genome assembly GCF_018455725.1 of Mycolicibacter acidiphilus. Lineage (GTDB taxonomy): Bacteria > Actinomycetota > Actinomycetes > Mycobacteriales > Mycobacteriaceae > Mycobacterium > Mycobacterium acidiphilum. The sequence goes on from NZ_JAHCLR010000006.1 coordinate 103,533, forward strand.
TAGACCTGTCGTCGTTCTCGGATTTCCTGCGTCGTCAGGCGCCGGAGTTGTTGCCGACTGCCGCGGTGGACCTGCGTTCCGGGGCGAGCGCGGACCTGCCGCACGGCACCACGATCGTCGCGCTGAAATACCCGGGCGGCGTGCTGATGGCCGGGGACCGGCGTTCCACGCAGGGCAACATGATCGCCGGCCGGGACATCCAGAAGGTCTACATCACCGACGACTACACGGTGACCGGCATCGCCGGCACTGCGGCGGTCGCCGTCGAATTCGCCCGGCTCTACGCCGTCGAACTGGAGCACTACGAGAAGCTCGAGGGCGTGCCGCTGACCTTCGCCGGCAAGGTGAACCGGTTGGCGATCATGGTGCGCGGCAACCTCGGTGCGGCGATGCAGGGGCTGCTGGCGCTGCCGCTGCTGGCCGGTTACGACATCGACGACGCCGACCAGCAGCACGCGGGCCGCATCGTGTCGTTCGACGCGGCCGGCGGCTGGAACATCGAGGGCGAGGGCTATCAGGCGGTCGGATCCGGGTCGATCTTCGCCAAGTCGTCGATGAAGAAGCTGTACGCGCAGGTGGCCGATGCGGATTCGGCGCTGCGGGTCGCGATCGAAGCGCTCTACGACGCCGCCGACGACGACTCCGCCACCGGCGGACCGGATCTGGTACGCGGCATCTACCCGACCGCGGTGACCATCGACGCCGACGGCGCCGTCGCCGTGGCCGAGCAGAAGATCGCCGACATCGCCCGCGGTGTCGTCGAAAGCCGAACTCGCACCGATGATTCCGCCACACCGGCACCGAAGTCGAAGGGCGCCAAGAAATGAGCTTCCCGTACTTCATCTCGCCCGAGCAGGCGATGCGGGAGCGCAGCGAGCTGGCGCGCAAGGGTATCGCCCGCGGGCGCAGCGTGATCGCGCTGGCCTACGCCGACGGGGTGCTGTTCGTCGCCGAAAACCCTTCGCGCTCACTGCAGAAGATCAGCGAACTCTACGACCGGGTCGGGTTCGCCGCGGCGGGCAAGATCAACGAGTTCGAGAACCTGCGCCGCGGCGGCATCCAGTTCGCCGACACCCGCGGGTACGCCTACGACCGGCGGGACGTCACCGCGCGACAGTTGGCCAACGTCTACGCGCAGACGCTGGGCACCATCTTCACCGAGCAGGCCAAGCCCTACGAGGTGGAGTTGTGCGTCGCCGGGGTCGCCTACGAGGGGCAGACGAAACCGCCTGAGCTGTACCGGATCACCTACGACGGGTCGATCACCGACGAACCGCACTTCGTCGTGATGGGCGGTACCACCGAGCCGATCATCACCGCACTCAAGGAGTCCTACACCGAGAACGCCGCGCTGGCCGACGCCCTGCACCTGGCGGTCGAGGCGTTGAAGAAGACCGACACCGGGAACGGTTCGGAGCCGCGCAATCTCGGCCCGGGCACCCTGGAGGTAGCGATCCTCGACGCCAACCGGCCGCGGCGCGCCTTCCGGCGGATCACCCGGGCGGCCCTGGAGGAGATGCTGCCCAAACCGGAACCGGACGCCAAGGACTGATCAGCGGCCGATCCGGAACCGCTTGATGCGGGCGCCCGGCCCGGAGACCAGTTCCACCCGGCTCGGCGGCACCCCGAAATGCTCTGCCAGCAGCCGGATCACCGCCTTGTTGGCCTTGCCCTCGACGGCGGGTTCCCGCACGTAGACGGTGAGGCCGTCGGCGTCGGTCTGCACCAGCGGCCCCTTGCGGCTGCCGGGTTTGACCTTGACGGTGACCGTCTCCCGCGAGCGTGCAGAGTTGTCCGGCGTTTCCCCAGGTGGGGGTGGACAACTCTGCACGTTGGCGAAACTACTTGGCGACGATCACCGACGAACCGTGCCCGAACAGGCCCTGGTTTGCGGTGACACCGACGGTGGCGCCCTCGACCTGCCGGCCGGTTGCGGTGCCGCGCAGCTGCCAGGTCAGCTCACACACCTGGGCGATCGCCTGCGCCGGGATCGCCTCGCCGAAGCATGCCAGCCCGCCCGACGGGTTCACCGGAACCCGGCCACCGATCGTCGTCGCACCGCTACGCAGCAGCTGCTCGCCCTCACCCTTGGCGCACAGGCCCAGGTGCTCGTACCAGTCGATCTCCAGCGCGGTCGACAGGTCGTAGACCTCGGCCAGGCTGACGTCCTCCGGCCCGATACCAGCCTCGGCGTAGGCGGCATCCAGGATCTGATCCTTGAACACCCGGTCTGAACCCGGCACCACCGCGGTGGAATCCGTTGCGATGTCCGGCAGTTCGGGCAGGTGCTGCGGGTACTGCGGGGTCACGGTGGACACCGCCCGCACCGACGGAACCCCGTCCAACGACCCGAGATGCTTCTTCGCGAACTCGGCGCTGGCCACGATCAGCGCCGCGGCGCCGTCGGAGGTGGCGCAGATGTCCAGCTGGCGCAGCGGGTCGGAGACCACCGGGCTGGCCAGCACGTCGGCCACCGCGGACTCCTTGCGGTAGCGGGCATTCGGGTTACTCAACCCGTGCCGGGAGTTCTTCACCTTCACCTGGGCGAAGTCCTCGGAGGTGGCGCCGTAGAGGTCCATCCGGCGGCGCGCCAGCAGCGCGAAGTACACCGGGTTCATCGCGCCGATCAGGTGGAAGCGCTGCCAGTCCGGGTCGTTCTTGCGCTCGCCGCCGACCGGGGCGAAGGCGCCCTTGGGGGTGGTGTCGGCGCCGATCACCAGGGCCACGTCGCAGAACCCGGCCAGGATCTGGGCCCGGGCGCTCTGCAGCGCCTGCGAACCCGAGGCGCAGGCCGCGTACGACGAGGACACCGGCACCCCGTTCCAGCCCAGCTTCTGGGCGAACGTGGAACCGGCGATGAAGCCGGGGTAGCCGTTGCGGATGGTGTCCGCGCCGGCGATGAACTGGATCGCGGTGGCGTCCAGGCCGGCGTCGGCCAGGGCGGCACGGGCGGCGATCACCCCGTACTCGGTGAAGTCGCGGCCCCACTTGCCCCACGGGTGCATGCCCGCACCGAGGATGTACAGCGGCTGCGGGGTCATGCGCCCACCTTCTTCCAGGCGTAGACGGTGCGCTCGACGCCGTCGTCGTCGGTGTAGAGCGGCATGGTGGTCAGTTCCATCTCCATGCCGACCTTCAGGTCTGCGGCCAGGGTGCCGGTGACGACCTTGCCCAGCACGATCAGCCCCTCGGCCTCGAGTTCGACCGCGGCGATCGCGAACGGCTCGAACGGTTCGCTGGCCGGGTACGGCGCCGGCGGGGAGTACCGGTTCTCGGTGTAGCTCCAGATCGTGCCGCGCCGGGACAGCGCGACCGGCTCCAGCACGTCGCCGTCGCAGGCGGGGTTGGGGCAGTTGTTCTCCCGCGGCGGGAAGACGTACGTGCCGCACTGCGGACACTTGGCACCGATCAGGTGGGGGAGGCCGGCCTCGTCGGTGGCGAACCACCCGTCGATGGCGGGCTGAGAGGTAGCTGCTGGCACCCGGTCAGCCTACCGCCAAGCGAACGCAAAACTGAAACGTGTTGCAGTTTGACCGGCGCCGTCGGGTGCTGGCCCCGGGTGCCTAGAGTTGGTCGGGTGAGCCCAGCCAAGACCGCCCCGACCGATGCTGCGCCCGACACGCAGGCCAAGCCCACGCTGCTGCTGCTGGACGGAAACTCGCTGGCCTACCGGGCGTTCTTCGCCCTACCGGCGGAGAACTTCAAGACGCAGAGCGGGCTGACCACCAACGCGGTGTACGGATTCACCTCGATGCTGATCAACCTGCTGCGCGACGAGACGCCCACCCATGTCGCGGCAGCCTTCGACGTGTCGCGCCAGACGTTCCGCTCCGAGCGCTACCCGGAGTACAAGGCCAACCGTTCGGCGACCCCCGACGAGTTCCGCGGCCAGATCGACGTCGCCAAGGAAGTGCTTGCGGCACTGGGCATCACGGTCCTCGCCGAGGCGGGCTACGAGGCCGACGACCTCATCGCCACGCTGACGACCCGGGCCGCGAACGAGGGCTACCAGGTGCTGGTGGTCACCGGTGACCGTGACGCGCTGCAACTGGTCACCGACGACGTGACCGTGCTCTACCCGCGCAAGGGCGTCAGCGACCTGACCCGGTTCACCCCGGACGCCGTCGTCGAGAAGTACGGCCTGACCCCCACCCAGTACCCGGACTTCGCCGCGCTGCGCGGCGACCCGAGCGACAACCTGCCGGGCATCCCGGGCGTCGGCGAGAAGACCGCCGCGAAGTGGATCACTGAGTACGGCTCGCTGCAGGGCCTGGTCGACCACGCCGACGTGGTGAAAGGCAAGGTCGGAGAATCGTTGCGCGCCAACCTGTCCACCGTGCTGCTCAACCGGGAGCTCACCGATCTAGTGCGCGACGTGCCGCTGGCGCAGACCCCTGACGATCTGCAGTTGCAGCCGTGGGACCGCGAGCAGATCCACCGGCTCTTCGACGAGCTGGAGTTCCGGGTGCTGCGCGACCGGCTGTTCGAAACGCTGTCCACGATCGAGCCGGAGGCCGACGAGGGTTTCGACGTGCGCGGCGGCCTGCTGGCGCCCGGCACGGTCGCGGCCTGGGTGGCCGAGCACACCGCGGACGGCCGCCGCTGCGGGCTGGCGGTCACCGGCAGCCACCGCAGCTTCGACAGCGACGCGACCGCACTGGCGATCGCCACCGCCGACGGCGAGGGCGGCTACCTGGACACCGCGACGCTGACCGGAGACGACGACGCGGCGCTGAGCGCCTGGCTCGCCGATGCGAGCAAACCCAAGGCACTGCATGAGGCGAAGCTGGCGATGCACGACCTGGCCGGGCGCGGCTGGACACTCAATGGGGTCACCTGCGACACCGCGCTCGCGGCCTACCTGGTCCGGCCCGGGCAGCGCAGCTTCAACCTCGACGACCTCGCGGTGCGCTATCTGCGGCGGGAACTGCGGGTGGAAAACGCTGAGGACCAACAGCTTTCGCTGCTTGATGACGTCGATGAGGATCCGCAGGCGGCCCAGACCGCGATCCTGCGGGCCCGGGCCGTCGTCGACCTGGCCGACGCGCTCGACGCCGAACTGGCCCGCATCGACTCCGCGGCACTGCTCGACGACATCGAACTGCCGCTGCAGCGGGTGCTCGCCGGCATCGAAGCCGTCGGGATCGCCGTCGACCTGGACCGGCTGGGGGAGTTGCAGAGCCGGTTCGGCGACCGGATCCGCGACGCCGCCGAAGCCGCCTACGCGGTGATCGGCAAGCAGATCAACCTCGGCTCACCCAAACAGCTACAGGTGGTGCTCTTCGACGAACTCGGCATGCCGAAGACCAAGAAGACCAAGACCGGGTACACCACCGACGCCGACGCACTGCAGATCCTGTTCGACAAGACCGGTCACCCGTTTCTGGAGCACCTGCTGGAGCACCGGGACGCCAGCCGGCTGAAGGTGACCGTCGACGGGCTGCTGAAAGCGACGGCCGCAGACGGTCGAATTCACACCACCCTCAACCAGACGATCGCCGCGACCGGACGACTGTCATCGACCGAACCGAATCTGCAGAACATCCCGGTCCGCACCGAGGCCGGTCGGCTGATCCGGGATGCGTTCGTGGTGGGTGACGGCTATGCGGCGCTCATGACCGCGGACTACAGCCAGATCGAGATGCGGATCATGGCGCACGTGTCGCACGACGAGGGGCTGATCGAGGCGTTCAACACCGGCGAGGACCTGCACTCGTTCGTCGGGTCTCGGGCGTTCGGCGTGCCGATCGACGAGGTCACCCCCGATCTGCGCCGTCGGGTCAAGGCGATGTCCTACGGCCTGGCCTACGGGCTGAGTGCGTACGGGCTGGCCCAGCAGCTCAAGATCTCCACCGAGGAGGCCAAAGAGCAGATGGACGCCTACTTCGCCCGGTTCGGCAAGGTGCGCGACTATCTGCACGCGGTCGTCGAGCAGGCCCGCAAGGACGGCTACACCTCAACCGTGCTGGGCCGGCGGCGCTACCTGCCGGAACTGGACAGCCACAACCGGCAGGTCCGGGACGCCGCGGAGCGGGCCGCGCTCAACGCGCCGATCCAGGGCAGCGCCGCCGACATCATCAAGGTCGCGATGATCAACGTCGACCGCGCGCTGGCCGCGTCGGGCCTGCGGTCTCGGATGCTGCTGCAGGTGCACGACGAGCTGCTGTTCGAGGTCGCCGAGGGTGAGCATGAGCGGCTGGAGGCGCTGGTGCGCGAACAGATGGGCGGCGCCTACCCGCTGGACGTGCCGCTGGAGGTCGCCGTCGGCTACGGGCACAGCTGGGACGCGGCCGCGCACTAGTCAGTCCGCCACGTTGACTCTGCGCTGAGGGCGCCGCCTTCTCGAACTTTTCCGCCTTGGACGCAGAGTCAACGAGACCGGGGAGGCCGGTCAGCCCCAGGCCGGCAGCGGCGACCGGTATCCGGCCATGGTGTGCAGCACCGGCGCCGCGGCCCGGGCCGCGACCACCCCGTAGGCGTCCTCGTGCTGCAACGCGAACACCTCGGGGTCGCCGAAACCGCGGTCGATGCGTTCCCGCACGAACGCCAACTCGACCACCGACGCGGCGAATGTCTTGACGGTCTTGGCGGCGGGCCGGCCCCCGATCCGTTTCGCCTCGCGGATCGCCAGCTTGCGGCAGCGGATCGATCCCAGCCAGGTGGCCTCGTTGGGGCTGATCAGACCGCCCGTCACCATCCCGGGGAGCTTCGCGGCGACCAGATGCTGTTCGTGCCGCCGGCTCAGGACGGCCAGCACCACCATCAGCAGGAAGATGGGCACCATCCAGAACAGGTAGGTGACCAGGAAGAGCTTGGCGTTGCCGAGGGTCAGGGAGGCGTTCCACGACGCGTGCATGACCACCGCGGCGAGGTAACCGAGCAGGATCACGACGGCCTTGGACCAGAACGAACGCCGCTGCAGCGCGAAGAACACGCCGATTCCGGTCATCGTGGTGAACAGCGGGTGGGCGAACGGCCCGAAGATCAGCCGGGCAATGGCCACGACGGCCATCTTGTCGGGAGAGTCGGCGGGCGCGATGTAGACGATGTCTTCCATCCAGGCGAACCCGACCGCGGTGATACCGGCGTAGACCATGCAGTCGGTCAGCGAGTTCAACTGATGACGCCGCCGGCCGGTCAGCATGATCAGCAGGAAGAGCCCCTTGGCGGCCTCCTCGATGAACGGCGCTTGGATCGCCGCCACGTCGAAGGTCTTCGACACCAGCGGCCGCACCGTGGCCACATGGGATCCGAAGGTCTCCAGACCCACCGCCAGCACCACCGCCACCGATGCGCCCCACAGGAAGGCCAACTGCAGCAGGCGGCGCGGTTCCGGTTCCCAACGGTCCAGCCACCGGTAGCAGGCCAGTACCACCAGCATCGCCAGGCTCGCCAGCACCAGCGCGACGAGCGTGCCGCCCGGGTTGGCCGCAGTGAACAACAGCAGCAGCAACCCGGTGACGATGGCGAGCAGGACGATCACGGTGCGCGGTGCTCCGACCGCCCGCGGGCGGATCCGCATCTGACGCATAGCGACGCAGCGTAGCCGGTTTGTCCAGCGTGCAACGTGTCGAGTAGCCTCGGTAGGTGGTCCGCCCTCAGGTCGCGGGCCGCAGGCATGCCCAGGCATGCACCCAATAAAGCTTTTGTCCCTACGACCTCACCTGTCCGGAGCAACTCAACACATGCCAAGTCCCACCGTGACCTCGCCGCAAGTAGCCATCAACGACATCGGCTCGGCCGAGGATTTCCTCGCTGCTATCGACAAAACGATCAAGTACTTCAACGATGGCGACATCGTCGAGGGAACCATCGTCAAGGTTGACCGGGACGAGGTCCTGCTCGACATCGGTTACAAGACCGAGGGCGTCATCCCGTCCCGCGAGCTCTCCATCAAGCACGACGTCGACCCGCACGAGGTCGTCTCCGTCGGCGACGAGGTCGAGGCGCTGGTCCTCACCAAGGAGGACAAAGAGGGCCGGCTGATCCTGTCCAAGAAGCGCGCCCAGTACGAGCGCGCCTGGGGCACGATCGAGGAGCTCAAGGAGAAGGACGAGGCCGTCAAGGGCACCGTCATCGAGGTCGTCAAGGGCGGCCTGATCCTCGACATCGGGCTGCGCGGCTTCCTGCCCGCCTCGCTGGTCGAGATGCGCCGGGTCCGCGACCTCCAGCCGTACATCGGCAAGGAGATCGAGGCCAAGATCATCGAGCTGGACAAGAACCGCAACAACGTGGTGCTGTCCCGCCGCGCCTGGCTGGAGCAGACCCAGTCCGAGGTGCGCAGCGAGTTCCTCAACCAGCTGGTCAAGGGCGCGGTCCGCAAGGGTGTCGTCTCCTCGATCGTCAACTTCGGCGCGTTCGTCGACCTGGGCGGCGTGGACGGCCTGGTGCACGTCTCCGAGCTGTCCTGGAAGCACATCGACCACCCGTCCGAGGTCGTGCAGGTCGGCGACGAGGTCACCGTCGAGGTCCTCGACGTGGACATGGACCGCGAGCGCGTCTCGCTGAGCCTCAAGGCCACCCAGGAAGACCCGTGGCGCCACTTCGCCCGCACCCACGCGATCGGCCAGATCGTGCCGGGCAAGGTCACCAAGCTGGTGCCGTTCGGTGCGTTCGTCCGCGTCGAGGAGGGCATCGAGGGCCTGGTGCACATCTCCGAGCTGGCTGAGCAGCACGTCGAGGTGCCGGACCAGGTCGTGGCCGTCGGCGACGACGCCATGGTCAAGGTCATCGACATCGACCTGGACCGTCGCCGGATCTCGCTGAGCCTCAAGCAGGCCAACGAGGACTACACCGAGGAGTTCGACCCCTCGAAGTACGGCATGGCCGACAGCTACGACGAGCAGGGCAACTACATCTTCCCGGAGGGCTTCGACGCCGAGACCAACGAGTGGCTCGAGGGCTTCGACAAGCAGCGCACCGAGTGGGAGGCCCGCTACGCGGAGGCCGAGCGCCGGCACAAGATGCACACCGCGCAGATGGAGAAGTTCGCCGAGGTCGCGCACGCCGAGTCCTCGCGGGTGTCCAACGGTTCGCACCGCGACGACGCTCCGGCCGGTGGTTCGCTGGCCAGCGACGAGCAGCTCGCCGCGCTGCGGGAGAAGCTCGCCGGGAACGCCTGATAACGGCTGACCTGGCTGCTTGATGCTGCGTATCGGTCTGACCGGCGGCATCGGCGCCGGTAAATCGACGGTTGCCGCCACATTCGCTGAATGTGGCGGCATCGTCGTCGATGGGGACGTCATCGCCCGCGAGGTGGTGGAACCCGGCACCGAAGGCCTGGCCGGCTTGGTGACGGCCTTCGGGCCGGGCATTCTGCTGCCCGACGGGGCGCTGGACCGCCCGGCGCTGGCGGCGATCGCGTTCAGCGACGACGACAAGCGCGCCACCCTGAACGGGATCGTGCACCCGCTGGTGGCGCGGCGTCGACAGGAGCTGATCGACGCGGCCGGCGCTGACGCGATCGTCGTCGAGGACATCCCGCTGCTGGTCGAATCCCAGATGGCGCCGCTGTTCCCGCTGGTCGTCGTCGTGCACGCCGACGAGGAGGTGCGGGTGGCCCGGCTCACCGGGTCGCGCGGCATGCCCGAAGCCGACGCCCGGGCCCGGATCGCCGCCCAGGCCACCGAGGAGCAGCGCCGGGTGGTGGCCGACGTCTGGCTGGAGAATCACGGCACCGCCGACGACCTGGCCGCGCAGGCCCGTGAACTGTGGCAGCGGCGCATCGCGCCGTTCGCGGCGAACATCGAAGCCGGCCGCGCCGTGCCGTTCCCGACGGAGACGGTGCCGGCGGATCCGACCTGGGCCGACCAGGCGCAGCGCATCGTGGCCCGGCTGCGGACCGTCTGCGGGCACCGCGCGCTGCGGGTCGAGCACATCGGTCCCACCGTGTTTTCCGGGGACCCGGGCTTCACCGCCCCGGATGTCATCGATGTTGAGGTGACGGTGCCGTCCCCGGCGGTGGCCGACGAACTCACCGAACCGCTGCTGGCCGCCGGGTATCCGAGCGTCGACGGCAATCGGATGTACGGGTCGGCAGATCCCGGCCGGCCCACCCGGGTGCACGTTCAGGTGGCGGCCGGACCGTAGCGGGTCAGGCCATGCTGGTGATCAGCGCGCCGCAGAGCATCGCCCCGACGTGCGGGTCGTTGGTGTTGCCCCAGGTGTTGACGAACCGGTCGCTCTTGACGGTGACGACGTCATCGACCTTGATCTCGCAGTGCACGTTCGCGGTGGCCGGGAACCGCAGCCGGATCACCATCCCCGCTCGGCTGGGGTCGGCCATCACCGTGTTGGCTTCGAACGGTGCGCCGAACCCGTCGAGATCGGCGCTGGCGGTCTCGGTGTCGGTGCGCATGAACGTGACCACGCTGCCGGTGGTCCAGGCGTCGACCTTGGCGATGTAGGTGACGTTGTGCATCTCGTTGGCGGCCGACGCCGGGGCCGGCGACAGTTGCGTGGCACCGACGAGCAGGGCCGCCGCCACTGCGCCCGTCGATCGCAGGCTCATGCTCATAGCCGCCGAGTTTACCCGCGCCAGGTGAGTTCCATGCCGTTGCCGGACAGCCACCGGTGCAGGTCGTAGCCGTGCCGGGCCAGCCCGTCGACCGCGGTCACCGCCCGGGTCACCGCCCGTTCGGCGTCATCGGTACCCAGCAGGCCCTGGTGCACCGCCGCCATCAGCTCGTCGGCGTCGGTGAGCGTCACGTCCACGCCGGTGCGCACGACCAGGTCCAGGTAGTGGTCGGTCGACCGCCAGACCGTCGCACCGGGAACGTACTCGCCGATGTCGAGGTAGAAATCCTGATCGCGCTCGTGGCCCGGGTTGAAGTGGAAGACGCTGGCCCGCAACCCCAGTGCCGGCAGCAGCCACGACTCCAGGTAGTGGAACTGTGCGCGGCCCGGGGTCGGGCGGGCCAGATACAGGCCCCAGGGCTGCACGGTATAGACGTCGACCGCCCGTGCCACACCTTTCGGATCGGTGTTGGTGCGGGCGGCGATGTCGAACGTCTCGTGCTTGGGCGGGTGAATAGCGCCAGCATACGGCGGGTTGTCGGCGTGCGCGCCTAGGCTGGTCGCGTGGCTTTCGCAACGGAGCATCCGGTCGTCGCGCATTCGGAGTACCGCGCGGTCGGTGACATCGTGCGCACCGGTGCGCAGTTCGAGGTGGTCAGCCCGCACCAGCCGGCGGGGGACCAGCCCACCGCCATCGCCGAACTGGAGCGCCGGGTCAACGCCGGCGAGAAGGACATCGTGCTGCTGGGCGCCACCGGCACCGGCAAGTCGGCCACCGCGGCCTGGCTGATCGAACGGGTGCAGCGACCCACCCTGGTGATGGCGCCGAACAAGACGCTGGCCGCCCAGCTGGCCAACGAACTGCGGGAGATGTTGCCGCACAACGCCGTTGAATACTTCGTGTCGTACTACGACTACTACCAGCCGGAAGCGTACATCGCCCAGACCGACACCTACATCGAGAAGGACAGCTCGATCAACGACGACGTGGAGCGGCTGCGGCACTCGGCGACGTCGTCCCTGCTGTCCCGGCGTGACGTGGTGGTGGTCGCGTCGGTGTCGTGCATCTACGGTCTGGGCACGCCGCAGTCCTACCTGGACCGGTCGGTCGAACTGCAGGTGGGCGCCGAGGTGCCCCGGGACGGGCTGCTGCGGCTGCTGGTCGACGTGCAGTACACCCGCAACGACCTGGCGTTCACCCGCGGCTCGTTCCGGGTGCGCGGCGACACCGTCGAGATCATCCCGTCGTATGAGGAACTGGCGATCCGCATCGAGTACTTCGGCGACGAGATCGAAGCGCTGTACTACCTGCATCCGCTCACCGGCGACGTGATCCGCCAGGTCGACTCGCTGCGGATCTTCCCGGCCACCCACTACGTCGCGGGTCCGGACCGGATGCTGCAGGCGATCTCCACCATCGAGGAGGAACTCGAGCAGCGGCTGGCCGAGCTGGACAACCAGGGCAAGCTGCTGGAGGCGCAGCGGCTGCGGATGCGCACCAGCTACGACATCGAGATGATGCGCCAGGTCGGGTTCTGCTCGGGCATCGAGAACTACTCGCGGCACATCGACGGCCGCGGCGCCGGCACGGCGCCCGCCACCTTGATCGACTATTTCCCCGAGGACTTCCTGCTGATCATCGACGAGTCACACGTCACCGTGCCGCAGATCGGCGGCATGTACGAGGGGGACATGTCGCGTAAGCGCAACCTGGTGGAGTTCGGTTTCCGGTTGCCGTCGGCGTGCGACAACCGGCCGCTGACCTGGGAGGAGTTCGCCGACCGAATCGGCCAGACGGTGTACATGTCGGCCACCCCCGGGCCGTACGAGCTGGCGCAGGCGCAGGGTGAGTTCGTCGAACAGGTCATCCGCCCGACCGGGCTGGTCGACCCGAAGGTCGTGGTCAAACCGACCAAGGGGCAGATTGACGACCTGATCGCCGAGATCCGCAAACGCACCGACGTCGACGAGCGGGTGCTGGTCACCACGCTGACCAAGAAGATGGCCGAGGACCTCACCGACTACCTGCTGGAGATGGGCGTCCGGGTACGTTACCTGCACTCCGAGGTCGACACGCTGCGCCGGGTGGAGCTGCTGCGCCAACTGCGGCTCGGCGACTACGACGTGCTGGTCGGCATCAACCTGCTGCGGGAGGGCCTGGACCTGCCGGAGGTGTCGCTGGTGTCGATCCTCGACGCCGACAAGGAGGGCTTCCTGCGGTCGACGCGCAGCCTGATCCAGACCATCGGCCGGGCGGCCCGCAACGTCTCCGGTGAGGTCCACATGTACGCCGACAAGATCACCGACTCGATGCGCGAGGCGATCGACGAGACCGAGCGGCGCCGGGCCAAGCAGGTCGCCTACAACGAGGCGCACGGCATCGACCCGCAGCCGCTGCGCAAGAAGATCGCCGACATCCTCGACCAGGTGTACCGGGAGGTGGAGGACACCGAGACGGTCGGGGTCGGCGGATCCGGCCGTAACGCCTCCCGCGGCCGGCGTGCCCAGGGCGAACCGGGCCGGTCGGTCAGCGCCGGGGTCATCGAGGGCCGCGACACCGCCAACATGCCGCGCGCCGAACTCGCCGACCTGATCAAGGACCTCAGCGACCAGATGATGAACGCCGCACGCGACCTCCAATTCGAGCTGGCGGCCCGGATCCGCGACGAGATCGCGGACCTGAAGAAGGAACTGCGCGGCATGGACGCGGCCGGGCTGAAATGACGCCCGCGGCAGGGGCGTTTTCGCGTGTCGCGGGTATCCGTGATTGACTGCGAGTGGTGGTGGATCTGACAGACGCAACGACTGAGGCCACCGGCGTCACCGGCAGCTGGCGAGCACTCCTCGGGCACCGGTATCTGGGCACGACAACAGTGCTGGCCGGTGGGGTCGCGCTGTACGCGACGAACGAGTTCCTGACGATCAGCCTGTTGCCCAGCACGGTGAAGGACATCGGCGGCGAGCGGCTGTACGCGTGGGTGACGACGCTGTACCTGGTGGCGTCCGTGCTGGCCGCGGCGGTGGTGAACCCGGTGCTGGTCCGGGTGGGCGCACGGCTCGCGTACCTGCTGGGGCTGCTGTCGTACGGACTGGGCTGTCTGGTGTGCGCGCTGGCGCCGAAGATGGAGATCCTGCTGGGCGGGCGCGTGCTGCAAGGGCTCGGCGGCGGATTGCTGGCCGGGCTCGGATATGCGCTGATCAACGCGTTCCTACCCAGTTCGCTGTGGACCCGCGCATCGGGTCTGGTCTCGGCGATGTGGGGGGTCGGGACGCTGCTCGGCCCCGCGGTCGGCGGGGTGTTCGCCCAGTTCGGGGCCTGGCGGTGGGCGTTCGGCGGGATGGTCGGGCTCACCGTCGCGATGGTCGGACTGGTGCTGGTGGTGCTGACCCCCGGTAAGAGTGAGCACACCGGCGACCCGATCAGGGTTCCGGTGCTGTCCCTGGCGCTGCTGGGCGGTGCCGCCCTGACGGTGAGCGCCGCGCAACTGCCGCGCAACCTGGCGGTGGCGACGGTGCTGCTCGCCACGGCCGGACTGCTGCTTGCCGGCTTCCTTTACGTGGACCGGCGTGCCACCACGGCGGTGCTGCCGCGCAGCGCCTTCCACCCGGGCCGGGAGAAGTGGATCTACCTGTCGCTCGGCCTGCTGATGGCCACCACGAAGGCCAACCTGTACATCCCGCTGCTCGGTCAGCGGCTCGCCCACCTGGCGCCGGCGGTGGCCGGGTTCCTGGGGGCGGCGCTGTCGACCGGGTGGACGTTCAGTGAGATCGCCAGCGCCTCGGTCAGCAAGACCCGGGTGATCATCGCGCTGGTGATCACCACCCCGCTGGTGATGGCCGCCGGCCTCGCCGCGGTCGGACTCACCCAGATGAACCACTACAACCCGACCGCCGTCGGCGTCGTCTGGGCGGTGGCGCTGCTGGTGGTCGGCATCGGTGTCGGCGCCGGCTGGCCGCACCTGTCGGCCTGGGCGATGGGCTGCGTCGACGACCCGGCCGAGGGCAGTGTCGCCGCCGCCGCGATCAACACCGTGCAGTTGATCGGCGGCGCGTTCGGTGCGGGGGTGGCCGGCCTGGTGTTCAACGCCGCGATGGGTGCGCAGCTACCGGCCGCCCGCTCGCTGTTCGTGTTGTTCGCGATCTTCGCCGCGGTGACCGCCCTGGTCTCCTACCGGGCTACCCGCGGATCGGCCGCACTGATCGAGGCCACCACCTGAGGTCGTGCTGATGCGGCGGTCCCAGCGTCGCCTCTCCTTCGTCGAGCCTCGCTGAACCGCCGGGGGTTCAACGGACGGCTTTGATCACCTGGGTGAAGGTGAACTGCCAGCGTTCGACGGCGTGGAACCCCAACTGGTGCAGCATCCGGCCGTCCGGGGTGCGGGCGAACCGTTTCCCCGGCGGTAGATAGGCACCGGCCTGGTGGGCAGGCAGCGCGCGGTCGTGGTCGGTGATCGTCCAGATCGTCGGGCACTGATCGAGGTCGTCGGCCAGCGCTTCGACCGAGTAGTGCCCGTCCCACAGCCGGCCCAGCGTCTGCCGGTGCGGTCCGCGGCCCGGATCGCTCAGCTTCGCGAACGCGTCGGCCCGCCCGGTCGGCAGCGCCCGGATCGGTCCGGGTGCCCACCGGGTGGTGTTGTCGATCAGCAGGCAGTCCCCGGGAGCCGCGTGTGTCGCGATCACGTCGGCCGCGGGACTGTAGTCCCAGCCCTCCTTGGCGTACCGATCACGTTGGACGACAACGTAATTGGGTATCGCTGCGATCGTGAACAGCAGGGTCAGGGCGATGGCGGACCGGCGCGACGTGACGATCACGGTGACAGCGAGGGCCAGTGCGATCGCCATCGCGGGTGCGGTGCAGATCAGATACCGCGGGTAGTAGACGGGTTTCGCCAGTGCCGAGTACAGCACCGTGATCGTGGTGGGGAGCGTGATCCACGCCGTGCAGACGACCGCCAGCTGCCGCATCCCGGCAGCCGGCGCCGGCCGGGCGCCCTTGCGTACCGCGACGGCCGCGGTGAGCAGCACCGCCGCGGCCAGCACCGCGAACAGGACGCTCTTGTCGAAGTACTGCTGCTGAACGACCTCGACGACCGTGTGCCAGTTCGGCCGCCGGAGCCAGCCGATCTGCCTGATCTGGCTCTGGCCGAACACCAGGAACGGGATCAGGGCGGCCACGGCCGTGCCGGCGGTCACCGTCCAGCGCCGGGTGACAGCCCGACCGGGCACCAGCACGCGGATCAGCACCGCGTGGACCGGCACCAACAGCACCGTGAACGTGTTCAGGACCGTCGAGAGCACCAGGGCCAAGCCGTAGCCCAACCAGATCGGCACGGTGTTGCGGCGGGCGGCGGTGACGCACAGGACGGTGGTCCAGACCGCGGCCATCGCGGCGAACGCGTACGGGCGGGCCTCGATGCCGGCCCACGTCATCCGCGGCAGCACCGCGTACAGCACGCCCGCGCACACCGCGACCCGACGCGGGGCGAACTGTCCGGCCAGGGTCACGGTGCCGGCGGCCCCGACGCCGACCGCCAGGCAGCTAGGCAGCCGCGACCAGAACTCGGTGACCGGGAAAACGGCGAACCAGCCGTGCATCAGCAGGTAGTACAGGCCGTGCACCGCGTCGATGTGGGTCAGCAGGCGCCACAGTTCGGGCAGTGAGCGCTGCGTCGACGCCGAGATCGTCGCCGCCTCGTCGAACCACATCGACGGCCGGCTCGCACCGACGCCGCTGACGACGACCGCCAGCACCGCGATCAGCACGGCATCCGGCCGGCGGCGCGGGACGCCGGGCGGCTCGGCCTCGCCGGTCGCGCCGGTCTGTTGGGGGGCCAGCACCAGGCTCACGGGTGTGCGCTATCGGTATATGCGGATGGGGGAGAGATCTACGTTACCGCCCGTATCCGGTGGCGGACATCGGCAACGGGTGACTGTCAGGGACGTCACGCCGGGCGGAAATGAGCGCTTCGGGGCCGGTCAGGTCGGGCAATGTACTCCGGATGACACGGACATGTGTCGTTAATTGCACCCATGATGGCCGCTTAGGCGTTAATGTCGCCATGGCTTCAAGGGAGCACTGCAACTAGTCATCGGGAGGGTACGGATGAGCGGCTATAAGACCGTGGTGGTCGGGACGGACGGCTCGGATTCTTCACTGCGTGCCGTGGACCGCGCCGGTCACCTGGCCAGCGGGCCGGGGGCGAAGGTGATCATCGCCACCGCGTACCTGCCGCACGCCGATGACCCGCGGGCCGCTGACGCCTTGAAGGAAGAGGGCTACCAGGCGTCGGGCAACGCCCCCATCTACGCCATCCTCAAGGAGGCCAAGGAGCGTGCGCTGAAGGCCGGCGCCACCGAGGTCGAGGAGCGGCCGATCGTCGGTGCGCCGGTGGACGCCTTGGTCGAGCTGGCCGAGGATGTCAAGGCTGATCTGCTGGTCGTCGGCAACGTCGGCCTGAGCACCATCGCCGGGCGACTGCTCGGCTCGGTGCCGGCGAACGTGTCGCGGCGGGCCAAGGTCGACGTGCTGATCGTCCACACCACGGGGTAGACGCGGCGGAGTCACGCCTGTTGCCGTCGCGCCGCTTGTCAGTGCTGATTCCTAGCATGGCGAGATGGCAGATGTCAGCGGCTCGTCCTTTTGGGGTGGGTTCGTGGACTGGGTAGGACCGCACCTCGACAGAGCGCTTTGGGTTCGGGTTCTCTACGTTCTCGCGCCGACAATTGCCGCTACGCCCGTTGGGCTTGCCGGAATCGTCAATGGCCGTGGTAGGTCAGTGTGCCTGATCCTGGGTGGTTTGGTGCTTCTGCTCATGGCGGTCGCGGAGGTTGTTCGACAGGTCTACGGCAAACATCTCCGGGAGTCGGATGATGCGGATGCAGCCGCCAGGGTCGTGACCTTGCGTGACGCGCTGCGCCCAATCGCAACCGCCATTGCGGACATGCAGACCTCGCCCAAAGATAAGCGCCGGGACCGTGCGAATGAGATTGCCGGCCGGGGCGCAGAGGCTCTGGCGCTCGTGATGGCGCGGATTTCCGGGTTGCGATCTGTGGTCTACCGGGAGGAGGGTGACGCTCTGAATGTTCTTGAATGCCGGGGACGAAGTGATCGTATGCCGCAACCCTTCAGACGAGGCGACCCTCGCGGTGATGCGGCGTTCCTGTCCATCGAGCGACGCGAACCCGTCTTCGTGCACGATGTTGGCAACGGAGACGCCGTCGCGGCTGTTGATGGCGCCTACCACGGCAGCCGTGCCGGGTATCGCACCTTCATCTCGGCCCCAGTCGCGGACCAGCAACGTACGTACGGAATGTTGACGGTCGACGCGCCCAATCCCGGGGACCTGCTGAAATCCGATACGTACTTGGTCATGCTGGTGGCAGACCTGCTGGCCATCGCGTTTGCCTCCGTGCGGGAACGCGATTAGTCAGGCTGGACGTTTACACTCGGGATCGTCAGGGCGGAAGGAGAAGCGTTCCATGTATGACAACAACCGTGAAGCGCGCCAGACTGCTGACATTTCCTCTGACGAGGCGGTCGCGCGCATTTGGCGTGATGCGAATGACGAGGCTCGCCAGGAGAGCGTAGACCGCGAGCGTCGCGCCGTCCGCAGCCGTAAGCTGCCATTTGGCTTTACCGCTGGCCGGTAACGCTTCGTTGCCTCACCAACCCCGCTCGCGCCACTCCGCCAGTTGCGGACGCTCCGCGCCGAGCGTGGTGTCGTCGCCGTGGCCGGGGTAGACGATCGTGTCATCGCCGAACCGGTCGAACAGCTTCGTCGTCACGTCGCCGTAGAGCGAGTCGAAGTCGGCGGGGTCGGTCGTCTTCCCGACGCCGCCGGGGAACAGGCAGTCGCCGGTGAACAGCTGCGTCACGCCGCCGGTCGCGTCGCCGTCCAGCGCCAGCGCGATCGAGCCGGGGGTGTGGCCGCGCAGGTGGATCACGTCGAACACCAGATCACCCACCTGCACGGTGTCGCCGTCGGCCAGGATCTTCGCCGGGGCGACCGGCAGCGCGGCGCCGTCGATGGCGCTCGCGGCGGTCGGCGCCCCCGTCGCCTCGGCCAGCGCCGCCAGCGCCTGCCAGTGGTCGAAGTGCTGGTGGGTGGTGAGGATCAGCGCCACGTTCGGCGTGTATTCGCGCACCAGCGCGGTGAGCGCCTCAGCGTCGTTGGCCGCGTCGATCAGCAGCGTCTGGCCGGTGTTCGTGCACGTCACCAGGTAGACGTTGTTGTCCCACGGCCCGACCGATGCCTTGATGATCGTCGCGCCCGGCAGGGTGCGGCGGGTCGCGGTGCCGGGGTCCACATGGCCGGTGTAGTCGTCAGCGAGGGCAGTCACGCTGACCACGGTACTGATGCACCTAGCATGGTGGGCGATGGCTGACCGTCTGATCGTCAAAGGCGCCCGCGAGCACAACCTGCGCGGCGTCGACTTGGACCTGCCGCGGGACGCGATGATCGTGTTCACCGGCCTGTCCGGGTCCGGGAAATCCTCACTGGCCTTCGACACGATCTTCGCCGAAGGGCAGCGCCGGTACGTGGAGTCGCTGTCGGCCTACGCCCGGCAGTTCCTCGGCCAGATGGACAAACCCGACGTCGACTTCATCGAGGGTTTGTCGCCGGCGGTGTCGATCGATCAGAAGTCGACCAACCGCAACCCGCGCTCGACGGTCGGCACCATCACCGAGGTCTACGACTACCTGCGGCTGCTCTACGCCCGCGCCGGCACCCCGCACTGCCCGGTCTGCGGCGAGCGGATCGCCCGGCAGACCCCGCAACAGATCGTCGACCAGGTGCTGGCGATGGAGGAGGGCACCCGGTTCCAGGTGCTGGCTCCGGTGGTGCGCACCCGCAAGGGCGAATTCGCGGACCTGTTCGAGAAGCTGAACTCGCAGGGCTACAGCCGGGTTCGGGTCGACGGCACCGTGCACCCGCTGACCGATCCGCCGAAGCTGAAGAAGCAGGAGAAGCACGACATCGAGGTGGTCGTCGACCGCCTGACCGTGAAGGAGTCGGCCAAGCAGCGGCTCACCGACTCGGTGGAGACCGCCCTGGGGCTGGCCGACGGCATCGTGGTGCTGGAGTTCGTCGACCGTCCGGAGGACCACGAGCACCGCGAGCAGCGGTTCAGTGAGAAGCTGGCCTGCCCCAACGCGCACCCGTTGGCCGTCGACGACCTCGAACCGCGGTCGTTCTCGTTCAACTCGCCCTACGGGGCCTGCCCGGAGTGCACCGGACTGGGGATCCGCAAGGAGGTCGACGCGGACTTGGTGGTGCCCGACCCGGATCGCACGCTGGCCGAAGGCGCGGTGGCACCGTGGTCGATGGGGCCGACGTCGGAGTACTTCACCCGGATGATGGCCAGCCTGGGTGAGGCGATGGCGTTCGACGTCGACACCCCGTGGCGCAAGCTCCCAGCCAAGGCGCGCAAGGCGATTCTGGAGGGCTCCGACGAGCAGATCCACGTGCGCTACCGCAACCGGTACGGCCGAACCCGTTCGTATTA
This sequence comes from Mycolicibacter acidiphilus, assembly GCF_018455725.1. Taxonomy (GTDB): domain Bacteria; phylum Actinomycetota; class Actinomycetes; order Mycobacteriales; family Mycobacteriaceae; genus Mycobacterium; species Mycobacterium acidiphilum. The sequence goes on from NZ_JAHCLR010000006.1 coordinate 123,555, forward strand.
CACCGATTTCGAAGGTGTGATGGCGTTCCTGCAGCGCAAGATGGAGCAGACCGAGTCCGAGCAGATGAAGGAGCGGTACGCCAGCTTCATGCGCGACGTGCCGTGCCCGGAATGCCTGGGCACCCGGCTCAAGCCGGAGATCCTGGCGGTGACGCTGGCGGCGGGGGACTATGGCGACAGATCCATTGCGCAGGTGTGTGATCTGTCGATCGGTGATTGCGCGGACTTCCTCGGCGCGCTGACCCTCGGCCCGCGCGAGGCCGCGATCGCCGGGCAGGTGCTCAAGGAGATCCAGTCCCGGCTGAGCTTCCTGCTCGACGTCGGCCTGGAATACCTGACCCTGTCGCGGGCGGCCGGGACGCTCTCCGGCGGTGAGGCGCAACGCATCCGGCTGGCCACCCAGATCGGCTCCGGGCTGGTCGGGGTGCTCTACGTGCTCGATGAGCCGTCGATCGGGCTGCATCAGCGGGACAACCGCCGACTGATCGACACACTGGTCCGGTTGCGGGATCTGGGCAACACGCTGATCGTCGTCGAGCACGATCTGGACACCATCGCCCACGCCGACTGGATCGTCGACATCGGGCCGGCGGCCGGCGAGCACGGCGGGCGGATCGTGCACAGCGGCACCTACACCGATCTGCTGACGAACTCCGAATCCATCACCGGCGCTTACCTTTCCGGTACGAAGCGAATCGACGTTCCGGTGGTTCGCCGGCCCGTCGACAAGCACCGGCAGCTGACGGTCGTCGGTGCCCGGGAACACAACCTGGGCGGCATCGACGTGTCGTTCCCGCTCGGGGTGCTCACCGCGGTCACCGGGGTCTCCGGGTCGGGCAAATCGACTCTGGTCAACGACATCCTGGCCGCGGTGCTGGCCAACAAACTCAACGGCGCCCGCCAGGTGCCGGGCCGGCACACCCGGGTCACCGGACTCGATCAGCTGGACAAACTCGTGCGCGTCGACCAGTCACCGATCGGGCGCACGCCACGGTCCAACCCGGCCACCTACACCGGGGTGTTCGACAAGATCCGCACCCTGTTCGCCGCCACCACCGAGGCCAAGGTGCGCGGGTATCAGCCCGGCCGATTCTCGTTCAACGTCAAGGGCGGCCGCTGCGAGGCGTGCACCGGCGACGGCACCATCAAGATCGAGATGAACTTCCTGCCCGACGTGTACGTGCCCTGCGAGGTCTGCCACGGCGCCCGGTACAACCGGGAGACCCTCGAGGTGCACTACAAGGGCAAGACCATCGCCGAGGTGCTCGACATGTCGATCGAGGAGGCCACCGACTTCTTCGAGCCGATCACCTCGATCCACCGCTACCTGCGCACGCTGGTCGACGTCGGCCTGGGCTACGTGCGGCTGGGGCAGCCGGCGCCAACGCTGTCCGGTGGTGAGGCGCAGCGGGTGAAGTTGGCCTCGGAGTTGCAGAAGCGGTCCACCGGGCGCACCGTGTACATCCTCGACGAGCCGACCACCGGCCTGCATTTCGAGGACATCCGCAAACTGCTCGACGTCATCAACGGCCTTGTCGACAAAGGCAATACGGTGATCGTGATCGAGCACAACCTGGACGTCATCAAGACCGCCGACTGGATCGTCGACATGGGTCCCGAGGGCGGTTCCGGTGGCGGGACGGTGGTGGCGGCCGGCACACCCGAGGACGTCGTGGCGGTGCCGGGCAGCTACACCGGCACGTTCCTCGCCGAGGTGCTGGAGGCGCCCGTCAAGCCGGCGAAAACCGGGGGACGGCGGCGCAAGGCCAGCGCGTAGCGGTCAGCCCTGATGGCCGGCGCCCAGGCTTTCCAGGAGTTCGACGATGCGCTGCTGACCGGCGGCGGTCGCGTCGAACCGGCCACGCATCTCGATGAACCCCTTGTCGACGTGGTGACGCAGGTCGATCTGGTCCGCGCGCAGCGCGTTGAGACTCGCGGTGGTGGCCTTGCGGAAGGCACTCGCGTCGCGGTGCAGGGTTGCGACATTGTCTTGCAGGGTGCTGACGTCGCCCCGCAGGGTGCTGACATCGCTCTGCAGGGTGCTGACGTCGCCCCGCAGGGTGCTGACGTCGCCCCGCAGGGTGCTGACGTCGCCCTGCAGTGCGCTGATGTCACCGCGGAGCCCGTGCACTTCGCCGCGAACGCCGCGCAGTTCGCTGCGGAACTCCTCGACGTCGCGGTCGGCGGCACCCGCCAGGATGCGTGCCGCCGCGGCGTCCTCCCGACTGGCGCGCACTTGCTCGCTGAGCTCGCCCACCTGCTCTTCGAGCGCTTCGACCCGCGGTTCCAGTTCGTCGTCCGGCATGGCTGCGAGGGTACGCCAGACGGTCCGCCGACGAGTGCGTTCATCCACAGGCTCCTAGACTCCCGACCATGACGGTGACGGAACGGCGCGAGACGGGCCGGGCCGTGCGCGCGGTGCTCCGCCGCTCCGCGCTGGCGGACTATCAGGCGCTGCAGCGGGCGGCGGCCGACGGGCGGGTGCAGGTGGCGGACGCACCGTGACCACGGTTGCGGTGCTGCTGGTGGTCGGCTGCCTGATCGGGGTGACCACCGTGCTGTTCGGGTTCGGCGGCGGCTTCGTCACCGTGCCGGCGGTGTACGCCGCGGTGCAGGCCACCGGCGGCCCCGACGCGATGCACACCGCGGTAGCCACCTCCACGGCGGTGATGATCGTCAACGCGTCGGTGGCGACGCTGTCCAGCGTCCGGCACGGTGGCCTGCGCACCGAATACCTGTGGCCCCTGGTCGTATTCATCGGAGCGGGTGCTGTGCTCGGGGCAGCGGCGGCGGATCGGGCGCCGGAGCTGCTGCTGCACGTGCTGTTCATCGCCTATCTGGCCGGGGTCATCGCCGACGGCGCGCTGCGCCGCGGTTTCGTCGGCGGTGCGGAGGCCAGCAGACCGCTGAGCCCGGTCGAGTCCTCCGTCGGCGGCGCCGGGATCGGCGCGGTGGCAAGCTTTCTCGGCGTCGGTGGCAGTGTCCTGACGGTTCCGCTGCTGCGCCGCCGCGGCGTGTCGATGACCCAGGCCGCAGCGCTGGCGAACCCGCTGAGCATCCCGGTCGCCGTCGCCGGGACCGCGGTGTATGCGCTCGCGACGACGACGGGCAGCGAACCCGGGCAGGTCGGGCACGTCAACCTGCTCGCCGCTTCGGCCCTGCTCGGCGGGTCGCTGCCAACGATCGCACTGACCAGACGTGTTGCGAGCGGGCGCATCCCGGACCGGGTGCACGCGATCGCCTATCTGGTGCTGCTGGGCGTGGTGCTGATCGCGATGATTGTCGCGTTAGTGATCTAGGCGCCTAACTGTCATCGGGCAGCACGCGAAACGCCGGAGCGCCGGTCAGGGGAGACACCGCGCGAAAGTCTCGCCGGTCGATCGTGAACACTGCGTTTGATCGCCACCGCCTGGCGGCGACCGACGTTTCGGGTGGTGACCTGTTCGATCTCGAGGAACACCAGGGGGAGATGACGGTGAGTGCTGCCTCGATCAGAACCCGCCGCACGGCCAGATGCTCCGGGTCGGCGGAGTTGAATGCGGCCACCAGCCCGGAAGTGTCCCCGATGACGATCATCCCGCGCTGTGCAGCGCGGCGAGGTGGAAGGCTTCGCGGAAGTACTCGGATTCGGGCCGCCCGTCACGTGCGATACCGGTGCCATAACTTAGGTGCCGTCCGTGCGCATGGACTCGCGGATCTGGGCGAGCCGTTCCGCGGCCGCCCGCTGCCGCTCGTCGTACTGCTCCTCGACGCCGCGGCCTTCCGGGGTCTCGGCGTCGAGTTCGGCGCCACCCTGCGCGGTCTGATAGCGGGCCTCGATCTTCTCCCGGACCGCATCGAACGTCGGTACACCGGAGCTGTCGAAAGCGTCGTCGCCGGGGTCGTCGGCCATGCCGGCCACGTTACCGGCGGCGGTCCAGATAGCGGGTCATCATCGCCCAGTAGCCCAGCGTCACCGCCATCCCCGCGGCGGTGGCGATTACCGTCGGCCGCCAGCGTCGTCGCCAGGCGCCGGCCAGCGCCGCCAGCAGGGCGACGCTGCCGAAGACGTTCAGCAGCAGCGCGAAATCCCGCGGCCGGTTGACGATCCACTGTTCCTCGCCGAGCATCGCCCGGGTGGACCAGGCGGACCGGTCGGTGGGCTCGGGGAAGACGACTGGGTTCAGTGCGAACCAGGCGCCCACCCACGCTGCGTCCCGCCAGGACCGCCGCCACACCGGCAGCAGGACCAACGGTGTCGTCGCCCACCGGGTCCATGCGCTCCACGGGTTGGCGTGCCGCGCGAACACGGCGCGGCGCACGCGGGCGAACGACAGCATCAGGGTGTTCACCGCCCCGCGGATCGTTGATGCGAGGTCAGGACTCCCGACGGCGCCGGGAACGCGACCGGTGGCACCTGCGGTGTGCCCAGCCGCCCGGCCAGCCACGGCAGGGCGGAGGCGAATGCGCGGCCGGCGAACGGCCAGTCGTGCCGGCCGGGTTCGGTGACGACGGCGCAGTCGATCCCGTGGACCCGGCCCAGCCCGCACAGCGACTCCGCCGCGGCCAACTGCCCACCGGCGTCGCCGACGGCGCTGTCGTTGACCGCGAACCATCCCGCCACCCCGGAATACCGGCCGTGCCGGGCGATCACCGTCGCCGGGTCGAACGCCGCCCACGCGTCCCCGCTGCCGCCGAACAGCCGCGCCACCGTCTGCGCCCGGGTGCCGGTGTTGGGGCTGCGGTCACCGGAGATGTCGACGAACGCACTGAACCGCTCCGGGTGCATGGCGGTCAGATCCACCGCGCACGTGCCGCCCATCGACCAGCCGGCGACACCCCAGTGCGACGGCTCCGAACTGACACCGAAATGCGAGATCAGGTACGGCACAACGTCTTCGGTGAGATGGTCGGCGGCGTTGCCGCGTGGGCCGTTGACGCACTCGGTGTCGTTGTTGAACGAGCCGCCGGAGTCGGCGAACACCAGCACCGGGGCGTTGCCACCGTGCGCGGCAGCGAAGCCGTCGACCGCCTGCACCGCCCCGCCGGCGCGCAACCAGTCCGCCGGGGTGTTGAACTCGCCGCCGATCATCAGCACCGCCGGAAGTGGCGGCGGCGGGCTGTGGCCGAACCACGCCGGCGGCAGATACACCAGTTCGCCGCGGTGCTTGAAGTGGGAGGCGTCGGCGGGGATCGTCACCGGCAGCACCCGGCCCCGGGCCGGCGCCGTCTGCAGCGCGGCGAGTGCGGTCACCGTGGACAGGTCGCTCTGGTCGGGCAGCGGACCGGCGCTGAGCTGGTTCCAGGCGGCCTGGACGGTGGGGAAGTAGCCGACCCACCCGTTGACCGCCAGCAGCGCGCAGAGCGCACACAGCGGCACCGTCAGCAGGGACATGCCGCGCCGCCACCAGCGAATACCCGGCCAGCCCAGCAGCGCGACGCCCACCGCGACCCCGGCCAGCGCGATCCACACCCACACCGCGACCGGGGCGGACCCGTCGGCCAGCCCGTCGTCGGTGACGTACCAGTGCGCACCGACCGCCAGCGCCACACCGAGTGCGGCGGCCACCGGCAGCATGATCCGCCGTGGGATGCGGCCCGGCCGCCACCCGGCCGCCAGCGCCAGCACCGCGGCGGCGACGGCCTGTGCGGTGATCGGAACCCAGCCGTGCATCAGCGAGGTGTGCTCGGCGGCGAGCGGCGTCACGCCCATATCGTGACCGATCAGCGCGGTTTCGCCAGCGGGAACGGCAGTGTGTCGCGGATGCTGCGGCCGGTGATCAGCATGACGATCCGGTCCACGCCCATCCCCAGGCCGCCGGTCGGCGGCATCGCGTACTCCATCGCCTGCAGGAAGTCCTCGTCGAGTTCCATCGCCTCCGGGTCGCCGCCGGCGGCCAGCAGCGACTGCTGGTGCAGCCGGCGGCGCTGCTCCACCGGGTCGGTGAGTTCGCTGTAGGCGGTGCCCAACTCGACGCCCCAGGCCACCAGGTCCCAGCGTTCGGCCACCCCCGGCTTGGACCGGTGCGGCCGGGTGAGCGGGGAGACCGAGGTGGGGAAGTCGGTGTAGAAGGTGGGCCGCTCGGTGCGGGCTTCGACCAGGTGCTCGTAGAGTTCCAGCACCACAGCGCCGGCATCCCACTGCCGCAGGAAGTGGATTCCGTTGGCGGTGCACAGTCGGCGCAGTGTGGCCAGGTCGGTGTCGGCGTCGATGTGCTCGCCCAACGCGTCGGAGACCGCGTCGTGCACGGTCCGCACCGGCCACTCCCCGGAGATGTCCACCGGTTCCAGCCGGTCGCCGTCACCGCTGGGGCGCAGCACCACCGGCGCGCCGTTGGCGGCCACCGCGGCGTTCTGGATCAGTTCCCGGGCGCCGTCGATCCACGCCAGGTAGTTGCCGTGCGCCTGGTAGGCCTCCAGCAGGGTGAACTCCGGGTTGTGGCTGTAGTCGACGCCCTCGTTGCGGAACGCCCGGCCCAGCTCGAACACCCGCTCCACCCCGCCGACGCACAGCCGCTTGAGGTACAGCTCCGGTGCGATCCGCAGGTACAGGTCCAGGTCGTAGGCGTTGATGTGGGTGATGAACGGCCGGGCGTTGGCGCCGCCGTGCAGCTGCTGCAGGATCGGGGTCTCGACCTCCAGGAATCCCTTGTCGGACAGCGTGTTCCGAATCGAACGCAGCACGTTGCTGCGGGCGGTGATCAGCTCGCGTGACTCGGTGTTGATCGCCAGGTCGACGTAGCGGGCCCGCACCCGGGCCTCCGGGTCGGTCAGGCCCTTCCACTTGTCCGGCAGCGGGCGCAGGCACTTGCCGGTCAGCCGCCAACTCGTCACCAGCAGTGAGTGGGTGCCGTTGCGGCTGGTGCCTATCCGGCCGGTGGCCTCGATCAGGTCGCCGAGGTCGATCGCGGCGTTGAAGTCCGCGGCGCAGCCTGCCGAGGTCTCCGCGAGCACCGAATTGTCCAGCAGCAACTGCACTTCGCCGGACCAGTCGCGCAGCTGGGCGAAGAGCACCCCGCCGTAGTCGCGCAGTCGCAGCACCCGGCCGGCGACCGAGATCGTCGTATCCGGATCCTCCTCGGACAGTGCTTGCGCGACGGTGTGACTGGGCGGGCTGCCCACCGGGTACGGGTCAACACCGCTGGACTGCAACGACTTCAGCTTGGCCAGCCGGACCCGCACCTGCTCGGGCAGGCGCGGACCGTCGGCGGACGCATCGAGCGTCTCGGCGTCGTCGGCGGGCACGCCGACGTCCGGGGCGCTGCCGTCGCTGTGCAGCCGGCCGGTCGCCGCCACCGCCGAGGGCACCGACGAGTGGTGACCGGTGTGCTGCTCATTGCGCCGGGAGAACGGCAGCACCAGAAAGCCTTCGGCGATCACCGAGGCGACCCCGACCCGCGGGATCATCCGGCCGTCCTCGTAGCAGGCGTAGCGCGGCACCCACTGCGGCTGATATTTCATGTTCGACCGGTACAGCGTCTCCAGCTGCCACCACTGCGAGAAGAACATCAGCACCCGCCGCCACAGCCGCAGCACCGGGCCCGCGCCCAGTGCGGCGCCCTGCTCGAACGCCGCCCGGAACATCGCGAAGTTCAGCGAGATCCGGCTGACGCCGATGTCAGCGGCCTGCAGCGCCAGTTCGCTGACCATCAGCTCGATCGTGCCGTTGGGCGATTGCGGCGACCGGCGCATCAGGTCCAGCGAGACGCCGCTGGTGCCCCACGGCACCAGGGACAGCATCGCCACCACCTCGCCGGCGTTCTGGTCGCCGCGCACCGCCTCGACCAGGAGGCAGTCGCCGTCGGCGGGGTCGCCGAGCCGGCCCAGCGCCATCGAGAAGCCGCGTTCGGACTCGGTGTCGCGCCAGGCGTCCGCCCGCGCCAGCACCTTGGCCATTTCGTCGGCGCCGATGTCGCCGTGCCGGCGCATCCGCACCGTCAGCCCCGACCGGCGGGCCCGGGTCACCGCCTGACGCACCGCCCGCATGTCCGGCCCGGACAGCCGGAAGTCGCCGGCCTGCAGGATCGCTTCGTCGCCGAGTTCCAGGGCGCTCAGCCCGGCCTCCTTGAACGCTTGCGCCCCCTGGTGGCTGGCGCCCATCACGCCGGGCGTCCAGCCGTACACCTTGCACAGCCGCAACCAGGCGCTGATCGCCTGCTGCCAGGCCCGCGGGTCACCGACCGGGTCGCCACTGGCCAGGCAGACCCCCACCTCGACCCGATAGGTGATCGCCGCGCGCCCGTTGGGGGCGAACACCACCGACTTGTCGCGGCGGGTGGCGAAGTAGCCCAGTGAGTCGTTCTTGCCGTACTGCTCCAGCAGCCCGCGGATCGCGGATTCGTCCTCACCGGTCAGGGCGTTGTCGGAGCGCTGGGACAGGAACAGCGTGATCGCGGCGGCGATCAGCGCCAGCGCCCCGAGCAGCCCGCACAGGGCCTTCAACCCCAGATCTGGTTTGCCGGCGAAGAAGTGCGGTTCCAGCAGGCCGAACCCGATCACCCGGTTCACCACGTAGGTCAGCCGCTGCGGACGTTCGACGGTGCCGGGGAACAACTCGATCAGGCCCCAGCACAGTGCGATGGCGATCGTCCAACCGGCGACCAGCACCGCCGCCGACTTGATCAGGGCGCCGCGGCGCACCTTCGCCCAGAACTCGTCGCGGGCCGCCACCAGCAGCACGATGGCGGTGGCGTGCAGCACCAGGCCGATGACGGCGCCGATCGACGGCAGCGCGGTGGCGTCGGCGGACAGCAGCCGGGCGACGTTGAACCCGCCGGCCACCAGCAGGTTGGCGATCAGCAGCAGCCAGGCGATGCGTTTGCGCGCGCTGAGCGCCGCCGCCAGCAGGCCCAGTACGAAAGCCCAGGCCAGGCTGGTGTCGGGGAAGTTGAACAGGTAGCGGTCGATGAACTCGCGCGGCACCTTGATGGCCCAGCGGATCAGCGGTGACAGACTGCCCGTCAGGGTCAGGGCGGCGGCGATCCCGACCGCCCAGGCGGCGGCCGCGGGAACCCAGTGCAACCGGGTGGTGGGGCGGCTGCCCGAACGGGGACGAGTGACGGTCATAAGGCGCGAGGATAGGCAATCAAACCCGGCAATTTGGTGTGAGGATCGGCTCCCGGCGCGGCGCCGTGGCGATAGGGCGGCTGAACTGCTGCTAGACTCCATTGCGCGACCGTCCCGGCTGACGCCAGGACAGCAAGTGGAGTCCCCTCCCACCACTGGCCAGGAAGAAATTCCCAGCGGCACAGTGGTCCGGTCGCAGGCGGTGCGAACCGCCTGCTCCGCACCGTGCGTGCGGGCGGCTTGAGTATCTCAGGCCGTGATCGGTCGGCATCGGGCCCTGCTTTATGCAGGGCTTTTTCGTTGCTGAGGTGGTGTCGACGCCGCTTGAGTCCCGGGGGAGCACCCGCGGCGGGCGTGCGCAAAGACTACCCAGGGAGGTCCCATCAGCACTGAGATCCGTGTCAACGAGCGCATTCGCGTACCTGAGGTCCGCTTGATCGGTCCGGGTGGGGAACAGGTAGGCATCGTGCGCATCGAGGACGCACTCCGCGTCGCCGCGGACGCCGATCTCGACCTGGTCGAAGTCGCTCCGGACGCCAAGCCGCCGGTCTGCAAGATCATGGATTACGGCAAGTTCAAGTACGAGGCGGCCCAGAAGGCGCGTGAGTCTCGGAAGAACCAGCAGCAGACCGTCGTCAAGGAACAGAAGCTGCGGCCGAAGATCGACGATCACGACTACGAGACGAAGAAGGGCCACGTGGTCCGCTTCCTCGAAGCCGGATCGAAGGTCAAGATCACGATCATGTTCCGCGGCCGCGAGCAGTCCCGGCCGGAGCTCGGCTACCGGCTGCTGCAGCGGCTGGGCGCCGACGTCGCCGACTACGGCTTCGTGGAGACCTCGGCCAAGCAGGACGGACGCAACATGACGATGGTGCTGGCTCCGCACCGTGGCGCCAAGACCCGCGCCAAGGCGGCCGAGCAGGCCGGAACCGGCGGAGCGGTCCGACCGGCACCCGGTCCGGACACCACCGCCGACGCGAGTGCTGCCGAGCCCAAGCCCGAGAACTGAAAACAGTCAGACCCGACACCAGAACTGAGGAAACATGCCCAAGGCGAAAACCCACAGTGGCGCTTCGAAGCGGTTCCGGCGCACCGGAACCGGCAAGATCGTGCGGCAGAAGGCGAACCGTCGCCACCTGCTCGAGCACAAGCCGACCAAGCGCACCCGCCGGCTCGACGGCCGCACCGATGTGGCGGCCAGCGACACCAAGCGCGTCAACGCGATGCTGAACGGCTAACAGCCGCCCCGTCCATCGCAGATCCCTTACGTACCAACGAGAGTAGGAAAACCCCATGGCACGCGTGAAGCGGGCAGTCAACGCCCAGAAGAAGCGCCGTACCGTCCTGAAGGCTTCGAAGGGCTACCGCGGTCAGCGGTCGCGGCTCTACCGCAAAGCCAAAGAGCAGCAGCTGCACTCGCTCACCTACGCCTACCGTGACCGGCGGGCGCGCAAGGGTGAGTTCCGCAAGCTGTGGATCGCCCGCATCAACGCGGCCGGCCGCGCCAACGGCATCACCTACAACCGCCTGATCCAGGGCCTCAAGGCCGCCGGCGTCGAGGTGGACCGTAAGAACCTGGCCGAGATCGCCGTCAGCGACGCGGCCGCGTTCACCGCCCTGGTCGAGGTTGCCCGCGCCGCACTGCCGGCGGACGTCAACGCGCCGTCCGGCGAGGCCGCCTGACCCTCCCGGACATGCTGACCGAACGTTCGGCCCGGGTGGTCGCGGCGGTCAAGCTGCACCGGCACGTCGGCCGGCGGCGCGCACAGCGCTTCCTGGCCGAGGGGCCCAACCTGGTCGAGGCCGCGGTACGCCGCGGCCTGGCCCGGGAGATCTTCGCAACCGAGTCCGCCGCGGGGCGCTACGGCGCCCTGCTGGCGGACTCGGCTGTCCCGGTCCACCCGGTCACCGAACGGGCGGCGAAGGCGCTGTCGGAGACGGTCACCCCCGCCGGGCTGATCGCGGTCTGCGAGGTTCCCGAACCGGATCTCGGTGTGCTGCTGGCGGATTCGCCGACAGTGGTGGCGGTCGCCGTCGGGGTGGGGGAGCCCGGTAACGCCGGCACCCTGATCCGGGTCGCCGACGCGACCGGCGCCGGCCTGGTGGTGCTGACCGGCAACAGCGTCGACCCCTATAACGGCAAATGCCTGCGGTCATCGGCCGGCAGCATCTTCAACGTCCCGGTCGTCGTCGACCCCGACACCGATGCGGTTCTCGCGGCGTTGCAGCAAGCGGGTCTGCAGGTGCTGGCGACGGCGTTGGACGGTGAGGTGTCGCTGGACGATGCGCAACTGACCGGGCCCACCGCGTGGTTGTTCGGACCGGAAGCCCAGGGCCTGCCGGAGAGCGCCGCTGCGGCGGCCGACCACCGGGTGCACATCCCGATGTCCGGTGCCGCCGAGAGCCTCAATGTGGCTGCGGCAGCGGCGATCTGCCTGTATCAGAGTTCGCGCGCGCAGCGCGCCCGCTGACTACGCCGCTTTCGGGCGGGTCGGGCGGCGCCCCCCGGCCAGCGAGAACGTGCTGTGCACCAGCGATCCGGCCCGTTCGATCAGACTCATCCGTCGTCGTGGGACGTAGTGCATGCCGTCGTCGCGGCGGTCCTTCGGCGGTGCCATGAACCACGGCGCCTCCTCCAGTGGGGCGTCGACCGGGATCTCACCGCGCTCACGCCGGTAGCCGGCCAGGGCCCGCGGGTGCAGCCGAATCTCGTCCGGTACGAACGTGAACGCGAGCTGACTGACCTTGCCCAGCAACCGGAACAGCACCTCGTCACCCTCGGACCAGCGCAGCCCCGCCTTCTCCCGCACCGCCGGTTCGAACAGGCCGGCGGCCACCCAGCGCTGCACGCCGAGCATCGGCGCGAACATCTGATTCCACACCGCGGTCGGCATCAGCACGAACGACGGCTTCGGGATCCGCATGTAGAGGATCTTGCGGGCGGCCGGCGTCAACTCCAGTTCCTCGCGGCCGATCCGGTCCCAGTACTCGCAGAAGTCCTCCCACGTCTTGGGCACCGGGCGCATGCTCATCCCGTACATCCGGTACCACTGCACGTGCTCGTCGAACAGTTGATGCTTCTCGGCTTCGGTCAGCCCGCCGCCGAAGTACTCGGCCAGCTTCACCACCATCATGAAGAACGTGGCGTGCGCCCAGTAGAAGGTCTCGGGGTCCAGGGAGTGGTAGCGCCGGCCCTGCTCGTCGACGCCCTTGATCTCCTTGTGCCAGTCGCGCATCTCCTCGGCGGTCTGCTGGGCGCGGGCACCGTCGTACACCACCCCCATGATCGGGTACACCGACCGCGACACCCGCTGCAGCGGCTCCCGCCACAGCGTCGAGTGCTCCTGCACACCCGCGCCGAGTGCCGGGTACATGTTCTCGATCGCACCGATCCACATGCCCATCAAGCCGCTGCGGATGTCGCCGAAGTATTTCCAGGTCAAGGAGTCCGGTCCGAGCGGTTCGACGGCCACCTTCGGGGCGGATTCGCGCGGGGGGCGGGCCTTCGCCGCGTCGCCGGTCCCGGCGGGTGCGGTCGGCTCGGCGGATGTGGTCGGTGTCACGGTCATGGCATCTCCTGTCGGGCGAAACCTGACACAACGATAATTGTGACAACACCCGTTGTCTACATCTTGGCGGCGCGTCGCGTGATGTTAATCACGCCACCTGCGGTGGACCCGCTGAGGGAGTCGTTGGCGGTGCCGGATCGGGCCACTTACGCTGACGCTCATGGATCTCGAGCCGTCCAGTCGGCAGGACGACGAGCTCGAGAACGACGGTGAAACCACCGGACGGCGCAGGTTCCGGCGCCCGTCGTTCTCGCTGGACAACGCCGCCGCCTGGCTGAACCGCACCAGCAACAACCGCGAGGTGGTGGCGCTGGTGCGGCGTGCCCGGCGGGCGCTGCCCGGTGACCCGGAGTTCGGCGACCCGCTGTCCACCGCCGGTGAGGGCGGCCCGCGGGTGGCGGCGCGTGCCGCGGACCGATTGATCGGTGACCGCTCCGCGGCGTCGCGCGAGCTCAGCCTGGGGGCGCTGCAGGTTTGGCAGGCGATGCGGGAGTGGGTGTCGCGCGAGCCGGTGAACGCCGAGGCGACGCTGGTCTTCACCGACCTGGTCGGCTTCTCGACGTGGTCGCTGCGGGCCGGCGACGACGCCACCCTCACCCTGCTGCGCCGGGTGTCGCGGGCGGTGGAGCCGCCGATGCTCGACGCCGGCGGGCGGATCGTCAAACGGATGGGCGACGGGATCATGGCGGTGTTCCGCGACCCGCTGGTGGCGGTGGGCGCCGTGCTGGCCGCGCACGAGGCGATCGGATCCGTCGACGTCGACGGCTACACCCCGAAGATGCGGGCCGGCATCCACACCGGCCACCCGCACCGGCTGGCCGACGACTGGCTGGGGGTGGACGTCAACATCGCCGCCCGGGTGATGGAACGTGCCGTCAAGGGCGGGGTGATGGTGTCCGGGCCGACGCTGCAGCGCATCGACCCGGCCGACCTCGACGCGCTCGGCGTGGTGGCCAAGCGGGCCCGCCGGCAGGTGCTGTCGGCCAAACCGACCGGAGTGCCACCCGACCTCACCATGTACCGGCTCCGAACTCGCAGGGATTTGCCAGCCGCGGACTGATTCGCCGAGACCGTTTCGTGGGCATAGTGTTATCGCGATGTTATCGACCGTCCTGATGCGGCTGGCCCGAGTCCGCTTCACCGTCACCTACGCGGTGACGGTCGCGACCGTCGCCGTGACGCTGCTGATGCTGGAACCGCGTTCCCGCGGCCAGATCGTCACCCAGGCCAGCACCAACCTCGACAACCTGCGGCACGGGCGGCTGGGCACCCTGTTCAGCAGCGCGCTGGTGGTCGACGCCGACAGCGGCCCGATCTACCTGTGGCTGCCCGGACTGGTGTGCCTGCTGGCGTTGGCCGAGCTGCTGTGGCGCAGCGGCCGGCTGGCGGCGGTGTTCGCCACCGGGCACGTCGGGGCGTCGCTTCTGGTGGCGGCGGGTCTGACCGGGGCGGTCCGGCTCGGCTGGCTGCCGTGGACGGTCGCGTTCGCCCGCGACGTCGGGATGAGCTACGGGGCGGCCGCGGTGGTCGGCGCGCTGACCGCCGCGATCCCACGGCGCTTCCGGGCGGCGTGGATCGGCTGGTGGCTGGCGCTGGCCGTCGGCACCTCGGTGACGTGCGTGGAGTTCACCGACATCGGGCACGTGGTGGCGCTGCTGCTGGGCATGCTGGTGGCCACCCGGCTGACCGGGCCGGTGCGCTGGACGGCGGTGCGGTGCCTGCTGCTGGGCGTGTCGTCGATCTTCGGGTTCGTGGTGCTCGCCCACACCGGGTCCTCGGTGCTGGTCGGGGCGCTGCTGGGAGCGCTTGGGGCGGTCTTGGGATATCGGTTCGCCCGGTTTCGCGCGGTACCCGCCGTCTGACCTGGCCGTTCCGTCGCAGGTCTGAGCGTGCGGGTGGAACAACTGTGTTCCGTGACATAGTCTGCACGGGTCTCGTTCAGCGTAGAAATGGGGATTTTCCGATGTCGGGTCGGCAGCAGGGCAAGGGCAAGAACCGTCGCATGAACCGGGTGGCGGGTGCCGGCAGTGCCGCCGCCGCGTTCCTGGCGTTCGGCATGGCCCCGATCGCCGCGCCGCCCGCGCAGGCCGACCTCGACTTCAGCTGGCTGACCGACCTGTTCACCCCCGACGTCACCGGTGGCGCGGACGCCGGAAACTGGGACCTCGCGTCGTGGTTCGACGGCTCGGACACCGCCGCCTCGGCCGCCGACACGTCCGGTTCGGCCGCGTTCGACGCGTCCGCGCTGTGGGACACCTTCGTCTACCAGCCGATGCACGCGCAGATCGAGGCGTGGATCAACAATTCGGCGAACGCGTCGCTGATCGAGATGATCAACAAGCTGGACCCGAGCCAGGTGCTGATCGGTGACGGGGCGGACGGCACGGCGGCAGACCCGACCGGTGGGAACGGTGGCGCCTGGCTCGGCGACGGCGGAGCCGGCTACTCGGGGCTCGTTGATGGCAAGTGGGTGGCTGGCGCCGGCGGCAACGCCGGCATGTTCGGTGACGGCGGTGCGGGTGGCTCCGGCATCGTCACCGGCACCGATGTGCCTGCGGGCACTGTCGGCATGGACGGCGGCGCGGGCGGTACCGGCGGCTCGATCATGGGCATCGGCGGTGCCGGCGGTGTCGGCGGCGTGGGCTTCAACGGTGGTGACGGCGGCAACGCCAACGGCTGGCTGTTCGGCATTGGTGGTGCCGGTGGCAACGGTGGTCAGGGGCTGGCTGGGGCGGCCGGGACAGCTGGTACCTGGGCCAACGACGGTGACGGTGTCGGCGGCGTGGGTAATGCAGGTGGTGTTGGCGGTAAGGGCGGCGCCGGTGGCGACGCTAACGGATCGATGATCGGTGTCGGTGGTGCCGGGGGCAACGGCGGCGAGGCCGGCATCGGTGGCACCGGTGGGGCTGGTGCGGACGGTACGGCTGATCACATCAATGGTGGTATCGGTGGTGAGGCTGGCAAGGGCGGTGAGACCGGTGGTGCTGGCGGTGCAGGCGGTAAAGGTGGCGCACTCGGCAGTTCCGGTGATAAGGGAACCGATGGTGGCGCCAACGACCAGTACGGCACCGGCGGCAATGGCGGCAATGGCTTCGACGGTGCGGCCGGTAACGGTGGAACCGGCGGCAGCGGTGGTCTGAACGGCAACGGCGGCACCGGCGGCACCGGCGGTACCGGTACCAGTGCCGACGACCACAACGGCGGTACCGGTGGGCAGGGCGGCACCGGTGGCGCCGGCGGTACGGAGGCTGGGAACGGTGGCGCCGGCGGTGCCGGCGGGACTGGCGGCGTAGGTGCGTCTGGACAGGCGGGCAGCTTCGCTAACGGCGGTGACGGCAATGGTGGCACCGGCTTTGCTGGCGGCAGTGGCGGTGCTGGTGGTATCGGCGGTGCAGCAGCTCACGGCTCCGGTGGTGACGGTGGTGTCGGCGGTAACGCCGGTGCAGGAGGTGACGGCGGTGCCGGTGCCCAGGGCGTGTGGACTGCCAACGGTGGTAACGGCGGCAACGGCGGTGATGCCGGGCACAATGGCACCGCTGGGACAGGCGGTGCTGGCGGTGTGGGCCACGTCGGCGCCGACGGCACTGCAACGCCAGGAGCTACGGGGGTGGCTGGATCGGCGCCGGCGGACGGCAGCACCGGTGGTAACGGTGGCAGTGGCGCCGACGCTGACGCCGACCATGCGAACGGCGCTAACGGCGGTAACGGTGGCAAGGGCGTAGACGACGGTGCTGGCGGTAACGGTGGCGGAGGCGGTACCGGCGGTCTGACCGGTAACGGTGGTAACGGCGGCAACGGTGGCGACGGTGGCACCGATGGTTCCGGCGCGGGTGGTGCTGGTGGTGTCGGCGGCAATGGTGGCGCGGGCGGCACGGAGTCCGGCAGCGGCGGTAACGGCGGCGCCGGTGGTAACGGCGGTATGGGGGCTAGCGGCGTCGGGGGCGCCAACGGAGCGGGGACCGGCGTTAATGGTGCTGGTAACAACGGCGCCAACGGCACCAACGGTTACAACGGTGGCGCGGGCGGTGCAGGCGGTAATGCCGGGGCAGCCGGTGGTAAAGACGGCACCGCGGGTCTGAACGGTACCGGCGGCAATGGTGGCGATGGCGGTAACGGCGGGGCTGGTGGCAGCGGCGAGAACGGTGCCGCCGGCGCCTGGAACGCGCAGGGGCAGTACGGCCTCGGCTCGGGCGGTAAGGGCGGTGACGCAGGCGCCGACGGCACCGTCGGCTCTGGCGGTGCGGCTGGTGTGGCGGGCACCGGAGGTACGGAGGGAGGAGTCGGTAAGACTGGAACCGACGGGCACCTGGTGAATGAGACCGGGGCAAAGGTGGAGAACGGCGGCAGCGGCGGCACCGGCGGCGCCGGTGCCGCCGGCAGCGGCAGCACGAACCTGGCCGGCGGCCATGGCGGCGACGGCGGCAGCGGCGGCACCACCGGCACCGGCGGCAATGGCGGCGCGGGCGGGTCCGGTGGTCTCGGCGCCAGTGCAAGCAGCGCGGCCACCGGCGGCAACGGCGGCATCGGTGGCAACGGCGGTGCGGGCGGCACCGACACCGGTAACGGCGGCAACGGCGGTGCCGGTGGTGCGGCCGGCGCGGGCAACTCCCAGGGCGGCAGCGGCGGTCTCGGTGGTAACGGTGGCACTGCTACCGGCGGTACCGGCGGTAAGGGCGGCGACGGTGGTGCGGGCGGGGGAGCCCAGGGCTTCGCTTCCGACGGCACTCACGGCGTCGCCGGTTTCAACACCAACTTCCCCAAGGGCACCCTGATGGGCACGGCCGGTAACGGCGGTAACGGCGGTAGCGGCGGAGCCAGCGTCACCGGCGAGGGCGGCGCGGGCGGTAGCGGCGGCGCCGGTGGGGCCGGGTCCACCGGCAACGGTGCGGTGACCTGGGGCGGCAACGGCGGCACCGGCGGCGCGGGTGGTGCCAGCGGCACCCCCGCCAGCGGCGACACCGAGGCCAGCGGCGACGGCACCGGCGGTGCAGGCGGTAACGGCGGCAATGGAGGTACTGGTTCACTGACCGCCGGGAGCGGTGGCGTGGGCGGCAGCGGTGGTGCCAGCACTGGCGGCATCGGCGGACAGGGTGGCAACGGTGGCACCGGTGGGGCACCGACAGGCGGCTGGACTGACAGCAACGGCACGCTCACCGGCAAGGGGTCGACTCTGGCGTTCAGCGGTGACGGCGGGGCCGGCGGCGCGGGCGGCACCACGGTCTCTGGCACCGGCGGGCAGGGCGGTGGCGGTGGCAACGCCGGCCAGGGCCTGACCGGCGGTACCAGCATGTTCAGCACCGGCGGTACGGGCGGTGCCGGCGGTGCCGGTGGAGCCAGCACCAGCGGTGGTGACGGTGGTGCCGGTGGCAGCGGCGGCACCGGCGGAGACGGAACCTGGCGTGCCCACGATGGCGGTGCCGGCGGGGCCGGCGGTGCCAGTGTCACCGGCGACGGCGGCGACGGCGGCAACGGCGGCAACGGCGGCACCAGCGCGAACCAGCTACCGACCAACAGCCAGCTGGCGACCACCGTGGGCAACGGCGGGGCCGGCGGTGCGGGCGGCGCCAGCACCGGCAGCGACAAGGCCGGCACCGATGCCGCTACCGGCGGCACCGGCGGTGCGGGCGGCAACGGCGGCGATGGCGCCGGCACCCTCAAGGGCGGAACCGGAGGCACCGGTGGTACGGGCGGCGCGTCCGGTTCCACGGCCGGCGCCACGGCTAAGGCACCCACCGCACCCACCGACACCACCGGGGCCAGCGGCACGGCCGGCGGGGCGGGTGCTCAGCCCAAGACGGCCACGCCGTAACCCGTCCGCACCGACGAATCGGGACCGGACCCCGGCCCGATAGGATTTGCCCTTGCGTCACCTCGGGGCCGTCGACGTACGTGGTCGCACGTCGTCGCCGCGGCCCGCACCAGCACCAGCAAGGAGAGTCTCGTCGCGTGGGCGAACAACCAGTCGACCCGTCCGTCCTCACCGAGGCGGCCCTGACCGCAGCGGTACAGGCCGCGCAGCAGGCCTTCACCCAGGCCGCCGACCTCGACGGCCTGGCCCGCGCCAAAACCGAGCACCTCGGCGACCGTGCGCCGCTGGCCCTGGCACGTCAGGCATTGGCCACCCTGGACAAGGCCGACCGGGCCGATGCGGGCAAGCGGGTCAACGCCGCGCGCACCGACGCCCAGCGGGGCTATGACGAGCGGCTGGCCGTGCTGCGGGCCGAACGTGACGCGGCGGCGCTGGTCGCCGAGAGCATCGACGTCACGCTGCCGTCCACCCGCCAGCCGCTGGGGGCGCGGCACCCGATCACGATGCTGGCCGAGAACGTCGCCGACACGTTCGTCGCGATGGGCTGGGAACTGGCCGACGGCCCCGAGGTCGAAGCCGAGCACTTCAACTTCGACGCACTGAACTTCCCCGTCGACCACCCCGCCCGCAGCGACCAGGACACCTTCCACATCGCCCCGGCCGGCTCCCGGCAGGTGCTGCGCACCCACACCTCCCCGGTGCAGATCCGCGCCCTGCTGGCCCGCGAACTGCCGGTGTACGTCGTCTCCATCGGCCGCACCTTCCGCACCGACGAACTCGACGCCACCCACACCCCGGTCTTCCACCAGGTGGAGGGCTTGGCCGTGGATCGCGGCCTGACGATGGCGCACCTGCGCGGCACCCTGGATGCGTTCGCCCGCGCCCAGTTCGGGCCCGCGGCGCGCACCCGCATCCGGCCGCACTTCTTCCCGTTCACCGAACCCTCGGCCGAGGTCGACATCTGGTTCGAGGGCAAGAAGGGCGGGCCCGGCTGGGTCGAATGGGGCGGCTGCGGCATGGTGCACCCCAACGTGCTGCGCGCCGTCGGCATCGACGCCGACGAGTACTCCGGCTTCGCATTCGGCATGGGATTGGAGCGAACCCTGCAGTTCCGCAACGGAATCCCCGACATGCGCGACATGGTCGAGGGCGACGTCCGATTCTCCCTGCCGTTCGGGGTGGGTGCCTGATGCGCATTCCCTACAGCTGGCTGCACGAGGCACTCACCGTCGGCGCCCCCGGATTCAGCGCCACCCCAGCGGAATTGGAGCAGGCACTGCTTCGCATCGGCCACGAGGTCGAAGCCGTGCACACCCTCGGCCCGGTCACGGGGCCGCTGAAGGTCGGCCGAGTCGCCGAGATCGAAGAACTCACCGAGTTCAAGAAACCGATCCGGGCCTGCAAGGTCGACGTCGGCGAAGCCGAACCACGCGACATCGTCTGCGGCGCGCGCAATTTCACGACCGGTGACCTGGTGGTCGTCGCACTGCCCGGTGCCATCCTGCCCGGTGACTTCGCCATCGCCACCCGCAAGACCTACGGGCGCACCAGCGACGGGATGATCTGCTCGGCCGCCGAACTGCACCTGAGCACCGACCATGCCGGCATCATCGTGCTGCCCGCGGGCACCGCCGAACCCGGCGCCGACGGCGCGGAGGTGCTCGGTCTCGATGACGTGGTCTACGAACTGGCGATCACCCCGGACCGCGGCTACTGCATGTCGGTGCGCGGCCTGGCCCGCGACGTCGCGTGTGCGCTGGACCTGGACTTCGCCGACCCGGCGGACGTGCCGGCGCTGCCGGCCACCGGTGAGGCGTGGCCGCTGACCGTGCAGCCCGACACCGGGGTGCGCCGCTTCGCGTTGCGCGGCGTGACGGGTATCGACCCGGCGGCGGTGTCGCCGTGGTGGCTGCAGCGGCGGCTGATGCTCTGCGGCATCCGGGCCATCTCGCCCGCGGTCGACGCCACCAACTACGTGATGGTCGAACTCGGCCACCCGATGCACGCCCACGACCGCGCCCGGATCACCGGCGCCTTCGACGTGCGGTTCGCCCGGGCGGGGGAGAAGGTCACCACCCTCGACGACGTGGAACGCACCCTGGAGGCCGTCGATGTGCTGATCGTCGACGACGTCGCCACCGCCGCGATCGGCGGGGTAATGGGCTCGGGCTCCACTGAGATGCGTTCTGACTCCACCGATGTGCTGCTCGAAGCTGCGATCTGGGAGCCGGCCGCGGTGTCGCGCACTGCCCGTCGGCTGCACCTGCCCAGCGAGGCGGCGCGGCGGTACGAACGTTCGGTGGACCCGGCCATCTCGGTTGCCGTCCTGGACCGCTGCGCGAGCCTGCTGGCCGAGATCGCCGGCGGCAGCGTGGAACCGACACTGACCGACTGGCAGGCCGCGGGCAGCACCGACTGGAGCCAACCGACGATCACGATCGCCGCCGACCTGCCCGACCGGATCGCCGGCGTCGACTACCCGGCCGGCACCACCGTGCGTCGGCTCACCCAGATCGGGTGCACGGTAACCGGATCCGATCAACTGACCGTCACCCCGCCGAGCTGGCGGCCGGACCTGCGTCAGCCCGCCGACCTGGTCGAGGAGGTGCTGCGGCTGCAGGGCCTGGAGAGCATCCCGTCGGTGCTGCCCACCGCCCCGGCCGGGCGCGGACTGACCGCGGCGCAGCGGCGCAAACGTTCCGTCGGCAAGTCGCTGGCACTGGCCGGCTACGTCGAGGTGCTCACCACGCCGTTCCTGCCCGCCGGGGTGTTCGACGCCTGGGGGCTGCCCGACGACGATCCGCGCCGGGTCACCACCTCGGTGCTCAACCCGTTGGAGGCCGAGCGACCCGAACTGGCCACCACCCTGCTGCCGGCGCTGCTGGAGGCGTTGGGGCGCAACGTGTCCCGCGGCATCGTCGACGTCGCGCTGTTCGGGATCGCGCAGGTGGTGCAGCCGGCCGGGCCGGCCCGCGGCATCGACCCGATCCCGGTGGACCGTCGGCCCGACGACGCCGAGATCGCCGCGGTCGACGGGGCTCTGCCGCGTCAGCCGCAGCACGTCGCCGTGGCGCTGACCGGGCTGGCCGAACCGCGTGGACCGTGGGGGCCTGGGCGTCCGGTGGAGGCCGCCGACGCCATCGAGGCCGCCCGGGTCATCGCCCGCGCCTGCGGGGTCGAGGTCGAACTGCGCGCCGCGCAGCACCTGCCGTGGCATCCGGGCCGGTGCGCCGAGGTGCTCGCCGACGGCGTCGTGATCGGCCACGCCGGGCAGCTGCACCCGGCCGTCATCGAACGCACCGGGCTGCCCAAGGGCACCTGCGCCGTCGAGCTGAACCTGGACGCCGTCCCGCTCGCGCAGGCGCTGCCCGCGCCGCGGGTGTCACCGTTCCCGGCGGTGTTCCAGGACGTCGCCCTGGTGGTGGAGTCGAGCGTGACCGCCCAGGCGGTGGCCGACGCCGTGCGCGACGGCGCGGGGGAGTTGCTGGAGGACGTGTCGCTGTTCGACGTCTACACCGGCCCGCAGGTCGGCGACGGGCACAAGTCGCTGGCGTTCGCGCTGCGGTTCCGGGCGGCGGACCGCACTCTGACCGAGGACGAGGCGAGCGCGGCCCGCGACGCCGCGGTGGCTTGCGCCGCGGAACGCGTCGGCGCAACCCTGAGGGGGTAGCCCCTTCCTCTCGACCGGCGAGCGTGCACAACGGTCCATCTCCACCAGGGGGTTTGCCGAACATTTCTGCACTCTCGCGGAGGGCGGTCTGTATCGGTTTGCGTTGTATTGCATATACATGCAGAATGCTCGCATGGTGAAAGTGGCGGTCGCCGGTGCCAGTGGGTACGCCGGCGGCGAGATTCTGCGGCTGCTGCTGGGGCACCCGGCCTACGCCGACGGCCGGCTGCAGATCGGCAGGCTGACCGCGGCGTCCAGTGTCGGCAGCACCATGGGGGAGCAGCATCCGCACTTGGTCCCGTTGGCGGACCGGGTCATCGAACCGACCAAACTCGAGGTGCTGGCCGGCCACGACGTGGTGTTCCTCGGCCTGCCGCACGGTCATTCCGCGGCGCTGGCCGAACAACTCAGCCCGGACACCCTGGTGGTGGACTGCGGCGCCGACTTCCGCCTCGACGACGCAGGCGACTGGGAGCGGTTCTACGGCTCGGCGCACGCCGGCAAGTGGCCCTACGGGCTACCGGAGCTGCCCGGACACCGGGAGCGGCTGCAAGACGCCCGCCGGATCGCCGTCCCCGGCTGCTACCCGACCGCGGCCCTGCTGGCGCTGCTGCCCGCGGTGGCGGCCGGGCTGATCGAGCCGAACGTCAACGTCGTCGCCGTCAGCGGCACCTCCGGTGCGGGCCGGGCGGCCAAGGTCGACCTGCTCGGCTCGGAGGTGATCGGGTCGGCGCGGGCCTACGGTGTCGGTGGCGTGCACCGGCACACCCCGGAGATCAGCCAGGGGCTGCGGGCGGCCACCGACAAGGACGTCACCGTGTCCTTCATCCCGGTGCTGATCCCGACGTCGCGCGGCATCCTCGCCACCTGCACGGCACGCACACAAGCGCCGCTGTCAGAACTGCGGGCCGCCTACGAAAAGGCGTACGGCGCCGAGCCGTTCGTGCATCTGCTGCCGGAAGGGCAACTGCCCAGGACCGGATCGGTGATCGGCAGCAACGCCGCGCACATCGCGGTGGCGGTCGACGAGGACGCCTCGACGTTCATCGCGATCGCCGCGATCGACAACCTGGTCAAGGGCACCGGGGGCGCCGCCGTGCAGGCGATGAACCTGGCCCTGGGCTGGCCGGAGACCGATGGGCTGACCACAGTGGGGGTGGCACCGTGAGTGCAACACGGCTGGTGCGGGCGCAGGGCGTCACCGCCCCGGAAGGCTTCCGGGCCGCGGGCATCGCCGCCGGCATCAAAGCCTCCGGAAAACTCGATCTGGCACTGGTATTCAACGAAGGCCCGGACTACGCGGCGGCCGGGGTGTTCACCAGCAACCAGGTCAAGGCCGCACCCGTGCAGTGGAGCAGGCAGGTCCTGAACAGCGCCCGGCTGCGGGCGGTCATCCTGAACTCCGGTTGCGCCAACGCCTGCACCGGCCCCGGCGGCTTTCAGGACACCCATGCCACCGCCGAAGCGGTCGCCGCCGCGTTGAGCGACTGGGGTACCGACACCGGCGCCGTCGAGGTCGCGGTCTGCTCGACAGGGCTGATCGGCGACCGGCTGCCGATGGACAAGGTGCTGGCCGGCGCCGCGGAGATCGTGCACGAGATGGCCGGTGGACTGGTCGGCGGCGACGAGGCCGCCCGCGCCATCATGACCACCGACACCGTGCCGAAACAGGTTGCGGTGCACCACCGGGACAATTGGACGCTCGGCGGGATGGCCAAGGGCGCCGGCATGATGGCGCCGTCGCTGGCCACCATGCTGGTGGTGCTGACCACCGACGCGAAAGTCGATGCGGCCGCACTGGACACCGCGCTGCGGCGCGCCACCGCGCACACCTTCGACCGCCTCGACATCGACGGCTGCTGCTCCACCAACGACACCGTGCTGCTGCTGGCCTCCGGGGCCAGTGAGATCACGCCCAGCCAGGCCGACCTCGACGCCGCCGTGCTGCAGGCCTGCGACGACCTGTGCGCGCAGCTGCAGGCCGACGCCGAAGGCGTGACCAAGCGGATCACGATCACCGTCAGTGGCGCCGCCACCGAGGACGACGCACTGGTGGCCGCCCGGCTCATCGCCCGCGACAGCCTGGTCAAGACCGCGCTGTTCGGTTCCGACCCGAACTGGGGCCGGGTGCTGGCCGCGACCGGGATGGTGCCGTTCACCATCGACCCGGATGCGATCACGGTGTCGTTCAACGGATTCGCGGTGTTCACCGGCGGCGCCCCGCAGCCCGGTGCCCGGGAGGTCGACCTGTCCGGGCCGGACGTACACGTCACCGTCGAACTCAACCAGGGCAGCGGCAGCGCGGCCGTGCGCACCACCGACCTGTCGCACGCCTACGTCGAAGAGAACTCGGCGTACAGCTCATGACCGAAGCACTCAGCACCGCCGTCAAAGCCCAGGTGCTCGCCGAGGCCCTGCCGTGGCTCAAGCAACTGCACGACAAGATCGTCGTCGTCAAGTACGGCGGCAACGCCATGACCGACGACACCCTCAAGCACGCGTTCGCCGCGGACATGGCGTTCCTGCGCAACTGCGGCATCCACCCGGTGGTGGTGCACGGTGGCGGCCCGCAGATCAGCGCGATGCTCAAACGCCTCGGCGTGGAGGGTGACTTCAAGGGCGGATTCCGGGTCACCACACCGGAAGTGCTCGACGTGGCGCGGATGGTGCTGTTCGGTCAGGTCGGCCGGGAACTGGTGAACCTGATCAACGCGCACGGCCCGTACGCGGTCGGCATCACCGGGGAGGACGCCGCACTGTTCACCGCGGTGCGCCGCAGCGTCACCGTCGACGGCGTGGCCACCGACATCGGTCTGGTCGGTGACGTCGACCAGGTCAACACCGCCGCGGTGCTGGATCTCATTGCGGCCGGGCGGATCCCGGTGGTCTCCACGCTGGCCCCCGACGCCGACGGCGTGGTGCACAACATCAACGCCGACACCGCCGCCGCCGCACTGGCCGAAGCGCTGGCCGCCGAGAAGCTGCTGATGCTGACCGACGTCGACGGCCTCTACACCGACTGGCCGAACCGCGACTCCCTGGTCAGCGAGATCGACACGGCCGCACTGGAACAACTGCTGCCGAGTCTGGAATCCGGCATGATCCCCAAGGTCGAAGCCTGCCTGCGGGCGGTCGGCGGCGGGGTGCCCAGCGCCCACATCATCGACGGCCGGGTCGAACACTGCGTGCTGGTCGAGTTGTTCACCGATGCCGGCACCGGAACGAAAGTGGTCACCCCATGAGCCTCCAGACCCGCTGGGAAGCGGTGATGATGAACAACTACGGCACCCCGCCGCTGGCACTGGTCTCCGGGGACGGCGCCGTCGTCACCGACGACACCGGCAAGGACTACGTCGACCTGCTCGGCGGCATCGCCGTCAACGTGCTCGGCCACCGTCACCCGGCGATCATCGAGGCGGTCACCGCGCAGCTGGGCACCCTGGGCCACACCTCCAACCTGTACGCCACCGAGCCGGGCATCGCCCTGGCCGAACAGTTGGTCGCCCATCTGGGCGCACCCGCCCGGGTGTTCTTCTGCAACTCCGGGGCCGAGGCCAACGAGGCGGCGTTCAAGATCAGTCGGCTGACCGGTCGGACGAACATCGTTGCCGCCCAAGGCGGATTCCACGGTCGCACGATGGGTTCGCTGGCGCTCACCGGGCAGCCGGAGAAACGGGCGCCGTTCGAGCCGCTGCCCGGCAACGTCACCCACGTGCCCTACGGCGACGCCGCCGCGCTGGCCGGCGCCGTCGACGGCACCACCGCCGCGGTGTTCCTGGAGCCGATCATGGGGGAGGGCGGCGTCGTCGTCCCACCGGACGGCTACCTGGCCGCGGCCCGGGAGATCACCACGAAACACGGTGCGCTGCTGATCCTCGACGAGGTGCAGACCGGTGTCGGGCGCACCGGCACGTTCTACGCCCACCAGCACGACGGCATCACCCCCGACGTGGTCACCCTGGCCAAGGGACTGGCCGGCGGCATGCCGATCGGCGCCTGTCTGGCCGTCGGCCCGGCGGCCGACCTGATGGCACCGGGCATGCACGGCAGCACCTTTGGCGGCAACCCGGTCTGCACCGCCGCCGCGCTGGCGGTGCTCACCGCACTGGCCGACGGGGACCTGATCGCGCGCGCCGGGCTGCTCGGCAAGACGATCACCGCCGGCATCGAGGAACTGGGCCACCCGCTGGTGGACCATGTGCGGGGCAAGGGGCTGCTGCAGGGCGTGGTGCTGACCGCACCGGCCGCCAAGGCCGTGGAGGCCGCTGCCCGCGACGCCGGGTTCCTGGTCAACGCCGCCGCCGCGAACGTGGTCCGGCTGGCCCCGCCGCTGGTCATCACCGACGCCCAGGTCGACAGCTTCATCACCGCGCTGCCGCAGGTACTCGACAACGCCGGGGGCGCAGCATGATCCGGCACTTCCTGCGCGACGACGACGTCACCCCGGCCGAACAAGCCGAAATCCTGGCGCTGGCAGCCGAATTGAAGAAGAACCCGTTCAGCCGGCGCCCGCTGGAAGGGCCGCGCGGGGTCGCGGTGATCTTCGACAAGAACTCCACCCGCACCCGGTTCTCGTTCGAGATGGGCGTCGCCCAGCTCGGCGGGCACGCCGTCGTCGTCGACGGCCGCTCCACCCAATTGGGCCGTGACGAAACCCTGGAGGACACCGGTCAGGTGCTGTCCCGCTTCGTGGACGCGATCGTGTGGCGCACCTTCGCCCAGCAGCGCCTGATCGACATGGCCAGCACCGCCACCGTGCCGATCGTCAACGCGCTCTCCGACGACTTCCACCCCTGCCAGGTGCTGGCCGACCTGCAGACGATCGCCGAACGCAAAGGCGCACTGCCCGGTTTGAAGATGACCTACCTCGGCGACGGCGCGAATAACATGGCGCATTCGCTGATGCTCGGCGGGGTGACCGCCGGCATGCACGTCACCGTCGCCGCCCCGGCCGGTTTCACCCCCGACCCGGAAGTGGTGAAAGCGGCACAACGGCGGGTCGCGCAGACCGGCGGGTCGGTGACGCTCACCGAGGATCCGGCGGCCGCCGCCGACGGCGCCGACGTGCTGGTCACCGACACCTGGACGTCGATGGGCCAGGAGGACGACGGGCTGGACCGGGTGGCGCCGTTTAGGCCGTATCAGATCAACGACGCCCTGGTGGCCCGCGCCGCCGCCGACGTCACCGTGCTGCACTGCCTGCCCGCGCACCGCGGCGACGAGATCACCGACGCGGTGATCGACGGACCGCGCAGCGCGGTGTGGGACGAGGCCGAGAACCGGCTGCACGCACAGAAGGCGCTGCTGGTGTGGCTGCTGGAGCGCTCGGGATGACCCGGCCCGACGGCGGCATCACCCGGGTGGGCCGACAGGCGCGCATCGTGGAGGTGCTGTCGTCGACGCCGGTGCGCAGCCAGACCGAACTGGCCGCGAAACTGGCCGCCGACGGCATCGAGGTCACCCAGGCGACCCTCTCCCGCGACCTGGAGGAACTCGGCGCGGTGAAGCTGCGCGGGCCCGACGGGGGAGCCGGCGGCTACGTCATCCCCGAGGACGGCAACCCGCTGCGCATGTCCGGCGGCACCGACCGGCTGGCCCGGCTCCTCGGTGACCTGCTGGTCTCCGTCGACTCCACTGGTAATCTCGCCGTGCTGCGCACCCCGCCCGGCGCGGCCGGTTACCTGGCCAGCGCGGTCGACCGCGCGGCACTCCCGTCCGTCGTCGGCACCATCGCCGGGGATGACACGATCTTCGTGGCAGCGCGCGAGCCGATGACCGGTGCTGAACTCGCCGCCGCGCTGGAAGAGCTCTCGAACAATCGAAACAAGGAGATTGACTGATGTCCGAACGCGTCATCCTGGCGTACTCCGGTGGCCTGGACACCTCGGTGGCGATCAGCTGGATCGGCAAGGAGACCGGCAAAGAGGTCGTCGCCGTCGCCATCGACCTCGGCCAGGGCGGCGAGGACATGGAGGTGGTCCGTCAGCGTGCACTGGACTGCGGCGCCGTCGAAGCCGTCGTCGTCGACGCCCGCGACGAGTTCGCCGAGCAGTACTGCCTGCCGACCATCAAGGCCAACGCGCTGTACATGGACCGCTACCCGCTGGTGTCGGCGATCAGCCGGCCGCTGATTGTCAAGCATCTGGTGGACGCCGCTCGCAGCCACGGGGGCACCGTCGTCGCGCACGGCTGCACGGGCAAGGGCAACGACCAGGTCCGGTTCGAGGTCGGATTCGCTTCGCTGGCACCGGAACTCAACGTCATCGCCCCGGTCCGCGACTACGCCTGGACCCGGGAGAAGGCGATCAAGTTCGCCGAGGAGAACGCGATCCCGATCAACGTCACCAAGCGCTCGCCGTTCTCGATCGACCAGAACGTGTGGGGCCGCGCGGTGGAGACCGGGTTCCTGGAGGACCTGTGGAATGCGCCCACCAAGGACGTCTACGACTACACCGAGGACCCGACCGTCCACTTCAACGCCCCCGACGAGCTGATCATCAGCTTCGACAAGGGAACTCCCGTGGCGATCGACGGCCGGCCGCTGTCCGTGCTGCAGATCATCCAGGAGCTCAACACCCGCGCCGGTGCGCAGGGCGTGGGCCGGCTCGACGTCGTCGAGGACCGACTCGTCGGCATCAAGAGCCGCGAGATCTACGAAGCCCCCGGCGCGATGGTGCTGATCACCGCACACACCGAGCTGGAGCACGTCACCCTGGAACGCGAACTGGGCCGCTACAAGCGCGGCGTGGACCGCAAGTGGGGCGAGCTCACCTACGACGGCCTGTGGTTCAGCCCGCTGAAGCGGTCGCTGGAGGTGTTCGTCGAGGACACCCAGCAGCACGTCTCCGGCGACATCCGGCTGGTGCTGCACGGCGGGCACATCATCGTCAACGGCCGGCGCAGCGCGCAGTCGCTGTACGACTTCAACCTCGCCACCTACGACGAGGGTGACACCTTCGACCAGTCCGCCGCGCGGGGCTTCGTGCAGATCCACGGACTGAGCTCGAAGATCTCCGCCCGCCGCGACCTGGCCTGATTTTGTTGGCGCGAGCAGACGCGAAAGCACCCTTTGCGGCACCATTTTGGGGCCGTTCGCGTCTGCTCGCCGAAGAAAGGTGACCCGATGAGCACCAACGAGGGTTCGCTGTGGGGCGGCCGGTTCGCCGACGGCCCGTCCGACGCGCTGGCCGCGTTGAGCAAGTCCACCCATTTCGACTGGGTGCTGGCGCCCTACGACGTCACCGCGTCCAAGGCGCACGTCCAGGTGCTGTTCGGTGCGGGGCTGCTCACTGAGGATCAGCGCGACGGACTGCTGGCCGGGCTGGACAGTCTCGGCGAGGATGTCGCCGACGGCAGCTTCCTGCCGTTGCCCAGTGACGAGGACGTGCACGGCGCGCTGGAGCGCGGCCTGATCGACCGGGTCGGGCCGGATCTCGGTGGCCGGCTGCGGGCCGGACGGTCCCGAAACGACCAGGTGGCCACGCTGTTTCGGATGTGGCTGCGCGACGCGGTGCGCCGGGTCGCCGCTGGGGTGCTGCAGATCGTGGACGCCCTCGCCGCGCAGGCCGCCGCGCATCCGGACGCGGTGATGCCGGGCAAGACCCATCTGCAGTCGGCGCAGCCGGTGCTGCTGGCGCACCACCTGCTGGCGCACGCGCACCCGCTGCTGCGCGACGTGGACCGGCTGGTGGACTGGGACCGACGCGCGGCGATCTCGCCGTACGGATCCGGTGCGCTGGCTGGCTCATCCCTGGGCCTGGACCCCGACGCGATCGCTGCCAACCTGGGTTTCACTGCGGCCGCGGACAATTCGATCGACGCCACCGCCGCGCGGGATTTCGCCGCCGAAGCCGCGTTCGTATTCGCGATGATCGGGGTGGACCTGTCCCGGCTCTCTGAGGACATCATCCTGTGGAGCTCAACGGAATTCGGCTACGTCACCCTGCACGACTCCTGGTCGACCGGCAGCTCGATCATGCCGCAGAAGAAGAACCCGGACATCGCCGAGCTGGCCCGCGGCAAGTCGGGCCGGCTGATCGGCAACCTGACCGGACTGCTGGCCACGCTGAAGGCGCAGCCACTGGCCTACAACCGGGACCTGCAGGAGGACAAGGAGCCGGTGTTCGACTCCGCGGCGCAGCTGGAGCTGGTCTGCCCGGCAATGGCCGGCCTGGTCGGCACCCTGACCTTTCACACCGACCGGATGGCTGAACTGGCGCCCGCCGGCTACACGCTGGCCACCGACATCGCCGAATGGCTGGTGCGCCAAGGCGTTCCGTTCCGGGTGGCGCATGAGGCGGCCGGTGCGGCGGTGCAGACCGCTGAGCGGCGCGGCGTCGGACTCGACGAGCTCACCGACGCCGAACTCGCGGAGATCAGCGCGGAGCTGACCCCGGAGGTGCGCGAGGTGCTCACCGTGACCGGCTCGGTCAACGCCCGCGACGCCCGCGGCGGCACCGCATCGAGTCAGGTGCAGCGGCAGCTGGAGATCGTTCGCGCCGAGGAAGGTCGGCTGCGCGCCGCGCTGCGGGGCTGATCCCCGCTCACGGCCCCCAGATCATCAGATCCTGCATGCCGTTGTTCATCGTCACCGTCGTCGGCGCGGGACCGGTCACGTCGAAGTAGATCTTCCCGGTCGACTGCGCGCCCTCGGGAATGGTGGCGCCGCTGATGCCCTTCGGCGACGCGACCTCCCACAGCACCCGGTAGCTCGCCTGGTTCGGGGCGACGGCGTTGAACTGCGAGATCGCCGGGGTCACCGGACCGTGGATGGCGCGGACGGTGGCGGTGGCCTCCCAGACCTTCCCGGCCACCGGGAAGTCCGGCATGGTGTCGCTGCTGGGCTGCAGGCCGCCGACATTCCAGGAGAAGACGACCTGACCGACGCTGTCGGTCTCCTGCAGGGTGCTGCCCAGCTTGCCGGTGATCGGGTAGGCCGCGAACGCGAGCGGTGCGACGGTCACCGGGACGGCTGCCACGGCGACGGTCGCGACGGCGGATTTCATCATCGTGCTGATCTTCATGCTGTCCTCCTGGGGGTGATGACAAGCGGATACCCCAGTCTGCCTGCGTTCGCAGGGCCGTGCGCTAGCCTCAGGCGCATTGCTACCCGCACACCGCTCCGCCGACGTGTCGCCGAGCTGACGATCCTGGCCGTGATCTGCGGTGTACTGCCGCAATGCGCGGCACCGGAACCGCCGCCGGAACCGCCCGCAACAGCATCCGCGGCACCGCCCGTCGACACCCCACCCCAACCCGCCGTCGTCACCCCCGTCACCGCCGCCGACCTCGGCGCGAGCTGGCATCCCGGCTGCCCGGTCTCCCCGGCGCAGCTGCGCCGGGTCACGCTCACCCACCTGGGGTTCGACGCCAAGCCGCATCGCGGTCAGCTGATCGTGCACGCGCAGCTGGTGGACCAGGTCGTCACCGTGTTCGACCAGCTGTACCGGCTGGGCTTCCCGATCGAGAAGATGCGCACGGCGGCCGCCTACCCGCACGCCTCCGACGAACTGTCGATGGAAGACGACAACACCTCGGCGTTCAACTGCCGGCGCATCCCCGGCTCCGGCAGCTGGGCGCTGCACGCCTACGGCCGGGCGATCGACGTCAACCCGCTGCTGAACCCCTCGGTCACCGGCACCCGCATCGAACCGGTCAACGCCGCGGTGTACACCGACCGGCACCGGATCGAACCGGGCCTGCTGCACGCCGGCGACCCGGCGGTTCGCGCGTTCACCGACCGCGGCTGGGCGTGGGGCGGCGCCTGGCGGTCACCGGTGGACTACCAGCATTTCGAGCGGCGCTGATCCGGCGCTGATCCGGCGCTGAACCGGCTACGCGGGCCCGACCAGCTGGCTGTACGCCGTGCACGGGTGCAGGTTGACCGCGTTGCCGCCGCGCCGTTTCGCGGCGTACATCACGTTGTCGGCGCACTTGAGCGCCATCGCGATGCCGCGGCTGTCGGGCAGGGTCTGCGCCGCGGTGATCGCGACCCCGATGCTGGCGGTCACCTGCGGTTCGGTGGTGTCGGCGATCGCGGACCGGATGCGTTCGGCCAACGGCTGCACCGACGACGGCTGCAGCAGGTCCACCGCCACGAACTCCTCCCCGCCGATCCGGGCGACGACCCCGCCCGGACCCACGGCGGACTGGATGCGTGCGGCGGTGCGGACCAGCACGTCGTCACCGACCAGGTGCCCGTAGCGGTCGTTGATGCTCTTGAAGTTGTCCAGGTCGATGGCGAAGACGCACATCATGCCGCACTGCGTGCGCCGCGGGCGGCGGTTGAGCAACTGGTCCAGCCCCCGCCGGTTCGCCAGCCCGGTGAGCGGATCGATCAGCGCGTCGGCGTCGTTGCGGCGGATCGTCCAGAACCCCACCTGCAGCACCGGCAGCACCCCGACGCTGACCGTCAGACAGAGCAGAGCGTGCGCGCCGGCCAGCGCCCACCCGGCGGCGTCGTTCTCCGACAGACCCAGCCGGACCGCCAGGGCCGCAGTGGTGGCCAGCGTGACGACGACGTGGGCGGTCTGAGCCCGCGGGCCGTGAAAGAAGATCAGGTAGATCCCGGTCAACAGGAACGTCACCGTGCTGTCCAGGCCGGCCAGCCGATTCCCCTCAAGCCAGCAGCCCGCGGCGATCGCCGCATCAGCTGCACCCAGCAGCCACCCGGACTCCTGCCGGGTCGGCCAGGGCCGCACCACCCAGCGCAGCGACCACATCAGGATCAGGGTGACCAGAACCGCCGTCGCCAGCCGCGCCGTCGTCTGGTGGGCGTTGGTCTGGCTCCACGCGGCCAGTCCCGAGAAAACGCTCAACGCCGCCCCGCAACTCGCGATGCCGCGCTGGAACCAGACCAGCACGTCCCGAGATTCGAGGAAATCCCGCAGCCAGTCGTTGGGCGGTTCGTTCCACCACACGCCGAGAAGCCGTCTCGGTTTCGGGTTCATCGGGCTCCTGCGATCTCACGCCCACAGTCGGACAAAAAGTCTTGGCGTTAGACGGCTAGCGTAAAACAGCCGAACGGGGCCTGCCACCGATTGGCCCGCTCGTTACTCGACCGTTTCCGACAACTCCAGCCAGCGCATTTCCAGCTGCTCGATCTCGGCCTCGATCGCCCGCAGTTCGGCGGTGAGCCGCGCCAGCCCGGTGTGATCGGACTGATCGTGTGCCGCCAGTTCGTGGTGTTTGGCGTCGACCGCCTCGGCGAGCCGCGCCAGCCGCCGGTCCACGGCCGTCATCTCCTTCTGCGCGGCCCGCAACTCGGCCCCGGACAGGCCGGCCGACGCCGGAGCCGTCACCGCCTTGGCGGCCGGCGCCACGGCCGCGGACAGCTCCAGATACTCGTCGACCCCGCCCGGCAGATGCCGCAACCGGCCGTCGAGGATCGCGTACTGCTGGTCGGTGACCCGCTCCAACAGGTAGCGGTCGTGCGAGACGACGATCAGCGTGCCCGGCCAGGAGTCCAGCAGATCCTCGGTGGCGGTGAGCATGTCGGTGTCGACGTCGTTGGTCGGCTCGTCGAGGATCAGCACGTTCGGCTCGGCCAGCAGCGTCAGCATCAGCTGCAGCCGGCGGCGCTGACCGCCGGAGAGCTCACCGACCCGCGCCGACAGCTGATCGCGCGCGAAGCCCAGCCGCTCCAGCAACTGGGCGGGGGTCAGTTCGCGGCCGTCCACCATGAATTCGGCGCGCAGCCGGCCCAGCACCTCGAAGACCCGATCGCCGGTGACCGCCGCCAACTCGCCGGACTGCTGGTCGAGGATCCCCAGCCGGACCGTCTTGCCGCGTTTGACCCGCCCGCTGTCCGGCGTCACCGTCCCGGCGATCAGTCCGAGCAGCGTCGACTTCCCGGCGCCGTTCGCGCCGACGATCCCGGTGCGCTCACCCGGGCCGATCCGCCACTCGATGTCGCGCAGCACCGGACGCCCGCCGAAGGACACCGACACGTCCAGCAGGTCGATGACGTCCTTGCCCAGCCTCGCGGTGGCCAGCTTCGCCAGTTCCACGCTGTTGCGCAGCGGCGGCACGTCGGCGATCAGCTGGTTCGCCGCCTCGATGCGGAACTTCGGCTTGGAGGTGCGCGCCGGGGCGCCGCGGCGCAGCCAGGCCAACTCCTTGCGCATCAGGTTCTGCCGTTTGGCCTCGGACGCCGCCGCCATCCGGTCGCGCTCCACCCGCTGCAGCACGTAGGCCGCGTACCCGCCCTGAAACGGCTCCACGATCCCGTCGTGCACCTCCCAGGTGGTGGTGGCGACCTCATCGAGGAACCAGCGGTCGTGGGTGACCACCAGCAGGCCACCGGTGTTGCGGGCCCAGCGCGCGTTCAAGTGCGCCGCCAGCCAGGTGATGCCCTGCACGTCCAGATGGTTGGTGGGTTCGTCGAGCCCGATCACATCCCAGTCGGCGATCAGCAGCGCGGCCAGCTGCACCCGCCGGCGCTGCCCGCCGGACAGTCCGGAAATGGTTGCATCCCAAGCGATGTCGGAGACAAGCCCGTCGACGACGTCGCGGATCCGGGGATCGGAAGCCCACTCGTGATCGGCCGCGTCGCCGACCAGCGTCGCGCCGAGCGTGCTGTCGTCGTCGAGGGTGTCGGACTGATCGAGCAGGCCGACCCGCAGCCCGCTGCGTCGCGTGACCCGGCCGGAATCGGGGTTCGACCGGCCGGTGAGCAGTCGCAGCAGGCTGGATTTGCCGTCGCCGTTGCGACCCACGATGCCGATCCGGGCGCCGTCGTTGACCCCCAGGGTCACCGCGTCCAGCACCACACCGGTGGGGTACTGCAGGTGCAGAGCCTCGGCTCCGAGCAGGTGTGCCACCGCGTGAACGTTACTGCGGTGACTGAACCCATCGGGGCGACGGTGCTGGTGTGCCAGAATGTGCACGTCATCGAGGCAGGGGAGCGACGGTGGATCTGAAGTTGTCGGCCATTACCAGGCCGGTCGAGTGGTTGGTTGCCACTGCGCAGAACGGCCTGGAGGTCTTGCGCTGGGGCGGCCTGGAGACCGGCGCGGTGCCGTCGCCGTTCCAGATCGTCGAGAGCGTCCCGATGTACAAGCTGCGACGCTACTTCCCGCCGGACAACCGGCCCGGACAGCCGCAGCCCGGGCCGCCGGTGCTGCTGGTGCACCCGATGATGATGTCGGCGAACATGTGGGACGTCACCCGCGAGGACGGTGCGGTCGGCATCCTGCACGCCAGCGGCTGCGACGTCTGGGTGATCGACTTCGGTTCGCCCGACGAGGTCGAAGGCGGGATGCGGCGCAACCTGGCCGACCACATCGTCGCACTCAGCGAGGCGATCGACACCGTGGCCGAGACGGCCGGCTGCGACGTACACCTGGCCGGCTACTCGCAGGGCGGCATGTTCGCCTATCAGGTTGGGGCCTACCGGCGTTCGAAGAGCCTCGCCAGCATCATCACGTTCGGCTCCCCGGTGGACACGCTGGCCGGTCTGCCGATGGGTGTTCCGGCGAACATCGCCTCCACGGTCGCCGACTTCATGGCCGACCACGTCTTCAACCGGCTGGAGATCTCCGGCTGGCAGGCGCGGATCGGCTTCCAGATGATGGACCCGCTGAAGACGGCGAAGGCCCGGCTGGAATTCCTGCGCCAGTTGCATGACCGGGAGGCGCTGCTGCCGCGCGAGGCGCAGCGCCGATTCCTGGAGTCGGAGGGCTGGATCGCCTGGTCCGGCCCGGCGATCTCGGAGCTGCTCAAGCAGTTCATCGCCCACAACCGGATGATGACCGGCGGTTTCGCCATCAACGGGCAGCTGGTCACGCTGACCGACATCACCTGCCCGATCCTGGCGTTCGTCGGTGAGGTCGACGACATCGGCCAGCCGGTCGCGGTGCGCGGCATCCGGCGTGCGGCCTCCAACGCGGAGGTCTACGAATACCTCATCCGGGCAGGCCATTTCGGGCTCGTCGTGGGGTCGAAGGCGGCCGATGAGACCTGGCCGACCGTCGCCCAGTGGATCATGTGGCAGACCGGGCGCGGTCCGCGGCCGGCGGGGGTGGCGCCGATGGTCGACCACCCGGCCGCACACACCGCCAGCGGGGTGGCGATGACGTCGCGCATCGCCCACGGGCTGGGGGAGGCCTCCGGGGTCGCGATGACGCTGGCGCGCGGCGCCGCCGACGCGGTCGGTGCGGCGCGGAAGTCGGTGCGCACCATCGCAATCGAGACGGCCCGCACACTGCCCCGGTTGGCACGGCTCGGTCAGATCAACGACCACACCCGGATCTCGCTGGGCCGGATCATCGACGAGCAGGCCGCGGATTCGCCCGACGGCGAATTCCTGCTGTTCGACGGGCGGGTGCACACCTATGAGGCGGTCAACCGGCGCATCAACAACGTGGTGCACGGCCTGATCGACATGGGGGTGCGCCAGGGCGTGCACGTCGGTGTGCTGATGGCGACCCGGCCCAGTGCGCTGGTGGCGATCGCCGCCCTGTCGCGGTTGGGTGCGGTGGCGGTGCTGATGCCGCCGGACGGGGACCTGGTCGCCGCCGCCCGCCTGGGCGGTGTCGCCGAGATCATCACCGGCCCGGTCAATCTCGAACGCGCGGCGGGCGCGGCGCGGGAACTGAACTGCCAGGTGCTGGTGCTCGGCGGTGGCGAGACCCGGGATCTGGACCTGCCCGACGACGTGGACGTCGTCGACATGGAGCAGATCGACCCCGACGCGGTCGAACTGCCCGGCTGGTACCGGCCCAACCCCGGTTTCGCGCAGGACCTGGCGTACGTGGCGTTCGGGACCGTCGGCGGCAAACTGGTGGCCAAGCAGATCACCAACTACCGCTGGGCGCTGTCGGCGTTCGGCACCGCATCGGCGGCGGCGCTGGGCCCCACCGACACGGTGTACTGCCTCACCCCGCTGCACCACGAGTCCGGCCTGCTGGTCAGCCTGGGCGGCGCGGTGGTGGGCGGCGCCCGGATCGCGCTCTCGCGTGGGCTGCACCCGGACCGCTTCGTCGCGGAGGTCCGCCAGTACGGCGTCAGCGTGGTGACCTACACCTGGGCGATGCTGCGCGAGGTCATCGACGACCCGGATTTCGTGCTGCAGGGTAACCACCCGGTGCGGCTGTTCATCGGGTCGGGCATGCCGACCGGGCTCTGGCAGCGGGTCACCGACGCGTTCGCGCCGGCCCACATCGTGGAGTTCTTCGCCACCACCGATGGTCAGGCGGTGCTCGCCAACGTGTCCGGCGCCAAGGTGGGCAGCAAGGGCCGCCCGCTGCCCGGCGCGGTGACCGTGGAGCTGGCGGCCTATGACTCCGAGCATGACCTGATCCTGGAGGACGAGCGGGGTTTCGTGCAGGTTGCCGAGGCGGGCGAGGTCGGAGTGCTGCTCGCCAAGCCGCGTGGGCCGATCGATCCGTCGGCGTCGGTCAAGCGCGGCGTGTTCGCCCCCGCCGACACCTGGATCTCCACCGAGTTCCTGTTCCGGCGCGACGCCGACGGCGACTACTGGCTGGCCGGCGGGCGCGGGTCGACGATCCACACCGAGCGCGGGGTGGTGTACCCGATGCTGGTCACCGACACGCTGGGCGCTGTCACCGGCGTCGATCTGGCGGTCACCTATCGGGTTGCGGTCGGCGACAGTCACCTGGCGGTCTCGGCCGTCATGCTGCAGCCGGGTGCGACGGTCACCGCCGCCGACCTGACCGAGGCGGTCGCGGAGATGCCCGTCGGCATCGGGCCGGATGTGGTGCACGTGGTGGCGGACCTGCCGCTGAGCACCGTCTACCGTCCGATGCTCAAGGAATCCGGGCTGCCCAAGGCCGGGCGCAACGCGTGGTACCTCGACGCCGGTACCCGGCAGTTCAAACGGCTGACGGCGGCGGTGCGCACCGAACTGGCCGGGGGTCACTCGTGATCGACGAGGCGTTGTTGGCGATCCTGGTCTGCCCGGCTGACCGGGGTCCGCTGCTGCTGGTGGACACCGACGACGGACAGGTGTTCTACAACCCGCGCCTGCGTCGGGCCTACCGCATCGACGACGGCATTCCGGTGCTGCTGGTCGATGAGGCCCGCTCCGTCGACGACGACGAGCACGCCCGGCTCACGGCGCAGACAGGTCCAGCAGATCCCCGGTGAGGTAGTGCTGCAGGTTCGGCGCGATGGTGGCGGCGATCTGCTCGGCCGGCAGCGACGCGAACGGTTCGAGCTTCAGGATGTAGCGGGCGGTGAGCACGCCCACCAGTTGTGATGCCACGAACTGGATGCGGACGGTTCCGCTGCCCGGCGGCTGATCCACCCGGGGACCGACCTCCACCGTGATGATGTCGTCGATGAAGGTGCGGAACAGGTTCACCTCCGAACCGGCCAGTATCGATCGCAGGGTGGCGATGAATCCCGAACCGAGTTCGGAGTCCCACAGCGGCAACAGGATCGACGGGATCCGGTGGCCGAGTTCACTGATCGGCACCTCGCGCAGCGCTCCGACGACCGCCATCGGATCGATCGGAACGTCGATGGCGGCGGTGAACAACTGCTGCTTGGTGCCGAAGTAGTGGTGGACCAGCGCGGCGTCCACGCCCGCCGCCGCCGCGACGGCCCGCACGGAGGTGTGTGCTATTCCGTTGCGCGCGAACAATTCCCGGGCGCAGTCCAGGATGCGTCGGCGGGTGTCGGAGGATCCGGGTGGCCGGCCCGGACGCCGGGGTTTCGACATCACGCGGTCCGCCGTCGCAGTGTCGCCGCGGCCAGGCACAGCGTCACCGCGGTGCAGGCCAACACGACGCCGATGTCGCGGACGGTGAGCCCGGTCAGGTCCGGGTGCGCACCGACCTGCTGGACCGCCTCGAGGGCGTAGCTGGCGGGCATCGCGTCGCTGATCCACTGCAGCCAGTCGGGCATCGCCGCGCGCGGCACGATGATCCCGGCGAGCAGCAGTTGCGGCACCATCACCGCCGGGATGAACTGCACGGCCTGAAACTCGGTGCGCGCGAACGCACTGCACAGCAGCCCCAGACCGACGCCGAGCACCGCGTTGACGATCGCGATCGCGAACACCCACAGCGGGCTGCCCGAGGTGTGGAAGTCCAGCAGTCCGAACGACACGGCGCACGCCAGCATCGCCTGCGCCGCCGCGGCTATCGAGAACGCCGTCGCGTAGGCGGCCAGCAGATCGAACCGCCGCAACGGCGTGGTCAGGATGCGCTCCAGCGTCCCGGAGGCTCGTTCGCGCTGCATCGTGATCGACGTGATCACGAACATCAGGAACAGCGGGAAGATCCCCAGCAGGATCAGGCAGGCGACATCGAACGCCGACGGCGTGCCGGGCGGGTGCGGCGTGTTCTGGAACATGAAATACATCAGGGCGATCACCAGGCTGGGCAGCAGCAGGATCATCGCGACGCTGCGGTGGTCGCCGGCCAGCTGACGCAGGATCCGCAAGGTGGTGGCCAGATACGCTCTCGCGGTCAGCCGGCTCGTGGCGCGGTGCTGCGCCTGATGATGGACAGGAATGCGTCCTCCAGTGACGTGCATCGGGTGTCCTCTCGTAGACGGCGAGGTGTGGTGTGGGCCAGCAGCCGGCCCTGGCGCATCAGCAGCAGCCCGCCGCAGCGGTCCGCCTCGTCCATCACGTGGCTGGACACCAGCAGCGTCGTCCCGCGCCGGCACAGCTCGTGGAACTGCTGCCACAGGTCGCTGCGCAGCACCGGATCCAGGCCGACGGTCG
Source organism: Mycolicibacter acidiphilus (assembly GCF_018455725.1). Taxonomy (GTDB): domain Bacteria; phylum Actinomycetota; class Actinomycetes; order Mycobacteriales; family Mycobacteriaceae; genus Mycobacterium; species Mycobacterium acidiphilum. Next base: position 163,343 of record NZ_JAHCLR010000006.1, read on the forward strand.
GCTCGTCGAGCACCAGCAGGTCAGGTGCGGCGACCAGCGCGCAGGCCAGTGAGGTGCGCGCCCGCTGACCGCCGGACAGGTTGCCGCAGTAGTCGGTGCGCTGGTGCTGCAGGTCGACCGCGGCGATCGCCCCGTCGACCGCGCCCGCGTCGGCGCCCAGCAGCGCCGCGAAGTACCGCACGTTGTCGATGACCCGCAGGTCGTCGTAGACGGTGGCGCGCTGCGGCATGTAGCCGACCCGGTGCCGCAGTGACGCCGACCCGGCCGGTTCACCCAGCACCGTGACCGTGCCGGAGGCGGTGAGTTGGCTGCCGACGATGCAGCGGATCAACGTGGTCTTGCCGCATCCGGACGGGCCGAGCATCCCGGTGATGGCGTGTGCCGGCAGCCGCATCGACAGGTCGTGCAGCACCGGGCGTCCACCGCGGACCACCCGCAGCCGATCGATGTCGACGGCGACCGGGTGCACACCGTCGAAGGAATTCACCATGCGATGAATATCGCCCCGGCGTGCAGCGCTGTCAAGGGTTACGGGCAGAATCAGACCGGTGAGCGCCGAGCAGCTTGCCGTCGACCCGGTCGCTGCTGCGCGCCGACTGCTGGGCGCGACGCTGACCGGCCGCGACGTGCAGATCACCGTGGTCGAGGTGGAGGCCTACGGGGGAGTGGCCGACGGGCCGTGGCCGGACCGGGCCGCGCACTCCTACCGCGGCCCCACCGGCCGCAACACGGTGATGTTCGGCCCGCCGGGGCACCTGTACACCTACCGCAGCTACGGGATCCACGTCTGCGCCAACGTCGCCTGCGGGCCGGACGGAACCGCGGCCGCCGTGCTGATGCGTTCCGGCGTGGTCGTCGACGGATTGGCGGCGGCCCGCGCCAGACGGGGTGCGGCGGCCGACGCCGCCCTGGCCCGCGGACCCGGCAACCTGTGTGCCGCACTGGGAATCACCATGGACGACAACGGAATCGACCTGTTCGACCCGGGCAGTCCGGTGCGCCTGCAGCTCAACGACGCAGTGCCCGGATTGGCCGGCCCCCGGGTCGGCGTGAGTCAGGCCGCGGACCGGCCGTGGCGGCTGTGGGTGGCCGGGTGCCCGGAGGTCTCGGCGTTTCGGCGCAGCCCGCGGGCACCGGCGCCGGGCGCCAGCGACTGATCCGGGAAAATCAACCCATGCCGACGACGACGATCCTCGATGAACTCACCTGGCGCGGCCTGATCGCCCAGTCGACCGACGCCGACGCGCTGGCGGCTGAAACGGCCCGCGGCCCGATCACCGTCTACGCCGGGTTCGACCCGACGGCACCCAGCCTGCACGCCGGCAACCTGGTCCCGCTGCTGGCACTGCGCCGTTTCCAGCGTGCCGGGCACCGGCCGATCGTGCTGGCCGGCGGGGCCACCGGCCTCATCGGCGACCCCCGCGACACCGGCGAACGGTCACTGAACACCGCCGACACCGTGGCCGATTGGGCCGAGCGAATCCGCGGCCAGTTGGAGCGCTTCGTCGACTTCGACGACACCCCGACCGGTGCGATCATCGAGAACAACCTGGACTGGACCGCCCGGATGTCGGCGGTGGAATTCCTGCGCGACGTGGGCAAACACTTCTCGGTCAACGTGATGCTGGACCGCGACACGATCCGGCGCCGGCTGGACTCCGAGGGCATCTCCTACACCGAGTTCAGCTACATGCTGCTGCAGGCCAACGACTACGTGGAGCTGCATCAGCGGCACGGCTGCACGCTGCAGATCGGCGGCTCCGACCAGTGGGGCAACATCATCGCCGGCGTGCGCCTGGTCCGCCAGAAGCTGGGGGCCACCGTCCATGCGCTGACGGTGCCGCTGGTGACCGCCGCGGACGGCACCAAGTTCGGGAAATCCACCGGCGGCGGCAGCCTCTGGCTGGACCCGGACATGACGAGCCCATACGCCTTCTACCAGTACTTTTTCAACACCGCCGACGCCGACGTCATCCGCTACCTGCGCTGGTTCACGTTCCTGGACGCCGACGAGCTCGGTGAGCTGGAGGAGGCGACGACCGCACGCCCGCACGAGCGGGCGGCGCAACGCCGGCTGGCGCAGGAGTTCACCACCCTGGTGCACGGCGAGCAGGCGACCGAGGCCGTGGAGCTGGCCAGCCAGGCGCTTTTCGGCCGCGGGGAGTTGTCGCGGCTCGACGAGCCGACGCTGGCGGCCGCGCTGCGGGAGACCACCGTGGCCGAGCTGGCCGACGGTGCCCCGGACGGCATCGTCGACCTCCTGGTCGCCACCGGACTGTCGGCGAGCCGGGGTGCGGCGCGGCGGACGATCGGCGAGGGCGGGGTTTCGGTCAACAACGTGCGTGTCGACAGCGAGGAATGGACGCCGAATACCGCCGATTTCCTGCACGGGCGTTGGTTGGTAGTGCGCCGCGGCAAACGGACTGTGGCCGGGGTCACCAGGGTCGGCTGATCGCCGGCCCCGGTTCGCTCTCAGGATTGATCTTGAACCGAGCAAAACCACTCCTGACCAGGCGATTTGACTCTCAGATTCCCCTCGCGTAACTTAATCCACGTCGCAGGGAGCGGCCGGAAACGGAAGCCCCAGAGACACCCCGGAACGATTCGAGAGAATCAGACCGGATTCTGACTGTCCGCAGCACCGACCAGCGGCTAAATGCCGGCGGTAGGTTGCGCTCTCAGTCGGGCGTGTTGTTTGAGAACTCAATAGTGTGTTTGGTGGTTTTTGTTTGTTGTTGTTTTTTGCCACATTCTTGACGCCCCGTGTTGGGGGTGTGGTGTTTTTTTGATGCTGGTTTTTGACTGGCGTTTGGTTCAGATTGCTCTGAAACAGTTTTTGTTTGGA
>NZ_JAHCLR010000060.1 GCF_018455725.1 Mycolicibacter acidiphilus
TGCATGCCCGCGACGCCGCCGAAGCCGCCAAATGGGGCTAGGCCCTTCGGGCTTGGCGGCATCGGCGAAGGAAGACAGTGATGGGTAACGAACCCAACGCCGTCGAACTCACCGTCGAGCAGGCCTGGTACATCGCGGAAACCGTTGGGGCCGGATCGTTTCCGTGGGTGTTGGCGATCACCATGCCCTACACCGACGCTGCGGAGCGCGAACCGTTCCTGGCGCGGCAGCGCGATGAACTGACCGCGATGGGCGTCGTCTCCGCGGACGGCGTGATCAATCCGGCTGTGGCCGAATGGATTCGGGTGGTCTGCTTCTGCGACCGCTGGCTGGACCTGCGTTACGTGGGTCCAGCCGCGGTCGAGCAGACGGCCGGCCCGGAGATGCTGCGCGGCATCGTCGCGCGCCGCGGCGGCGGCACCGGGGCGAAGCCGGCCAGAACGGTGGTCGCGCTGCGCAACGCACAGCTGGTCACCTTCACCGCGATGGACATCGACGACCCGCGACTGCTGGTCCCGGTGCTCGGCGCGGGCCTGCGGGCACGGCCGCCGGCGAAGTTCGACGAGTTCACCCTGCCGGCCCGGGTCGGGGTGCGCGCCGATGAGCGGCTGCGCGCCGGCGCCCCGCTGGTCGAGGTCCTCGACTACCTGGGCATCCCCGCCTCCGCGCGCCCGGTGGTGGAGTCGGTGTTCGTCGGGCCGCGCAGCTACGTGGAGGTCGTCGCCGGCTGCGCGGACAACGGCCGGCACACCACCACCGAGGTCGGCATGAGCATCGTCGACACCGACGCCGGCCGCATCCTGATCTCGCCGTCCCGGGCCTTTGACGGCGAGTGGATCTCCACCTTCCGGCCCGGAACCGACTTCTCGATCGCCGTCGCGATCGAACAGCTGACCGCCACCCTGCCCGACGGGTCGTGGTTCCCCGGTCAGCGCCTGTCCCGTGATTTCACCGCCCAGATGTCCTAGAGAAAACAAGAATAGAGAAAACCGATGACTGAAAGCCCGGTGCTGACCAGCGCCGCCATGCCGATCGTGCGCATCGCGGTGCTGTCCGACAGCCGACTGACCGAGATCGCACTCCCCACCGAGCTGCCGCTGCGCGAAATCGTGCCCGCGGTGCAGCGCCTGGTGGCCCCGGACGCCGGCGAAGACGCCGAACCCGCCGACGGTGCGGTGGGCCGGCTCAGCCTGGCGCCGGTCGGCGGTGCCCCGTTCAGTCTGGACGCCAGCCTGGACACCGTCGGCGTGGTCGACGGCGACCTGCTGGCGCTGCGACCCGTCCCAGCCGGCCCGGCAGCGCCCGGCATCGTCGAGGACATCGCGGATGCGGCCGTCATCTTCTCGGCCTCGCGCCGGGCGCCGTGGGGCGCCGCCCACATCCAGCGCGGGGCGCTGGCCGCCTCGACCGCGCTGATCTTCGCGGCGACCGGCCTGGCGAGCGCGCACCGGGCGATCACCGGTGAGCCGGCCGGACTGGCCGCGACCCTGGCGATCGCGCTGCTCACGGTGTTCGCGGCGCTGGTGTGCCGCACCCGGTCGGCCGCTGCGGCGCTGACGCTGTCGGCGGCGGCGCTGGTGCCGGTCGCGGCGGCCGGCACCTGCGCGGTGCCCGGCGGTTTCAGCCCGGCGCATCTCGTGCTCGGTGCGGCGGCCGCCACCGCGTGGTCGCTGATCTGCCTGATCCTCCCGCCGGGCGGCCGGACCGAGCGCGGCATCGCGTTCTTCACCGCGACCACCGTCGCCGGCCTGGGCGTGCTGCTGGCCGCCGGGGCCGCCACCCTGTGGACGGTGCCGCCGGTCAGCCTCGGCTGCGGGCTGATCACCGCGTCGCTGCTGCTCACCGTGGCCGCCCCGCAGCTGTCCGCGCTGTGGGCCCGACTGCCGCTGCCGGTCATCCCGGCCCCCGGCGACCCGACGCCGTCGGCGCTGCCGCAGCGCGTGCTGGCGGACCTGCCGCGCCGAGTCCGGGTCACCGACGCCCACCAGACCGGCTTCATCGCCGGCGCCGTGCAGCTGGCCGTGCTGGGTTCGGTGGCGATCGCCGTTGTGCCGGAAGGCCTTTCGCCGTGGGCGTGGTACGCGGTCGCCGGTATCGCGGTGGCGTCGGTGCTGCGGGCCCGGGTCTGGGACTCGGCGTGGTGCAAGGCCTGGCTGCTGGCCGAGCCGCACCTGACCGCGGTCGTGCTGCTGATCTGCTACGCCGCGACCGGACGCTACGCGGCCGCGGCCGGCGCGGTGGCTGTGCTCGCGGTGCTGGTGGCGGTCTGGGCGGTGGTCGCCCTGAGCCCGTCGGTGGCCTCCCCGGACAGCTACTCGCTGCCGGTGCGTCGGCTGGTCGGTTTCCTGGCGTCCGGCGTCGACGCGACGCTGATCCCGGTGATGGCGTTCCTGGTCGGCATCTTCGCCTGGGTGCTGTCTCGATGACCTTCGCGCTGAAGAAGGCCGCGGTCGGCTGTTCGGCGGTTGCCCTGACCCTGCTGCTCGCCGGCCCGCCGGCGTCGGCGATCACCCCGCCGCAGGTCGACCCGGCCGTGCCGCCGCCCAGTGGCGCGCCCGGTCCGGTAGCTCCGATGGAGCAGCGCGGCGAGTGCATGGTCAGCGGGATCCTGCCGGGCAGCGACCCCGGGGCCGCCACAGCCGGGCAGAAGATGCTCAACCTGCCGGCGGCGTGGCAGTTCTCCCGCGGCGCCGGCCAGACCGTCGCCGTCCTCGACACCGGCGTGCGGCCCGGGCCGCGGCTGCCCGCGGTCGATCCGGGCGGCGACTACTTCGGGACGACGGACGGGCTCACCGACTGCGACGGGCACGGCACGCTGGTCGCCGGGCTCGTCGCCGGCCAGCCCGGAGACGACGGCTTCACCGGGGTGGCCCCGGAAGCCCGGGTGCTGTCGCTGCGGACCACCTCCGCGGTGATCTCGCCGCGCGCCGCCGGGGACGACCCGCGCACCGCCCGCACGATCATCGACATCACCGCACTCGGCCGGGCGATCGTGCGCGCCGCCGACCTCGGCGCCCGCGTCATCACGATCTCCACCGCCACCTGCCTGCCCGCCGACCGCAACGTCGACCAGGCGGCGCTCGGCGCGGCGCTGCGCTACGCCGCCGTGGAGAAGGACGCGCTGATCGTGGCGGCCGCCGGGGACAACACCGCGACCGGCTCGGTCGCCGGCGGCGGCGACGCCTGCCAGTCCAACCCGCTCACCGACCTGGCCCGCCCGCAGGATCCGCGCAACTGGACCGGTGTCACGTCGGTCTCGGTGCCGTCCTGGTGGCACCCGTACGTGCTGTCGGTGGCATCGCTGACCGGTGAGGGTCAGCCGTCGGCGTTCACCATGGCCGGCCCGTGGGTGGGGATCGCCGCGCCCGGTGAGGGCATCACCTCGGTGAGCAACCGCGACGACGCCGGCCTGGCCAACGGACTGCCCGGCAACCAGGGCCGGCAGGTGCCGTTGAGCGGCACCGGGTACGCCACCGGCTACGTCGCCGGGGTCGCCGCGCTGGTCCGCAGCCGGTACCCGGACCTGACCGCCGCGCAGGTGGCGCATCGGATCGTCGCGACCGCGCACAACGCCGCGCGCACCCCGTCGGATCTGGTCGGGGCCGGCACCGTTGACCCGGTCGCCGCACTGACCTGGGAGATGACGGCACCGCCGGTGACCACCACCGCACCGGAGAAGCAGATCGCCGCACCGCCGGCACCCCAACCCGATGACCCCGCACCGCGGATCGTCGCCTTCGCCGGCACCGCGGTGCTGGCCGCTCTCGTCGCCGCCGTCGCCGCCAGTGCGGCCGTGGGTGCGCGCCGCCGAAAGGAGAACCAGCTGTGACCACCATTCCCCGGCCGGGGCCGGCCCGGATCACCCTGGCGCTGCTGGCCGCGGCGCCGGCGGCGATGGCCTACCCCTGGCCGACGCCACGGGACCGCTGGGTGCTGGCTGTCGGCGTGCTGGTGCTGATCGTGCTGCTCGGCTGGTGGCAGGGCCTGCACTTCACCACGATGCTGCGCCGACGGCTGGCGATGTCGCGGTCGGGCAGCGGGCTGCACACCGGTCGCGGCGCCGCCGACGACACCCGGGCCACCGCGGTGCTGCGGGTCGCCCCGTCGGACGGCGGGCCGGGTGCGCTGCCGGTGGCCCTGGTCGCGGGCTACCTGGACCGCTACGGTCTGCGGGCCGACGCGGTGCGGATCACCAGCCGCGACGTTCGGTCCGGATCCGACGCGCCGGCCCACGACACCTGGATCGGGCTGACCTACTCCGCAGCAGCGAATCTGCCTGCGCTGCAGGCGCGTTCGTCGTCCATCCCGCTGCGGCAGACGGTGGACGTCGCGGCCCGGCGGCTCGCCGACCAGTTGCGGGAGGCCGGCTGGGACGCCGTGACCGTGGGTGCCGACGAACTCCCGGACCTGATCGGGCCCAGCGCCCACGAGACGTGGGGCGCGGTGACCGACGGACCCGCCGGTTGCGTCGCCGTCTACCAGGTGGGTGTCGACGGTGCGCTCGCCGACAACCTCAACCGGATCCGGTCCGCCGAGGTGCCGGAAGCCTGGACGGTGCTGGAGATCGCCGGCAGCGACCAGCGCCCGACGGTGGCCGCGGCGTGCGCGCTGCGTACCGCGACGGCGCCGGTCGGCACCGCGCCGCTGTCCGGGCTGGTCCCCGAGCAGGGCAATCACCGGTCGGCACTGGTGACCCTGAACCCGCTGTCCGGCCGGCGGATCGACGGCCACACCACGCTGCCGGCCGGTGATCTCGCCGCCCTGCGCTGGCCGGTCGCACCGGTCAAGGCCGCGGCCGCGCGGTAGCCCGTCAGTCGAACATGAACCCGCGCAGGAATTTCGTCATCCGGCGCAGGTAGGCCGGCTGGCTGACATGCAGGATGTGGTTGCCGGGGAACCAGTGCAGTGCGCAGCGATCCCAGTGCTCCCACAGCATTTCGGCCTGCTCCGGCGGCGCCAGGCGGTCGCCGAGGCCGGTGATGATCAATCGCCGGTCCTCGGCGATCAACGGCGGATAGTTCAGCGGGGAGTGGTAGGCGGTGGCGGCGAGGAAGTCGGTGTGGTCGATCCGGCCGAGCCGCTCACCGGCCCGGAACAGCATGTTCGCCGGGAACCAGTCCTTCAGCTCGTCGGCCACCGACACCACCGGGACATTCGGGATCACCGTCTGCAGACGGTCGTCGACGGCAGCCAGCAGGGCGCTGGTGTACCCGCCGAGTGACAGCCCGGTCAGCGCGATCCGGTCCACCCCGGTCGACTCCAGATAGTCCACCACCGACCGGAAGTCGTGGACGGCCTGCGCCATCGACTCGGCGAAGCCGGACATGCCGTGCGCGAAATAGCCGAATCCGCTGAACGGCGAGTGCTTTTCGGCGCGACGCCCGTGGAACGGCAGGGTGAACAGCACCACGTCGTAGCCGGACCGGAAGAACCACGGCAGCGAGAAGAACAGCCCGTTGAACAGGTAGGCCGACCCCATGAACCCGTGGATGACGCAGAGCGTCGGCCGCGGGCCGTCGCTGTGCCGCCAATGCTGGAAGTGCACGGTGTTGTTGTGCGACAGCGCCCGCCAGGATTCGCGCATGGCCGGGTTGACCGCCGCGAAACTGCTTACGAACGCGGCGTTCTCGACGGTGCCGTGAGCGATGCGTTCGGTGATCGGGTCGGCCCGCCGGGTCCAGATCCGCGGCAGCACCGTCGGTTTCGGGAAGGACCGTACCGGGTCGTGCGCGGCGGCCAGATCGGCGTAGAAGCGCAGCCGTTCCTGCTCCGAGTCCGCTCGACCGCCGCCGGTCACCGTGGTCAGCACCGACGGGATCATGGCCGCGGCGACCAGGGAGGCGATCGCGGTCCGTAATCCGATGTCGGCGAAGGCCGATGCGTCCACGATCAACCGGTCGCGCGCGGACAGTTCACTGTGTCGGGGCAGGCCGCGTGCGCCGGCGTCGGCGCCCGCGACGTCGGGCACGAACAGGGGTGTTTCGGGCAGTGCGCGCTCAGAGCTCACCATCGGATGGTAGGTCGAATAGCGTCGCGGCGTTGCGGAACAGCACGCCGCGCAGCCAGTCGTCGTCGATCCCGGGCAGGCCGGTGAGCGCGGTCAGCGCGTCACGGTAGCCGTGCGGGATGTTGGGGAAGTCGCTGCCGAACAGAATCCGCTCCCCGGCGTCGCGCAGTCGCGGCAGATCGGTGAGCGGGAACGGCATCGCCGCCTCGGTGAACCCGGTGAACGCCATCGTGGTGTCCAGGTGCACCGCGATCGAATCCAGGCAGATGTCGAGGAACTCGGCGTATTCCGGCATCCCCAGGTGCGCGACGATCAGCGCCAGACGTGGGTGCCGGCGCAGCAGGGCGCGGATCGGGTCGGGGCCGGTGAACCGCCCCGGCTGCGGCCCCGAGCCGCAGTGGATCACCACCGGGGTGCCGGACTCGGCCAGCATTGCCCAGACCCCGTCCAGCAGTGGATCGTTCGGATCGTAATCACCGACCTGGATGTGCGCCTTGAAGATACGGGCACCGGCGCCGAGGGCTTCGGTGACGTACTCCGTCGCGCCGGGTTCGGGGTAGAAGGTGGCGGTGTGCAGGCAATCCGCTGTGGTGCGGGCGAATTCGACGGCCCACTGGTTGAGCCAGGCTGCCATATCCGGTTTGTGCGGGTAGATCAGCGAGGTGAACCGGCGGACCCCGAACCCGCGCAGCGTCGCGACCCGCTCGGCCTCGTCGGACCGGTAGGTGATCGGCCAGGGCCGCCCGACCAGCGGGCCGGCCGAATCGAAGTAGTGCCACACCTTGTCCAGCACCGACTTCGGCATGAAATGCGTGTGCACGTCGACGATCCCGGGCAGCCCCAGCGCCGACCAGATGGCCCGAACCTCCGCTGCCTCATCGCTCACGGCGTTGCCTCCCAACCGTTTTCGGCGACGAATTCACTCAGTGGCCGGCGGTGAGCCCAGTCGTCGATCTCCAGCGCGGGCCGATCCGGGAACTCCGGGACCGGACCCAGGCACAGCACGGCGACCGGTTCGGCGCCGGTCGGCATGCCGAGCAGTTCCGCCAGTCGCACCGGGTCGAACAGCGACACCCAGCCCATCCCGAGGCCTTCGGCACGGGCCGCCAGCCACAGGTTCTGGATCGCACATGACACCGAGGCGAGGTCCATCTGTGGCAGCGTGCGCCGGCCGAAGATGTGCGCCTGCCGGCCGTCGCGCAGCGCCACCACCAGCAGTTCGGCGCATTCGCGGATGCCCTCCACCTTCAGCGCCAGGAACTCCTGCTCGCGCTGGCCCAGGGCGTGCGCGGTGAGCAGCCGTTCTTCGTCGACCAGGGCGTGGATGCGTCCGCGCAGCGCGGCGTCGGTGATCCGGATGAACCGCCACGGCTGCATCAGGCCGACGCTGGGCGCGGCGTGCGCGGCCCGCAGCAGGCGGACCAGCACGTCGGTGTCGACGGTGCTGCCCGGGACGAACCGGCGCATGTCGCGACGCTCGGCGATCACCCGGTAGACCGCGTGCCGTTCCTGCGCGCTGAAACCCCGATTGTTCACTCCGTCATAGTAGAAATTATGTCGGCGGCAACCCAGGCCGCGGTCAGGGGAGTCACAGACATGAAATTGCCGGAGCAACTCGGGCGTCAGTCGATCGTCGGGGTCGGCGAGCGGGTTTACGGGCAGCCGTACCAGACACCCGACGGCGCCACGGTGGTCACCGTCTCCCGGGTGCGCAACGGCCTGTTCGGGCGCACCGAGTCGCCGGTCGGGGTCTGCGTCATCCGCGGTGACGATGCCACCTTCGTGTCGGCGGTGGACGCCAACCGGGTGCCGACGATCGCGATCTCCACTGCGCTGCTCTCGGCGGCGTTCGTCACGCTGGCGATCCTGCGCCGTCCGCCGTGGCCGGATCTGCGGCTGACGCATCTCGACGAGCGATGACGCGCTGGCTGATCCCGCCGGCCGCGATCGCCCTGTACGTCTCACTGTGGGTGGGCTACGTGCAGGGCTGGGGCTGGCTGACGACCGTCGACGGCGCGGCCCTGGATGCGGGGCACCGGATCGGAATGAAATATCCGGACTGGGTGCCGTTCTGGGACGGGGTGTCCACGGTCTTCGAGCCGACGATGTTCCGGGTGCTGGCGATGCTGGCCGCGGCGCTCACGCTGTTTCAGCGTCGGCTGCGGGCGGCGCTGTTCGTGCTGGTTACCGTTGAGCCGGTCGGTCTGCTCACGCAGGCGGCGAAGGATCTTGCCGACCGGCCCAGACCGGTGACCGCGATGGCGGCGGCGACGTCGTCGTCGTTTCCGTCCGGGCACGCGCTGGGCGCGATCGTCGGGGTGGCGGCGCTGCTGGCGGTCGCGTGGCCGCTGCTGCACGGCCGGGCGCGGCTGTTCGCGCTCTGCGCCGGTGCGCTGGTGGTGCTGTCGGTCGGGGTGGCCCGGGTGGCGCTGAACGTGCACCATCCTTCGGATGTGCTGGCCGGGTGGGCGCTGGGCTGGCTGTACTTCTCGGTGTGGGCGGCGTTACTCAAACCGTGGGCCGACGGGGGTTGACCCGCCCCGGTGGGCATCGCAGGATGATCGTGATGACCACCTCCAGTGCCGACCCGGTCGGCGCCCTGATCTGCTCGCGGCAGGGCTGCAGCGCGGACGCGACGTTCGGCATGCTGTGGAACAACCCGAAGCTGCACACCCCGGAACGTCGCAAGGTCTGGCTGACCTGCCCGGAGCACCGCGAGTACTTCCAGCTGTACCTGTCGTCGCGCAACTTCCTCAAGGACGAGGTGCCGGTCGACGAGCTGGAACGCAAGCCGGAACTGTAGCCGCGCACCTCGGCGTGGGGGTTTGACCCGGCCCGGACGGCTCGCTGATAGTGAAACGGTGCGTCGACTGCTGAGTCTGCTGGGTGCCGTCCTTGTGACGGCGCTGACGGCGGCACCGGTCAGCACCGCCGACGTCACCCCCTGGTTCGGCAACACCGTCGGCAACGCCACCCAGGTCGTCTCGGTGGTGGGGGTCGGCGGGTCCAAGGCGAAGATGGACGTCTACCAGCGCGGCGCCACCGGCTGGCAGGCCGTCGCCGCTGGGATCCCCACCTTCGTCGGCTCGGCGGGGATGGCGCCGAAGGCCAAGAGCGGCTACCCGGCCACCCCGATGGGGGTGTTCACGCTGCCGTTCGCGTTCGGCACCGCCCCCAACCCCGGCACCGCCCTGCAGTACGTCCAGGTCGGGCCGAACCACTGGTGGAGCGGCGACGACAACTCCCCGACGTTCAACACCATGCAGGTCTGCCAGAAGGCGCAGTGCCCGTTCGACACCGCCGAGAGTGAGAACCTGCAGATCCCGCAGTACAAGCACGCCGTGGTGATGGGGGTGAACCCCAACCGCACGCCGGGCGACGGCGCCGCCTTCTTCTTCCACAGCACCGACGGCGGCCCCACCGCCGGCTGCGTCGCCATCGACGACGCCAAGCTGGTGCAGATCATCCAGTGGCTGAAGCCCGGCGCGGTGATCGCGATCGCGCAGTAGGCGGACCTCGCCCGCGGCTTAGAAGGGTGGCGGATCGCCGTCGGGTTCCCCGTCCGCGGCGGGGATTGTCCGGGCGTGCCGGGTGGGTGACGGGGTGTGGCGGGCTGTGCGGTTGCGGCGGCGTTCGGCGGCGACGTAGTCGGCTCGGTTGCGGGCGCGGGTGTGGCGATGGCGGGGCATCATCGCGGTGCGGTCGGTGCACGGGTCAGCGGCCCGCGGCGGGGGTGGGGCGAGGTCGCCGGTGGGTGCGCACAGGTGCGGGAAGAGCAGGGCACTGCCCGGTGTGGTGATGTAGGTGTGCCCGGTCGGTGCGGTCCAGATGAGCGTGCCATCGGGCAACTGTTTGTCCTGCCAGCCCCAGAACGTCTTCAGAAGATGGTCACGCCGGCACATCGCCTTGAGGTTGGAGGCGTGGGTCTTCCCGCCTTCGGCGTAAGGGGTGGTGTGGTCGAGGTCGCAGTCAGCGGCGGGCACGTCGCACCCGGGGAACCGGCAGGTCAGATGGCGAGCCCGGACGAAATCGGCGAGTGCCTTCGAGGGGCGGTATCGGTGTTCGGGTGCATTGGCAGGGATTGCCAGTGGGTGCAGGGCGGCGGTGGCGGCCACCTCCGCCAGCAACTCGGCCGGTATCAGTGCGTTCGAATCGAGTGCGACGCCCGGGTCGGCCGTCGAACCATCGAGGCCTTCTTGGCGTGCCAGGACGTGGATGACCACTGGGGCTGCTGGCGGGGCGGTCCCGGCGGGGCAGTCCGGGCGGGCGCATCGGCAGGCCAGTCGGTCTGATCCGGCGACCAGGGCACCCAGGGCGTCGGCGCGGCGCTGGCCGCGGTTGCGGGGATCGTGGTCGCAGACGGTGCCGGCGATGGCGTCCAGTCGGGTGTCGAGTCGGTGTGCGTCGAGGGTGAACAGTCGGCCGAACAGTTCGGTGATCCCGTCACCGCCGTCGGTGAGCGACACGCGCCGGTCTTCGTGGGATTGGCGACGTCGGCGCACGGCGTCGGGGTCGCGGCGGGCCACCACCTGATCGATGCGCCCGTTGAGCTTCGCCCGGGTCAGTGAGGGCCAGCCGGTGATCGTCAGGGCCAGTTCGGCGTCCACGTCGGCGAGCGCCTCGGGGTCGGTGATCAGGTCGGTGCGGTGCACGATCGCCTGGAACAGCAGGTAGCCGATGTCCCCGGCTCGCAGCAGCGCGCCGACCGCGGGCAGCCGGTAGCGCATGGCCTGGGCGTAGAAGACGTAGCTGGCGGCAAGGCCGGTCCCGATCGCCAACGCCGACGCGACCTCGGCGACCACCGCCGAGGTCGCATCGATCGCCCACAGTTCCCGATCGGCACCGGCACACAGGCGCCGCGCATACAGCTCACCGATGGCGTCCAGCCGCGCCCCGGCCGACGCATTCTCCGCCCGAGCCGCACCGCAGAGCCGGTCCACAACCTCGGCCGCCGAACAGTCATCGAACATACGTGCGATCATAAATCTTGGGTCCGACATTGATGCCGGTCGCCGCATTCGCCCTGCTCAGCGTGCCAGGTAGTGGCTGACCATGTCGATCAGCGCCCGCCGCTCGACCTGCCAGTCGTAGGCCATCCCGACGCTCATCTGCGCCAGGATCACCCCGCGCAGCGTCGCCCAGATGACCTGGGCCACGCCGGCGTCCGCCGGATCCTCGGAGACCAGCCGGCCCAACCGGTTGATCGCGTCGTTCATCGCCAGCAGATGCCCCCGGGCCTGTCCACCCAGCCCACCGCGGGTCGACCGGAGGATCTCGAACGACGCCAGCGACGTCGGGCTGGAATAGCAGCGCCAGGCGGTGTCGACGACGGCCTCGATGCGCACGCGCAGTTCCAGTCCGCTGACGTCCACCCCGGCCAGACTCTCCAGCAGTTCGGCGACGCCCGCGTCGACGACCGCCATCAGCAGACCGTTGCGGTCGCCGAAGTGGTACTGGATCACCCCCCAGGTCACCCCGGCGCGCTCGGCGACGTGCTTGGCGGTGGCCGCGGCGAACCCCTCGTCGAGGATGCAGAGCACGGTCTCATCGATGATCGCGGCCCGCGTCTCGTCGCCGCGCTTGCGCGGTGCGTTGGTCTGCCGCGTCGGAGATAACATTGTTGACTTTATAACATAAATGACTTTATTTTCGGAGGCATGACGCCGAGCCGCTACGCCACCCTGTCCCGCGCCGACCTGGCGACCCTGGTCCCAGAGCTGCTGCTGATCGGGCACCTGATGGACCGCTCCGGCATGGCCTGGTGCATCAAGGACTTCGGCCGGGAGGGGATGCTGCAGATCGCCATCGAGGAGTGGTCCGGGGCCAGCCCGGTCTACACCCAGCGGATGCAGCGGGCGCTGAACTACGTCGGCGACGACGTGCCGACGATCTTCAAGGGCATGCAGTTCGACATCGGCTCGCCGCCGCAGTTCATGGACTACCGGTTCACGCTCTGGGACCGCTGGCACGGCGAGTTCGAGACCGCCAGCTGCGGAGCGCTGCTCGACGTGGAGCCGCTGGGCGAGCTGTACGTGTTCGGCATGTGCCACACCATCGAGGATCCGACGTTCGACGCCACGGCCGTCGCCACCAACGTGCACGCCCAGTGCCGGCCGATCCACCGCCCGCCGCGCATCCCGGCCGACCGCAAACCGCACTGCTGCTGGAGCGTGCGCATCGACCCGTCGTACCCGCCGGTCAAGGAGATCCCGGCGCTGGCGGTGATCCGCGAAACCCGCGCCGCCACCTGGGAGCTCGCCCCGATCGACCCGAATGATGAAGGGCTCAAAGACTATTCGGGTCCTCTGCTGAGCGACATCGACTTCACCGCGTTCTCGCACTCGGCGCTGGTGCGCATCGCCGACGAGGTGTGCCTGCAGATGCACCTGCTGTTCCTGTCGTTCGCGCTGGCGGTGCGCAAACTGGCCTCGGAAAAGGGGCCGGCCGACGAGGCGCTGATCACCTCGGTGTGCACCCGCCAGCTCACCGGGCTGGCCGGGCTGGCCGCCGAGCGCATTCAGCGAGCGCTGGATCTGCCGACCGACCTCGACGGCGCCCGCCGGATCCTGGAACTGCACCCGCTGATCAACCCGGCCAGGTACGTGCGAGCCGAGGTTGCACGCGGCACGCTCGTCGTGCACCGCTCGCCGGCGCATGACGACGGCGCCTGGATCGGGCTGTGCTCACCGACCTCCGTGGAGCCGCTCACCGCCATCGCCACCGCGATCAACCCGCGGCTGACGGTGCGGATCGACGGCACCGCCACCGACTGGACCGCTGAGCTCACCGAGACCGACGTCGCCGCCGACGAACTGATGGAGGTGGCCATCACCAAGGTCAGCAAGGGCTCGACGTTCAGGTTCGCGCCCCGCAGATCGGTGCCGATCGAGTTCCAGCCGCCCCGGGAAGTGGTGGACACAACCGTGTAACGGACCCGTGCGCCGGTCGCGACCGTCGACCGCAAGCTCCTATCGTGGGGACGACCCCTGTCCTTGAGCCAAGGTAAGAGCGCATGTACGACCCGTTGAACGACGCCACGAGCGAAGCTCCGCAGCAGAAGACGATGCTGGCGCCGACGGTGCCGGCTGCGGCACCGACCACCAGCATGCCCGGGATCGGCGGCAAGCCGACCGACTCCGCCGTGGTGGACGGCCTGGCCTGGTCGGAGGAGGACAGCGGCGCCGAACCGGTGCCCTACAACCCCGACGGCTACGACGCCGCCCCCGCCACCGGAGCCGCGCCCGTCGTCGCAGCGTCGAAACCGCCCGTCGCCCGCCGCCGGCCCACCGGCATGGGGCGGATCGCGTTCGGCCTGGGGCTGCTGATCGCGGTGATCGCCAGCATCGTCACCTACGCGCTGACCCGGCCGTCGCGCGAGGACGTGCCGTCCCAGCCCGACACCAGTGCGGTCGTCAAGCCCGCCCCGACGAGTTCTGCACCGCCCGCATCGACGCAGACGCCCAGCAGTGCCGCGCCGGCGCCTGCGCCGCCGCCCGCCGACACCTCCACCGCGGCGCCGACCAGCGAGGCGGCGACCAGCGAGGCGCCGACCACGACTGCGCCGCCGATCACCACGACTGCGCCGCACACCACCACGACTGCGCCGACCACGACGGCCGCGCCGACGACCACGGCCGCGCCGACGACCACGGCGGCGCCGTCCACCCAGGCCGCGCCACCGACGTCCACCGTGCCGATGACCACCGAATACCTGCGGATTCCGCTGGTGCCGGTGCCCATCCCGATCACGGTCCCAGAGAACTAACCCCGGAGCTAACCCCGGATCAGGGGCACCAGCACCGCCTCGGCGAACGCCCGCATCTCGGCGGGGGTCTGCACCTGCGGTGGCCCGTCCGGGGTGAGCAGCAGCGACTGGGTGAGCCGGGCCAGCACCGCGGCCAGTGCGCCGATCTGGTCGTCGCCGGTCGACCCGCCGGAGCGCTCCCGGATACGGCGGATCGGTTCGGCCAGGAACGCGCTGGCCATCTCGAGCACGTGACCGGCGCCGAGGGTGAGCGCGTGCAGTGTCTCGTCGCGGTCCACCTCGAGGAGTTGGCGCAGTAGGCGGTTCTCCCGCACCGTCGTCAGCGTCGTCGTGAAGAACCCGACGATGTAGCCGTCGACCTCCGCGGTGTCCGCGTCCTCCCGGAGTTCCCCGGTGCTGGCCTCGATGTGGGTCAGCACCCGACCGGCCTCATAGGTGATCGCGGCCGCCACGATCTCGTCTTTGGCGCCGATCCGGCGGTACAGCGTCGCGCGGTTGACGCCGGCACGCCTGGCGATGTCGTCCGTGCTGGTACGGCGCACGCCGGTCAGTGCGAACTGCTCAAGTGCGGCGCGCAGGATGTGCGCGTCGGCATCCGAATCGTCGGCCATCGGGGTGAATCTACCGCCGCGAACCGTTGCCAACGATCGTGATCAATGCGACACTCATCGTCGTATTGTTGCATGACCGAAAGGGAGTGACCAATGCCGAATCCCGTCGACCGGGGACTGAACCTCGAGGACTACGTCGGCGAGGGTTTCCTGTTCCTCGGTGCCGGTGTCACCGTGCTGCTGCAACTCGCCGAACCGGGCGTCGGGCACGGGGTGGTCGACCACTCTACCGTGCTGTCCCGTCCGCTGGACCGGCTGCGCACCACGATGACCTACGTCTACGCCGTCACCCTCGGCAGTGATGAGGAGTGCCGGGCGCTGGCCAAGATGGTCAACCAGGCGCACGTGCCGGTGAAGTCGCAACCGGGCGCGCCGGTTGCCTACAACGGCTTCGACCCCGACCTGCAGCTGTGGGTGGCGGCGACGCTCTACCAGAACGGACTCGACCTCTACCAGCGTTTCCTCGGCCCGATGGACGATGCCACCGCCGAGCGTATTTACCAGCAGTCGGCGATCTACGGGACCGCGCTGCAGGTCACGCCAGAGATGTGGCCGGCCACCCGCGCCGAGTTCGACCGATACTGGGACCGCAAGCTCGACGAACTGACGATTGATGACAAGGTGCGGGCGTTCTGCCATGAGCTGTTCCGCGGCGGGGATTCGCCGTTGCTGATCCGTCTCGGCATGCCGCTGAACCGCTGGATCACCCGCGGAATGCTGCCGCCGCGGGTGCGCGAGGAACTGCACTGGACCTGGAGTCCGCTGGATCAGCGGCTGTTCGACCTGCTGATGACCGTGCTGCCGCCGGTGTACCGGCTGCTGCCCAAGACCATCCGCTGGCTGCCGTCCACCTACTACCTGTGGGCGATGCGCCGCCGGCTGCGCAGTGGGCGCCGCCTGATCGATGAGCGCGACCGGGCCGGGGTGGCGTGATTCGCCGCCTGCTCCGGCCTGCGGGTGCACACTGGAGCGATGGCTGACGACGGTGCGTTCGGGTTCGGTCCCGACGACTTCGACTGGGTGCTCCGCGAGGCGGGTGACGGGCTGCGATCGGCGTTCGACCGTTTCGCGCACCTGTTCGGCGACGCCGGCGAGCGGCCGGGCTGGGCCGGTCTGCTGGCCGATCTGGCCCGCACGGCACGGTCCGGGCCGCCGACCGCCGGGGAGACCGGCGACGGGGTGTGGGCCATCTTCACCGTCGGTGACGACGGCAGCGCGCGCGTCGAGCAGGTGTATGCCACCGAGATCGAGGCGCTGCGGGCCAATCAGCGCTCCACCGACGTCCGTCGAAAGGTACGTTTCCTGCCTTACGGAATTGCCGTCGGTGTGCTTGATGACACAGACGAGCCAACCTAACTGGTTGACGGACCGTAAGCCCCAATTCGGGCTGTGACACTGTCCGACCGTGATGGTGTCGCGTCGCGCGGACATGGTTTAGTTGCCAACTGTGCCTGAGATGAACCGTCGCCACGCCATGTTGATGATGGGTATCGGTGCCGCGGCTGTCGCCGCCCCACTGCCGAAGGCCCTCGCGATCCCCGAGCCCCCCGGTGCGCCCGGCGACCCCGGACAACCGCCCGCTGCGCCGCCGGACCCGGCCGGGCCGCCCGCGGCCGGCCCCACCCCCGCACCCCCGGCCGCACCCCCGACGCCCGCACCGCCTGCCGCCGGCGTACCGGCCGGCGGGTACCTGTGGCACGACGAATTCGACGGCCCGGCCGGCTCGTCCCCGGACCGCTCGAAGTGGACGATCTCCAACCACCGCAGCCCGATCAAGAACCCGGTCGGCTTCGACCGGCCGCAGTACTTCTACCAGTACCGGGACAACCGGCAGAACGTGTTCGTCGACGGCAAGTCCAACCTCGTCATCCGCGCCACCCAGGAGCGCAATACGTACTTCGGCGGCCTGGTGCACGGCAACTGGCGCGGTGGCATCGGCACCACCTGGGAAGCCCGGATCAAGCTGAACTGCCAGACCGCCGGCTGCTGGCCCGCCTGGTGGCTGTCCAACGACGACCCCGGCCGCAGCGGTGAGATCGACCTGATGGAGTGGTACGGCAACGGCGACTGGCCGTCGGGCACCACCGTGCACGCTAACCCCTACGGGTCCGCGTTCGAGACCTTCCCGATCCCGGTGGACGGCAACTGGCACAACTGGCGGGTCACCTGGAACCAGAGCGGCATGTACTTCTGGCAGGACTACGTCGAGGGCATGCAGCCCTACTTCACCGTGCCGGCGACCGGCATCGAGAACCTCGACGAGCCGATCCGCGAGTGGCCGTTCAACGACCCCGGCTACACCGTGTTCCCGATCCTGAACCTCGCGGTCGGCGGTACCGGTGGCGGCGACGCCCGCGACGGCACCTACCCGGCGGAGATGCTGATCGACTGGGTGCGGGTTTTCTGACCCTCCCCTTTCGCGCGACCGTGCAGAGTTGACCACCCCCACCTGGGGATTCGGCGGTCAACTCTGCACCGTCGCGGGTTTTGCCACCGGTTGTCCGGTGAGCCAGGCGATCCCGCTCCGGATCGACAAAACGTCTATGCGAGTCGTGGGCGATGCCCTAGAGTTCGAACTTAGGTGGGGACACCGATCATCGAGGCTCGAAGTCAATCGGTTGCGCACTCCTCGCCCGAGTTTTTAGGGGTGTCAGCACGTGAATCTCCGTATGCCTTTCCCGCTCGTATCGACCGGACGTGCCCGACGGCGAGCGTCGACGACACAGTGCGACTGAAAACCATGATCGTGGCTGCCTAAACCCGGACCAGCGAGGCTGATCATGGCTGGTTTTGCGGGGTTGTCTCCGGAGGTTGTGTCGGGGCGGTTGTATGCGGGTGCGGGTGTGGGGTCGTTGGTGGGGGCGGCTGCGGCGTGGGATCGGGTTGCGGCGCAGTGGGGTTCGGCGGTGGTGTCGTATCGGTCGGTGGTTGCTGAGTTGACTGGTGGGTCGTGGGGGGGTGTGGCTGCGGAGTCGATGGCGGGTGCGGCGTCGGAGTTTGTGGGGTGGATGCAGGCGGTGGCGTTGGGGGCGGAGGAGACGGCTGGTCGGGTGCGGTTGGCGGTGGCGGCGTTTGAGGAGGCGTTTGCGGCGGTGGTGCCGCCGTCGGTGGTGGCGGCGAATCGGTTGGAGTTGGCGTCGTTGGTGGCGGGCAATGTTTTTGGGCAGAATTCGGCGTTGATTGGGGTTAATCAGGCGGAGTACGGGCAGATGGCGGCGCAGGATGTTGCGGCGATGTCTGCGTATGCGGCGGCGGCGGCTGCGGCGACGGTGTTGCCGTCGTTTCCACCACCGCCGCAGACCACGAAATCCGCTGCTACCGGAACGCAGGCCGCACCCGCAGCCGCATCGTCCGCGCAAGGCACGCTCGCCGACCTGTTGCAGTCGAACCCGCTGGAGCAGTTCTTGAACAACCCGCTGTTCCAGGGCGTTGAGCAACTCAGCCAGAAGTTCTCGGGTTTCACCGATTTCGCGGGCGCACAGGGACTCGGTGTCGCCGGCATCCTGCTCGGCGGACCGGTCTTCCCGGTGCAGGGCGCCGTGGCGGCCGCGCAGGTCTACGCCGCGGTCATGGCCGGCACACCCGCGCTGGCGTCGTCGACGTCGGGGGGCGCACCGGGGTTCATGCTGGCCGGTTCGTCGGCGCCGACGGTGGGTGCCGCCGGACCGGCAGTCGCGGCCGCCACCGAGGTGTCGGCCGGTCTGGGCCGGGCGACATCGCTTGGCGGGCTGTCGGTTCCACCATCCTGGGCTGCGCCGGCCCTGGGAAGCGGGCTCACCGCCGGCGCGCTACCAGTCGGTGGGGTGCCGAGTCTCGCGGCCGCACCGAGCACCGGGCTACCCGCACCCGCGGGTCTGATCGGCGGTGTTCCGCCGGTGGGCGGCGTGGTCAACGCACCGAGATACGGCGAATCCCCGGCGAAGGCCGGGCCTCCGGCGGCGCCGCGGATTGCCGGCGCACCTGCGCCAGACGCCGTCGCATCGGCACAGCCGGTGTTTGCGGCGGGTGCCCCAGCGGTATCGAGTGAACGAGAGGAGTTGAACAGGATGCGTGAGGCGGTCGCCGAACTGCGGAAGACACGAGAAGCACTCAAGCGGTCGGCAGCCGACATGATCAGAGAAGCCAGACGCCGGTAGGCATCGCCGTCATCCGATGCGCACCGCAGCGTCTCCGCCCGAACCCGAGGAGGCCCCACCCGAACCCATGGCAGTCGATCCGGCGCGAGCCCCGCCAGGGCTGACGACAACCGAATCGACCTCGAACCCACCATCCCAACGATCGCCTAGGAGAAGAAGCGGATGTCTTTTGTGACCACCCAGCCCGAGATGTTGAACACGGCGGCCAACAGCCTGCACGGCATCGGCACCGCGGTGAACAGTGAGAACGCGGCTGCGGCTGGACCGACCACCGGACTGTTGCCACCGGGTGCCGACGAGGTGTCGGCGGTGACCGCGGCGCGGTTCGTGGCGCATGCGCAGATGTATCAGGCGATCTGTGCACAGGCCGCCGCGATTCATGAGCAGTTCGTCTCGACGCTGGCCGCCAGCGGCAATTCCTACGCGGCCACCGAGGCGGCCAACGCCGCGGCAGCCGGCTGATCGGCTGGATGGCCGGCTACGCCGCCGGATGTTCGGTGAGCCAGTCGATCCCGCTCCGGATCGACCGGGCCAGTGCGTCGCGCTCGCCGAAGTAGCCGGCGATCGCGCCCAGGCCGGGTAGCGCACCCAGGCGCTGGTACAGCTTCTTCGGTTGCGGTCGCTTGGCAACCTCCTCGAACGTCGCCCGCAGGATCCCGGCGAGCTGCCAGGCCGTCCTGGTGATCGCCACCGGCGCCGACGACGTGATGGCCGCCAACGGTTTCCAACCTGGCGGTGGGGATTCCGGGAGCGATTCCGGGGCGGTGTGCGGCTGCACATCCAGGTCCGCGGGCAGCGGCCGCCGGCACAGCACCTCGGCGAGCAGGCGCACCTGCTCGCGCTGGTCGGTGACGCCGTACTCGCGGGCGACGGCGCACAGGATGACGGCGTGGTTGACGAAACCCGCCAACTCGCCGACCGGCACCACCCGGGCCAGCCAGCCGAACGCCCCCGGTGAGGCCACCACGAGCGTGTTCAGCCCGCCGACGCGGTGCACCCACCAGTGGATCCGCTGGTCGCGGTCCATCCGGTCCCAGGCGGCGGTGCCGGGCAGGTCGACGGCGTTGATCAGCTTCGCCCCGGCGTTCCGGGCGCGGTCGGCGACGCCGGGCGTGCGGCCGGCCTGGCGACGACGACGCCACAACCGCAGCCGGCGGACGCGGTCACGCAGCCGACGAGGTGGGTGCAGCAGCCGGTGAGTGCGCCGGCGCAGCCCGATCGGGTCGGCCTCCGAGAGCAGGTCGAGCAGCGGGTTGATGACCGCGACCGCGCGGCCCAGCGCATCGGCGACTTCGGCGTCGGTCAACGTGGCGTGCGGCTTCGGCAGGAGACCCATACCGGTGATTGTGACGGGTGGGGTTCAACCGTGGAGCCGATGACGGGAATCGAACCCGCGTATTCAGCGCCCCATGATTGCGGTGAGCAGGTTCGTCAGTTCTGTCCGCTGAGCACTGTCGGCGAGTAGGCGCAGTCGGGCGAGCGCCAGTTCGTGGCACTGAGACTCGGAACGGGCTGCCACCACAACCACGACCGCCAGGGTGTCACCATCGGCCGCGAAGACTGCGCGATAGGCCTTCTTCGGGCCCACTCGCAGCTTCCGGAGCCCGGTCAGGTTGCTGGTGTCGCGGGCGCGGAGTGGCGCGCCGCGGTCGGCCGGTGCGGTCTTGAGCTTCTGCAAATCTTTCAGCACTCGGGTCCGGACCGAGCCGTCGAGCCGGCGGATGTCGTTCTTGGCATCGTCGGTCAACTCGACACGTGCCATGCGTGCCCTACTCGTCCTCGTCGTCGAGTGCGGCCACTTCAGCGGTCAGGTTGAGTTCCCGGATGAACTCGTCGAGTTCGGTCCGCCTGCCGTTGTCCGTCGCGATGCGGGTCAGTGCGAGCGTCAACAGCGCCAGGTTCTCTTCCCGCTCCTCCAGATCTTGGAGACGTTCGATGCCGACCAGTGCGGCGGTGGGGCGGTTGTTCTTCGAGATGATCACGTCGCGGCCCTGCGCGGCCTCGGCCACCAGGCGTGAGCTGCTGTTCGCCAGTTCGGTGACGCCGACGATGTCGCGGTGATCGATCATCATGGGGACAATCCTATGTTGAATTGTGGCTAGTTGCCCGATGTTCGCGTAGTGGGCGTCGAATGTTCGACTGGAGAACGGTGTCGAACCCAGTGATTCCACAACCGTTCCATGCTTTCTGTTGGCCAGGCTGGCTGTAGACGCTGAGTGGCAGGGGCGCGGTCTGGGCTGGGGGCTGTTGCAGGATGTGTTGCGCCGCGTGTTGCTTCTGTCAGAGTCGGTCGCTGCGCCAGCACTACTCGTTCATGCTCGCGACGACGCTGCCCGGAGGTTCTACCTGCATCACGTCGAATTCCTGGCGTCGCCGATCGATCCGCTGCATCTGCTGCTGCCGACCAAGGCCATCGCCGCAGCGATTCGCGGTGATGTCTGAGTTGGCACACCGTGGCCCACCGAGCATGTGCGCAGTGCCGTGGCTGACGGCGTATTGCCTGCTAGATCCTGGAGCCGATGACGGGAATCGAACCCGCGTATTCAGCTTGGGAAGCTGATGTTCTGCCATTGAACTACATCGGCGCTGGTGCCCCAAGGGACCTAGGAAGGCTAGCACCCGCCGTGTGGACCCTCACCGGGACCGGCTGTGGTTTCATCGGGTCATGGCCGAGATGGATCGACGCAGGATGCTGTTGACGACCGGGATCGGCCTGCTGGCCGGTGCGGTGCTGGTTGCGGAGCCCAAGGCGCAGCCCAAAGCCAATGCGGACCCGTCGGGAACCACCTACTTCTTCCAGGACGAGTTCGACGGCCCCGCCGGCTCCGCGCCGGACTCGTCGAAGTGGACCGTGGCCACCGCCCGGGAGACGATGAAGGACCCGACGTACTGGGAGCTGCCCGAGAACGTCGGGCAGTACCGCGACGACCGGCGCAACGTGTTCCTGGACGGCAAGTCCAACCTGGTGATCCGCGCCGACAAGGACGGCTCCACCTATTACGGCGGCAAGCTGCAGGGCAAGTACCACGGCGGGGTCGGGAAGACCTGGGAGGCGCGGATCAAGTTCGACTGCCTCACCCCGGGCTGCTGGCCGGCGTGGTGGCTGGGCAACGACGACCAGGGCGAGATCGACATCGTCGAGTGGTACGGCAACGGCAGTTGGCCGTCGGCGACCACAGTGCACGCCAAGGCCAATGGCTCGCAGTGGGAGACCCACCAGATCAGCCTGGACAGCGGCTGGCACACCTGGCGCTGCGGCTGGGACAGGTCGGGGATGAAGTTCTGGCAGGACTATGCCGACGGCAAGGCGCCCTACTTCACCGTGTCGGCCGACTCGATGCCCGACTGGCCGTTCAACAACACCGGCTACGCGGTGTACCCGGTGCTCAACCTGGCGGTCGCCGGTTCCGGCGGCGGGGATCCGTCCGGCGGCAAGTACCCGGCGCAGATGCTCGTCGACTGGGTCCGGGTCTGGTAGCTACAGTCTTCGGATGCTGCTCTCCGACCGCGACCTGCGCGCCGAGATCGCCGCGGGCCGACTCGGTATCGACCCGTTCGACGACGCGCTGGTCCAGCCGTCCAGCGTCGACGTTCGGCTGGACAGCCTGTTCCGGGTGTTCAACAACACCCGCTACACCCACATCGACCCGGCGAAGCAGCAGGACGAACTGACCACGCTCGTCGAACCCGGCGAGGGCGAACCGTTCGTGCTGCACCCCGGCGAGTTCGTGCTCGGCTCCACCCTGGAGTGCTGCACACTCCCGCACGACCTGGCCGGGCGACTGGAGGGCAAGTCCAGCCTGGGCCGGCTGGGGCTGCTGACGCACTCGACGGCCGGGTTCATCGACCCGGGGTTCTCCGGGCACATCACGCTGGAACTGTCTAACGTGGCGAACCTGCCGATCACGCTCTGGCCGGGGATGAAGATCGGCCAGCTGTGCCTGTTGCGGCTGACCAGTCCGGCGGAGCACCCCTACGGCAGCACCCGGGTAGGGTCGAAATATCAGGGCCAGCGCGGGCCGACGCCGTCCCGCTCCTACCAGAATTTCATCAAGTCCGACTAGATTCACGGACGGTGATGGCCGCGCGAGACGCGGCGACGGAGGTTTCATGGACATCGTTCTCGGTGTGTCGATGGCGCCCTCAGCGGTCCGCATGGTGCTCGTGGAGGGCGAGGCGGCGGACGGTGTGACGGTCGACCACGACGATTTCGGCATCGACAGGGCAGCCCGCGGTGGCGCCCCGGAGCGGGTGGTGGAGGCCATTCTGGGCACCCGTGAGGGCGCCCGGGAAGGCGGCTACCAGCTGAGTTCGACCGGGGTGACCTGGAGTGACCCCGCGGAGGCGGCGACGCTGCGTCAGGCGCTGGTTGCCCACAAGATCGAGAACGTCATGCTGGTCTCGGCGTTCCTGGCCGCCGCGGCGCTCGCCCAGTCGGTCGGCAACGCCACCCGTTATGCCCGCACCGGCCTGCTGTTCGTCGAACCGGATGCCGCCACCCTGGCGGTGGTCGACTCCGACGACGGCTCGATCAGCGAGATTCACCGGCAGCCGCTGCCCCCCGACGACAACCGCGCCGTGGCGCAACTGGCGGCGATGGCCAGCGGCGCGCAGCAGCTGGCGTCGCGTCCCGACGGGCTGTTCGTGGTCGGCTCCGGCGGCGTGAACGTCGCGATGATCAAACCTGAGCTGGAGAAGGCCAGCGCGCTGCCGGTCAGTGCCCCGGAGGAGCCGGAGATGGCGCTGGCGCGGGGTGCGGCGCTGGCCAGCGCGCACGCTCCGCTGTTCTCCTCCTCGACCCGGGCGATGGCGTGGGCGCAGGATCCCGGCACCGGTGTGGTGGACCCGGCGCTGCTCAACGCCGCCTACGCCTACGTGCCTGAGCCCACGATCGACCACACCGGTGGGGTGGCGCTGGCCTACAGCGCGGTGCCGGACGGGCCGGAGAGCGGTTACCTGCCGATGGCGGACCCGGGCGACGTCATCGACTCCCCGGAACTCGTCGACTCCCGGATGCTGAATTTCAGCGCGGTCGCTGAGCCCCACAGCGTCCGCAACCCGACGCTGATCACCGCCGGGGTGGCGGCCCTGTTCGTCGTCGGGGTGCTGACGCTGGTGATCACGCTGGCGGTGAGCATGCGCTCGTCGGACGATCACCGCTCCGACGTGCGCGCGCACGTCGTCACCCACCAGACGCCGCCGCCGGCCGCGCCGAAGAAGCCACCGGCCGCGCCGCCGCCCGCCCCGGCTGCGGTGCCGGCACCGGCGCCCGCACCGGAGGCCCCCGCGCC
>NZ_JAHCLR010000061.1 GCF_018455725.1 Mycolicibacter acidiphilus
TAACAGTCATACACACATGCTCGCGACACCAGATAACACCGCCGCCGCCAGCTGACTGTGCAGGGCGGCGCGATCCAGGCCGCCCAGCGCGGCCAGCGCCTCGAGCCGGGCCGGCACCTCCGTCGGGCTGTTGGCGTGCACGGTGCCGGCGCCGCCGTCGTGGCCGGTGTTCAGCGCGGCCAACAGGTCGACCGCTTCGGCGCCCCGGACCTCGCCGACCACCAGGCGATCCGGCCGCATCCGTAGTGCCTGGCGGACCAGGTCGCGCAGTTCCACTGCGCCGGCACCCTCCACGTTGGCGGCTCGGGCGATCAGTCTGACCAGGTGCGGATGGGCCGGCTGCAGCTCCGGTGCGTCCTCGACGCAGATGATCCGCTCGTCGCCGGCGACCGCACCCAGCAGCGCTGCGAGCAGGGTGGTCTTGCCGGCGCCGGTCCCGCCGGAGACCAGGAAGGCCAGCCGGGCGGCGATGATGTCGGACAGCAGTTCCGCAGCCGGCGGGGCGATCGCGCCGGCCGCGGCCAGCGCGGCGATGTCCTGGGTGGCCGGCCGCAGCACCCGCAGGGACAGGCACGTCCCGGCTGCCGCGATCGGCGGTAGCACCGCGTGCAGCCGCACGGTGAACTCGCCGGTGCCGACACCGGTGAGCTGGCCGTCCACCCACGGCTGGGCGTCGTCGAGCCGGCGGCCCGCCGACACCGCCAGCCGTTGCGCCAGGCGTCGCACGGCGGCTTCGTCGGCGAACCGCACCGCCGTCCGCCGCAGGCCGGCGCCCTGATCCACCCAGACCGCATCGGGCGCCGTGACCAGCACGTCGGTGGTGCCCACGGCGCACAGCAGCGGCTCCAGCACCCCGGCCCCGGTCAGTTCGGTCTGCAGCAGCCGGAGTTTGGTCAGCACCTCGGTGTCACCGAGGACGCCGCCGGACTCGGCCCGGATCGCCGCGGCCACCGCCTGGGGGCGCAGTTCCGCGGACTCGGCGGCCAGCCGTTCCCGGACGCGGTCGATCAGCGAATCCGTCATGCCGCCGCCCGCCCGCCGTCGGCAAACCGGCGGGCCGGCAGTACGCCGAGGATCCGCGCCGCGGCGGCTCCCAGGGCGGACCGTCGGTGCAGCCGCAGCCCACCGTGCTCCAGCCGGTGCGCCAGTCGCGGTTCGGCCCGCAGCGTCGCCAGCAGCGGCAGGCCGACGATCTCAGCGACCTCGGCTGCGCGCAGCCCGCCCGGCGCCGGGCCGCGTACCACCAGGCCGACGTTCGGATTGCCCACTCGCAGCCGCGGCGTGATCGCGGCGCCGGCCGCACAGGCCCGCACATCGCAGGGGCAGACCAGGACCACGAGGTCGGCGCCGTCGAGGACCGTCTCGACGGGTTCGACCGGTGTCCGGGGCAGGTCGCAGATCACGGTGGCGCCGCCCCGGCGGCCGGCGTCGATGACCGCTTCGACGGTGGGCGCATCCATCTCGTAGCCGGCTCGGGTGCCGGAGAGGACGCTGACCTCGCGATTGCGGGGCAGCGCCGCACGCACCGCGGACCAGTCCAGCCGCCCGCCGCGCAACGTCAGATCGCTCCAGCGCAGGCCGGTGGCGTCCTCGGTGCCGGCCAGCAGATCGATGCCGCCGCTGAACGGGTCGAGGTCGAGCAGCAGCGCCGGACCGGTCCGGCCGGCGGTCTGGGCCAGGGCGGTCGCCAGCACCGAGGCCCCGGCGCCACCACGGCCGCCGATCACGGCCAGCACGTCGCCACGGGGTGTGTCGTCGCGGGCCGCATCCCCGGCCTCGGCCAGCTCACCGAGCAGTTCGTTCCCCTGGGCCGGCAGGGTCAGCACACGCTGCGCCCCGACCTCGACCGCGGACTGCCAGGTGAACTGGGTGGGCGCACCGCCGGCGAGCAGGATGACCCGACCCCGCCGCGGCAGGCAGTCGTGTCGGCAGCGCCCGGCGGCGGTCTCATCGAGCACCACCGCCGCCGCGGCCGACCACGCTTTCCGGCTGAGCGGGCCGTCCCCGAGGTGGATCACCCGCACCCCGACGGCGGCCGCGACCCGGTCCAGTTCGGTGCGTAACACCGGCTCGGTGACGATCGCCAGCACGGCTGCGGGAGGACTCATCCCGCAACGG
The DNA here is from genome assembly GCF_018455725.1 of Mycolicibacter acidiphilus. Taxonomy (GTDB): domain Bacteria; phylum Actinomycetota; class Actinomycetes; order Mycobacteriales; family Mycobacteriaceae; genus Mycobacterium; species Mycobacterium acidiphilum. The sequence continues at coordinate 2,119 of NZ_JAHCLR010000061.1, forward strand.
TGGCGGCACGCAGCCCGCGCCACCAGCCGTCGTTCCCCGAATGTGGAAGAACCGTCCAACTGTGAAATACCGCGAGTTCAACAGTGCTCGATAAATCATTCCAAAACGGATGAAACGATCGATTTTGTAACACGTTCAGCCATATCGCGAGGTTCCTCTAGCGAATACTGACCGATTTAAAAAGACGACCCCCGCCAGGGGGGGAGGAGGCGGAGGTCGTCGTGTATCAACCCCGGGGGGTCGGGCCGATACACCCCGGCGTAAGCCGAGTGATGCCAACTATACACACGACAGGGCGGGGCAGCGCAAGTGTTGTCCGCAAGCCGGTGCATTTCGACCCCGCACCCCGCGTGAAATGCGGTTTCGGACAACACCGAGGCTCCGATCGACGGCGGCCCTATGCTGTACCGGTGACCGATCCCGACCCGGGCGCAAGCCTGCGAACGTCGTCGCAGACACCCGCGGCCAACGACGGCGGGCCCCGCACGGCGGCCTTCCTGGACCTCGACCAGACCGTCATCGCCAAGTCCAGCGCACTGGCCTTCAGCAAACCTTTTTTAAGCCAGGGACTGATCAGCCGGCGAACCGTTCTCAAGTCCAGTTACGCGCAGTTCCTGATGCTGCTGTCCGGCGCCGACCACGACCAGATGGAGCGGATGCGCACCCATCTGACCAACATGTGCACCGGCTGGAACGTCGAACAGGTCAAGGCGATCGTCAACGAGACCCTGCACGACGTGGTGACCCCGCTGGTGTTCGCCGAAGCCGCCCAGTTGATCGCCGATCACAAGCTCTGCGGCCGCGACGTGGTGGTGGTGTCGGCCTCCGGCGAGGAGATCGTCGCGCCGATCGCCCGCGCACTGGGTGCCACCCACGCCATGGCGACCCGGATGGTGGTCGCCGACGGCACGTACACCGGTGAGATCGCGTTCTACTGCTACGGCGAGGGCAAGGCGCAGGCGATCCGCGAACTGGCCGCCCGGGAGGGCTACGCCCTGGAGCACTGCTACGCCTATTCGGACTCGATCACCGACCTGCCGATGCTGCGGACGGTCGGGCACCCCGCGGCGGTGAACCCGGATCGCGCACTGCGCAAGGAGGCGCTGGCCAACGGGTGGCCGGTGCTCTCGTTCTCCCGGCCGGTGTCGCTGCGGGACCGGATCAGCGCGCCCTCCGGGGCCGCGATGGCCACCAGCGCAGCCGTCGGCGCCAGCGCGATCGCCGCCGGAGCGCTGACGTATTCGCTGCTGCGGCGCCTGGTGTTCTAGCCGGTCAGCAAACACCTGCGGTCACGATCCGGTGTCACCGTGCGGGCTATCCGCGTTTACCACTTGCTGTGTCGTGCATCACGTAGTAGAAAGGAAGCACGGAAGGCCGGTGAGGCCAGGATCGACCCGGAAGAGAAGGATCGATCTCCCGAACCAGGACTTCCCAGTACGGAAGACGGTACCCACGCGCAGCCAGAGCCGCGAAGATGGCAGAAGTGTTGCGGGCCTGCGTAATTGCGAAAGGTAAGCGGTCTCGACAGCCCTTTGGGTAGGGCAGCAACCGCAGTACGTCGCAGGAGCGCCGAGGCCACCCACGCAGCCCACATTGGTCGCTTGGTAACCGCGTACCGTGCTAGCGGGCGGCGAACCGAATCACTCGGATCGCCGCCCGCTTCACTGTGTTCGAGGTGGTCGGGATCGACCCCGAAATCAGCGCTTGGCGCCCGCCTCAGCAATCCCCAGCGCATCCAGCGCACCGCCGTGCATGGCGTCGCAGCACAGCAGCAGCCAGTTGGCGACGCCGTCGGGGGTGCCGCCGGCGAAACCGCGTGCGGCCTCCCGGTACTCCCCGGCCTTGCGCATCCAGCGCACCTCCGGCACCCCGAGCCCGTGCCGGTCCAGACCGGTCGCGATCGTCACCAGCCGCGACGCGGCGCGGGCCACCACACCGTCGGCACTGCCGAACGGCGCCAGCGTCAGCAGTTCGCCGTGCACCACCGCGGCGAAGACCGGGGCCGGCACCGTGGTGCCGCCGGTGGCGAGGTCGGCCAGCATCTCCAGCCGCCGTCCCGCCTCGGCGCTGTCGGGGCGGCCGAGACGGTCCTCGTCATCGACCAGGTCGGCGGCCGCCAGCGTGTGCAACCGCGCCAGTGCCTGCAGCGGCGCCCGCCGCCAGATCCCGACCAGGGCGGTCTCACCGCCCTCCATGGCCTGCTCCACCCGCAGCGAACCGGCGAAGATCGGGTCGGTCTTGACCGTTTCGTCCACCGCGGTCGGGCCGCCGTCAAGTACCGACGACGCCCGGGCCGCCCGCAGCGACGCCTCGGCGGCGCTCACCTTCCAGCCGCGCACATTGGACTTGTGGCGGTGAGCGCGGGCCAGTTCGTCACGGACCTTCTCGCTGGCCTCGGCGACACCGGGCAGCTCGAGCAGGGGGGCCAGCGGGTCATTGATCACGAGCTGTGACACTACCGGCCGGTGACATTAGGCTGCTGACGGTGACCGAGACCCCAGCTACGATTCCGACGTCGTACCCGCCGTCCCCCGCGTTCACCGCTGCGGCCAACGCCGGCGCCGACCTGTACCGCGCCGCCGAGGCCGACCGGCTCGGCTTCTGGGCCCAGCAGGCGAACCGGCTGGACTGGGCGACCCCGTTCACGCAGGTCCTCGACTACTCCGATGCGCCGTTCGCCCGGTGGTTTCACGACGGCCAGCTCAACGTGGCCTACAACTGCGTGGACCGCCACGTCGAAGCCGGCCACGGCGACCGGGTGGCCATCTTCTGGGAGGGTGAACCCACCGATGCACGGGCCATCACCTACGCCGAGTTGCTCACGGAGGTTTCCCGCGCCGCCAACGCGCTGACCGGCCTGGGCGTGGTCGCCGGCGACCGGGTCGCGATCTACCTGCCGATGATCCCCGAAGCCATCATCGCGATGCTCGCCTGCGCCCGCCTGGGCGTCATGCACACCGTGGTGTTCGCCGGGTTCTCCGCGCACGCCCTGCGCGACCGGATCAACGACGCCCAGGCCAAGGTCGTCATCACCGCCGACGGCCAGTACCGCCGCGGCAAGCCCGCCCCACTCAAACCCGCCGTCGACGAAGCCATCACCGAGGCACCGAGCGTGCAGCACGTACTGGTGGTGCGCCGCACCGGCGCCGACGTGGCGTGGCACGAGGATCGCGACCTGTGGTGGCACGACACCGTGGAAACCGCGTCCCCGCAACACCTCCCGGCCGCCTTCGAGGCCGAGCAGCCGCTGTTCCTGCTCTACACCTCCGGCACCACCGGCAAACCCAAGGGCATCGTGCACACCTCGGGCGGCTACCTCACCCAGGCCGCCTACACCCACGACGTCATCTTCGACCTCAAACCCGCGACCGACGTGTTCTGGTGCACCGCCGACATCGGCTGGGTCACCGGGCACACCTACGCCGTCTACGGGCCGCTGGCCAACGGCGCCACCCAGGTGATCTACGAGGGCACCCCGGACCACCCCAGTCAGCACCGGCACTTCGAGATCATCGAAAAGCTCGGCGTCACCATCTATTACACGGCGCCCACGCTGATCCGCACGTTCATGAAGTGGGGCCGGGAGATCCCCGACGCACACGACCTGACCAGCCTGCGCCTGCTCGGGTCGGTGGGTGAGCCGATCAACCCCGAGGCGTGGCGCTGGTACCGCAGTGTGATCGGCGCGGACGCCCTCCCGGTCGTCGACACCTGGTGGCAGACCGAGACCGGTGCCACCATGATCAGCCCGCTGCCCGGCATCGCCGCCGCCAAGCCCGGTGCCGCGATGACCCCGCTGCCCGGCATCTCCGCGCTGATCGTCGACGACCACGGCGACCGGTTGGCGCCCGACCCCAACACCGGCAGCGGGGAGCACCCCAGCGGCTACCTGGTGATCGACCAACCGTGGCCGTCGATGGCCCGCGGCATCTGGGGCGACCGGGAGCGTTTCATCGAGACCTACTGGTCGCGGTTCGCCGAGCAGGGCTGGTACTTCGCCGGGGACGGCGCCCGCTACGACGCCGACGGCGACATCTGGGTGCTCGGCCGCATCGACGACGTCATGAACGTCTCCGGGCATCGGATCTCCACCGCCGAGGTGGAATCCGCCCTGGTCGGCCACCCCGCGGTCGCCGAGGCGGCGGTGGTCGGGGCGACCGACGAGCAGACCGGTCAGCGGATCTGCGCCTACGTGGTGCTGGCCGCCGGGCATACCGGTGACGGCGCCGCGCTGATCGGGGATCTGCGCGCGCAGGTCGCCACCGAGATCTCCCCGATCGCCAAACCGCACGTCGTCCACATCGTGCCGGAGCTGCCGAAGACCCGCAGCGGCAAGATCATGCGTCGGCTGCTGCGCGACATCGCCGACGGTCGCGCCCTCGGCGACACCTCGACGCTGGTCGACCCGGGGGTGTTCGACGCGATCCGGGCCGCCGAGTAGCGATTTCGGCGCGGTAAACGTCGCTGAGCGGGCTAAATCGCGCCGAAATCGTCTAGCCGATCGGGACGAACCCGGCACCCGGGCGGTTGTTGGCGTTGATGTCGGCCAGCACGGCGTTGATCGACATCACCACCGCCGGGGTGTGCAGCGGGATGTACTTGACCACGCAGTCCGGCAGCGCGTCGCTGAACGCGCCGTGGATCATGCCGACCAGCAGGTTGTTCACCACGACCGGTCCGCCGGAGTCACCCGGCCGGCCGCACACCTGCATCACGATCGTGCCCGGATCCTGACCCGGCCCCCAGGTGACGCCGCAGGAGTTGCCGGTGGTGCGGCCCTGCTTGCAGGCGATCTGGCCGAACGTCGGGTCCGGGCCGATGCCGTTGATGACGAAGCCGCCGTAGTTGGGCACCGGGGTCACCTTGTCCGGGTCGAACTCCAGCACGGCGTAGTCCAGGTTGTCGTTGCCGGCCACCATGGTGCCGATCGGGCCGGCGGACTCCGAGCCCTCGGCGGCGACCTCCGCACCGGGGCCGCCGCAGTGCGCGGAGGTGAACCCGATCAGCGCACCGGTCTTGTCGTGGCCGATCGACGTCAGCGTGCAGAGCGTGTCGCCGTCGACGACGATCCCGGCGCCGCCGCCCATCGTCACCTTGGCGTCGGCGGCTACCCGCGGAGCGCCCAGTGTGCTCAGTGCGGCCAGTGCGATCAGGGCGACCCCGGCGGTCAGCGCCGCCAGCGTGCGCAGCAACCAGTGGTGTGCGGTCTGCACAGGGAACTCTCCCGTCGACTCAATCGATCTCCCGACTCGGAAAACAGCTTATCGTCGCGGAGGCCCGAATCGGCTGCTGCTTTCTCGGGGCCGCTCGTCGGGAGCGTCGTCGCATGGCAACATTAAGCCGCGACGACGGCGAACGGGAGGACAGCCAGTGAGCAAGGCTGATCGCAGGAACGCGAAGCGCGCGGCGGCGACCGCGGACCGCAACGGGGTGCCCAACACCCTGGCGACGATCCCGCTGACCGATCCGCACGCGCTGTCCGGCGATCCGTCGCTGGGCGAACTGGTCAAGGACGCCACCGCCCAGATCTCGACGCTGGTGCGCGCCGAGGTCGAACTGGCCCGCGCCGAGATCACCCGCGACGTCAAGAAGGGCCTGACCGGCAGCGTGTTCTTCATCGCCGCCCTGGTCGTGCTGTTCTACTCCACGTTCTTCTTTTTCTTCTTTCTCGCCGAACTGCTCGATGTGTGGCTCAAGGACTGGGCCGCCTACCTGATCGTGTTCGGGCTGATGCTGGCGACGACGCTGGCGCTGGCGGTGCTCGGCTTCCTGCGGGTGCGGCGCATCCGGGGTCCGCGGGAGACGATCGCATCGGTCCGGGAGACCCGGGACGCGCTGCGCCCGGATCCCGAGCGACTGCACCACGCACTGGGCACGCACGACGGCAAGCCGGCTACCGATCCGTCGGGTTGGTAGTGCCGCCACCGGATCCGTCGATGGTCCGCATCGACGGGCCGTGGCGGCATCTGGACATCCACGCCAACGGCATTCGCTTCCATGTCGTTGAGGCGGCCGACGAAGACACCGGGACCGCGCCGATGGCCCGGCCGCTGGTGCTGCTGCTGCACGGGTTCGGCTCGTTCTGGTGGAGCTGGCGGCACCAGTTGCGCGGGTTGCGTGACGCCCGGGTGGTCGCGGTGGACCTGCGCGGCTACGGCGGCAGCGACAAACCACCGCGCGGTTACGACGGGTGGACGCTGGCCGGCGACACCGCCGGGCTGATCCGCGCGCTCGGGCACTCCTCGGCGGTCCTGATCGGTCACGCCGACGGCGGGCTGGTGTGCTGGGCGACCGCCCTGCTGCACCCCAGGCTGGTGCACGGGATCGCACTGGTCAGCTCCCCGCATCCGGCGGCGCTGCGGCACTCGGTGCTGACCCGCACCGATCAGCGTCGCGCCCTGCTGCCGTGGCTGCTGCGCTATCAGGCACCGCTCTGGCCGGAGCACGCGCTGACCCGGCACAACGGTCTGGCGATCGAACGGCTGGTCTGCAGCCGGGCCGGTGCGGATTGGCAGGCGAGCGCGGATTTCGCCGAGACCGTCGGGTACCTGCGGCGGGCGATCCAGATCCCGTCGGCAGCGCACTGCGCGCTGGAGTATCAGCGCTGGGCGGTGCGCAGCCAGTTGCGGGCGGAGGGCCGCCGGTTCATGGCCGCGCTGAACAGTCGCCCGCTGGACATCCCGATGCTGCACCTGCGCGGTGCCGCGGACCCGTACGTGCTGGCGGATCCGGTCGACCGCACCCGCCGCTACGCACCGCACGGCGATTACGTATCAGTGTGCGGCGCAGGCCATTTCGCGCACGAGGAAGCGCCCGGCGAGGTCAACGACCGGCTGCTGCGGTTCCTCGGGCAGACCGGCGCGGCGCGGCCCCGCTAGCGGGCTCACTCACCGCCGACGCAGGTCTGGGTGGACACCGGCTGGGTGTCACCCACCCGCAGCAGTTGGTTCTGCACTTCCTCGGCGGTCATCACGAACCCGGTGTCGGGGTCGTCGACCGCCGCGCCGAACACCACGCCGAGCACGTGACCGTTCATGTCGATCATCGGACCGCCGGAATTGCCTTGCTGCACAGTGCCGCGCACCGTGTACACCCGCCGGGTCACGGTGGCGTCGCGGTAGATGTCCGGCCCCTCGAGGTTGATGACGTCCCGGACGCGGGCCGGCGTCGCCTCGAAGACCCCGCCGCCGGGGTAGCCGAGCACCAGCGCGTCGGTGTCCGGCTGCGCCGGCGAGGACGCGAACGTCAGCGGCGGCGCCGGCAGGTCCGGCACCGCGAGGATCGAGATGTCCTCCTTGGGATCGAACGAGATCACCGTGGCGTCATAGGATTTCGTGCCGCTCTCGACGGTGACGCTGTCCGCCCCGGCGACGACGTGCGCGTTGGTCATCACCCGGTTCGGTGACACCACGAAACCGGTGCCCTCCAGCACCTTCTGGCAGTTGGGTGCCACGCCGCGGATCCGCAGCACGCTCGGCTCGGTGGCCTCCACCACCGGACTGGCGGCCAGTTCCGGGTCGGGGGCGTCCACCGCCGCGACCGGGGTGCGGCTGAACGGCTCCAGTACCGCCGGCAACCCGGAGTCGTCGAGCACCGCGGACAGCCGGCGCGGCACGTTCTTCAGCCAACTCGGAGCGAAATCGTTGACCTGCCGCAGTACCCGCGAATCATTGACCGCCGCAGCCAGTTTCGGTTGATCGGAGGCGGTCAGCGGAGTGGCCAGCAGCCAGGCGGCGATCAGCACCACCACCAGTTGCAACGCCACCCCGATGACCGAGTCGACGTTGCGCACCCCCGGACTGCGGATCGCGCCGCGAACCGCCCGGCCGAGCACCACCCCGGCCACCTCGCCGATCACGACCATCGCCAGGATCAGGAACAGCGCCGCGAACAGCTTCAGCCGGCCGCCGCTGACATGGCCGACCAGGTGCGGCGCCAGCAGTACGCCCGCCATCGCGCCGAGCGCGACGCCGACGAAGGAGAGCAGCGAGCCGAGCGCGCCGGAGCGCCAACCGGATACCGCGGCGACGAAGGCGATCGCCAGGACGGCGATGTCCAGCCACTGTGACGACGTCATGTTCCAGTCATCCCCGTTCCACCATGTTCTCGCCGTTCTCCGCCAACCAGAGCCATCGCCTCGTCCAACGCGCGCACCTCGGTGGTGTCCCAGGGCTGCGCCCAACCCGCCACGTCCAGCATCGCGGAGATCACCTGCGCGGTGAATCCCCAGACCAGCATCTCGTTGAGCCGGAAGGCGGGCATCGCCCAGCGTCGACTGCGCGCATCACGGTAGACCATCAGCCGGTTGGCCGGGTTGATGAACGCCCGGATCGGAACCCGCGCCACCACCGCGGTCTCGGCTGGGTCGACCACACCCACCGGGCCGGGGTCCGGCGTGTACGCCAGCACCGGCACCACCGAGAACCCCGACGGCGCGATGAAGATCTTCTCCAGCGTGCTCAACGGCTGCACCCGGTGCGGGTCGATCCCGGTCTCCTCGTTCGCCTCGCGCAGCGCGGTCGCCACCGGTCCGGTGTCACCGGGGTCGACGGCGCCGCCCGGGAACGCCGCCTGCCCGGCGTGATGCCGCAGCGTCGAGGCGCGCACGGTCACCAGCAGATCCGCCGATTCCGGCACCGCCCCGTCGCGTATCGCCGACATCGGGCCGGAGAACAGCACCAGCACCGCCGCGTCCCGGCCTTTCCCGGTGACATGGGCCTTGGCGTTAGCCGCGGTGATCATCGCCCGCACGTCGGCCGGCAGTCGGCGCAGATACGCCCCGGGGATCCGGTCCACGTTGTCGAGCAGTGGGCGCAGCCAGGCCGGAATGTCGCCAGCGCTCACCGCGCCTCCTCCATGCTGGATCCTGGTCGCCTCATGTCAGCGGCCCTCGACCGCGGCGGCGAGTTCGGCCACGTCGGTGAAGGGCTGCGCCACGATGCGGGCAACGCTACCGTCCGCTCGCAGCACCACCGTGGCGGGCATCACGTTCGGCACCCGCAGCGCGGCCGCGATCCGGCGCCGGCCGTCCTGCAGGGTCGGCAGCCGCACCCCGAGTTCGGTGAGCAGCGCCAATCCGGCCGCTTCGTTGTCGTCTTGGTGGACCGTGACCACCGTGACGTCGGAGCCGGCCCGGCGCTGGTATTCGGCGAGCACCGGCAGTTCGGCACGGCAGGGTCCGCACCAGTACGCCCAGAGGTTCAGCACCACCGTGCGGCCGGCGAACATGGCGGCCACGTCGACCGGAGCACCGTCGGCGGCGCATTCGACGGCGATACCGCGCAGCGCCGCCGGACCGGCGCCGGCGCCGGCGGTCGGGCAGGGCGAAAGGTCGGCGCCCCGGCGCGCCTCGGCCAGTGCCTGCCCGGCGGCGGCGTCACCCGGCCGGCCCCCCGTCGCGCCGTCGGGCGTGGTCGGGGCGGGGCCGCGCAGCTGCAGCACCAGCCCGGCGACCAGCGCGCTCAGCAGCGCCAGCACCGCGATCGTCCACCGGGTCGCCGTAGTCATCCGCGAGTAGTCATCCGCGCAGGTCGCTACAGCCCGGCGAGGCCCAGCAGGTGCTCGGTCTCCGGGCCCTTGACCAGTTTGGCGGCCTCGACCGGGTCGGTGGGGCCCAGCCCGAACGACGGGCAGTCCTTGGCCAGCACGCACACCCCGCAGGCCGGTTTGCGGGCGTGGCAGACCCGCCGGCCGTGGAAGACGACCCGATGGCTGAGCATCGTCCAGTCCTTCGGTTCGAACAGTTCGCCGACCGCGTGCTCCACCTTCACCGGGTCCTCCTCGGCGGTCCAGCCGAAGCGGCGCGCGAGCCGGCCGAAGTGGGTGTCGACGGTGATGCCTGGGATCCCGAACGCGTTGCCCAGGATCACGTTGGCGGTCTTGCGGCCCACCCCGGGCAGCGTGACCAGGTCTTCCATCCGGGCGGGCAGCTCGCCGTCGAACCGCTCCACCAGCGCCTGGCCGAGCTTGATCAGCGACGTCGTCTTGTTCCGGTAGAAGCCGGTCGGCCGGATCATCTCCTCGAGTTCGACGCGATCCGCCTGGGCGTAGTCGATCGCGGCCGGGTATCGGGCGAACAGCGCCGGGGTGGTCTGGTTGACCCGCACGTCGGTGCACTGCGCCGACAACACGGTCGCCACCGCCAGCTCCAGCGGCGTGGTGAAGTCCAGTTCGCAGTGCGCGTCCGGGAATGCTTGCGCCAGAGCCCGATTCATCCGTCGCGCCCGGCGCACCAGGCCGGTGCGGGTCTCATCGGCGAACCGGTCGGGCTTGTCCACTGTCACCTCCGACAGGGTACTTATCCGTGACCACAATGAGACCTTTCCCCTGTTTACTGTGCCCTTGTGTCCTGGCTGCTGATGATCGCGACCCCGCCGCTGCTGATGCTGGCGGCGAGCGGACTGGCACGCATCGAGACGCACATCGAGACCGGCGCGCAGCGCGATTCGGGGGCAAATCCGCAATTTCGCACGCCCGGGGGCGACAATCCTGTGTAGCGTTGGCACGTCGCTTTGCACCTGGCTCTAGACTCAGGTGGCCAGCCGTTCAGCGGCCGGTAGCTGTGCGTTTAATACCGTCACCATGAGCATCTAAGGGGCAACGTGGACGAGATCCTGGCCAGGGCCGGAATCTTCCAGGGAGTTGAGCCCAGCGCCGTCGCCGCGCTGACCAAGCAACTTCAGCCGGTGGACTTCCCGCGTGGGCACACGGTGTTCGCCGAAGGCGAACCCGGCGACCGGCTCTACATCATCGTCACCGGGAAGGTGAAGATCGGCCGGCGGTCCGCCGACGGCCGGGAGAACCTCCTGACGATCATGGGGCCGTCGGACATGTTCGGCGAGCTGTCGATCTTCGACCCCGGCCCGCGGACGTCGTCGGCCACCACGATCACCGAGGTGCGGGCGGTCTCGATGGACCGCGACGCGCTGCGGTCGTGGATCTCCGACCGACCGGAGATCGCCGAGCAGTTGCTGCGGGTGCTGGCCCGCCGGCTGCGCCGCACCAACAACAACCTGGCCGACCTGATCTTCACCGACGTGCCCGGCCGGGTCGCCAAGCAGCTGCTGCAGCTGGCCCAGCGGTTCGGCACCCAGGAGGGCGGCGCGTTGCGGGTCACCCACGACCTCACCCAGGAGGAGATCGCCCAGCTGGTGGGCGCCTCCCGGGAGACCGTCAACAAGGCGCTGGCCGACTTCGCCCACCGCGGCTGGATCCGGCTGGAGGGCAAGAGCGTGCTGATCTCGGACTCGGAGCGGTTGGCGAGGCGCGCCCGCTAACTCTCCCCCGTGAGCGTGCAGAATTGTCCACCCCCACCTGGGGGAACACCGGACAGTTCTGCACGGTCGGGTGACTAGGCGCCCCGCAGGTAGTCCAACTGGGCCTGCACGGACCACTCCGCGGCACCCCACAGCTTCTCGTCGACGTCGGTGTACACGTGCTCGACGACCTGGCGCGCGGTGGCGTCGTCGCCGAGCGCGGCCAGCGCGGCCCGTACCTGGTCCAGCCGCTGCTCGCGATGCGCCAGGTATCCGGCGGCGACGGCGTCGATCCCGGGCAGTTCCGGTCCGTGCCCCGGCAGCACCGTGCGCGCGCCGAGCCCCTGCAGCCGCCGCAGTGACTCCAGGTAGTCGGTGAGGTTCCCGTCCTCGGTGTCGATGACGGTGGTGCCGCGGCCCAGCACGGTGTCGGCGGTCAGCACCGCGTCGTCGAGCAGGAACGACAGTGAATCGGCGGTGTGACCGGGGGTGCCCAGCACGCGGATGCGCAGCCCGGCGGCGTCGATCACCTCGCCGTCCACCAGGCCCCCGCCGAGCCGGCGCTGGAAACCGCTGCCCGCCGAGTACACCGGCGCCCCGGTCGCGTCGGCCAGTTTGTCGATGCCGTCGGTGTGGTCGTAGTGCCGGTGGCTGATCAGCACCAGAGCGATCCGGCCCAGGTCAGCGAGCCGGCCGATGTGCGCGTCGTCGTCGGGACCGGGGTCGACGATCACCACCTCGTCACTGCCCGGCCCGCGCAGCACCCAGGTGTTGGTGCCGTCGAGCGTCATCAGCCCCGGGTTGTCGGCCAGCAGCACCGACGCGGTCTCGGTGACCGGCCGCAGCTGCCCGTACGCGGGATGGGTCAGCGGCACGGCTAGCCGGCTATCTCCACGATCAACTCGACCTCCACCGGGGAGTTCAGCGGCAGCTCGGAGACCCCGACCGCCGACCGGGCGTGCGCACCGGCCTCGCCGAACACCGCACCGAGCAGCTCCGACGCACCGTTGACCACCGCGGGCTGACCGCTGAAGCCCGGTGCCGACGCGACGAACCCGACCACCTTGACGATCCGGACCACCGCGTCGATGCCGACCAGGGCGTGCACCGCGGCCAGCGCGTTCAGCGCGCAGATCCGGGCCAGGGCGTGGCCGTCCTCCGGGCTGACGTCGGCGCCGACCTTGCCGGCGCGGGCCAGCTTGCCGGTCTGCATCGGCAGCTGCCCGGACGTGTAGACCAGGTTGCCGGTGCGGACCGCCGGCACGTACGCCGCCAGCGGCGCGGCCGTCTCGGGCAGTTCGATGCCGAGTTCGGTCAACCGGGCGCGCCAGGTGCTCATTTCGGCCGTTTCAGGAACGCGATCAGGTTCTCGCCGACAGGCCCCGGCAACACCGAGACGAGTTCCCAGCCGTCCTCGCCCCACTGGTCGAGGATCTGCTTGGTGGCATGGGTGATCAGGACGACGTTCGCGTACTCCCACTGGGTGCGTTCAGCCATGAGAGCGAGCTTATCGCTAGCCCGGACAAGCGCTTGGCTAGCATGCAGTGGTGACAGCCACACCCAAGGGGGAGAGTGTCCTGGGCTGGCCCTCGCGTTTGTCGAAGGCCCGTCTGCACTTCGTGACCGGCAAGGGCGGTACCGGCAAGTCGACGATCGCCGCCGCACTGGCGCTGGCGCTGGCCGCCGGCGGCCGCAAGGTGCTGCTGGTGGAGGTCGAGGGGCGCCAGGGCATCGCGCAGCTCTTCGACGTACCGCCGCTGCCGCCCGACGACGTCAAGATCGCGACCGCGGAGGGTGGCGGTGAGGTCGACGCCCTGGCGATGGACATCGAGGCCGCGTTCCTGGAGTACCTCGACCTGTTCTACAACCTCGGGCTCGCCGGACGGGCGATGCGCCGGGTCGGGGCGGTCGAGTTCGCCACCACGATCGCGCCGGGCCTGCGGGACGTCATCCTCACCGGCAAGATCAAGTACCACGTGATCCAGACCGACAAGAACAAGAAGCACGTCTACGACGCGATCGTCGTCGACGCGCCGCCGACCGGCCGGATCGCCCGGTTCCTCGACGTCACCAAGGCGGTCTCCCAGTTGGCCAAGGGCGGCCCGGTGCACTCGCAGGCCGACGGGGTGGTGAAGCTGCTGCACTCCGATCAGACCGCGATCCACCTCGTGACGCTGCTCGAAGCCCTGCCGATGCAGGAGACGCTCGAGGCGATCGACGAACTCCGCGAGCTCGACCTGCCGATCGGCAGTGTGATCGTCAACCGCAACATCCCGGCGCACCTGGAGGCCGACGATCTGGCCAAGGCCGCCGAGGGCGTGGTCGACGCGGACGCGCTGCGCGCCGGCCTGGCCGCCGCCGGGATCACGCTCGGCGACGACGACTTCGCCGGCCTGCTCACCGAGACCATTCAGCACGCCACCCGGATCGCGGCGCGCAGCGAGACCGCCGAGCAGTTGGAACAACTGGACGTGCCACGGCTGGAGCTGCCGACGATCACCGACGGCGTCGACCTCGGCAGCCTATATGAGCTCTCCGAAATTCTCGCCCGACAGGGGGTTCGATGACACCCGACCCGGCCGGCAAGCCGCCGGCACTGGACCTGGCCGCCATCCTCGGCGACACCGCCAACCGTGTGGTGGTCTGCTGCGGCGCCGGCGGCGTCGGCAAGACGACCACCGCCGCGGCGATGGCGCTGCGGGCCGCCGAGTACGGCCGCACCGTGGTGGTGCTGACCATCGACCCGGCGCGTCGGCTGGCTCAGGCACTGGGCATCAGCGACCTGGGCAACAACCCGCAACGGGTGCCGCTGCCGCCGGAGGTCAAGGGCGAACTGCACGCGATGATGCTGGACATGCGCCGCACGTTCGACGAGATGGTGGTGCAGTACTCCGGCCCGGAGCGGGCGGACGCGATCCTGAACAACCAGTTCTACCAAACGGTCGCGACCTCGCTCTCCGGCACGCAGGAGTACATGGCGATGGAGAAGCTCGGCCAGCTGCTGGCCCAGGACCGCTGGGATCTGGTGGTGGTGGACACCCCGCCGTCGCGCAATGCGCTGGACTTCCTGGACGCCCCGCGGCGGCTGGGCAGCTTCATGGACAGCCGGCTGTGGAAGCTGCTGCTGGGGCCCGGCCGCGGCATCGGCAAGCTGGTGGCCGGTGCGCTCGGGTTGGCGATGAAGGCGCTGTCGACGGTGCTGGGCTCGCAGATGCTTTCCGACGCAGCCGGTTTCGTGCAGTCCCTGGACGCCACCTTCGGCGGTTTCCGGGAGAAGGCCGACCGCACCTACGAGCTGCTGAAGCGCCGCGGCACCCAGTTCGTGGTGGTATCGGCGGCCGAACCGGACGCGCTGCGGGAGGCGTCGTTCTTCGTCGACCGGCTGTCCAGTGAGCACATGCCGTTGGCCGGGCTGATCCTCAACCGCACCCACCCGATGCTGTGCGACCTGCCGGTGGAGCGCGCGGTCGACGCGGTGGAGACGCTGCGGACCGGCACCGCCGACGGCGCCCCGGCCGGGGCGACCGCGCTGGCGTCGGCCGTGCTGGCGATTCACGCCGAGCGCGGTGCCACCGCGAAACGTGAACTGCGGTTGCTGTCCCGGTTCACCCGGGCCAACCCTACGGTGCCGATCGTCGGCGTCCCGTCACTGCCGTTCGACGTCTCGGATCTGGACGCGCTGGAGGCGATCACCGACCAGCTGACGGCCGGCTAGCCCGCGGTTCGGGCTCAGCCGGCGTCGCGCTGCTTGCGCTGCGCCTCGAAGTACTCCCGCCAGGAGGTCACCTCGGGGTGCGCTTTGAGCAGGGCGCGGCGCTGACGCTCGGTCATGCCGCCCCAGACGCCGAACTCGACGCGGTTGTCGAGGGCGTCGGCCAGGCATTCCAGCGCCACCGGGCAGTGCCGGCAGATGGTGGCGGCCTTGCGCTGGGCGGCGCCGCGGACGAAGAGTTCGTCGGGATCGCCGGTCCGGCACAGCGCCCGGGCAACCCAGGCGATCCGGCCTTCGTCTTGGACGCCGCGTAATACGGCTCGGGTGGGTGTTATCGCCGGCATATTGGTCTTGCGAACCGCTGGCCGTGTTACTGACACTGACGATCCTCCGTCCCGGCCGCCCCCGCAGCCACCTATTCAATACCGGCGAAGACCGCGAGTGCGATCTGCGCCACATCGTGCGGTCAGTGTTACCTGTATCGCACTTGGTGTTCAAGTTAGGTGGTCAAGTGGGGTTTGCGCAACCGGTAAGGGCTCCTTTTTTTGGGACAACCGTGCAGTCCGATCCCGGCTTCGGTGGAAATCCCGGGTGGACGACGGCTCCGACCGGTGACTATTTGACTTCGGCGACAATTCCGTCGGGCCGCACCATCGGCCCGGATCTGGGTCTTCGGCAGGCACCGCCCGGCGACGGCGGCGGGTTTGATGGCGGCGTCCCGTCCCCCGCAAGCGGGTGGGCCCACACCGCAGGTAGGGGAGTGCCCCCAGCGCCCGGCTCCGCCGCGCTTGCGGACGCCGCTAGTGTGTAAGCCATGTCGGAGCGCCCCCCGACCGGTCCAACCGTGTTCAAGCTGGCCGGGTGTTGTCTGCTCGCAGCCGTTTTGCTCGCCGCGCTGATGTTCCCGATCGCCGGTGGCGCCGGGTTGATGTCCAACCGAGCCTCGGACGTGGTGGCCAACGGTTCGGCCCAGCTCGTCACCGGTGAGGTCCCCGCCGTGACGACGATGGTCGACTCCAAGGGCAACACGATCGCGTGGCTGTACTCGCAGCGCCGGTTCGAGGTCCCCAGCGACAAGATCGCCGACACGATGAAGCTGGCGATCGTCTCCATCGAGGACAAACGGTTCGCCGAGCACAGCGGGGTGGACTGGAAGGGCACCCTGACCGGTCTGGCCGGCTACGCCTCCGGCGACTCCGACACCCGCGGCGGGTCCACTCTCGAGCAGCAGTACGTGAAGAACTACCAGCTGCTGGTGCTGGCGCAGACCGACGCCGAGAAGCGCGCCGCGATCGAGACCACCCCGGCCCGCAAGCTGCGGGAGATCCGGATGGCGCTCACCCTGGACCGCACCTTCACCAAGGCGCAGATCCTGACCCGGTACCTGAACCTGGTGTCGTTCGGCAACAACTCGTTCGGCATTCAGGACGCGGCGCAGACCTACTTCGGCGTCGACGCCTCGCAGCTGAACTGGCAGCAGGCGGCGCTGCTGGCCGGCATGGTGCAGTCGACCAGCGTGCTGAACCCGTACACCAACCCCGAGGGTGCGCTGGCACGGCGAAACCTGGTGCTCGACACCATGATCGAGAACATTCCCAACGAACGCGAGGCGCTGCGGGCGGCGAAGGCGGAGCCGCTGGGGATCCTGGAGCAGCCGCAGGAACTGCCTCGCGGCTGCATCGCGGCGGGCGACCGGGCGTTCTTCTGCGACTACGTGCAGGAATACCTGGCCCGCGCCGGGATCAGCAAGGAGCAGGTCGCCCGCGGCGGTTACGTGATCCACACGACGCTGGACCCGGACGTGCAGGGCCCGGTCAAGCAGGCGATCGACAACTTCGCCGGTCCCAACGTGCAGGGCGTCGCGAGCGTGATGAACGTGATCAAGCCCGGCACCGACGCCCACCCGGTGCTGGCGATGGCCAGCAACCGCACCTACGGCCTCAACGGTGAGATCGGCGAAACCATGCGGCCGCAACCGTTCTCACTGGTCGGCGACGGCGCCGGGTCGATCTTCAAGACCTTCACGGTGGCGGCGGCGCTGGAGATGGGCATGGGGACCAGCGCCGAACTGGAGGTGCCCGGCCGGTTCCAGACCAAGGGGATGGGCTCCGGCGGCGCCAAGGGCTGCCCGAAGGAGACCTGGTGCGTGGTGAACGTCGCCCCCTACCGGTCGCCGATGAACGTCTCCACCGCCCTGGCCACCTCCCCCAACACGGCGTTCGCGAAGCTGATCTCCCAGGTCGGCGTGGAGCGCACCGTGGACATGGCGATCAAGTTGGGCCTGCGCTCCTACGCCGATCCCGGCACCGCCCGCGACTACGACCCCGACAGCAACGAGAGCCTGGCCGACTTCATCAAGCGGCAGAACATCGGTTCGTTCACGCTGGGGCCGTTCGAGGTCAACGCGCTGGAACTCGCAAACGTCGCCGCCACCCTGGCCTCCGGCGGGGTGTGGTGCCCGCCGAACCCGATCGACAAGGTGCTCGACCGGAACGGCAACGAGGTGGCGGTCACCACCGAGACCTGTGACCGGGTGGTCCCCCAGGGCTTGGCCGACACCCTGGCCAACGCGCTGAGCAAGGACGCGCTCGGTGGCGGCACCGCGTCGGGCGCCGCCGGTTCGGTCGGCTGGGATCTGCCGATGTCGGGCAAGACCGGCACCACCGAGGCGCACCGGTCGTCGGGCTTCCTGGGCTTCACCAACCGCTACGCCGCGGCGAACTACGTGTTCGACGACTCCACCTCGCCGGGCGACCTGTGCTCGTTCCCGCTGCGGCACTGCGGCGACGGCGACCTGTTCGGCGGCAACGAACCGGCCCGCACCTGGTTCGCGGCGATGAAACCGATCGCCACCAACTTCGGCGACGTCGTGATGCCGCCGACCGAGCCGCGCTACGTCGACGGCGGCCCGAACTCACGGGTGCCCAGCGTGGTCGGCCTGGACATCGAGGCGGCCCGGGCCAAGCTCAAGGAGGTCGGGTTCCAGGTCGCGCCGGAGGCGAGCTGGATCAACAGCACTGCGAAGTCCGGCGCTGTCGTCGGCACCTCGCCGAGCGGCCAGACCATCCCCGGCTCGATCATCACCATTCAGGTCAGCAACGGCATCCCGCCGCCACCGCCACCGCCGCCGGAGGGCTTCCCGGCGCTGGGGCCGGTCGGTTCGACGGTGGTCGAGATCCCCGGCCTGCCGCCGATCACGATTCCACTCCTGGCGCCACCGCCGCCCGGAGTGCCCATGCCCCCGTAAGCCGCCGTAACCACCGGCGGCCCCGGCGGCGGGCAGTAGGCTTTCACGCATGGCCGCATCACCCGCCCTGAGAAGCACCGTCGTCGCCGCGTCGGCGGCGTTCGGATCGGTCGCGCTCGCCGTCGGCTACGGCGCCGGTATCGAGCGCAACGCGTTCGTGCTGCGCGAGGCGACGATGCCGGTGCTCTCCCCCGGTTCGTCGCCGCTGCGGGTGCTGCACATCAGCGACCTGCACATGCGGCCGAACCAGCGCCGCAAGCAGGCCTGGGTGCGGGAGCTGGCCGGCCTGAAACCGGATCTGGTGGTCAACACCGGCGACAACCTGGCGCACCCGAAGGCGGTCCCCGCCGTCGTGCAGGCGCTGGGCGATCTGCTGTCGGTGCCGGGTGTGTTCGTGTTCGGCAGCAACGACTACTTCGGCCCGCGGCTGAAGAACCCGGCGAAGTACCTCACCAAGCCCACGCATCGCGTCTACGGCACCCCGCTGCCCTGGCAGGACCTGCGCGCGGCGTTCACCGAGCGGGGCTGGCTGGACCTCACCCACACCCATCGCGAGCTCGACGTGGCCGGTCAGCGGATCGTCGCCGCCGGGGTCGACGACCCGCACATCGGCCGGGACCGTTACGACACGATCGCCGGCCCCGCCGACCCGACCGCCAATCTGCGGCTGGGGCTGACCCACTCGCCGGAGCCGCGGGTGCTCGACCGCTTCGCGGCCGACGGCTATCAGCTGGTGATGGCCGGCCACACCCACGGTGGGCAGCTCTGCCTGCCCTTCTACGGGGCGTTGGTGACCAACTGCGGCCTGGACCGCTCGCGGGTGAAGGGACCGTCGCAGTGGGGCGCTCACACCCGGCTGCACGTCTCGGCCGGGCTCGGCACCTCGCCGTTCGCCCCGGTGCGGTTCTGCTGCCGGCCGGAGGCCAGCCTGCTGACGCTGGTTGCCGCCCCGACCGGCGGCGACGACGCGCGGACGGCGCAGGACTCGTCGCAGCCGCCCGTGTCGGCGCTGTGACGGACCGGCTGACCCGCACGGCCGACCACGGCCATCCCCGACACTGGACCGACAACGCGATCCGGCTGATCGAGGCCGATACGCGGCGCAGCGCCGACACCCACCTGCTGCGCTACCCGCTGCCGTCGGCGTGGAGCACCGACGTTGACGTCGCGCTGTACCTCAAAGACGAGACCACCCACATCACCGGCAGCCTGAAGCACCGGTTGGCGCGCTCCCTGTTCCTCTACGGCCTGTGCAACGGCTGGATCGAGGAGGGCACCACGGTGGTGGAGGCGTCGTCGGGGTCGACCGCGGTGTCGGAGGCCTACTTCGCCGCCCTGCTGGGCCTGCCGTTCGTCGCGGTGATGCCGGTGTCCACCAGTGCGTCGAAGGTGGCCCTGATCGAGGCGCAGGGCGGGCGCTGCCACTTCGTGCAGCACTCGGGCGACGTCTACGCCGAGGCGGAGCGGATCGCGGCCGACACCGACGGGCACTACCTGGATCAGTTCACCAACGCCGAGCGGGCCACCGACTGGCGGGGCAACAACAACATCGCCGAATCGATCTTCGAGCAGCTGCGCGACGAGGCGCATCCGATCCCGGACTGGATCGTGGTCGGCGCCGGCACCGGCGGCACCAGCGCGACGATCGGGCGCTACATCCGCTACCGCCGGCACGCCACCCGGCTGTGCGTGGTCGACCCGGAGCATTCGGCGTTCTTCCCGGCGTACTCCGAGTGCCGCTACGACCTGGAGATCGACGAGTCGTCCCGGATCGAGGGCATCGGCCGGCCCCGGGTGGAGCCGTCATTCCTGCCGGGTGTGGTGGACCGGATGGTGGCGGTGCCCGACGCCGCCTCGGTGGCCGCTGCCCGGCACGTCAGCGCGGTGCTGGGACGACGGGTGGGGGCGTCGACCGGAACCAACGTGTGGGGGGCGTTCGGGCTGCTGGCGGAGATGGTCGCCGACGGCCGCAGCGGTTCGGTGGTGACGCTGCTCGCCGATTCCGGCGACCGCTACGCCGACACCTACTTCTCGGACGACTGGCTGGCGCAGCAGGGGCTCGACCCGAGCGGGCCGGCGGCGGCTCTGGCCGAGTTCGAGAGGTCCGCTCGTTTGGACTGAGCGCGCTCTTCGGCTGCGTCCGGGTTCGTGGCGAACAACCAGGCCGCGGCCAGCGCGAAGAACCCCGCGTACACCGCAGCGCCCAACAGCGTCATGATCTGGCTCCCTTGCCGACAAAACCTCGTTAGCCAGTCTGCCTAATTCCGCCTATGTTTGCAGCTCACCACGCCCGATTGTGGGCGGTTTCACCAGGTCGGGCGAGCAGTGACGTGGCCGGCAAGGGGTTCTGAGCGGCGCGTTTGGGAGGTCGGCGGGGCGGTGCGATACGCTGTCGTGGCTTCACACGGGGTGTGGCGCAGCTTGGTAGCGTGCTTCGTTCGGGACGAAGAGGTCGTGGGTTCGAATCCCGCCACCCCGACAGTGGAAAACCCGCTCTGGACTGTGAGAACAGGACAGGGCGGGTTTTGTCGTCTGCCGCCTGATGCTCCTATTGGTGTTAGGCGTCAAGCGGTGG
>NZ_JAHCLR010000062.1 GCF_018455725.1 Mycolicibacter acidiphilus
CGACACCGCCGCTGCCCGACCCGCCGGTGCCGCCGGTGCCGCCGTTGCCGCCGTCGACCGCGCCGGCACCCGAGCCGCCGTTGCCGCCCACCCCGCCGGTACCGGCCGGGCCATCCGCGCTCATGCCGCCGCCGCCGCCGTTGCCGCCATTGCCGGCGTGCTCGCTACCGGCCGCCAAACCAAGTGGGTTGCCGACCTGGACCGCGGCCCCGGCGCTGTTGCCGCCGTTACCGCCCGCACCGCCGTTACTCGGGGTGCCGCCACCCTGACCGCCGACACCCCCGTTGCCGCCGTTGCCGCCGATCGCCGTGCCGTTACCACCGGTGCCGCCGGCGCCGCCGTCACCACCGGGGTTCTGGGGTACCCCGAGCCCAGCGGTGCCGCCGGTACCACCCACGCCACCTTGGCCGCCGTTGCCGCCGACGCTGATCCCGGTGGTACCGCCGTTGCCGCCGTCACCACCCTTGCCGCCGGCGATGTCGCCGTCGCCGCGGCCACCTTGGCCGCCGTTGCCGCCCTGGCTGTAGGTGCCCGTCCCGTCGTTCCAGCCGGTGGCGTCACCGCCGTCACCGCCGTCGGCGGTCTGGCCGCCGGCGCCCTTGGGGCTGCTGCCCGATGCGCCGGCGGCACCGCCGTTGCCGCCCTTGAACGTGCCGGTGCCGCCGTCGCCGCCCTTGCCGGAGTCACCGCCGGTGCCGTCGTTGCCGGCCGCGTAGCCGCCGCCGCCGCCGACGCCGCCGTTGCCGCCGGTGGTCTTGACGGTGGCGTCGTCGGTGGCGCCGTTGCCGCCGTCACCGCCGGCCCCGCCGGTACCGGCCTTGCCCAGGGCGCCATCGCCGCTGACACCGCCGCCGGCACCGCCAAAGCCGCCGTTGCCGGCGACACCGTTGGTCGCGTCACCGCCGTTACCTCCGGCGCCGGCGTCACCACCGCTGTCGCTCATGTAGCCGGTGCCGCCGGCTCCGCCAGCACCGCCGTTGCCGCCGGACAGGCCCGCGCCGCCGTGTCCGCCGACGCCGCCGTCGCCGCCGGCCGCGCTCTGCGAGACATCGCTGGCGCCGCCCAGGAAGCCGCCGTTGCCACCCTTGCCGCCGGCGCCGGCGTTGCCGCCCTTGCCCAGGAAGTCGCCGGCCGAGTCCTTGGCGGCGTCACCGCCGTTGCCGCCCTTGCCGCCGTCGCTGCCGTCGGTGTAGGTGCCGGCCGAGCCCTTCGAGCCGTCGAACTTGTCGCCGCCCGCGCCGCCGTTGGCCCCGGCGCCGCCTCGGCCGCCGAGGCCGCCGTCGTGGTGGGTGGCGTCGCCTTCCGCCCCGGCGCCGCCGTTGCCGGCCGTGCCTGCCGCACCGCCATTGCCGCCGTTGCCGTAGGTGAATCCGCTGCGGCCGCCGTCACCGCCGGCGCCCGCGTTGCCGCCGGCACCACCGGCACCGTTACCGCCGTTGAAGAACGTCCCGGCCACGCCGTTGGCGCCGTTACCGCCCACCCCGCCGGCGCCGCCGTTACCGAACAACCAGCCGGCCGCCGCGCCGCCGTCACCGCCGTGGCCGCCGTTGAACCCGTCGACAATCGCGTTGCCGCCGGCGCCACCGGCGCCGCCGACACCCATGAACGCACCGCCGATGCCGCCCGCGCCGCCGTCGGCCCCGGCACCGCCGTCACCGCCGGCGCCACCGTTGCCGAACCAGCCGGCGTCGCCCCCGTCGCCGCCGCCGACACCGGCCGCGTTGCTGTCCCAGCCGGCACCGCCGTCACCGAGCCACAGGCCCGCCGCACCACCATCGGGGTCGAGCGCGGTGCCGGCGATGCCGTTGCCGATCAGGTACAGGCCGGACATCTCGTTGATGGAGTTGTCGATCATCTGACCGAAGTCGCTGGTGATCCAGGCCTGGACACCCATGTGCAGCGGTGTGTAGAACCACTGGTCCATCAGGCTGGTCATGTCGAAGCTCAGGCCCTCGGCGGCGCCCGCGTGCAGGTCGAGGGGTACGACGGCGTCGGTCGGAGCGAACATCTCGGTGAGCCAGTCGAGGTTGAACAGGTCGGCGCCGTCGGCGTGGGCTACCGGCGCCGTCGCCAGCGGAGCCATCCCGAACGCCAGGAACGCGGCGACCGCGCTGCCGGCGCCGATCGTACGGTTACGCCGCTGCCCCACCCGGCCCTGCGGATCACGCTGACTGCTGTGAAGACGGCTCATGTATCAAGACCTTCCTGTGACAGTGGCAATCATCTTGCCCAGCGGTAAATAAGTCTGATCTGCGGCGATACCGTCGGCTCCGCCCGCGTCGGCAACCCGGAAATAACGTGTGACGTGCATAAACAATCCGTCGAACCCGCTGGATTTAACTGTGATGCACGCAACACGTCCGACATGACTCCATCTTCGATCAATATCAATCTGTGAAATAGGATAATTTTCCTTAGGTCAGGAGTATTCTCGTAAACATGAACTACGCCGCCCGGATGGCGCGTCAGCGCGGCGGCGTGCGGGTGTACGAGTACCCGCCCGATCCACACATCCCGCCGGTCGTAGTGGCCCGGGTCGGCCACGACACGCTGTCCCCGCGGGGACAGATCCACAACTTCCCGGCGCTGTGGTTCGACCACGGAACCCGCGCCGTCTACATCGTCGCGATGGGCGCCACCATCGACCCGGGGCACGTGGAGAGCACCGATGACGGGGTCGCGGTGTTCTTCAACTCGGACGCGCTCGGCGACGACGGGGCGTCCCCCTGGCTGACCTGGCGATCACATCCGCTGCTCTGGCTGTTCCTGCACGAACGCGCGGGCGGCCTGCTGCGCCTGGAACTGCCAGAAGCCCGCCGGCCGGCGTTCAAGGCCACCCTCGATTCGATGAAGTCCGAACTCAAGACCCGCGCCGAGGGGTTCCGCGAGGCGGTGCTGGCGCACCTGACGCTGCTGCTGACCGACGTCGCCCGGTTGGCCCACCATGTCGGCGACACCCGCCGCCACCACCACGAACCGCTGCTGGACGACGTGTTCAAGACGATCGACCGGCGCTACCGCGAACCGCTCTCCCTGGCGGAGGTGGCCCGCGACGTCGCGGTCTCACCCGGATACCTGACGACCCTGGTCCGCAACCGCACCGGACGCACGGTCCTGGAGTGGATCACCGAACGCCGGATGGGTGAGGCGCGCCGGCTGCTGACCGACACCCGCCTGCCGATCGCCGACGTCGCCGATCAGGTCGGGCTGCCCGATCCGGGGTATTTCACCAGGGTCTTCCGCCAGGCACACGGCACCTCACCGAGCAGTTGGCGCAGTCAGCCCGTTCCCGGAGCGGCCCCGCGATAACGCCGGCCTTCTGGTATTCCTCATGGATGCGAATCGGTGTGCAACTGGGGTATTCCGGTGGGTTCAAAGAGGCCGCCGAGCAGGTGGTCGAGCTGGAGCGGGTCGGCATCGACGCGGTCGCGGTGGCCGAGGCGTACTCGTACGACGCGGTCAGCCAACTGGGATACCTGGCGGCGAAGACGTCGACGGTCGAACTGGTCTCCGGGGTGCTGCCGATCTACACCCGCACCCCGTCGCTGCTGGCGATGACGGCCGCCGGGCTGGACTTCGTCTCCGACGGCCGGTTCCGGCTGGGGCTGGGCACCTCCGGGCCGCAGGTGGTGGAGGGTTTTCACGGGCTGCCGTTCGACGCACCGCTGGGCCGCACCCGCGAGGTCGTGGAGATCTGCCGACAGGTGTGGCGCCGTGAGGCCCCGCTGCAGTACACCGGCAAGAACTACCAGGTGCCGCTGCCGGCCGAGCACGGCACCGGGCTGGGCAAGGCGCTGAAGCTGATCAATCACCCGGTGCGACAGTCGATTCCGATCTCGATCGCCGCACTGGGTCCGAAAAACGTCGAGCTGACCGCGGAGATCGCCGAGGGCTGGCAGCCGGTGTTCTTCCACCCGGAGAAGGCACACGACGTGTGGGGGCCGGCACTGGCGGCGGGCTCGGCCAAACGCGACCCGGCGCTGGGACCGCTGGACGTGATGGTCGGGGTGACGCTGGCGATCGGCGACGACGTCGAGGATCGGCTCGCCTGGGCCAAACCGCAGCTGGCGCTGTACATCGGCGGGATGGGTGCACGGGGCCGCAACTTCTACCACAACGTCGCCACCCGCTACGGGTTCGGCGAGGTCGCCGACCGGATCCAGGAGCTGTTCCTGTCCGGGCGCAAGACCGAGGCGATTGCGGCGGTTCCCGACGAACTGGTGCGGGCGGTGTCACTGATCGGGCCGCGCGGCTTCGTCGCCGAGCAGGTGGCGGCGTTCGCGGCGGCCGGGGTGACGACGCTGCTGGTGGCCCCGCTCAGTGCGGATCCGGCCGAGGCAGTGCGGTATGTGGAGACGCTGCGTGAGCTGACCTGATCGACGGTTGGACTCCAGACCGGAACTTGTCGGTAGTTCGCACTAGTGTTCGATGTATGGGTAGGGACGCGTTCGCCGATCGGGAGACGATCCTGGGATGCCTGGATGCGATCGAGGTGGCGTCCGCCCGGTTGGCACAGTGTTCGTTCGACGCGTTGAGCACCGCGGAGTTGGTGGCGGTGCTGGCCCGACGAGAAGCACTGGCCTGGCAGGCACCGGTGATCGACCACCGCATCCTGGCCCGACTGACCGCCGAGGGACACACCACTGCGCTGGGTGCCTGCTCACTGGTCAAAGGCCTCGCCGAGCGGTTGCGGATCAGCGGTAGCGAGGCGCGCCGCCGGGTGGATGAGGCCGCCGACCTCGGCCCCCGCACCACCCTCGGTGGCCAACCCCTGCCACCGCGACTGCCGGCGCTGGCCGCCGAACAGGCCGCCGGGCACATCGGCCCCGAACATGTGGTGATCGCCCGCAAAGCGCATGCGAAGATCCCAGCCGGTGTCAGCACAGCACGCCGGGATCGCG
>NZ_JAHCLR010000063.1 GCF_018455725.1 Mycolicibacter acidiphilus
GCACCTGGTGGACACCCTCAATCCCGACGGTGACTACTCCGACAAGGAACGCCAAGCCCAACGCGGGCTGCGCATAGGCCGCCAGCGTGCCGACGGGATGAGCACCCTGTCGGGCTACATCACCCCCGAACTGCGTGCCACCCTCGAACCGGTGCTGGCCAAACTGGCCGCCCCCGGTATGGCCAATAGCGCCGATGAACACCCCTGCGTCTCCGGCACCCCCACCCAGCAGCAGATCACCGACGATGACCGCACCGTTGCCCAGCGCAATCACGACGCCCTGCTGGCCGCGGTGCGCGCCGTGCTGGCCAGTGGGGAGTTGGGTCAACTCAACGGGCTGCCGGTGACTGTGATCGTCTCCACCACCCTGGCCGAACTGCAGGCCGCCGCCCACCCCGACACCACACCACCACCGGCCGACACATCGATGACCGGTAAAGCCCACACCGGTGGGGGCAGTCTGCTGCCGATGGGGGATCTGCTGCGGATGGCCGCCCATGCCTACCACTACCTGACGATTTTCGACGGCCGGGGCCGGGCGCTGTGGCTCGGGCGCAGCAAACGCATCGCCTCGGCTGATCAGCGGATCGTGCTGCACGCCCGCGATCGAGGATGTACCCGGCCGGGGTGTCCGGTGTCGGGGTATCTGTCCCAGGCCCACCACAGCGACAAGGACTGGGCCGCCGGTGGGCGCACCGACATCGACGGCCTCGCCCTGGCCTGCCCACCGGACAACAACACCGCAACCGTGCAGGGCTGGACCACCCGCCTCGGGGACACCGGGCGCGTCGAATGGATCCCCCCACCTCACCTGGAACGCGGGCAGCCACGGATCAACCCGTTTCACTTCATCGAAGCCGTCATCGCCCACCACCGCCAGAAGGCCACCGAGGTTCCCGACCCCGGACCGCCACCAGCCGACCCACAGCACCTGCCGCCGGGGCCCTATGACACCTGGCCCGACGACACCTGGCCCGACGACCCACTACCCGGCGACCCCGGCTACGACGCCGCGCTCGACGACCTCCAGCGCAGCTACGACGCACTGGACCTCGACGAACTCGCGCGTCAGCATGGCTTCGTCGATGACGGGTCGATCCTGAGTCGCTGACCGCGCACTCCCGACGAACTCTGCGCAACGCAGTCCGGGGAATCGGCCGGGCCTTCAGCGACGATCAGTCGAGCTGCAGCGGGTTGATCCAACGCAGACCCGGGAACCTCACGAAATCGGTGTCCGCAGAGGCGATCTCGACACCGTGCTCGATCGCAAGGGCTGCCAGCTGCGCATCCGGCACCAGGTTTGCCGTCGCAGTGACTCGCGTGCAGAGCGCCGCGTAAACCCTGGCGGTGGACTCGGTGGCCGGCGGGATCCACACCGTCGGGACCGCCAGCCAATCCTCGACGTGCCCCCAGGCGGCGGCAGCGGACAGGGGGCGCTCGACGATCCGTGGATGCGTGACGATTCGCAGGAAGGCGCCGATCGTCTGCCACGGCAGTCCCACGCGAGTGCCTGCATCGAGGGTGTCAGTCAGCCACGCGGCGGCCCTGGCGTTATAGGCGCTCGTCTCGTCGACCGCGTACAGCAACAGGTTTGCATCAACGATCATCGTCGAGCAGATCCAGCACATCGCCGATGTTGGCGACATCGACCTTGAGGCCGATCGGCGCGGTGCGGTGCCGATACGGCGTTGACTTGATTCCCGCAGCCGCCATACCCCGGCGGGCCAGTAGATTCAGCGCCTCACTGATGCCCAATCCCTCGCGGCGGAGACGGTCGATCTCAGCGGCGACGTCGTCATCGATCACCACGGTCGTCCTCATGGCCCGATGGTAGCGCAGACGCATCGTGATGCATGCAAATTCGCACTATCATGCGTCTCGTGTAGATCATGCCCCGACCTGCGGTAACTCGTCAGCGGCGATCTCACACGGGGTCTTCTCCGCAGGCGACGGCTGGGCCTCGGGAGCCTGCTGCGCGGCTGGCACGGCGTCGGGGTCCGCGGCGGACACATCGTCGCCGGACTCCGAGCCGTCGGTGGTGTCCGCGGCAGCCGCTTCGGCATCCGACTGGTCCTCGGGCTCATCGGAGGTGACGTCGGCAACCTCCTCGGCGGTGTCTCCGGAACCAGGTCCGGCATCGGACTCGCCGTCGGGATCGGCACCCTCATCGACCGGCTCACCGAGATCCGGTTCGCCCAGGCCGGAATCCGACGGCCCCAGCAGATCGCCGATCGCGTCGGCGATCCGCGGCAGCACACCGCCGAGCGCTCCCCCGGCGGGCAGTCCGCCCCCGCCTGGCATCCCAAAGCCCCCGGGCATCCCGAAATCACCGGGCATCCCGAAGTCGCCCAGCCCGGCGCCCTCGCCTGGGAGTCCAAGATCGCCGGGCACCCCGGCGTCGGCTGGCCCGGCGGCGTCACGCCACAGCGCAGCCGGCGGTTCATCGAACGGAGTGGACACCGCAGCCGGTGCCGTCGGCGGCACACCTGCGAACACCGGTATCGGCGGCGCGACCGTCGCCACCCCGGGCGCCGCATCGGGCAGATAGCGCGGGCCCAACTCCCCCGGCACCGCGAAAACCGCGCCCGGGTCGGGTCCAGCGGACGCCACCGCCGCATCGTAGGCCGCGGCGGCCCCGGCTCGCGCGGATCGCATCGCGGAAAGCCAGGCACCGCCGATCTCGTTGTCCACGTACGGTTTCACCTGCTGCTCCACCACCTCCTCGGCGTGCCGGTCCCCGGTTCCGGTGAGCACCGCGTGCGCGGCGGCCAGCCACCCCGGAGCCTGGGCGCCCACCCGCTCGTCGGCGGCAAGCACCGTCGCCACCTTGGTGTCGACGCACCGCCACAACTCGTCGCGCAGCGTCGCGCACGCCTGCGCCGCACCCCGCAGCCGGACCGTCAGCGTCTCCGCGGCGTCGCAGTGGCCGTGCAGGAACGCCGCTGCCACCTCGGCACCCGGCCCGCGCCATGCCGTCGTCAACGCACCGAGTTGTTCACGCTGCCCCCGCAGGACACTCTCGGCGGCGTCGGCCGCCGCCCACAGTTGCGCGCAGTCGGCGTCGAGCAGGTGCAGATCCAGACCGGTCTCACCGTCGTACCAGTCACCGACCTGCCCGCTGTACCCGGTGAGATCAGGGTGCTGGTAGCCCAGCTGCCGGCAGGCAGCCACGTAGATTTCGGTGTGCGCCACGGCTTCTCGCCCCTCGGCAAGGCGAGCCGCCACATCCAGACGGGGGGCCACCTCAGCCCACCCGATCCGCCGCGGACAGTTCGGCCGCCCGGTAGCCGGCCAGCCCGGATCGCAGGGCGCCCGCGATCTCGGCGCTCGCCCGCGACCAGCGGGTCAACTCCGGCGCCCACCGGTCCAGCACGCGCCGCAACTCGGCACCGGACGCCGCGTGGGCCCGGCCGGCGGCGGCGCCGTCGAACATCAACCGCCCCAGCCCGTCCCGCATCGCGCTGTCGACAAGGTCGGCGTCGGCCTCGAAGTGCTCGGCCACCTCGCGCAGTGCGGCGTCGTCGAGATGAACGGATGTCTGCCCCATACCCGGTAAGACGGCGCAAAGGGCGAACCGGTTCCCGCCGATTACTGGGCGCGGACCGCCTCGGCGACGCCGGTCGCGATCCGCTGCGCGGTGTCCTCGTCGTCGGCTTCCACCATCACCCGGACCAGTTGCTCGGTTCCGGACGGGCGCAACAGGATTCGGCCGGTGTCGCCGAGTTCGCCCTCGGCACTGCGCAGTGCGGTGCGCACCGCCGGCGTCTCGACGGCGGCGGCCTTGTCGGTCACCTCGACGTTGATCAGCACCTGCGGCAGGGTGCGCATCGCCGCCGCCAGATCGGCCAGCGACGTGCGGGTGTGCGCCATCTGCGCCATCACCCGCAGCCCGGTGATGACGCCGTCGCCGGTGGTCGCCAGCTTGGGCAGCACGATGTGACCGGACTGCTCGCCGCCGAGCGTGAAGCCGCCCTCCCGCAACTGCTCCAGCACGTAGCGGTCCCCGACGTCGGTGGTGTGCACGGTGACACCGGCCTCACGCATCGCCAGGTGCAGGCCGAGGTTGCTCATGACGGTCGCCACCAGGGTGTCGTCGGCGAGTTCGCCCGCGTCGCGCATGGCCAGCGCCAACACCACCATGATCGCGTCGCCGTCGATCACGTTGCCGGCGGCGTCGACGGCCAGGCAGCGGTCGGCGTCGCCGTCGTGTGCCAGGCCCAGGTCGGCACCGTTGGCGAGCACCGCGGCACGCAGCGGTTCCAGGTGCGTCGACCCGCAGCCGTCGTTGATGTTCAGCCCGTCCGGGTCGGCGTTGATCGCGATCACCGTCGCACCGGCCGCCCGGTAGGCGCGCGGCGCCACCGCCGACGCGGCGCCGTGGGCGCAATCCACCACCACGGTCAGCCCGTCCAGCTTGGTGTTGCCGATCGCCTCCCGCAGGTGCCGCAGGTAGCAGTCCTCGGCGTCGGGGGCGTCAACGACCCGGCCGATGTCGGCGCCGACCGGTCGCAGGCCCGGGCCCTCGGCGACCAGGTTCTCGATGGCGTCCTCGGTGGCGTCGTCGAGTTTGTGCCCACCGGGGCCGAAGAACTTGATGCCGTTGTCGGGCATCGGGTTGTGCGAGGCGGAGATCATCACGCCGAAGTTCGCCTGGTAGGCACCGGTCAGGTACGCGATCGCCGGCGTCGGCAGCACGCCGACCCGCAGCACGCTGACACCCTGACTGGTCAACCCGGCAATGACCGCGGCCTCCAGCATCTCGCCGCTGGCCCGCGGGTCACGGCCGACCACGGCAACCCGTCGCTCGGTGCCGGCCGCCAGGTGCCGCGCCGCCGCGCCACCCAGGGCCAGCGCCAGTTCCGCGGTGAGTTCGCGGTTGGCGACCCCGCGGACGCCGTCGGTGCCGAAAAGTCGACCCATAACCATCCTTTATCGCCGCGAGCATGCCCGAAAACACGTCGACACGCCGGTGAAAAGCAAGCGGGGGTGCCTCCCGTCTGCGGGAGACACCCCCAACTCGCTGCCAGATCGCAACCGCAGATCAGCGCTTGCTGTACTGAGGCGCCTTACGGGCCTTCTTCAGGCCGTACTTCTTGCGCTCGGTGGCACGCGGGTCGCGGGTCAGGAACCCGGCCTTCTTCAGCGCCGGGCGGTCCTCCGGCTGCACCAGGATCAGTGCCCGGGAGATCGCCAGCCGCAGCGCGCCGGCCTGCCCGGAGGGGCCGCCGCCGTCGAGGTGGGCGTAGATGTCGAAGCTGTCCACCCGGTCCACGGTGACCAGCGGAGCCTTGATCAGCTGCTGGTGCACCTTGTTCGGGAAGTACGCCTCCAGGGTGCGGCCGTCCAGGTTGAACTGGCCGGTGCCGGGCACCAGACGCACCCGCACCACGGCCTCCTTGCGGCGGCCGACGGTCTGGATCGGGCGGCCCAGGTCGACGGGCTCGTGGTACACGACCTCGGCGGCCTCCACCTCGATGACCTCTTCGGGCTCGATGCCTTCGATTGCCGTCTCGGTCATTGCGCCACCTGCTTGATCTCGTACGGAACCGGCTGCTGAGCGGTGTGCGGATGCGTCGGGCCGGCGTAAACGTGCAGCTTGCGCTGAACCTGACGGCCGAGCTTGTTCTTCGGGATCATCCCGAGGATCGCCTTCTCCACGACCCGGTCGGGACGGGTGGCCATGACCTCGCCGACGCTGCGCTGGCGCAGACCGCCCGGGTAACCGGAGTGGCGGTAGATCTTCTTGTTGGTCAGCTTGTCGCCGCTGATGGCGACCTTGTCCGCGTTGATGACGATGACGAAGTCACCCTCATCGCAGTTCGGCGTGAATGTCGGCTTGTGCTTGCCGCGCAGCAGGGTTGCTGCTGCAACGGCGAGCCGGCCGAGCACCACGTCGGTGGCGTCGATGACGTACCACGACCGCGTGGTGTCACCCGCCTTCGGCGTGTATGTGGGCACAGCGCTTACCTCTCTCGGTTCCGGGTAACCCCGGGTCTTGCGGATCCCGGTGCGAGCCGGGCGCCGGTCTTACCTGGACGTACCGGGTGGTTCTCGGCGACCGACAGTGACCCGAGACCCGCTGTGCCGAGTAGGCACCGCACGCCAACGTGGCAGCTTACCGGTGGGCATCGGGGCAGGTCAAAACCGTGGCACCCGGTCAGCCCGGTAGGTCAGACCCGGCTCTTGGTACGGGACGCGACGATTCCGTCCGTCTCGTCGGAGTCGAGCACCAAATCCCAGTTCGTACGCCGAACCAACTCGTCGTAGAGAGACCGCGCATATTCCTGACCGCGCGTCGGCGGGTCAGCGGAGTAATACACCTGAACAACCGTGCCGCCTGCACATTCGGGATCGGGTTTGACGTACACCGACGCCCGTTCGTCGGCCGGGTGAAGCCAGCCGGATTCGGCATCTGCGCTCCGCGTGATGTTCTTGACCATGTTCCGCACGTCAGCAAGCAATGGCCCGGTCCCGACGATCACGTAGTCGATGTTCGACATCCTGGGACTCACCTCCTGATCAACACGTCTAACGGGCCTGACTGGGTGTCTCGCCCGACGAGCCTGATCACAGCCACCTCAGGGTAGCGCCGCAGCACGTCCTCTGCGATTTCCATCGCGTCGGCAATCGAGATTCGCGTGCGCGATATGTCGAATGTGATGTTGGCGGACTGGCGCGCCCCGCGCCCAAGTCTTGTGGTGATCGTGTTCCGGTTCGATGACGTCGGTGATTTCAGCTCCCACAGCATGTCGTCGATTTCCACATCCGCACGCCGACCGTCCGACGTGGCAGGAATGAATTTCACGTCGTCACCGAGATCGGCGAGCCGTTCCGCGGTGTCCAACTCATGCTGACGCAGATGCTTCACCTGCCTCCGGTCGACACTGCCACGCCTGCCCCCGCGAGCACTGTGCGGGCTTCGGCTGGACATCGATGATTCCATCCCGGGGGCCGATGCGACCCCGGCGGCTCTCCTCCGCCGGGGCCGCACCGTGTGCGGGGGCGGTCTCTCCTACCGCCCCCAGGCCCCCGCGGCACGCCGATCGGCGTCGGCGACGTCAGCCGCACCGTCGCGCACCGCGGCACCCAGGTCGACCAGGATCCGGTTCAGCGCGGCGGCCGCGTGCTGCCACCGGAGCTGTTCGGCGTGGTAGGCGCCGGCCGCCTCCCGGGTCCAGACCTGTTGCAGCGGCGCGATCTGGGCGCGCAGTGCGTCCAGGGCGCCGTTGAGGCGCACCGACGTGGCGTGGATCTCCTGACGGACGGCGTATTCGATCTCGTCGAAGTTGTAGGACAACACAGTCGAGTCCATGTCAGATCCCGTCCCCGGCCGCGCCGATGTGCCGGGAGTGCGCCTCGGCGACCTCGCGCAGCAACCGCTCGTTGTGCCGGATGGTCTCGGCGATCTGCGCCAGCGCCCGGTGCAGGTGCAGCGATTCGGCGTTCCAGCGTTCCAGCACGTCCTGGAACCGGACCGCGGCGCGCCCCGACCACACCGCCGCCGGCACGCTGCGCATGCGCTGCATGAACGTGGCCAGCAGCGCGCGGATCTCCTCGTTGCGGGCGTCGGTGGCCGCGGCGACGGCGGCCATCACCTCGAAGTCGGCATGCAGTGCGTTGGCGGCTGCAGGTGTGGCAGTCACGGTCTCCCCCTCACCGGCGCGGATTTCGCGCTGTTATGTGGTTCGACGGTGCTCGGGTGGATTCGGTTCCATCGGATTTATCCGGTGCGCCTGCATCGCCAGGTACAGATGCGCGGCGCCCACCGGTGTGGCGACGTCGCATCCGGTGGCCTCGGTGATCCGGTTCAGCCGGGACCGCACGGTGTTGCGGTGGCAGTACAGCGCCTCGGCGACGGCGGCCACCTCACCGCCCGCCGCGAACCAGCAGTTCAGGGTCTCGACCAGCCCATCCCGGTCCGCCGCCGGCAGTGCCAGCAGCGGACCCAGCACCGCCGCGGCCAGCGCACCGGCCACCTCCGGCGCGGAGGCGACCAGCGCCGGCACCAGCGCGTCCTCGTAGCGCAGCACCCGCTGGTCGGCGGATCCGACTGCCGCACAGGCCAATTGCGCCTGCCGCAACGCGGCGTGGGTGTCGTCGAGACCGTCGTAGGGCGTACTGATCCCGACCGGCGCTGTTCCGCGGCCGGCGATCATCGTGCACAGCCGCTGGACTCCGAAGGTGTCGGTGAGCGCGACGACGCCGACCTGACTGCCCAGCTGCAGCCGCCACGCCGAGCGCACCCCGAGCGCGGTCAGTTCGGCTTCGATGCCGGGCAGCGGGTCGAAGGTGTTCTCGATGGCCCGGTCCGGCAGGGTGGCGACGACGACGGCGAACGTGCCGCGCTGCGGCAGCCGCAGTTTGGTGGCGCAGTCCCACAGCAGCCCACCGGCGACCTGCCCACCGAACAGCGCGTCCAGGGCGGCGTCGCGGATCGCGGCGTCACGGCGGGCGTGCTCGGCGACCGCATCCTGGTAGGAGACCGTCACCGCCTGGGTGTACTCGTCGAAGATCTGCCAGGCCAGCGAGGCCTTCGACAGCAACTCGGCCCGGGCGGCGGCGTCGTCGCCGGCCATCGCCACCAGCCGGTCCCAGATCACGCTGGCCCCCAACCGGTAGGCGCGCAGCACCGCCGGCAGCGGCGCACCCTGGCCGCCGCGCAGCCGGCCGGTCTCCTGCGGCGCCGCCAGTCCGGCCTGCGGTTCGCCGCTGAGGAAGCCCAGCAGCCCGACCAGGTTGGCGCGGTGTGCGGCGCGCAGATCCTCGGCGGTCACCCCGGAGTCGCCGTAGAGGCCGGCGTCCTGCACGGCGGCCGCCACGTCCGCCACCAGGCCGTCGACGTCGCCCAGCAACTGCCGGGACGCCCGTGCCACGAACGACTCACCCATGCCGGCGATGCTAACCGGCGGATGATCGGCGAACTGTGCCGATGCCCAACCGTCGAGCGTGCCATCAGCGCCCGGTGCGGCTACCGCGATTCACTTAGCGACCCCGTCCTGTGCACGCGCACAGTGCCCATCGACCGTCGTCGTGCATGTGCCCATTGTCACACCATGAGATCCGTTACAGAATGCACTACGAACATTGTGAGACCGGGGGATAAAAAATGGGGTTTGTTCGTCGCAGCCAGCTGAGTGCCTATCTGACCGCCGGGGTCGCCGTCACCGGCGCCGGGCTGATCCCGATCCCCCCGGTGCACCCCGCCCCGAACGTCCACGAAGTGCTGCTCACCAGCGTCGAACTGGGCCCGCTCGGGGACGGCACCGCCCTGCTGCTCGGCGGCAGCGGCTACCCGGTGCCCAGCCAGGGCTACCTGGAGGCGTTCAACGCCAACTTCCTGGCGCCCCTCGGCTACACCGGCACCAACCTGGTCCCGGTGACCACCCCGGAGTCGCTGTACCCGTTCGTCCCACCCGGCCCGTTCGCCGCGACGCTCAACTCGTCGATGGCGACCGGTGAGCAGATCATCGAGAAGGAGATCCTCAGCCGCGTCGCCAGCGGCGAGGCCAGCCCGGAGCACCCGCTGGTGGTCACCGGATACTCGCAGTCGTCGATCATGGACGCGACGCTGATGAAGGAACTGGCCGGCAAGGTGCCGACCGAGGACCTGCGTTTCGTACTGCTGGGCAACGAGAACAACCCCAACGGCGGGTTCCTGGAGCGCTTCGACCTGCCCGCCGGCTCCAATCCGACCGCGGAGAGCCTGGGCATCACGTTCAACGGGGCGATGCCGAGCGATCTGTTCCCGACCGACAATTTCACCGACGAATACGACGGCTTCGCGGACTTCCCGAAATACCCGATCAACCTGCTGGCCGACATCAACGCCTACCTGGGGATCCTCTTCAACCACATCGCGTACCTCGGTGTCACACCCGAGCAGGCCACCCCGGAGGCCGATGGCGGGGACGCGATCCTGCTGCCGACATCGGCGGTCGACACGATGGTCAACTACTACATGATCCCGACGGAGAGCCTGCCGCTGGTGGACCTGCTGCGGTTGGTTCCGTTCGTCGGCAACCCGCTGGCCGACCTGGTGCAGCCCGACCTGTTCGTGCTGGTGAACCTGGGCTATGGCAACGTCGACGACACCTACCTGGGCGGCTGGGACCACGGCCCCGCCGATGTGGGCACCACGATGGGCTTCCTTCCGCCGCAGAGCGTGCTGGATCAGGTGCCCGAGGCGCTGGTCAAGGGCCTGCAGCAGGGCGTGCAGGACATGTTCAAGGATCTGGCGAATCCCAGTAACTACCAGTTGATCTCGCCGCAGACGATGCACGAGTTCCTGGGGCCGATCGTCAACGCCGCGACGGCGGCATTCGACCTGGACAAGTCCCCGTCGGAGATGTCGAGTTGGTTCAACAGCTTCCTGACCAGCACGATCGACAACTACAAGACCGGTCTGACCGAACTGTCGTTCACCCACACCGGCATCCCGCCGATCGACGTCGCCAGCACCCTGCTCTTCACGCTGCCCAAGGTCGCCGAGGAGATGTTCCAGACCCAGATGGCCGCCGGTAACCCGGTCGACGCGGTCGGCGATCCGCTCGCCGCCGTGGTCGGGTTGCTGCCGATCCTGGCCATCGGGGCCCTGGGCCTGTAAACCCGTTTACCCACACCAACGAGAGGTAACCGATGAGGTCCGCCCACCGCAGCCTGCTGAGCGCGTATCTGGCCACCGGCCTGACCACCGGAATTGCCGTCACCGGCGCCGGGCTGATCGCCGCCCCGGCACCCGACACCCGGACGCTCGGGGTGCTGCTCAGCAGCGTCGAATCCGCCCTCGGCGACGGCACCGCCCTGGTGATGGGCGCCAGTTTCGTCGCCACCCCCAGCCAGGGCTGGCTGGACGCCTTCGACAAGCTGTACCTGGCGCCGCACGGTTTCACCGGTGACTCGACGGCGATCACCACCCCGGAATCGCTGTACCCGTTCACCTTTCCGTTCAGCATGACGTTCGACAACTCGACGGCGCAGGGCCAGCAGATCATCGAGGACGCGATCAAGGCCCGGATCGCCGCCGGCGGCGTCAGCCCGACGAATCCCGTTGTGGTCAGCGGGTATTCGCAGAGCTCCACGATCGACTCGCTGCTGATGGCGCACTTGGAGAAGGACGGCGTCAACCCGGCGGACGTGCACTTCGTGATGCTGGGCGACCCGAACAACCCCAACGGCGGCCTGCTGGAACGCTTCGCGATCCCGGCCGGGTCCACCCCGGACGCCACCCATCTGGGCCTGACGTTCAGCGGCGCCACCCCGTCGGACGTCTCGCCCACCGACATCTACACCTACGAGTACGACGGGTTCGCGGACTTCCCGAAGTACCCGCTGAACTTCCTGTCCGACCTCAACGCCTACCTGGGCATCGTCTTCAATCACATCGCCTACCTGGGGCTGACGCCGGATCAGGTCGCCAACGCGATCCAACTGCCGACCTCTGCGGCCGACTCCCTGACCAACTACTTCATGATCGAGTCACCGAGCCTGCCACTGCTGGACCTGGTGCGACTGATCCCGTTCATCGGCAACCCGATCTCCAACCTGCTGCAGCCGGATCTGTCGGTGCTGGTGAACCTCGGCTACGGCAGCATCGACCACGGCTGGTCGCCGGGCGACGCCGACGTACCCACGGTGATGGGCCTCTTCCCCGATCAGAGCGTCATGGATCAGGTTCCCGACGCGCTGGCCAAGGGCCTGGTGCAGGGCGTGCAGGACGCGTGGAAGACGCTGATGGATCCGACCAACTACCAGCTGATCTCACCGGAGACGATGACGGATGTTCTTGGGCCGCTGCTGAACTCCGCGACGGCCGCGTTCAACCTCGACGGGACGCCGACGGAGATCTCCGACTACCTGTCGACGTTCCTCTCCGGCGCCGAGAACTGGTTCACCCAGGGCTTCCAGGAGCTGTCGCTCACTCACACCGGCCTGCCGCCGGTGGACATGGCCAGCACGCTGCTGCTCACCCTGCCGCAGATCGCCCTGCAGCTCTTCGAGTCCCCGGCGGGTCAGGCCGACCCGCTGACCGCGCTCGGCGAGTCGGTGGCGGCGCTGGTCGGGCTGTCGCCGCTGATGCTGGTCGGCGCGCTGCTCTGATTTCGATGAACGTACTGCCCACGCGATTGCGCCCTTCGGATCCAGCGGTCGGATCATGAACGCGTTCAACCAGCAAAGCTGAGTTAGGCTCGTCGGCTGTGGCTACTCGGCGTGGGGACAAGGAAGCACGTCGCCGTGACATCCTCGATGCCGGCTGGGCGACGCTGCGCGAGAACGGGTTAGCGGGCCTGCAGATGCGGGAGGTGGCCCGACGTTCCGGAGTGGCGTTGGGCACGGTTTACCTCTACTTCTCGAACAAGGAGTCTCTGTACACGGCGCTCTACGCCGAACGGATGGAACAATTCCTCGCCGATCTGGAGCCGATGCGGGCAGCGGGTCTGGGACCCGAGGAATTCTTCGCGCAGTACGCAACCAAATATCTCGCTACATACGCGGACTTCGGCCGCGTGTTCAACGCGTTCTCCACGATGGGCGTCGACGCGGAGATCGACCCGGTCGTGCTCGAAAAGCTGGTCGGGGTGACCACCCGGCTGATCCAGTTCATGCGGTCAGTCCTTGCCGACTATCGGATCGAAAACCCGGATCAAGCCCTGATCGTGCTGTGGTCCACCGTCGTCGGGTTGGCCGAGCACTTCACCGGACCGCGGCACCTCTACCACGACCTGAGTTGGGACGACACCGTACGGTTCGCCACCCGAACGGTAATAAGGGGCCTGGCATCGGAGCAGTGAATCCCCCGCATAGCTCGAGACTCACCGTTGAGATTGCGTCTACGGTCGCGGACCCGCGAACGGCACAGCCGTAGACGCAATCTCAACGGCGATCGGCTACCCGGGGTTGCCGGCGGTGCCGGGGTTACCGGTAGTACCGGCGGGGTCACCGGCGCCACCCGCGCCACCGGAGCCGGCCGAGCCGGCGGCACCGCCTGCGCTCACCGTGCCGGCGTTGCCGTTGCCGGCCCCGCCGTGGCCGGCCGTGCCTGCTGCGCCGCCGGCCCCACCGTTGCCGCCGTCACCGCCGTTGCCGCCGGCCAGGCCGGCGCCGGTGTCCGGGTTGACGCCGCCGGCACCACCGGATCCGCCATTGCCGCCCCGGCCACCGGTCCCGCCGTTTCCGGCGTTGCCGCCGGTGCCGTCCTCAGAGGTGCCGCCGTTGCCGCCCTTGCCGCCGACCGCACCATTGCCGCCGGCGCCACCGTCGCCGCCGGCCGTCTTCCCGGGGGCGCCGGTGAGCGGGTTGTTTCCAGTCGTGCCCTCGGCACCGTTCACACCGTTGGCGCCAGCGCCACCGTTGCCGCCGTTGCCGCCGTTGACGTCGCCGGCACCGTTGCCACCATTACCGCCGGTACCGGCCGTACCGCCGGTACCGCTGTTCCCGGCACCGGCGTTGCCGCCGCTGCCGCCGTTGCCGGCATGGCCGGGCCCGATACCCAAAGTGTTGGTCGGGGTTTCGACGCCGCCGCTGTTGCCGCCGGTCCCGCCGGTGCCGCCGTTGCTGCCGACCTCACCGATGTTTCCGTTGCCGCCGGCGCCGCCGTTGCCGCCGGAGGCGGTGCCGTTCCCGCCGCTGCCTCCGTCGCCACCGGCGCCGCCGGGGGCGCCATTGCCGAAGTTGCCGCTGCCGCCGTTGCCGCCGTTGCCGCCGATGCTGACCACGCCGGGCCCGGTCGCACCGTCGGCGCCGTTGCCGCCCTGGCCGCCATCACCGCCGCTGCCGGTGCCACCGGTGAGGATGTTGGTGCTGGTCGCCCCTCCGCTGCCGCCGGCGCCGCCGTTGCCGCCGATGCTCCAGATGGTGCCGTCGGCGTCCTTCCAGCCGGTGGCCACGCCTCCGTCGCCGCCGTCGCCGCCGGCACCGCCGTTGATGCTGGTGGCGCCGTTGCCGCCGCCGCTGCCGTCGCCACCCTGGTAGGTGCCGGTGCCGCCGGCCCCGCCGTCGCCGGCGGCGCCAGCGGTGTAGCCGTTGCCGCCGGATCCGCCGTAGCCACCATTACCGCCGATGGTCTTGATGGTGTCGTCGTCGGTGGCGCCGTTGCCGCCGGCCCCGGCCTGGCCGGCGTCGCCGCCGCGCCCACCTTCGACCATGCCGCCGTAGCCGCCCTGGCCCGCGGTCCCGCCGTTGCCGGCGGTGCCGGTCACCCCGACCGCGCCGGTGGCGTCACCACCGACACCACCGTTGCCGCCGTGACCGCCGATACCGGTGGCGCCTTCGGTGGTGGCGGAGTTCCCCATGCCGTAGCCGCCGCTGCCGGCCCAGCTACCGCCGTTGCCACCGTTGATCCCGGAGCCTCCGTCACCGCTGTTGCCGCCGTCGCCACCGGTGTACCCGGCGCCGCCGTCACCGCCCTGACCGCCGTTGCCGCCGCTGCCGAGGTAGTTGCCGGCCGTGTCCTGGAAGCCGTCGCCACCGGCGCCGCCGTTGCCGCCGTGCCCGCCGTCGCCGGACTGGCCGG
The DNA here is from genome assembly GCF_018455725.1 of Mycolicibacter acidiphilus. GTDB lineage: Bacteria > Actinomycetota > Actinomycetes > Mycobacteriales > Mycobacteriaceae > Mycobacterium > Mycobacterium acidiphilum. The sequence goes on from NZ_JAHCLR010000063.1 coordinate 14,510, forward strand.
CGTGGCCGTAGGACGGGTCGTTGTAGAAGTTCGAGCCACGGGCACCACCCAGGCCGCCGACACCGCCGCGGCCGGTGGCGTAGCCAGCGGCAGCACCGTTGCCGCCGTCGTGGTGGTCGGCGGTGCCGTCGGCGCCATCACCGCCGTTGCCGGCCGCACCGCCCACACCACCGCTCCCGCCGTTGCCGAGCAGGAAGCCACTGACGCCGCCGCTACCGCCGTTGCCACCGAGGCCGCCCGTACCACCGTTGCCGGTGCCGCTGTCGGCGAAGGTTCCCTGGGCGCCGTTGGCACCCTGGCCGCCCGAACCACCGGAGCCGCCGTTGCCGAACAGCCAGGCCATCGCCGCACCGCCGTCGCCCCCGGCCCCGCCGTTGAGGAAGCCGGCGACACCGGCACCCCCGTCACCGCCGACACCGCCGTGGCCCATGAAGACCCCGCCGACGCCGCCGTCGCCGCCGGCCGCACCCGCACCACCGGCGCCGCCGTCACCACCGTCACCGAAGCCGATCGCGTTGCCGCCGTTGCCGCCGGCCGTCCCGGCGACATCGCTGGACCAGCCGTCGCCGCCGTCGCCGAACCACAGGCCGCCGTGGCCGCCGTCGGGGTTGTCCACGGTGCCGTCGATGCCGTCGCCGATCAGGTACTGCCCGGCCATCTGATTGATGGCGCCGTTGACCATCTCACCGAACGGGTTGTTGATCCAGGCCTCGGTCAGGGTGTGCAGCGGTGTGTAGAACAGCTGGTCGAACAGCGTCGCCGTGTCGACGCCGCCCATCAGACCGGACAGGTCGAAACCCTCGGCCGACCCGGAGACGTCGGCCGCTGACCAGTCGAAGCCGAGCAGGTCTTCGAAGAAGTCGGCCTGGGCGGGCGGCGCCGCTGCCAGCGGTGTCATGCCGAATGCCAGGAACGCGGCGACGGTGCTGCCGGCGCCGATCGTCCGGTTGCGCTTGCGGTGAGTCATGGGGTGATTGCCTTTCGTGCGAAAAGTCAGGTGGGGGTGGCGGATTCGATTACAGGCCCAGTCCGGCCAGCAGTTCGGCGAAGTCGCCGGCGGCGGCACTGCCGGCGCCGCCGTCGTCCAGGCCGTCGATCAGCGGCAGGTCGGAGCCGGCCAGCGGCGGGACGACGGGCACGGCGCCCTTGCCGTCCCAGCCGGAACCCAGCAGCGCGCCGACGGTCTGGCCGAAGCCGAGCATCGCCCCGATCGGGCCGACCGCATGGCTGGTGAGGCTGAGGCTGCCGACCACCGGGGCGCCGGTCAGCTCCAGCCCGACGCTGTTGAGGATCGAACCGCCCACCGCGGGCGTTTCGGCCAGCACCTCGCCGTTCTCGCCGAGCACCTGGTAGGGGTCGATGGCCACCTGACCGGCGGTGAGCCAGCCGCCGAACGCGATGTCCAGGTGCCCGATGCCCATGCCGGCCGGCAGGAAGTCGCCGGCGGCCTCGTTGATCATCGGCAGCATGCTGTCCAGGTTCAGCGTGGCGCCGTTGAGTGAGGCCCCGACCATGTTGGCCAGGGTGTCGCCGAAGCTGTCGTGGTCGTTGACGCTGTTGATCAGCGCGACCATCGGCGAGATCAGCGGCCCCAGCGAGCCCATGATCAGCCCACTGAGCGGTGAGGACGCGAAGTGGATCAGCGGCACCATCTCTGCCGGGAACATCCCGCCCATCAGCGATGCCAGCGGCCCGGCGAACAGGTCGTACCAGCCCGGGGCGAACGTCGACGCGTCGCCGGCGGCCAGCGTGTGGCTCATGACGATCTCCAGGGTCTCCTGGCTGGGGTTGCTCAGCGTGTACCCGGTGAGCAGGGCGTCGAGGTTGTGCCGGATCTGCTCGGTGACCGCGGTGAGGTTCGTCGGGTCATCCATCAGCTGCTGGGCGTAGTCGTTCTGGTTGGCCACGAACTGCTGGAACGCCACCCCCGGCGCCAGGTAGTAGTTGTTCATGATCTGGGTCAGGTTCTGCTGGGCGGTGTTGAACACCGCGTCCCAGGCGTCGGAGGCGGTCAGTGCCACGTCGCGCACCGTGCCGATCTGGGGCGACGGCGCGACCAGCGGGGTGGCGGCGATCAGGCCGGCCCCCACGATCGCGACACCTGCGGTGGCGTAGGGACGAAGGGCTAGGGGCACAGCGCTCTCCTTAGGTTGTCGTGTTGGTCGTGCTTGTCGTGTTTGCCGAGGTCAACATCAATGTTTGCTAAAGATCGGCTGTAAGTTACCTGTATTGCTTTTTATATGCAACACATTCCGACACTCAACTCAGGTTGTTCCAAATATGTACCGAAGGGGGTCGGTACATATTTGAAACACGCATCGCTACCTGCACGTTCGAATACTTCACCTGGTCAGCCTGTATAAAATAACCGGCTAGTAACTTGATTTATTTAATGACGTAAGCCGATGCTTTAATTCTCGTACGGTCGTACGATCTCAGTCACCTATTACTCGTCTCACCGCACCGCACGGGCCGTGCGGACCGCCTGTTCGCACACCGCACGCATTTCCGTGACCTCGTTATCGGCGCTCTGACGGCTCTTCCGGTTTCAGAGTGCGTTGATTCGAT
>NZ_JAHCLR010000064.1 GCF_018455725.1 Mycolicibacter acidiphilus
GGCACGGGCGGTGTCGGCGCCACCGGCGGTGGCGGCGGTGCCGGCGGGCTCGGCGGGGTCGGCGGCAACGCGGGCGCCGCGGGCGGTGGCGGTGGGCACGCCGGTACTGCCGGCACCGGCGGGAACGGCGGAGCGGGTGGTGACGGCGGCAACGGCGGTAACGCCGGCAACGGCGGCACCGGCGGTGTGGGTAAGACCGGCGACATCAGCGGCACTTACCACCCTGGCGTCGGCGGCGCCGCGGGCACCGCGGGTTCCGGCGGGGCTGCGGGTTCCGGCGGCGCCGCGGGTGCCGGTGGCCTGAACGTGAACGGCAGTGCATCGGGTCTCAATGGAGCCGACGGCGGTGCCGGCAACACCGGTTCGGCAGGCCAGGCCGGGGTGACAGGGGCGGCCGGGTCGACCGCGTTCGGTACCTCGTTCTGAGTTCTGACCCGAAACACCGCGCAAGTTGCGTTAGGCTAAGCTAACTCACGTGGAGTCGGCTGCCTGGATCGCATCACCGCCCGAGGTGCATGCGACGGCGCTGCACAGCGGTCCCGGTCCGGGTGCGCTGTTGGCGGCGGCGTCCGCGTGGGCGGCGCTGAGCGCCGAATACGTCGCGGCGGCTGCCGAACTCACCGCGACACTGCGCGCGGTCGCGGCCACGTCGTGGGCGGGCGCGGCCGCGCAGAGTTACGCCGCCGCGCATCTCCCCTACCTGGGTTGGCTCACCGCCGTCGGCGACGACAGTGCCCGGGCCGCCGCCCGGCATGATGCGGCCGCTGCCGCGTACAGCACGGCGCTGGCGGGCATGCCCACCCCGGCTGAACTGGCGGCCAACCGCACCATCCACGGCCTGCTGGTGGCGACGAACTTCTTCGGCGTCAACACGATTCCGATCGCGCTCAACGAGGCCGACTACGTCCGGATGTGGATGCAGGCGGCGGTCGTGATGGCGACCTACGACGCCGTGTCGGGAGCCGTGCTGGCCTCGGCGTCCCGCACCGGTGCGGCGCCGGTGATCCGCACCGGCAATGCACCCGAGGGCAGCGGGCCGGGTGATGATTCGTCGAATCCGACCGACCCGCTCGATGAGGCGAATCGCTGGTTCTGGTTCATCGTCTACAACATCATCTTCTGGTCGACGGTGCTGTTCATCATCACCATCCCGGTCCGCATCCCGATCGTGTTGCCGCTGTTGATCTTCGGCATCAGCCAGCTGATCGCCGCCCTGCAGCCGCCGGTCGAGCCGGAGCTGCCGGTGGCCGAGCCCGCGATCCCGCAGCCGGCGCCCGTCGCGGTGCGCACCCCGGCCGACGAGCCCGCCCTGGTCGCGGTGGGCATCGGCGGTCCCGCCACCGCATCCGCTGGAACCTCGTCCGGCACAACGAGTTCGGCGAATGCGGGTCCGCCGGTGCCGATGGCCGGCACGGAGCTGCTGGGCTATCTGGTCTCCGGCAGCTACGCCGAGGGCTTCGGGCCGACGCTGACCGACCGCGAGCACGGCGATGCCCCGGCGGCCGGCATCGCGGCGGCGGCTGCAGCCGGGCAACCGTCGCCGGCACGCGAACAGCGCCGCGCCCGCCGGCGACGGCGAGCGGAGTCGCAGCAGTTCAGCGACGAAACCCTGGATCTACACGCCGATTTCACCGAGCGGGACGGCAACGCAGATCCGGCCGCCTCACCCCACGGCGCCGGCCCACTGGGCTTCACCGGGACGGCGCGCAGCAAGACCGCCCGATCAGTGGGCTTGACCCGGGTCGCCGGGCCACACGTGCCGCTGCTGCCCGACACCTGGCCCGGGAATCCGCCCGATCCCCGATGACGGTCTGGCTCAGGAGATTTCGACGCTGGGGTGGTAGCGCTTGACCAGATGCAGCGTGTTGCGGTCGGTGTGGTTCATCTCCTTGCCGCCCATCGCCGCGAGCTTGAGCACCAGCGTCTGGTCGTAGCTGAACGTCCCGTCGTCGTTGAACGCGAAGTGCCCGTTGAAGCTGATCAGTTCGGCGCGCTCGGACAGGTATTCGTTCTGCAGGATGCCGTAGTTCGCATCACCGGGCGTCGCGGTGAACTCGATCTTCTTGTCCCGCGGCTCGGCCTGCCCGCCGGCCAGGATCGCGATGCCGCGGCCGAACACCACGGTGCGCATCACGATGCCGGTCTTCTTCTCCCACAGCAGGTATCCGACCTCGTCGTGGAACGGGTCCATGTCCTCTTCGCCGTGCCGCCAGGCGGTCATCTGATAGGTCAGGCCCTCGAGGGTCTGCTGGCCGTTCTCCTGTGTGTGGATCGGCTTGAACCAGGCCTTCTCGAAGTAGCCGGTCTCCCCGGTTCCGCCGTCCTTGTTGTGGAATGAGAAGTCGACGCCGCAGTTGCCCTCCCACTCGCCGACCAGCGGCGTGAGCGGTCCGAGTTTCTGCGGTCCCAGGATTTCGGCCATAGCTGGTGCTCCTCACGGTTGATCGACGGGGTTGACGCTGCGCGGTAGGCGAGATCCGGGTCCCGACAGCCCAACCGGCATAGCTCGAAATGCTAGTCGGCTACGCCCGCGACCGCAGACGTTCGCGGCTACGGCGCGCCCCGGTCAGCCACCAGCACTTGGAGCGTCCACTCAGCGCCTAAACACGGTCATTCCACAGCCGTTACGAGCCGATTTCTCACTAAACGTTCACACGATCAGGACACTGTGCTTTACTTCATAGCCAATTGACAGTTTGATGTGCGCCACCTCACCCTCAACGACGAGAGCGAGATCACACTCATAATGGCCGACAACGACGCCAGCCGCCCGAACCCCCGGACCACTGCTCGCAGGGTGGGCCTGGCCGCGACGGCATCCTGGGCGCTGGCGTTGACCCCGCTGGCCGCCCCGGCCGCGTCGGCCGATCCGCTGGGCTGGGTAGCGGATCTGTTCAACCCCGCCGAGTGGGCCGCCAGCGCCGAGGCCACCCCGTTCGCACTGGGCGATCCGGACCTGACCGCGCTGGTCAACCAGTGGGTGTACACGCCGCTACACGATAGCGTCGAGGCCTGGATCAACAACCCGGCCAACGCCTCGACGATCGACTTCATCAACTCCTGGTCGCCGGACCGGGTCCTGATTGGCGACGGTGTCGACGGCACCGGACTGGGCACGGTCGATGACGACAACACCGTCTTCGCCTTCCACGACTACTGCCTGACGTCGATGCTCCTCGGCGGCAGCGACACCGGCTGCTCGCTGTACGACGGCTGGATCCAATCCGGCGCCCAGGCCTACGTCGACGCCCACCACATCCCGGGCATGGTCACCGAGTTCGGCGCGACGCACAACACCGACGTCATCGGCAGCCAGCTGAACTCGATCAACCCGCACATGTTCGGCTGGCTGTACTGGGGTTACACCGATGAGGCGGGCTCACTGGTGCACGACACCACCAAGCCGCCGGTCGGCGACAACGTCGACGACGCGATCGTCTCCACACTCGCGCTCCCCCACCCGCAGGCAATCGCCGGCATCCCGAACGGCTGGTCGTTCGAGAACGGTGTCTTCCGATCGCCTCCGATGGCACCGGAACCGTCAGCGTCACCGTGAACCCGGTCGGCGCCGGGTAGCGCCGCAGCCCAGTCGACTTCGAGCCAGGAGGACAACCGATCGTGACAACACTCAAGCGAACCCTGTGCGGTGCGGCCATCGCCGGTCTGATCGCCGGAACCGGCGCGGCCACCGGAGCCCCGCTGGCCTACCTGAGTCCGGCCACGCTGGAGTGGATGCTCGCCGCCGAGCACGTGCTGCTGATCGGCACCGACGGCACCAACCTCGACAAGATCCTGGAGTACGCCGCCGGCGACGGCAGCGGGTTCAAGACGGCGATGGACAACGGCATCACCGGGTCCGCCAACGAGGTCGGCCACACCACGATCTCCGGTCAGTCGTGGTCGACGATCCTCACCGGGGTGTGGGACGACAAACACGGCGTGATCAACAACCTGTTCACCCCGGACCCGTACAAGGACTGGCCGACGGTGTTCAACCTGCTGGAGCATTACAACCCCGACATCGATACCTCGGTGATCGCCGACTGGGACTACATCAACGGCATCGGCGCCGCCGGCGGCACCGGAGCCGACCACAACGTCTTCGTCCCCTTCGAGAACAGCTGGGCCGACACCGACGCGCAGGTCACCGCGGAGACCATCGCCAAAATTCTGGGAACCGCGGCCAACCCGGACGTCTCCAGCTTCCTGTTCTCCTACCAGGTGCAGGTCGACGAGGCCGGCCACGGGTTCGGCGGCGGGTCGAGCGAATACGCGCAGGCCGTCATCAACGTCGGCGCCAACATCCAGCAGATCCTGGCCGCGGTACACCAGGCCGAGCAGGCCACCGGCGACGACTGGACGGTCATCATCACCACCGACCACGGCCACCAGCAGTCGCTGGGCTTCGGCCACGGCTTCCAATCGCCCAACGAGACATCACAGTTCGTCATCTTCGATCAGGCCGGCGAGCACGCCCACGACGGTGGCCAGAACCTGAACTACTCCATCGCCGACATCACGCCGACGATCCTGGCCCTGTTCGGAGCCCCGATGCGGTCGGATTTCGACGGCGTTTCGATGACCGACCCGAGCATCCTGAACAGCATCGTGGACCCCGTCGATCTCCAGCAGGCGCTCAAGGACGCGATCTCCCTGATCGGCTACCCCAACATCGGCGACGACATCACGCTTGCCATCCGCACGGTCTTCACGTCCATCCCGTACTTCCTCGACCAGTTCGTCACCGAGGCCAGCCAGTACCTGCAGACGATCGTTGACCAGGACATCTTCCTGGTCAGCGGGCTGGCCGAGGGTGTGCAGCAGTTCGTCAAATTCAGTGGCGGTCTGATGGTCGGCGCGACCGAGGCACTGGCCCAGGAGGTCGCGCACCTGACCGGGGCGGGTGTCATCGCACCGATCGACCCGCCGCTGCTGGATGTGTCGACGCTGCTCGACGCCTCCGCCTGACCCCGGCCGGCGAAACGTTCCACGTTCCTTGGAAATCGCTGGGCTGAGTACGCATTAGATTAATTATCTCTATGTTTTCTATTGCGATTTATTCGGGTAGCGTCTCAGGTCGCAGCAGACCACTCGACCCGGAGGAACCCATGCAGCTGGCCGCCCGTCCGTACATCACCGCAGGTACCGCCATCGTCGGTGCAGCTCTGGTCAGCGTGACCCCGATGGCTCTGCAATTACCCGATCTTCAGGAACGAGCGGTCCACCTCACGGCCGCCGCGGCCGGCGACACGATCAACCTGGGCCTGGCGATCATCAACGAGAACCCGTTCAGCGTCGGGCTGTTCCCGCTCGGCCCGATGGCCGACATGCTCGGTCTGGGCCACCTCACCCTGGCGCAGATCGTCGGTTTCCTGGGCATGGGCGACGACCAGTTGAGCACCCTGCTGCCGGGCCTGGTGGACGGCCTCGGTCTGGGCAAGGCCACGCTCGGCACCCTGGTCGGGGACCTGGGCCTCACCGACACGCATCTGGCGCCGCTGCTCAACGGCCTGGTCAGCGGGCTCGGCCTGGACGGTGTCACGATCGGCCACCTGGCCGACGGCCTGGGGCTGGGCGGCGTGCAGGTGGGCACCCTGGCGACGGACCTGGTCAACGGCCTGGGCCTGGGCGGCGTGTCGGTGGACAACCTGGTCGACGGCCTGGGGCTGGGCGATGAGAAGCTCAGCGCACTGGCGCCGATCCTCACCGCGCTGGGCAGCGCCGTGCCGGGCCTGAACGACGTCACGTTCGGCGACGTCGTGAGCGGGCTGGGACTCAGCGGCGTCCAGATCGGCCGGGTGCTCGGCGACCTCGGCGCGAGCGACGCATTCCTGACCAAGTTCCTGGACTTCATCGGGGTCACCAACCTGACCACCGTCGGCGGGCTGCTCAAGCTCGCCGGCCTCAGCGACGAGTCCGTGTTCCACGGGCTGGCGACGCTGCTCAGCGACCCGAACGCCGGGATCGGCAACGTCGACGTCAGCAGCGCCCTGGACGCCCTCGGGTTCGGCCACGCCACGCTGGACCAGCTGCTCGGCACCCTGCCGCTGACCATGAGCACCGACCAGCTGCTGAGCGGGCTGGGGCTGGACAACACCACGCTGGGCGACCTGCTCGGTGCCGGTCTGATCCCGTCCGGCGCGACGATCGGCGGACTGCTGGGTTCGCTGGGCCTGGACGACACCAGCCTGGACTCGCTGCTCGGCGGGCTGAACAGCACCGGCGTGCTCAACGACAGCCTCGACGGGCTGCTGAGCGGCACCGGCGCGGGCAGCGCGACCGTCGATGACCTGCTCAACGGGCTGGGCTTGTTCGACCACGCCCTGGTGACGTTCTGATCGGTTCTCGCCGGCCGCGGTAGTGCGGTCTGCGATCACTCCCCGCCTGTCGCTCTCGGGCACACTGGTCAGGGAAGGGAGGGCCGTCGCATGCCCGAGACAGCAGCGTTCAGGCCGGTGGCTGAGGTGACCGCGGACGCCCGTGCCCGGATTTCCCTCGGCCACACGGGCGTCCATCGCGACGATCGATTCCTGGTGTCCCGAAGCGCACGCGGGGAAATCCTGCTCACCCCGATGGCGTCAGTCCCCCGGCGTGAGCTCCTGATCTGGGCAGACGACGTGTTACGCGCATCTCTGTTGCGCGGCCTCGCCGACACCGCCGCTGGCCGCGTTTCGCCGCGTGACGATCTCCTTGATTCGTGAGCACTCCACCATGTCGCGGGACAACGGCCCGGCTCACCCCGGGCTGGAGTCCCACAGGTACCACTCGATCACCGGGCCGGGCGGCGAGGACGTAGCGGGGCGGCGGCCAACATGGCGGAACTGAAGCGGCACGGTACCGACGTAACGTCGGTGTTTGATCTCGTGGGACGGGACGAAAATGACCTGACCGCAGCCTTGGCCTTCGCACTGAGTCGGTCTCCGGTAATGGCTAAGACACTGCTTCAACGGGTCTGGCCCGAGGCCGGTAAGGCTTCCTGGGGAAAGATGGCGCTCGCGCTAGAAGTCCGCGACCAGGATGGCCGAACCGACCTTGAGATTCGTCTTCCCGACGCACTGCTGATCATCGAGGCCAAGCGCGGTTGGGGATTGCCTGAGAAGGCGCAACTACGCCGCTACGCACGGAGAATAACGAAGGGACCAGGGGCAGGGGTCCTGATCACACTTTCCCAAGCCTCGCCCGAACTCGCGGCGATGAAGCTACCCAGCGATATCGATGGTGTAGCCGTCCGACACCTGGCATGGGGAGATGTGCTGGCCGACATATCGTCCGCGCGACATGGCAAGCGGGGCCAAGAGCGGCTCTGGCTTGAAGAGTTCCGCGCCTATCTACAGGAAGTGGTTCGAGTGCGTCGAATCGAAGACAGCTGGACGTACTGCGTCGCGATTAACAACGAGATGCCTGCTGACGGCGGAAAGTACACGTTCCTCGAATACATCACGAAGGCAAAATGCTACTTTCACCCGTTCGGCACTAACGGATGGACCACGGAACCCCCCAATTTCTTGGCGTTCCGGTGGTCAGGCGCAGTGCAGCGAATCTACCGCGTCAAGCACGCGGAGGTGGTGCCGTCCTTGCTCCAACGGTGGCCGAAGCTGAAGAAGTCACCCCGGACTGAACGCCCCCACGTGGTTTACGACCTCGGAGCCCAACTGCCACCTTTTGAACCGATCCCAAACGGCGCACCATACCGAGCCAACCGCTTATGGGTGCTGCTCGACCAACTGCAGACCGCTGACACACTCAAAGCTGCTCACGACGCCACCCGTGCGTTAAGAGATGCCTGACAACCTCTCGCTGTCGGGCCCACAACTGGAGCGGCTGCGCGGATGGGCAACAGTTTGATCTATCACCCGTCCGTGCAGCGGGCCCATTGCAGGAAAACAAAACAGGCCAGGGCTTATAGCCTCTGACCTGCTTTGATACTGGTGGAGCTGCCGGGAATTGAACCCGGGTCCTACGGCATTCCCTCAAGGCTTCTCCGTGCGCAGTTCGCTGTGTCTCTACTTGGATCTCCCGGTCACGCGAACAAGCCGAGATGACGATCCCAGTCGCTGTTGGTGTCCCGACACATCCCGCGACCGGACGTATCGGTTGATCCCTCTAGTCGATGCCAGGGTCCGGGCCGAGGGCGGTCCCGGTCTGACAGGCCCGCTTCGCTACTTAGGCAGCGAGAGCGAAGTCGCTCTGAAGAGCGACCTTAGCCGGAGTAAGTGCAACCTTGGCGCTTACTTGGTTACAGCGACGCTTACGGTGGTCTCCTGCCTGCACCGGCACGCTTCCCTTGATTCGACACACGCAGTCGAAACCTTTCAGCCCCTTGTCCTTCATCTTCTGCGCGATCCCGCCGTTTCGACGAGACACCCCATGGTAGCGGCCGCCGGTGACAAACCGCGACACCTTTTCCCCGCGGGCGAACAGGCCGCCGCTCAGCCCAGCGCGATGAGCTCCAACTGGATGTTGTCAGGGTCGCGGAACACCACCGTGGCGAACGGGAACGGCTCGGCCAGGTCCCGGATGCCGGTGTGCTCGACACCGAGGTCGGCCAGCCGGTCCACCCACTGCTGCAGTTCCGCCCGGGTCGCGACCTGGAACGACACGTGGTCCAGGCCGGTGCGGGCCTCGTCGAACGCCTTGCCGTCGTTGGCGGTGTTGACGTGCAACCCGATCGCCAGCCCCGACACCGGGTCCACCAGCAGCACGGCATAACCGGTCTGCTCGGCGTCGTGGTGGGGAAACGTCACCGGCAGCCGCTGCAGATCGAACACCCGCTGATACCAGGCGGCGCTGGCTTCGACGTCGGTGACCGTCAGCGAAAGGTGGTGGACACCGCTGATGCCGGGGGTGGTCTGGCCCTCACTCATCTGTTGACTCCTGTCCGCCCGCGCCGTGGACCGGGGCCGGCCCGCGGGCTGACTCGATCCTAAACCGACCTCCGCACGCGAGAACCGCTGCGCGCCAACGCCGATACCGGCATCCGAGCGTCTCGGCACCGGCGGAGCGGGAAGCCGACAATCATACGTTCGTGCGACTGTGCGCCCACGCCTCGATCACTACCGTTTTCGGCAGTGCGGAAATCCCGCCGGGGGCGTCCTGCGTCCGGCGTCATCCGATGCGACCGGCAGCGGCCATCGGTCAGGACACTAAACGGGGCGGACGGAGATCTCGATGCCAGCGCAGTCGGACAGCACCGGGGCATCCTGCCCGCAGTGCCGTTCCGGCATCGCCCCGAGCGCCCGATTCTGCCCGGTCTGCGGCCACTCCCTGCCGCCCCGCGCCGCACCGTCGAACCCAGCACCGGCCCTCGCTCGCACTCCGGCCCCGGTCCCTGCGCAGCCGTCCGACCGGATACAGCCCGCCGGCGTCGGTGTCCGCTGCAGCGCATTCCTCCTCGATCTGGCGGTCATGGTCAGTCCGGCGCTGCCACTGTCGATCGCGGCCGCAACCCTCGGTGTGACGGCGGTGGTCTACGTGGTCATGCCGGTGGCGTTCCTCGCGGTGTGGACGTTCCTGCAGATCTGGCAGGGGCTCACCGGCGCGACATTCGGCAAAGCCGTCCTGGGTCTGCGACTGGTGGGCGCCGACGACCTCCGTCGCCCCGGCATCGGACGCACGCTGCTGCGCGGTGCCGTCTTCGCCGTCACCCTCGGATTCACTGCACTGCCGATGACCCCGGACTCTCACGGCCGGGCCGGATTACACGATCGGGTCACCGGCCTCGGGGTGATCGACGTGACCGTCGGCGCCAACCCACTGGGTGAACGCCCGCAGCGCACCCTGCGCCGCAACACCGTCGCCGCCGCCGACCGCGGCATCAACCGCGTGCACTCCCCGATTCCGCTACCGACCACGAGGCGGGGCTAGATGCAGGCCAAGTTCATCCTCCATCGCCCGAACGGCAGCAAGGCGCAGGTGGCGATCACCGCCGACGCGACCGCCTCGGTGGCGGATCTGGCTCAGGCGCTCGCACTCGGAGACCCCGAACCGAATCAGGCTCGGGGCGGAGGTCTGACGATCAAGTTGGAGCAGGCGTCCGGCACCAAGGGCACGTCCGGTCGCCTCCTGGACCCGTCACGCAGCCTGATCGACTCCGGTCTGCACTCCGGCGCGATGATCAGCGTCGCCGCTGCCGCCGCCGTACCGCGCAAACGACGACAGGGCCGGACCATTGCGGTGCTTCGCGTCCTGGACGGCCCGAACGCCGGGATGGAATTCCCACTCCCCGCCGGCAATTCGACGATCGGCGCCGGGTGGGCCAACGATGTCGTACTTCCCGACCCGGGGATTCTCGACGTCCACGCCGCCCTGTCGATCGGCGAGAGCATCGAGATCGCCAGCCTTGCCGGGCCGACGGGTCTGCGCATCGAGGGGCAGGCTGCCCAACGGGCCCTGGTCGGCGCCACCGACACCGTGCAGTTGGCCAACACCGGTGTGGCGATCCTGCCCACGGTGCGCCCCGGGGCCAACCGAAGCGACAGCATCGCAATCGAATTCAACCGCTCCCCCCGCGTGGTCACTCGATTCTCCGAGCAGAAGTTCACCGCGCCCAAGCCGCCGCACCCGCTCGAACCCGCCAGTTTCCCGATCATCTCGATGCTCGCCCCGCTGATCATGGGGCTCGCACTGTTCGCCGCAACCCGCAGCCTGATGTCGATCGCGTTCGTCGCGCTGAGCCCCCTGCTGATGCTGGGCTCCTACATCGATACCAAGGTGCAGGCCCGTAAGAAGCACGACCGGCAGGTTCGCACATTCACTGATGCCCTGGGTGCACTGGCCGGCAAGCTGGCGGACACCCAGCAGGTCGAACGTGCGGTCCGGCTGGCCGAGGCGCCTGCGCTGGCGGAGGTAGTCGAGGCGATCCACCGACTGGGGCCGCTGCTGTGGACGCACCGGCCGGAGCATCCCGGATTCCTCACTGCGCGACTCGGTCTCGGCGACACCCGGTCGCGGTGCCGGATCGAGTCATCCGACGCCGACGATGCCGAGGCCGCCTACGTAGCGCAGCTTCACGACCTGCAGGAGCAGTTCGCCGACGTCACCGACGTTCCCATCGTCGCCGATCTCCGCGAATCCGGCGCGCTGGGAATCTGCGGGCCCCGCAGTGTCGTGGACGGCGTGGCCCGAGGTGTGGTCATGCAGCTGATCGGACTGCACTCCCCGGCCGATCTGACCGTCACCGCATTCGCCTCCCCGCAGTCCCGGGCATCATGGCAATGGCTGGAATGGCTGCCGCACACCGGATCCGGGCACAGCCCGCTGTCGGGAAATCATCTGACCGACAGCGCCAACGGTGGCCTGGGGCTGCTGTCGCGGCTGGAAGAACTGGTCAAACAGCGCAAGTCGGTCGGTGGCACGAAGACCGACTACCCATTCGGCGACATCGAACCCGGCGTCGCCGACGACACCCGAGCTCAGACCGTCACCCCCGCAATACTCGTCCTGGTTGACGACACCGCCCCGATCGATCGGCCCCGCCTCACCCGGCTGGCCGAACAGGGTGGTGCGGTGGGTGTCTACGTCGTCTGGGTCGCTGCCCAGGTCACCAGTCTGCCCGCGGCATGCCGGACCTTCGTGCTGGTGGAGAACGCATCCGACGGCGCATCCGTGGGTCAGGTGCGGCATGGCCGGCACACGGTGCCGGTGGCCTGCGAGAGCATCGAAGTCGCCGACGCCCGGCAGGTGGCACTGCTACTGGCACCGGTGGTGGATGCGGGCGCCGCCGTCGACGACGACACGGACCTGCCACGGTCGGTGTCGTATCTGGGCCTGGCCGGACCTCGGTTGGCGTCCCAGCCGACCGCCGTCATCCAACAGTGGCTGGCGAACAACTCAGTGCTCGCGCGTAACGGCGAACCGCATCAAACGTCCGGAAAGCCGGCGACGTTGCGGGCACTGGTGGGCTCGACCGGGTCCGGCGAGTTGTATCTGGATCTGCGGGAGCACGGGCCCCACGCACTGGTCGGCGGCACCACCGGTTCCGGTAAGAGTGAGTTCCTGCAGTCCTGGATTCTCGGGATGGCCGCCGAGCACAGCCCGGACCGAGTCAGTTTCCTCCTGGTGGACTACAAGGGTGGCGCGGCTTTCGCCGACTGCGTTCAACTGCCGCACACCGTCGGCCTGGTCACCGACCTGTCCCCGCACCTGGTGCGCCGGGCGCTGACGTCGCTGGGCGCCGAGATCCGCCGCCGGGAGCATCTGCTGAACCTCAAGCGCGCCAAGGATCTGATCTCCCTGGAGCAGACCGGTGATCCCGACACGCCCCCGAGCCTGGTCATCATCGTCGACGAGTTCGCGGCGCTGGCCGGTGAGGTTCCCGAATTCGTCGACGGGGTGATCGATGTGGCGCAGCGCGGCCGTTCGCTCGGCCTGCATCTGGTGTTGGCGACCCAGCGGCCTGCCGGTGTCATCAAGGACAACCTGCGGGCCAATACCAACCTGCGGATCGCGTTGCGGCTCAACGACGTCGAGGACTCCATCGACGTGATCGACGATCCTCAGGCCGCATACTTCCCGCCGGAGATACCCGGTCGCGCGGTCGCCAAGACCGGTCCGGGGCGGTTGACGACCTTCCAATCCGCCTACGCCGGCGGCCGCACCAGCGACGAACCCGAGCAGACGCCGATCGACATGTGGGAGTTCGTGTTCGGACGCCGTCGCCCCTGGCTCAATCCCGCGGCGGCGAAACCGGCCCAGAAACCGTCCGGGCCGACCGACATCACCCGCGTTGTGGACACGATCAACGCCGCCACTCAGCAGTTGAACGTCCCACCTCCCCGCAAGCCGTGGCTGCCGCCCCTGGCGCCGACCTACGCCCTGGAGGCGTTGAACCGGCACAGCGCCACCGCTGAACTGGTGATCGGCATGTGCGACACCCCGGGCGATCAGGCTCAGCCCGTGGGTACTTTCTCCCCGGACACCGCCGGCAACATGGCGATCATCGGCACCGGCGGGTCGGGTAAGTCGACGGCGTTGCGCACCCTGGCGATCACGGCGGCGCTCAACCCCGATGCCGGCCCCACACACGTCTACGCCATCGACTTCTCCTCCGGTGGGCTGCGAATCCTTGAGGCGCTGCCACATGTGGTCGCCGTCATCGACGGCGCCGACGAAGAGGGCATCGGCCGGGTACTGCGCCGGCTGATCGCCCTGCTGGATGAGCGCTCCCAACGGTTCACCGCCGCCCACGCCTCCACCATCACCGAGTACCGGGCATCCACCGACGCCGACGAGCCACGGGTACTGCTCCTGCTGGATTCGATCGGCGCCTTCCGGGATCAGTACGAATTCGTCGGACATTCACCGCTTTTCGCCATGTTCAGCCAGTTGGCGTCCGACGGCCGCATGGTGGGAATCCACGTCATGATCACCGCGGATCGTCCGGCCGCCATCCCCTCATCGCTGGCATCGACCATCCAGCAGCGGCTCGTACTGCGACTTGCCGCCGACGACGACTACCTGATGATCGGGGTGCCCAAGGACATCCTGTCCGCGAAATCCCCGCCGGGGCGGGGTGTCCTCGGCGACCTCGAGATCCAGGTCGGCGTGTTCGGCGGTGACGCCAACGTCGCCGTGCAAGCGCGTGCGATCGCTCAATTGGCACAGCGGATGCGCGACACCGGATTCGTTCCCCCGGCACCGATCCAACGGCTGTCCGAACACATCGAACTCGATGCACTGCCGGCTGACACCACCGTGGGCACCGCGGTGATCGGCATCGCCGACGAATCGCTGGCACCGTGCGGGGTCAGCACCTCCGGGGTGCTGATGCTGACCGGTCCACCCGGCAGCGGGCGCTCCACCGCGCTGGTGACCTTGGCCCAGGCGATGCGTCGGCAGCATCCGGACGCTCGCATCGTGCACCTTGCAACCACCCCGTCGACGATCGCGGGTGCCGGGGTCTGGACCGAGAAGGCCGCCGGACAGGATGCGGTGACCGAACTGGTCGATCGCTTGTTCAGCACCCACACTCCCGGAACCGAACTCATGGTGATGATCGAAGGCGTCGGCGACTTCGGCGGCACCGATGCCGAGAACACCCTGGTCGATCTAGTCAAGGGACTGGGCAGCACCGCCTTCATTGTCGGCGAGTCCGAGGTTTCCAGTTGGGGGCAGGCCTGGGCACTGGCCCAACCGTTCAAGGCGTCCCGGCGCGGACTGGTGCTGTGGCCCAACGGCATCGAGACCGACGGGCTGCTGAGCACCTCGATCGGGGCGGTCCACCGCACCCAGTTCCCACCCGGGCGCGGGATTCTCGTGGAACGCGGTAAGGGGGTGTGGCTGCAGGTCGCGCAACCGGTCATCTGAGATCGACTCGAATCAACCGCTCAAACATAGGAGTAGACATGGCATTCAAAGGCGCGGATACCGATCAGCTGCGGCAACTGGCCGGCAAGCTGAAGAACGAATCGTCCACCATCACCGGCATCATCTCGCAGTTGACGTCTGCGGTGACCTCGGTCAACTGGCAGGGGCCCGACGCCACGCGGTTCAAGAACGACTGGCAGTCCGTCCATGTGCCGGCGCTCAAGAATGTGGCAACCGCGCTGGGCGATGCCTCGAACTCCGCCACCAAGAACGCATCTCAGCAGGACAGCGCGAGCAGCTAGTACGCAGCCCGACGGCTCGCGGGCGCGCGCACCTCGGATCAACCGGGTGCGCGCGGCCCGTCGGCCCCGACCAGACGAGGGGACCCCATGGCAGGCGCAATCGGCGCAGACGTCGACCAGCTTCGGTCACTGGCAAAGCAATTCACCCGCTCCGCAGATCAGCTACAGCAATCCTCGACCGGACTGAGCAAGATGATCGGCAATGCCGCGTTCTGGCGCGGCAACGACGCCACCATGTTCCGCAGCCAGTGGCAGAGCCACTCCAGGACGTCGATCAACGCGGCCGCCAAAACACTGCGCGCTGCGGCCGACGTGCTGATCCGCAACGCCGACGAGCAGGATCAGGCGAGTGCGGCCGGTGGAGGATCCATCAGTAGCGCGACGAGCAGCGCCGGACGAGCCGTTGCGCCCGGAACGAGCGAGGTCCATTCGGCGGCGCAGAACGGGTCGAACAACGGCGGCGGACAAACTCCGGCATCATCGCAGGGCGGGCCGGGCGTAGCCGAGCCACAAGGCGGTGGCCGCGACGCGTACTTGAAGCAAGTCGGCGCTCCAGATGGCCACAATGACGGCATGGGAGCGTTTGCCGGCCAGTGCACATCGTGGGCTGCTTGGCGCCGTAAGGAACTCGGTTTGCCATGGCGTGTCAACGCCGGTACCGGCACCGGCAACGGCGGTGAGATGGCCGGGAGAATGGGTGGCACAGCAAGCACTCCACCCTCGCTCGGTGCGATCGTCTCAGAACCCGGCAGCCCCGGCCACGTGATGATCGTCGAGGAGATCTACCCGGACGGCTCATTCCGGGTCAGCGAGATGAATGTCGTACCCCCGGGGTCCACGACTTATACGCCGGTCGCCGGCACCGTGAGAACGGATCGGGTCTGGCACTCGAACGCTGACGGCACCTACACCTTCAACGGGAACAAGGAGTACAAGGGCAAAACGACTCCTCTAGTTATCGCCCCCTGAGATCGGGCACCCCAAAACAGACGGCAAGCCCTCGGGCGGCTGAGGCTGGGCCTGCTTCCGGACGCATCACCCGGTCACGGCACCGAAGCTGGTCAGGCGCTTCCGCCTGCGTCGCTGCGGGACTCGGCCTTCGGGCTAACCGCTGTTGATGGCGCGGATCCTCGACGAATCCCGACTCAGCGTCTGGTCGAACGCGCAGCCGACAGTCGAAAGTTGTTCTCCCCGAACGACGCCAGGCCAGCCGTCGTCTTTACGCGCTGCCGACCTGTGTCGCCGGATCCACCGCTCGAAATGCGGTGACGACGTTGTTCATGAAGTTCTCCATCGCGTCGATGCCCGCCCGCCGGGTCACCCCGAAGTTCTCCCGCCATTTGTCGATGCTGACTTCCGCCCGCAGGCTGCGTGCATCGATCGGCGTGAAATCGATGCTAGCGGTGAACTCGTCCCCTTGACGGTGGGTGGTGATCTTGCTCATGTACTTGTAGATGATTCGGGTCGGGCTCTCCATCGTCACCCGCATCGCGCCGCCGAGGAACGCCGCCCGCGCGGAGGGGTCATCGGGGATGTACTGCGCCAGGCTGAGTTGGACGTCCCGCATCGGCGCCGTCGTCGTCAGGACCAGATTGCGCCCGACGAGCGCCTTCTCCCGCTCGTACTGACCGCGGAAGAAGATGTTCTGTTTGGCTTTTGTCTTGAGGACGACGTAAAGCCAGCAGATCCCGAACAAGGCCGCGAACATGATGATCGCGCTCATGACGGCGAACCCGACTCGCTCGACGGCCACTGCTGTACGGGCGGGTACGGCCCCCACTCGTGGTGTTGCCCGGGTTGTGCGTACGGCAGGCCGCTTTGCGGCGGAGCCCCGGGCGGCGACGTCCGTCTCTGCACTATTCCGCTGACGGCCGTGAATCCTGCCTCCACGCCGCGGTCGATCAGCCTCTCGATCGCCCGGATCGCGTAGACACCGGCCACGGCGCCGGCAACACCCGCGATGACGGCGACAGCGACGTTTTCCGTCGCCATCCCCGCAAACAGTGCCGCGCCGATCCCCAGCCAGATTCCGTTGTGCGCGTACGTGATCGCCATTGACCTCGCCTTACGTCCGGGAACTTTCGTGCCCTCACGCTAGCCCCGCAAACCGCCGGGCCGGTATCACCCGTTTGACCGACAACGCCGATCGGAGTCCGTGCACTACGCCGGCGGTTCCGTACCCTGCGGCCCGCCGACCGCTTTGCGGTACAGGCCATAGCCGACGCCCAGGACAACGGCCGCGAAACCCATCAGCAGTGCCTTGGGCACCGACGGAAACGCGTACCGCAACAGGGCGAACGTCACGAATGCCAGTACGACCACCACCGCCTTGGTGATGCCACCGAGTGCCGGCTGCGCCGGCGGTGCCATCGGGTAGGGCGTCGACCCCGACCAGTATGGATCCGCCTGCCCCATAGGTGCGTTTCCGGGCGGTGCCTGCCCTGCGGGGTGCTGAAAATTCCCGGCTGCCGATGCGGGTTGATCCGGGCGCACTGGTGCGGGCCGGCCGGGATCGAGCCACGGCGGCGTCTCGGTTCCGCGGAAGATCGCCGGCGGGGGTTGCACCCCGGGCGGCATCGGCGGGGCGGGGTGGCCGGCACCCGGATTCGCCCACTGGCGCGGATCATTCGCTGACAGATCACCGTTGACCACAGAAGTTCCCATCGCCGTCGATCAGGTCCGGATCGGACCACCTGTGCGAATTATGGCCGCGAACACGCGCTTTCCCACGCGCTGAAGCCGGAATCATACGAACGTCCGACCCGCGCCGGCTCGCGCGAGCGTCACCGCTGTCGGTCGTTCGGACGACTGCGCCGGCGAAAGCCCGCTTGTAGGGTCCGCAATCATGGCCAACCGGTTGTGGCCGTTGCTGATAGCGGTCGCTGTGCTGGTGTCCGGTTGCAACGGCGACGTGCGTGACGCTGCTCGGACCACGGGTCAGGCGCCGGTGCCGACCGTGCTGATCCTGGACGCCTCGGGGTCGATGAATGAGACCGATGCACCCGGACCACGGATCGACGCGGCCAAGCACGCCGCACAGGAACTGATCGACGGCCTGCCCGACGGCACCGCGGCGGCGCTGCTGGCCTACGGCACCGGCACCGGTTCCGCCGAAGCGGAGAAGCCCGCCGGCTGCCAGGACGTCAAAGTCCTGATCCCGATGGGGCCGGTGAACCATCAGCAGATGGCCGCGCAGATCGCGGGGCTGCGGGCGTCCGGTTACACGCCGATCGATCTGGCGCTGCGCACCGCGGTGTCGCAACTGCCGGTCGGTGACATGCCGCAGTCGATCATCCTGGTCTCCGACGGTGAGGACACCTGTGGGGCACCGCCGTGTGACACCGCCCGGGAGGCCGTGCACCGATACCCGAACATCACGATCTCGACGGTCGGTTTCAAGACCGACGGCACTGCCGGCGATCAGCTGCGCTGCATCGCGGAGGTTACCGGCGGGCTGTTCGTGACAGCCCAGAACGCCGGCCAACTGTCCGCCCGCCTACTGGCGACCCGCGACCTCGACCAAGCTCAGAATTCACTGTCCGCGAACGGCATCGGGGACCTCACCCTCGGCACGGACCTGCCTGCCATCCGCAGCGCGCACCCCGACTTCCCCGACGCATCGGCAACGGGTTCCGTCGTGGTCGTCTACCGCGACTGCGACTTCGGCTTCGTCGACGGGACCCTCGACTCGATCGCACCGCACGACGGCGGTCGCACCATCGACGGAGTCGCACCGGGCACGCCGCTGAGCAGAGCCGTCGAGCTCTACGGTGACGCGGTCAAGACCGAGAGCGACGGCCACGGCGGCTACCAGCTGACGTTCGCCGCCGACCCCGCCACCGGTTCTGGATACCGGATCGTTGCCGACGCCTACTCCGAGTCCGGTGGGGCCGTCGCCGGCACGGTCGGCACCATCGTCCTCTGTCGGTGTGCACCCAGGGCGGCTGAGCCAGCACCGCCCGCACCGGTTCCGGTCGATGCATCACCGTTCGCGGATTCGACGGGGTACGGCTACTACTTCGTGACGCCGAGCGGCAAATGGGTGTGCGGGATTCTGAAGGCCGAGGCCGGGTGCAACGGGCCGAACGGCAAGGATTTCGTGGTAGCCGGAACTCCCCTGGTTCCGAGCAACGACGACCAGCGACCGACCGCGCCGAACACCATCCTCGTCGACAGCCAGTCGGCCCGTTTCGATTCCACCGGCGACGCCCACTTCTATCGCCTCGACGGAGTCAACCCCGATCACTCCCGGACCCTGGAGTACGGCCAGACCCTGTCCGCATCCGGATTCACCTGCAACGTTCAGCGGATCGGTGTCTCCTGTCGCAACGATGCCACCGGCAACGGCTTCACGTTCTCGTCGACCGGTTACCGCTTCGAGTACACACCCGTTCCGTAGCGGCAATCGGTGCGCGGCGCCGTTGGGCGCGGACAGCTGCGCTGTCACCGGCGGCGTTCAGGCACCGCACACACTCTGCATCTGGGCTTCTGCGGTGCACATCGAGAATTCCCAGTCCGGTTCAACGGATTTCACCATCCGCAGCACGGTGAAGCCCCGTTCCTGCCCGAACCGGGCCGACCATCGGGTGCCCACACCGATTCCGGTTCCGTCGCCGAACTGCGAGATCTGCGACACCGCGGTGATGTCGAAAAGCCCGCCGGGTTGCTGCGTCCAGGTGACGTTCCACTTCTCCGAATTGCCGGCACCCGAGGCGAATTCGACCGTTCCAGTGCCGTCCGGTTCCAGCTTCATGGCCCGGCCGTGTCCACTCCACTGCGTGGACAGCAGGGGGTCGACGGACGGTGGTGGCGCAGCGGCCGGCGCGTCCTTCTCGTAGACGTAGACGACCGCGTTGACGCCGCCTCGGCAGGTGATCACCTGCTCCATCGCGCAACTCATCTGATAGTGCTTGCCGGTGACCGGGCTGTACGCATCGACCACGGTCGGGACCTGGCCGCCGGCGATGTTGAGCGCGTCGCGGACGTTCTCAACGAACGGGCACGATGTCGTGTCGGTGCCCCGCGCGGCTCCCCGATAAGTGCCGGTGGCACTGACACCGCATTCGACCGCGCCCGCCGGAAGGACCGTCGGCGCGGGAGCGAGAAGGGTCTTGGACGTCTCGGTCCACTGATCGTCGGGACTGACGTGGCCGACAGTGCCACCGCGACCAAACACGAATAGTGCTACGCCGCCGGCCAATGCGACCAGCACCGCCACTCCGATGCCGCCCAGGATCAGCGGGAGCCTGCCACCGGCCGACGCCGGACGTGATTCCGCGACGGTCGGGTACGAGAATGCGGTTTCATGGTCGACGTGGTAGCCCGGCTGATCGTCCAGCCAGAATTGCCAGCCCACTGGTGCCGGTGGCCACGCCGGGTCCGGCTCCCAGCCCGCCGGCGGTGACCAACCCGGCGGTACCGGCCACCCCGGTGGGGCGTTGAAGCGTTCCGTCATCGCTCTACCTCCGAGACCCGCTGCCGATCAACCGAATCCGCCCTGACCGCCGGGCGGTCCGTACGTCTGCTCAGGGCCCGGGAAATGTCGGGCGGCCTGGTCGCGGTAATCAGCATGGGTGCCCGGTTGTCCACCGGGCGATGGATACGACGCAACGCCGATGTTCGGCCGACCGGTGGATGTCAGCAGTTCGGCCAGCCAACAGCAGACGCAGCCCCCGACGAACGCCCCGACTGACAGCATCCAGGGCCGGAACCAGCTACCCTGCCAGGCGTATGAGTGCTCGGCACCGTAAATCGACCACCACACCAGCAGTCCGGCCGGGATCAGTCCGAGCACCCACCCCGACGAACGGCGGCGGGCGATGCCCCAGGCGGCGACGAAGATCAGGGTCGCCAGCAGTGGTGCCCGGTAGATCCACATCATCACCTCCGGCGATGGCGGCGCATGGTAGGCGACACCGTAGCTGTACCGCTTGGTGGAGAACATCATCATCAGGTTGACGTCGTCAGACGGGTTGTTCGCCAACCCGATCAG
The DNA here is from genome assembly GCF_018455725.1 of Mycolicibacter acidiphilus. GTDB lineage: Bacteria > Actinomycetota > Actinomycetes > Mycobacteriales > Mycobacteriaceae > Mycobacterium > Mycobacterium acidiphilum. The sequence goes on from NZ_JAHCLR010000064.1 coordinate 20,599, forward strand.
CGCAGTGCCCACCAACCCCAGCAGGATCGCCAGCGGTCGTCGGCCGGCGGTGCGGGCGCGCACCGCCACGCAGACGACGAAGTACAGGTGCAGGCTGGTGAGGATCCACCATGGTTGCCACGGATCGCTGAAACCGGTGGACCCGTACCTCCATGCGTACGCGATGACACTGGGAAGCAGCAACGCTGCGCTGACCAGTCCATCGGTCCCAGGGGATGCTGTCGTCGTCCCGATGGTGCGGAATTGCGGTGCCGGGGAAGGGTTCCACGAAGTCGGGGCTGTCGGCTGGGCGGGCGCGGTCACCACAGCGCCGGCGGCCGACATCCGACCTGCGGCGTTCTGCGTGAACTGCTGCACCCGCGCCTCGAGACTGTGGGCCTGCGCCGGATTGCGGCCGCGGAAGTAGGCGTATCCCCCACCCCCGGCGAGCAACAACAGCATGATCATCGATCCGGCGCCGCCGGCCATCGAGGTCAGCCCCTGCTGCAGAAGCCAGAGTGTGAGCGTCACCCCCATGGCCACACCGGCAACGGTCAGTGCCTTCGTATCGAGTTGGAATCCCCGTGCCGGAACCGGCGAGGGACCGGGGTATGACGGCTCTTCGTGGGGGTTCATCGTGCCGCCCCCGTGTTGCGATTCCAGGCTTCGCAGAGTTCCGCATCGTAGCGTTCCTGTCGGATCCGCAGGTCGGTGTAGATCAGCATCTGCAGGGCGCGGAAATAAGCGAGTAGGAATGCGAACGCGGCGGCGAACGCGATCATCACCCCGAGCCACCCGAGGGTGAACATCACGACGACCATCGGGATGGCGATCAACGGCAGCACGCACAGCGCCCACAGGAGATGGATTCCCATCAGGCGCGGCCAAGCCGTCTTCGCCAGATCCCATGCGCGCCTGAACGAGTCCACGACACCGCGGCCTTCGACCACCAGGACGATCGGCGCAAGACTGAACAAGATGCCCAGGGCGAAGATGGCGAAGTTTATCGGCGCCAGCAGCACAAGAGCACTCGGTCCGATTCCCAGCACAGCAGCGGCGAGCACACCGTAGACGACGATCTCGGTGATGACGAACCACGCGTAGTAGGCCGCCGTCAGACGGCAGACGGCGGACATTCTGCTGCGCGCGGCGGCGAGAACCTCCGAGACACGGACGCTTTCACCCCGAACCGCCTTATCGGTCGCAGTGACGCACAGTGCGATCAGCAGCGCATCGGCGGGAAACGCCACCACGAGTGACAGCAACCACGGCACCACGAAGAAGACCGTCAGCAACGATCCCATCCACTCGAACGAGAACGTGAATTCCATCAAGGCTGGGCGGTGTCATAGCGTCGTAGCAACGAGGTGCCGA
>NZ_JAHCLR010000065.1 GCF_018455725.1 Mycolicibacter acidiphilus
ACGCCGTCATGATCGGATTCGCCCTCGGCCGCAACGCAATTGCCCACTACATCCACCAACGACAAGCCCAACCCGCCACCGTCTGACACGCGCCACACCGGACCAGTCTGCCCTCCGGTCAGTCCCACCCGTCCCGTGAAGCACGGCGAACTCACACGCATCGCCAGCACCATCACAACACGCCGCCGAACACCAGCCCGACCGAGCGGCGAACTCCCGCGCCGATCGACTAGAGTTTTCAACACCTATTCCTACAGGTCCCCCGCCCCCGGGGACGTGTTGAAAACCCCATCGACGCTGACCAGGCCGCTCTTGGCATTGGGCCTTGGAACGCGAAGAGTCCATTTCGGGAACGCGTCCAGATCCCCTGCCACAATCGTGCGCCGCAGAGGAGATCCAGATGAAAACGTCGACCAATCCCGGCAGTGCCAGGCCCTGTGGCGTATTGCAGGAGGTCGCTTGATCGCGCGGCCCTGTGGGCAGCCGTCTAGCCGAACCTAATCCCCGACGTCGTCCAGAAAAATTGCTTGCGCACAGTATCTCCAGAGTCGCAGTCGATCGGCGTCGTCGTCCTGGGTTGCAGGCAGGTAGTGCTCTGGGCGCTGGTGGCGGTCGTGCCAGAATCGGCCGGTCGGCGGAGCGGGCTTGGTCGCGGCCAACCAGACGGCCGTATCGGCACCTTGCTCTGCCGAGCGCAGGACTGGACCGGCCAGCCGCCGAAAGGCCGGCAGGGATGCGGCTACCCCGGGGGTATCCACCCAGCCGGGGTGCATGCAGTACAGCGAGATTCTCTGGGCTTTCCAACGGTCGGCCAGAATCGGGGTGAGGGCTACCTATATCCGCTTGGTACGTGCGTAGGCAGTGGCGCCACGATAATGGCCGTCGCGGTATTCGGGGTCATCGACGGGTAGGGCTTGGGTGTACATGCCTCCTGACGACATCAGGATCGCCCGCGGGTCGGTGGATCGGGCCAGCATCGGGATGAGCAGTTCGGTGAGCAGCACCGGACCCAGGACGTGGGTGGAAAGAGTCAGTTCGTGGCCGTCGGCGGTTTCGGTTCGTTGCGGGGGCAGCACGCCCGCGTTGTGGACGAGTATGTCGAGCCGCCGCAGTCGGTTGGTCAGGTCGGCTGCAAACTCGCGCACCGCATCAAGGTTGGCGATGTCGCAGACCTCGACGCTGAGCTGTCTGCCGGGATGGGCAGCGGCGAGTTCGTCGCGGGCTCGTTCGCCGCGCTCGCGGTTGCGGACGGTCATCAGCACGTGTGCTCCGAGCACGGCCAGCCCGCCAGCGATTGCCTTGCCTATCCCACTGTTGGCGCCGGTGACCATGGCGGTCGTACCACGTAGGGCATCGGGGGCAGGGTCGCGCGCCCAGTGGTGTTGGCGAAGTTGATAACCGATTTGGCTGTATCCGGGGACAACAGCTCGGTCCAGCACCGAGTCGAGAAGCGAATATCCCCGTTGTCGAAGATTCATTGCGGTCAACCCTCTTGTCAGCGCAACGGTATTTCGGTGAGCATCTGTCCGGTCGGTTGCGGTGATCCGGAGCCGGGTTCAACGGTGAACCCGAGCGCGGTCGAATCCCCCAGTCGCGGGATTACGGCGGTGGTCGACGGTGCCACGGCTTGGCTGTCCATGGTGCCGGCCGAAGCCGCACCGGCTGGGCTGAGCAGCCACATCTGGTAGACGGTCCCGGGTTGTGGTGGCGGCACATTGTTCATGATGAGCACTCCGGCGCCGGTGTCACGGGAGAACAGTACGGTCGCGGTACCGGTGGCCAGTGGGCTTGAGACGCTTCGCACGTCTGGTGCTGTCAGCACTCGATCAGCGACTGTCGGTGCGGCGGTGGGTCGCAGGGCGATGCCGGCGCCGAATGCCGCCAGCGCCGCGACGATCGCGGCTACCGAGGCGGCGATTATCGCGCGCCGGCGCGGATGAGCTGGGGTCTGACCGTTCACCAAGGCCATGATGGAGTGGCGCAACTCGGCGGGGGGTTCGGTCGCTGTTGAAGCCGAGACAATCGCCATCGTTTCGCGGATCACGCGCACCTCGCCGCTGAAGGCGCGTTCGACCGCCGGCGAAGCGGCGGCGATCCGCCGGTCGATCTCAGCGCGGTCATCGGCGGAGACAGCATGCAGTGCGTAGGGTGTCGCCAGCGTCAGAAGGTCAAAGTCGGTTGGTTCGGTCATGATGCACCCAGACAGCCACGCAGGCCGCGCAGCGCTTCGCGCATACGGGATTTGATCGTCGATATGTTGATCGAGAGTCGTTGTGCGACTTCGACGTACGTCATGCCACCGTAGTAGGCCAGCTCGACGCATGTTCGTTGACCTTCAGGAAGGCCACCGAGGCAGTCGACGACGCGTCGTTGTTCCTCACTCACCATGACCGCGTCGACAACCACATCACTGGGGGGCTCCGCGCTGGCGGCGCCGTAGCGTGACTCGCGACGGCTGGCGGCTTGTTCGCTGCGTACGCGGTCCACGGCGCGGCGGTGTGCGAGGGTGAGCAGCCAGGCGAGTGCGGACCCCTTGGTCAGGTCGTAGTTCGTCGCGGTCCGCCACACTTCCAGATAGACCTCCTGGGTCGTTTCTTCGCTGTATCCGGTGTCACGAAGAACCCGATGAACCAGCCCGTAGACGCGGGCCGCGGTCTGGTCGTAGACGATGGCGAACGCCGCGGCGTCACCGCGCGCAACGCGCTGCAGCAGCGTATCCAGGTCGCTGGTAGCGGTCGGGATCTTGGCCATTGGCCGGTAGCCTAACCGCCGCAAACGCTCCGACGGGGCCGAAAGTCGATCCTCGACCACGGTGCCTGCGACAGTCATCAGGCCAACCCTTGAGCGTTACCGCACGGCTGGGCGCGCGAATGTCCATTGGTGGACGTCGAGGTACCCAGAGCGGAAGCCCGCCTCGGAGTAGGCCAGATAGAGATCCCACATCCGTGCGAACACGGGGTCGAATCCCAATGCCTCCAGCATGCCGCGATGCTGACCGAAGCGTTGCCTCCACAAGCGCAGGGTTTCAGCGTAGTGGGTGCGCAGTGAGTGCATCTCGACGGTCCGCAGGCTGGTGTGCCGGCTGGTGACGCTCTGGATCTCCTGGGTGGAGGGCAGCATGCCGCCGGGGAAGATGTACTTCTGAATCCAGGTCCATGTGTTGCGGCTGGCCATCATCCGATCGTGGGGCATGGTGATGACCTGAATTGCCATGCGGCCGCGCGGTGCAACCAAACGATTCAGTGCCTGGAAATAGGTGGGCCAGCCGCGGTAGCCGACAGCTTCGATCATCTCTACTGACAGCACGGCGTCGAAGTGTCCGAATACCTCGCGGTAGTCACAGAGTTCGATGTCGACGCGATCGGAAAATCCCGCGGCCAGAACCCGTTTCCGGGCCAACTTCTGTTGTTCCGCGGACAGCGTGATGGATCTGACGTGCGCGCCTCGGGCGGCGGCACGCAAGCACAGTTCGCCCCATCCGGTGCCGATTTCTAGTACCTGGGTGCCGGCGCGAACACCGGCCGCATCGAGCAGTCGGTCGATCTTGCGGTGTTGCGCTGCGGCGAGTTCACCCCATGACGCCGGTAATCGGTCGAACAGCGCACTGGAGTAGGTCATCGTCTCGTCGAGGAAAAGCGCGAAGAGATCGTTGGACAGGTCGTAGTGGGCGGCAACGTTGCGCCTTGCCTGACTTGGGTTGTTGTTGTGACGGTGGGGCTGTCGTGCGAGCACAACGGGTCGCAGGCATTGCAGTGGTGCCGGAACCATGTGGCCCATTGCGCTGGCCAGCAAGGTCAGCAGGGCGACCAAGTCAGGTGAGTCCCACTCGCCGGCCATGTAGGCCTCGCCGAAGCCGATCAGTCCGGACCGGCCGATTCGGCGGGCCAGCCGTTCCGGCTCGTGGATGACCAACGCTGGCGAGTCCGGGTCGGCTGTTCGCAGGCTTCGGCCGTCGGGGTAGATCAGCTGCATCGGCAACCGTTTGGCAGCGCGGCGCAGCAACTTGTCGGCCAGTGCGGCTGACGCGGCCGCTACCGGTCCGGATGGAACGCGGGCCAGCTGCGGCCATGAGGTGAGGTCGGTTTGCGGCCTCGCCGCTTGCACTGAGTCGGCCGCTTGCACCGAGTCGATCGTGCTCATCGTTTCACCATCGGAACTTTGCGAAACCATAAACCTATGCCCTGCAAGCGAATACGCGTCGAGACCAGCAGCGGCGCCAGAGGCGAGAGCAGCTGCATCCGGGCAACCCGACCAGCCGTAGCCGGGTTTCCGGTGCCGCGCATGGTGGCGGCGAATATTGGCCGGCCGTCCTGGTAGAGCGTGATGTCGATGCTCACGGTGTGCGTTGGCAGTGGTGCCCGGACCAGGTAGTGCCCCGACACGGGGTTGAACGGCGAGACGTAGAACTGCTTTTCCACGCGGACCGCCGTGTCAGCCGGCGGCAGCAGGTAGGCATGGCGCTGACCGTAGGTGTTGTGCACCTCGGCGATCACGTGACGCAGATGTCCGTCGCGGTCGTGGCACCAGAAGACGCTGATCGGGTTGAAGACGTAGCCCAGCACCCGGGCTTGCAGCAGGGCGGTGATCCGTCCGCCGGGAACCACGGCGTCGTGCGCTGTGAGGAAGCGGTCGACGCGCTGACGCAGTGTGTCACTGCTGCTGCCTTCCAGGTGGTCGCTCGGGTTGAAGCAGGCAAACGGGCGCAGCCACCCGGGCAGTGGTGGCGGGTCGTCGATATCGATGTACCAGCTGTAGCTGCGGTAGCCGAAGTAGTGGTGGACCGGTGTTTGTCGTCGGTGGGTGATCTCGGTGCGGTAGATCGCCGGTGTCAACATGCGAAGTCCCTGGCGGGGGTGGTGGCGTCGGCCCAGTGGGCGCCGAGGCGTCGGGCCGCCCGAACCCCGGATGCGGCACCGTCTTCGTGAAATCCCCAGCCGTGATAGGCCCCGGCGAAGGCGATGCGGTCATCGTCGAGGTTCGGGAGTAGCCGCTGCGCCGCAACGGATTCGGGGGTGTAAAGGGGATGGTGATAGGTCATCTCGGCGATTACCGCATCGGGGTTGATCCGATCAGCGCCACCGAGCGTCACCAGGAACCGGCGGTCGGCGCGGATGTGCATCAACCGGCTGACGTCGTAGGTGACCAGCACTGGGTCACGGTGCGGTGTGATCAGGTAGTTCCACGATGCCCGGGCTCTGCGGCGTCTGGGCAGCACCGATACATCGGTGTGCAGCTGGGCGTGGTTGGTCGAGTAAGGAATCGACCCGAGAACGCTGCGCTCCTGCGCCGTGGGTTGGGCGAGCAGGCACAGTGCCTGGTCGGGGTGAATTGCCACGACCGCCGCATCGAACAAGCGCTGGCCCCTTCCCCAAGCGTCGACCAAGACCCCGCCTTGTACGCGACGCAGCGAATGCACCGCACTATTGGTGAAGACTTCGTCTAGCTGCGCGGCGATCGCGGCCACATAGGTCGCCGAGCCACCGGCGACGGTGCGCGAGGTCGGGGACCCGAGGACCGAGAGCATGCCGTGGTGATGGAGGAAGACGAACAGGTATCGGGCTGGGTAGTTGAGTGCATCATCGGCGGGACAGGACCAGACTGCCGCGACCATCGGCGCCATGAAGTGGTCGACGAAGAACGCGGAGAAGCGGTGCCGATCCAGGAATGCTGCTAGCGTCTCGGCGTCGTCGGGCGCCGAGCCCTGCAGGAGGGCCAGTGCGGCGCGGTGAAATTGGCTGATCTCGCGCAACATCGACAGGTACCGGGGTCGCAGTGATTGCCGGGCGGCGAACAAGCCGCCGAGACCGCGGGCACCAGCGTATTCCAGACCGGTGGCATCGTTGCGCACCGACATGGACATGCAGGTCTTTTGGCTGCGCACTCCGAGTTCGGCGAAAAGCCGGCGCAGCGTCGGATACGTTCGGTCGTTGAACACCAGAAACGCGGAGTCGACGGCGATGACGGTGCCGTCAGTGCAGCTGACCAGGTGGGTGTGCGCGTGACCGCCGAGACGTGCGTCGGCTTCGTACAGGATGACCCTGCTGTCGCGTGACAAGACGTAGGCCGCCGCGAGGCCGGAGATACCGCTGCCGATCACCGCGACCGAACGTCGTCTGCTCGCCACCGTGTCCATAGAAGTTATTCGGAGCTGAAGCGCATTCAGTTGACTGCACTGGTCAGCTGGCGAAAGCCGATCCCGGAATTGGCGTCCACCGGTAACGTCGATGGATGAATTTGGTGTTTTCCAGCATCGTCGACGCGCCACGCGACGAGGTCTTCGCTTGGCATGAGCGGCCAGGGGCGTTTGCCCGGCTGTCGCCGCCGTGGCAGCCGATGCACTTGCTGGCGGAGTCAGATTCACTGCGCGACGGCCAGGCTAAGCTTGCTCTGCCGGGTGGTCTTCGCTGGATCGCGCAGCATCAGCCCGACGGCTACGATCCGCCGCGACGTTTCGTCGACGAAGTCGGCGGAAGCACGCTGGCTTCACTACCGAAGCGAATCACGTTGCGGTGGCGACACACCCATGAATTCGACGAACTCGGTGACGGCAAGACGCGGGTGACCGACCGCGTTGAAACCCAGATACCGGCTTTAATGTTGCGGCCGATGTTCGTGTACCGGCACCGCCAACTCGCCGACGACCTTGCAGCACACCGGGACGCCAAAGACCACGGCCTGGCAGCGGCCACGGTAGCGGTCACCGGAGCTTCGGGACTCGTCGGCTCGTCCTTGACCGCGTTTTTGACCACCGGCGGCCACCGGGTGATCCGCCTGGTACGCCGATCGCCAACCAATCCTGACGAGCGCCAGTGGAATCCCGATGGCCCTGACCCCACTGTTCTGGCTGGGGTAGATGCGGTGATTCATCTGGCTGGCGCGTCGATCGCGGGGCGCTTCACCGACGCGCACCGGCAGGCGATCCGCGACAGCAGGATCGGCCCGACCCGCAAACTCGCCGAACTGGCCGCGCAGACCGAGCATGGGCCATCGGTGCTGATCTGCGCGTCGGCGGTCGGCTATTACGGCTACGACCGGGGCGATGAGGCGCTCACCGAGGCCAGTGAGCGCGGTGACGGCTTTCTCGCCGATGTGGTTGCCGACTGGGAGGATGTACTCGCGCCGGCAGAAGCTGCCGGGTTGCGGGTTGTCCGGATCCGGACCGGGATCGTGCAGTCTCCCCGAGGCGGCACGCTGCGCCTGCTGCGGCCGCTGTTCGCTGCCGGGCTCGGCGGTCGGCTTGGTGACGGCCGGCAGTGGCTGCCGTGGGTCGGGATCGACGACCTGGTCGACATCTATTACCGCGCCCTGTGGGACGCAGCCATGTCCGGGGCCGTCAACGCCGTCGCGCCCAACCCGGTGCGCAACAGTGAATACACGAAAACTCTTGGCCGGGTAATGCATCGCCCGACGGTCTTGCCCGTGCCGGGGCTGGGACCGCGGGTGCTGCTGGGTCAAGAAGGTGCCCGTGAGCTGGCCTGTGCGAGCCAACGCGTGCTGCCTGGTTACTTGACCGAAGTTGGCCACCGATTCCGTACCCCAAATCTCGAACATGCCTTACGGCACCTGCTGGGGCGCGCGGTGGCCACATGACTCGGGCAGGCTGCATCCGACCGGGCCGTCTCATGTCATGGCGCTGAAGGCCTGGAACAGTTCGCTGATCCCGTGGATGGCATCTTCCGGTGTCGGATGCGGCGAGTTGAGGAAGCCGAATAGATAGCCCGCCTCCGCCACCTCGGTCAACGACGGGTTGTCCAGCAGTGGGGTGATCTCATACGTCGTCGGATTGCCGAGATCGGTGATGAAGTCACCGATCCCTTTCTGCAGGCCGTTTCCCAGCGCGGTGAGAACATCGCCGAGATTGAGGTCAGTCGAAAACAATCCGGAGGCACTGACGACGTCGGCGTCGCCCGGTGCCCACCCGTGATCGATGCTGCCGTAGCCGAGGTTCACCAGGATCCGCATATCGGGTTCGAGCAGGTCGTACAGGGGCTGGCCGACTATCGGGATCAACTGCAGCGGTTCCAGCAGCGGCAGACCCTCCGACGGAATCATGTAGTAATCGACCATGGTGTCGGCCGCCGACGTGGGCAGCGCAACGGCGTCGCTGATCTGCTCCGGCGACAGGCTCAAGTAGGTGCCGTGCTCATAGATGAAGCCCAGGGCGGCGTTGAGGTCCGCGAGCAGGTTGAGCGGATACTTCGGAAAGTCCCCGACACCGTCGTACTCGTGGGTGTAGACGTCCGTCGGGTACAAGGTGCTCGGGGTCGCCACGTTGGCCTGGAGATATTCCGGGTAGAGCCCGCTGGTCGCGACGCTCATGCCGCCGACCGGGTTCGACGGGTTGCCGATCAGCACGAAGTGCACGTAATCACTGGGCACTCCCTGGCCGGCAAGCTGGCGCATGACGTCCGAGGAGATCGAAGCGCTCTGCGAATAACCGAACACCACGAGCGGGTTCTGGGCGCTGACGTCGCCGTCGGCGATCTTCTGCAGGATCGTGGAGTCGAGGATCTGCAGACCCCGCGACTGCGACGTTGCGCTGATGTTCTCGGGGGTGAACAGGGATTGCAGGGTGCCGCCGAAGCCGTGCGGCTGCAGGTACAGGGTGTTGGCGGCGTCGAGGTATAGCGGGCTCGGTTGCGGAATGCTGGTGCCCCCCATCAGCAGTGCGGTGCCGTCCCCGAGCGGTGAATCCGCCAGGTCCGCGCTGGTGAGACGAACCTGACCCGACCAGTCACCCGACACCTGCGTCAGCGGCGCAAGCGATGCAATCGGCAGCGAGGCTGCGATCAAGCCCCTGACAGCAGCGACAGCGAAAACTCCTGGAAGCCAGGGAACGCGCACCACCTCAGCCAGTGCGCGAAGTGGTCCGGGAATCATCACGGTGTGACCGCCGAGCGAGTCGGCGGAGCGCGGTGCCCGCTGTTGAGCAGGCTGATGTGCCCGCAGAGCACAGTAGCGAAGGTGCACCATAGCGGGTACACCACCAGAGGTAGTGCGCCTGCGCCCCGCGCCGCGACGGCTCGGCGGGCCAGGTCGACACTGCTGGCCGTAAGGCCGGCGCTGAGCACGGTGGCGGTACCGAAGCGGCGCCGGTTGAAAAACAGCCACGACCAGCCGGCGTTGAGCACCAAGTTGATGATCAGCGCCACCTGGTACGTGCCGCGTTCCCGGTCCCGGCCGGTGGAGTCCAACCGGTCGAGGGTGGACGCTGAGACGACGGCGATGTCTGCGTACAGCGCCGGCCAGACCACCGGGAAGACCTGACGGGGTGGCTGATAGGCGGGTTTGCGCAGCTGCTGATACCAGCGCGACGTGACCTGCGGGGCGGTTGCGCGAGCGCCGGCAGCGGCGGTGACGGCTACCGCTGCTGCAGTAGCAGCCAAAGTCGGAATGCGCACGGTGATCCTTTCGCTCAAAGACGGTCTGCGACAGGTATTGCGATCTCGTTGCGGCGCAATGCGGCAACTGTCCACGGAGGGTCGTAGAACCACGCGGCTGGGGCTCCGGTTGGCTCAAAGCCCAACTCGCGCAAGGCGTCCAGCAGTTTGGCGGTGTTCGCGGCGATGGCAAGCGGGCTTCGGTCGCCGGTGAACCTGCGCACGGCGAGCGTTTCGGCGGGGATGCCCACTATCCGCACGTCCGGGTCGTTGGGCTGCGGAAGTGCTGCCATCGTCTTGTCGGCCGGCAGGAAGAACCTGATCACCCATTGCCCGGTGGTACCGGCATGCTCGGCTACGGGGGCGGTCATCGCAATCTTGGTGGCGGTGTTGTTGCCGCCGAAGATGTAGCCGGCCAACCGCCGGAATCCGATGCTGCGCGCGGCCTCTTCGCCGGCGGCCACCGTCGTCTCGGCGGCGATGCGCTGCCCGTATCGGCGAATCTGCACGTTGGAGGTGAGTTGCTCAACACGGTAGGCCGGTTCCTCAGTCCCCTGCCGGACACCCACGACCGAGCCGGCCGCCTGCAGAACAGCCTTCGCCGTCGTGGTGATGGCCTTCAGCATGCTGGCATTCTCGGGCTGATGGTCTGTAAAAGGCGCGTAGCGCCGCCCCGACTGGTGCCAGGATCGACGAGACTGCCGAGCTGATCGCGTTGCATCAGATCACCGAGCCTAGCGCAATTCGAACCAGTTGTTCAGTTGATTAAGTATTCATTGAATGAAAGGCTCACCCGCATGGTCTGGACGCGGATGGCTGCTACGGTGACCGGGGTCCGCTCGTGGCTGGTGGCACTGGCCGTCGCCCTGGTGGCGGGTACTTTGCTGGGTCTCAGCGGCACCAACTCCGGCGCAACCCAGTCGCCGATCTCACTGCCCGACTCGTCAGAGTCCGGCCGGGTTGCGGCGGTGCTGAGCCAGTTCCCCGACGCCAATCACGCATCGGCGATCCTGGTCGTCACCCGCAGGGATGGATCGGTGCTGAATCCGGCCGATTTCGATGCCTCCGCGCAGGCCCTCGATCGCATGCTGCACGTCGTATCCGCCCTCGGCGGGCCATCGTCGCCGACCATCCCGTCGGCCGACGGCAGGGCGGCGATCGGCACGGTGCCGTTGAGCAGCGCGCTGTCGGGTTTCGCACTGCGCGACACGATCGCATCGCTGCGGGCCGCCGCCAGCGACGGACTGCCTGCCGATCTGATCGTGTCCGTCACCGGAGGGCCGGCGTTCGGCGCCGACATCGCCAACGCGTTCTCAGGCGCGAACGTCACCCTGCTGGTGGTGACCGCCCTGGTCGTCGCGCTGCTGCTGATCCTCACCTACCGGTCGCCGGTGCTGTGGCTGCTGCCACTGACGGTGATCGCGTTCGCCGACCGGGTCGCCACCGTGGTGGGGGCCGACGTCGCCAAGGCCGCCGGCGTCACCTTCGACGGCTCCACCGCGGGGATCACCAGCGTGCTGGTCTTCGGCGCCGGCACCAACTATGCGCTGCTGCTGATCTCGCGCTACCGGGAGGAACTGCGCACCAACGCCCACCACCGATCCGCGCTGCGCCGGGCGGTCCGGGCCGCCGGTCCGGCCATCGCAGCCAGCAACGCGACGGTGGTGCTGGCCTTGTTGACCTTGCTTCTGGCGGTGACCCCGAGCACCCGCAGCCTCGGTCTCTGCGCCGCCTGCGGGCTGCTGGTGGCCGCGGTGTTCGTGCTGTTCGTCTTGCCCCCGCTGCTGGGATTGGTCGGCCGCAAAGTGTTCTGGCCGTTCATCCCCCACCCCGCGGACCTCGCCGGCACGGCGACCGGGGGGTGGCATCGGGTCGCCGAGACGGTCGCCCGGCGCCCCGGACCGGTCTGCGCAGTCGCCGTCACCCTGCTGGTGGCGCTGGCAGGCGGACTGCTCGGTCTGCCGGTCGGGCTGTCGCAGATCGAGCAGTTCCGCATCCACGCCGACTCCGTAACCGGATTGCAGACCATGGCCCGCCATTTCCCCGCCGGCGAAGCGAACCCCACCGTCATCGTCGCCAACACCGCACAACAGGAACCGGTGCAACAGGCCATCAGCGAGACCACCGGCGTCGTCTCCGCAGCGCCGACCGGTGAATCCGGGGGCGGGCTGACCCGCTGGTCGGTGGTGATCAACGCCGCACCGGCCACCCCCGAGGCGTTCGACACCGTCACCGCACTGCGGGCCGCGGTCCGGTCCGTCGACGCCACCGCATTGGTGGGTGGCGCGGACGCCCAAGCCCTAGACATCCGTGCTGCCGCCGCTCGCGACCGTCTCGTGCTGATCCCGGTGATCTTGCTGGTCGTGCTCACGGTGCTGGTGGTGCTGTTGCGCGCGGTGCTCGCTCCACCGATTCTGGTCGCTGCGACCGTGCTCAGTGCCCTGGCCGCGCTCGGCCTGGGCGGCTGGGCCAGCATCCACCTATTCGGTTTCCCCGCACTGGACAACAGCACGCCGCTGTTCGCGTTCCTGTTTCTGGTGGCGCTCGGCGTCGACTACACCATTTTCCTGGTGACCCGCGCCCGTGAAGAGACCGCCGGCCACGGCACCCGGGACGCCGTGGTGCGCGCGGTCTCGGCCACCGGCGGCGTCATTACCAGTGCCGGGGTGGTGCTGGCGGCGGTGTTCTGCGTGCTGGGGGTGCTGCCGCTGATCGTGTTGACCCAGTTGGGCATCATCGTCGGGCTCGGCATTCTGCTGGACACCTTCGTGGTGCGCACCCTGGTCATCCCGGCGCTGTTCACACTGATCGGCGAGAAGATCTGGTGGCCTACCCGCCCAGCTGCCGGTAGCGGCGCAGCGCCTCGGCACGTTCTTGGCCGTGATCGACGATCGGCACCGGATAACCCGGTGGCCGGCCCGCTTTGCTGAGGTGGGCATCGGCGACGTGCGCGAGTTCGGGAACCCAGCGGCGGACGTAGTCGCCATCGGGGTCGAATTTGCGGCCCTGTGTCGTCGGGTTGAACACCCGGAAGTAGGGGGCGGCGTCGGTGCCGCATCCCGCGCACCATTGCCAGCCGTGCTGGTTGTTGGCCATGTCACCGTCGACCAGCTGTTCCATGAACCAGCGCGCCCCCCACTGCCACGGCAGGTGCAGATCTTTGACCAGGAACGACGCGGTGATCATTCGGACCCGGTTGTGCATGAACCCGGTCTGGTGCAGCTGGCGCATGCCCGCGTCGACGATCGGGAAGCCGGTCTCACCGCGCTTCCACAGCTCGAAGAGTCGTCGGGCATCCGCGCCTGTGTCGGTTTCGATCGCATCGAAGTTGCGATTCCAGTTGCGCCATGCGCTGTGCGGCCAGTGGTAGAGCACCGCCGCGTAGAAGTCCCGGAACGCCAACTGCCGCCGTAGCGCCGCCGGGCCGGCGCCCGGCCGGTCGAGGTCGGCGACCATCGTGCGCGGGTGGATGGTGCCGAACTTCAGGTGCGCCGACATCCGGCTGGTCGCATCGAGATCGGGCCGGTCCCGATCCTCCGCGTAGCCGGCCAAGACCGTGTCGCAGAACTGCGCCCAACCCCGCAGCGCGGCTCCCTCGCCGGCCGGCAGCTCAAGGCGCAGGCCCGGATCGGGGATCTCCACCGGCGCTGCGGCCGCAGCCGGCAGTGCAGCCGGATCGAGCCACTGCGCCGAGTTCGGCCCTGACCGCGCCGGCTGCCGCCAGCCGTGCTCCTGCCAGCGCCGGAAAAACGGGGTGAACACCTTGTAGGGGGTGCCGTCGTCTTTGACGACGCGGCCCGGCGACACCAGATACGGTGAGCCAGTCGTGGTCAGCGGCACGTCGCCCAACGCCGCCTGAACCTTCTCGTCGCGCCGTCGCCCAAACGGGGTGAAATCCGCCGAAACATGCACCGCCGCTGAATTAATCGCGTTGGCAATCGCTGGGATTCGTTCTTCCGGCCGGCCTCGGGTAACCAGCAACCTGCCGTCGATTTCGTCCCGCAGGCTCCGTAGGCAATCACCCAGAAACTGCAACCGACGTGCTCCCGCTGAGGCCTCCAGGACCGGGTCCAACACGAAACACCCGAGCACCTGTTCGTCGCCGGCGGCGGCCTCCAACAGGGCCGGCAGGTCACCGAGCCTCAGATCGCGGCGGAACCACAGCAGTATCGTCATCTCGACCGGCTCAGGGCGCGTCGAGCTCGGAGCGGAACCGGCCCATGGCCGCAATCAGCGCAGTGAACACCCGTCGCGCCGCCGTGAGATCGGCGTCGGGCAGTGCGGCCAACGCGTCATGGGTGTGCTGCTGCAGCGGGGTGAAGAACGCCCTGGCCGTGTCCAGGCCCAGTTCGGCGTAGCGCAGCACAATCTTGCGTCGATCGGAGGCATGATCCTGACGCCGCACGTGACCGGAAGCAATCAAACGATCAACCAGGTAGGTGATCCCCGCACCCGACAGGCCCATTCGCTGACCGAGCTCACCCGGGCTGATCGGCGTGCCGGCAGTCTCGGCGACCATGATGTGCAGCAGCGCTCGAAAGTCGGTGGGCCGAACCTCCTGCGAGCCGGCGAAAAGCTGGCCGATCTGCTCGGACTCGGCCGTCAGCGCACGCAGATCAGCCGATATCCCCGACTCCAACTCGGCCCGGCCGCTCTTACCCTGCTGACGGTTCATGACGATGTGCCAGCATATCCGCGCAGCGGCTCGATCGTTGAGCTGCGCTACGGACTGGACCTTCCGCGCACCCACCGGACCCGACAGCCTCTGAACCCGCAGAGAGCGAACGTGCATACGCTCGCGGCGACGGCCGAGCCGTGACTGACCATAACAACTATCCACGACACAACGTTGCATCTGCCGCGATAATATCGCGATTCTGCGATATTATCGCGGCATGAGTAACCTTTCGCACCTCGTGCACGGGATATCTTCCCTGGTCGAGCCGCTTCACGATGCGTTCGGCCACGCGCGGGTCCGAATCGACGACCTTGGCATCGCCCACGGCGACGACAAGCGGTGGTTGCGTACCACCCACTACCGCAGCGAGGTCTTCGACTACCTCGCCGGTCATGAGGCTGACGGATGGACACTCGACCGGAAACGCCATAGTCAGAATGGCGCCGTCCACCTGATCCATTCAGACGGAGATCTGGCACTGCGGCTCCTGCGGGAGGCGCCCACTCCTGGTGGGGTACCGTGCGCTGGTTCGAACACTCGCCGTCGTGCGTATTACCGCAACCGGCCGTGCGCCCAGCTGGCTTTGTGGGGAGAGCCCACGATCCCCTCCCACAACCTGCTGACGCTCTGGGACGAGCAGGAGGAGGAGGGAATCTCGCTTCGGGTGGTGCGTCCGATAGGACCTGGCAGTTCGCACCGGGGGGTGCCGATCGATTTCTCGGCCGACCTCCCGCGGACGCGGACCGACTTCGAATCGATGCGGTTCGAAGTTCTTGACGAAGGTCTCGACGAGACCGCCATCAGCTACGACGAGGAGGACGGCAGTGGCGGGAGCGCCTAGCCCTGGCGCCAGGTTGAACGACCTTCGTGAACTGCTGGAGCTGACACAGACCGAGTTGGCTCGGCTGGCCGGAGTACCTCAGTCGACCATCTCGGCGGTCGAAAGAGGCGATAGAGAACTGTCGTCGGCGCTAGTCGTCACGGTGTGCAACGCGGTACGAATGCCGCTGACGTTCTTCGATCCCCCCCCGATGGCGGTCGACCCCGCGGCGGTGCATTTCCGCAAGACCGCGGGAGCAGGCGCCAAGGCCACAAGGGCTGCGCTGCGCTGTTTCGCCGAGATGCAGCGCATCACGGGGCAACTCATGGACGACTCCGGCAGAAAGCAATTGTCCCTTGAGTCTGTCGCCGAAGATATAACCCCGGCTGATATCGAAGACATCGCCGCCGCCACACGCGATGAGCTAAGGATTCCCCGAAATCAACCCGTCTCACATGTCATGCGCGCCGTTGAGCGTTCGGGCGTTGCCGTCGCCCCACTGGTCCGACTCGGGGCGGAGCACCCGGCCTTCGATGGGCATTCGGGAATGTCCAGGGCAACATCAGATTCAGCACTGGTGATGTACGCCCCGACAGGCGCCGGAGACCGCCAGAGATTTACCATCGCCCATGAGCTCGGCCACTTGAAGCTTCATCGGCACCGAGACATTGCCGACGAGCGTTCCCGTGAGAAGGAGGCCCACCGCTTTGCCGGAGCGTTCCTGTACCCGCAAGAAGTGGCCGAAGAAGACCTCTCGGAATCTCTGAGCCTCAACGGGTACGCCCGGATCAAGGCTCGCTGGGGGATCGCCATACAAGCATTGATTCAACGCGGCCGGGACCTTCGCCTAATTTCCCCAGACCGCCACAGGTCGCTGATGATTCAGGTTTCATCAAGGGGATGGCGAAAAAATGAGCCGGTCGAGGTTGGTGTTGAGCAGCCAATCCTACTGTGGCACATGCTGTCTGAGATGTACGGAGATTCGCCTTACATGGCAGCGTCACACGACTTCGGCATCGACCCGCACCGACTTGAACTCTGGATACCGAACCGTACGGCTGCCCAGCGCAAGAGCGGAGACGGTGATGTCGTGCCACTGTTCAGACTGCAGCGAGCCTGAACGACTTTCCGAAGCCGCGGCCGCGACTGCGGCCTGAGGCTCTCACGTCAACACCCGGCGAAGGACCTGCCGCACGTTTCGGTTGTCGCCCAAGCTAGTCGGCGTGGTCGAGTCGTTCGAAAGCCTTTGCGGTGTAGGTGGTTTTGGCGTTGCCGCCGGTGGTGGTTTCGGTTTTCATGATGGCCTCGATGCGGATTCGGTCGCCGACGGCGAGGCCTTTGGTCTGGGCGGGGTCGATGCGGCCGAGTTTGACGGTGATGGTGTCGCCGTCGTCTTGTTTGATCAGCCAGGATGTGACGGCGCTGACGGTGAGGTACTCGCCGACGATGGTGATGCGCTGTTCATCCAGGTTGGTGTGTTCGACGGTTGTAGCGATGTGGGCTGCGGTGCCGGCGCTGATGTGGACCCGGCGGGTGGTTCGCGTGGGTTGTTGCCAGGCGATGTCGATGTCGAATCGGGCGCGGTCGAGCGTCTTGGCCAGGTCTCGCACCGCGGCCGCAGCGCGTGGCCCCAGGGTGCCAAGCAGATCGACGAACGCCGATTCGAGCGGGCTCAGGCCAATGTCATTGCCGGCGGCGAGCACGTCGATCGCAGCGCCGACAGCGGTGTCGAGCATCTGATCGTCGGATTCAAGTTCGACGAGCATCCCGGGGTCGCCGAGCTCGTCGTTGGGCGTGATGGCCGGGGTGAAGGTGAGGGCGATGGATTCGGGGGAGGTGGCAGCGCTCAGCAGGAGGTCAGTGCGGCGCTGCACATCAGCGGTGGGTTGTTTGCCGAGTTCCTTGTCACCAACTTGGGAGGCGCCGACGGCGGTGGCGAGTCGTTGAAAACCGGTCATGACGCGGGCAAGGTCGTTGACTCGGGCCGACGAGTCGCGGAGTCCGTCGCCGCTGATGTGGATGTTGCCCCGCGAGACCAGGACGCGCCCAAGCTTTTGGGTGTCGAGCATGGCTTCGATGCCGATGCGAGTCAGATCGTGGGCGGTGGTCCAGTCCGGGATTCGCTCGTCGATCGCCGGGTCGCTCATGGCCGACAGGATCGCCGACTCCAGCCTGTCGAGTTCGTCGTCAGGTGTAGTCATCGACAAGCACCTCCACGTAGCCGCACTGGGGCCAAGCGCTCGCCCTACTCAACCCTGCTCCGTCGGAGCCAGTGGCGATGCGCTGCAGCAGGTCATCCATGGTGCCGCGGTCGTGCGCGTAGTCGGTGTAGCGGTCATCGCGGGCACTCAGATCGGGTTGACAGTGCCAGGCCGCCAGCTGTGTGTCGACGTTGAGCCCGACGATACGGCGAATCTCCCCAGGGGAGGCAAAGGCGCGCAGAAGGTTTCGTGCGGTGTCATCCAGGCGGGCCTTGTCCAGCTCGACATCTTCGGCCCAATACACGCAGCCGACAGCCTCCGGCGCGGTGGACCCGGACAGGAACGTCCCGTGCAGCCAGGCGGCGTTGACGTGGACATGGCGTGCGAGCAGGTTGGTGGCGGTACGCCAGTGCCGCCACAACTCCGCTCGCACCTGGCCGCGGCCGTCGACGAATGTGGCCTGCAACTGTTCTCGTGTTGCCCGGTAGCGTCCCGGCGGCAGCACTCCGCCGGGCCCCAACGCTGGTATCACGGTTGCGCCCCCTATTCGCCTGTCAGTCCAGCACGATCACCGCTACCGTCCGCCGGTGGCATATACCACCGGCGTTGGATCGCCTGCTGGCACCCATGCGGCATCGTCATGCGACTCACCCAAGCCGACAGCGTCACTGAACAATGCCGCGGCGACATCGTCGATCGCGGCGATCGCCGCGTGCGCCGCCGCAGCCAGCGGGCCTGGGTCCGACTCGGCAGTGGCCAATGCGGCCGCCAAATCGTCGCGGGCGGCCAGCAGCGCACCCAGCCCGGGGGTGGTCGGCGCTGCCTGTTCGACCACGAACGCCTTCAACAGTTCGTCGAGGGCCCTGCGCTGGCGGGTGTTCATCCGGTGCGCCTCGGCCGGGACCTGATACTGGTCGGCCGCAGGGGGGCGCACCCCCACCGCGGCGAACGCGACGGTTTCGGGCACTTCGGCCAAGTAGGCGATGGCCCTGATCGAGGCATCCGTGGGCCGCGATGCGTAAGTGCCTTGTCGCAGGCGGTTGAGTGTCGCATGCGAGATGTCGTGGCCGGCCCGCTGGGCGAGGTCGGCAAGCCGGCGACCTGACGCCCCGTCGTGACGTTTGGCGGCGATCTCGATCAGGTCCATCAGCGACTTGCCGGCCTTAGCCATCACCGCACCGCCCATATCTTCCGTTTGACCACACCCGCGTGACCACCATTGTTCTGGCGCACGGAACACGAGTCAAGTGCAACACACCGACAACATAGCGCCGTAATGACTTCGATCGAATGTATCGTGCCACATGTGTCACATTTCGGTACGGATTTCAGGGCGTCTCTTCCCGACAACCAGACGGGGCCACAACGCACGCCCCAGGGCGTTTTCGAGGCTGGCCAGCGTCCCGATGTCGCACAGCACGGTGCCGGCCAGGATCCGGCCGATGGTGGTGTGCGCAATTCCGGTGGTGGCAGCGAGCGCACGTTGACCGGTCCCGGTCTCTGCCATCGCCACACGCAGGGCACGGGCGAGTTGCTGGGCGGCCGACGCCGACGGCGGGGCATCGGGAATCAACTGTCCGTCGGGCCATGCGCCGCTGTCCAGATACACAACAGGTTGCCGATCACCGTGACTGCGTGGCATCAGCCGACGATATCTCGGACCGACCTCCCGATCACTCGCGGCGAGCGCCACCCTTACCATTCCGGTGCACATATGCACCGTTTTGGAGGGTTCAGCAATGCCGTATCACGCCGTGACGTGGCGATCTCATGATCGCAGCACAGCTTACACTGGCACTGCCGTGGGAGCCTGCCATGGTTGAGGGCAGCCTGATCACCGCCGTGGACACCGTGGTGGCGGCCTGGACCGTCGATGGGGCGATGTCGACGCAGACCCTGGACAAGTTCGCGCTACTGGCCCGCCGGTTCACCCGATTCGCCGCCGCCTACGACGTCACCACCCTGGCCGGTGCCGACACCGAACTGGTAGCCAAATTCGTTGCCGCCAAAGGTCGCTCCCGTCACGGCACCGTCGGCGCGGCAGCGGTGGCCACCATGCACAACCGGCGCGCAGCACTGCGGGCGTTCTTCCGCACCGCGCGCCGTCTGGGCCTGACCCTCGATGACCCGACCACCGACATCGAGCTACCCGACCGGGAAGCCACCACGGTGCGGCCCCTGCACGACGAGGAGGCCGCCCTGGTGCGGTTGTTCGCCGAGCACGCCACACCGACCCGGCACGCCGCCACCACCGCCCTGCTGCTGGTCGGGGCACACACCAGCGAACTCGGCCACATCCGCATCGACGACATCGACCCCACCACCAACACGGTCTGGGCGCACGGATCGACCAAACACCGGCCCCGCCAACTGGCCCTGGACACCTGGGCCCGCCGCGTCATCGCCGATCGCATCCGACACCTGAGCGAGCAAGGTGCAGGCGCGGAGGCCATCGTCTGCACCGGCTCGGAGGGCTCCGACGCCCAGCGCCAAGCCCGGGTCTGCGTCACCGTCCGTGACGTACTCACGCGTGCCGGACTGAGCACCACCCCCGGAATCAAACCCTCGTCGCTGACCGCGCACGCCGCCCGCCGCGTCTTCGACGACACCGGCCGTATCGAAGCCGCCGCCCGCCTTCTCGGATCGGGCTCCCTCGACGGTGTCGCCACCCTTATCGGCTACCAGTGGCGCCAGGACGACTGAGCCGACCCCATGACCACCCAGCACCCGACCTCACCCCGGCACGATCGTGCCGATGAGGCGTTCGGTGCTGGCCGCATCACCCAACACACACTGCAAGCCCTACCCACTCCCGGCGACAACAACACCCTGCTCGAACTGGAGAAAGTACGAGCCGTCGCCTCCTACCCAGCGTTGTATGCGATCGCCGACCTGATCCCCGACCGGCCCCCCAACACCCCCGGGCGGCCCGCCCACTACCCAGCCTGGGTATCGGTCATCCACAAAGTGCTGCACGGCGCGTTCGGCAGCGCCAACCACGCCAGCCGGATCATGGCCAACCCCGAATACTGGCAGATCATCCGCCGACAAGCCGGTGCCAGCGGCAAGACCGCCCGCGAACAGCCCCCGCAGCGCCACCACCACTGCTACGCCCAAGACAAGATCGACGGACACATCGACGCCCTGCACCAGGGCCTGCTCGACACCGCCGCCAGCCTCGCCCGACAACTCGACTGCCTGCACCCCGACACCCCGGTATCGCGTACCAACCCTGCCCGCGGCCAATTCGTCGTCGGCGACGGCACCGTCGTCGCAGCACCACACCGCAAGAAGACCGTCGAACGCCGCACCGCCGAAGGGCGCCCTGCCGTCAACGCCCACACCGAAGTGCAGAACGGTGACGACAAACCCGAATACCGGTTCGGCACCAAATTCGCCATCCTCAGCGCCCGCCCCGACACCACCCGAAACCTGCGCGTCGTCCTCGACACCATGCCCGTCACGCACGGCAAAGGCTACAAAGGCGAAGCCGGCACCACCTTGACCATGCTCGACCACCTCACCAGGCGGCCCGACCTGCGCGTCGACGGCATCTGCTACGACGGTGCCTTCCGCGGCACCCACATCGACCACGTCATGAAACAAGGCCTGCTCGCCCTGGTCCCACCGCACGCCGGCACCGCGAAACCGACCCCACTGGCCACCATCGACTGCGGCTGCGGCGACACCCACAACATCTGGACCGACCAAGGCCGACTCCACGAACGCACGATCCTCGACACCGGCGAAAGCCACCTACAACCGTTGCCCATCGCCAAGGTCTACGAC
>NZ_JAHCLR010000066.1 GCF_018455725.1 Mycolicibacter acidiphilus
GTTTGTACCTGGTGACACGATCCTTACCGACACCCCTCGTTGGGGTCCTTGACGATGCCCGATGCCGGGTCGGTCTTGACCTGGTAGCGGTCGATGATCCAAGCGAGTGCCGACCGGGAGCCGAGCATGTAGCGTTCGGCCTCCTCGGGTATGCCAGCGACGGTCACCGCGCCGTTGTAGACGATGGCGGTGTGGTCAGTTTTGCTGCGCCACTTCATCTTCTGCACCCGCCAGGTCTCGCGGTCAGTGGCGTTGGCGCCCGGCTTGAGTTGAACGTCCAGCGGGTAGGGGTCCACGGTCTCGTAGTTGACGTGCAGATCGGCCAGCCGACGACCGACGTTGGCCAGTTGCTCGAACCGGTCCCGGGTCTCCGGGGTGGGGATGTGCGGCAGCATCTTCTTCAGATCGGCGGCGTAGGCGCTGCGGTAGGCCGGGTCGTGCAGCAGCCCGTAGACGTAGAAGAAGATGTCGTCCTTGGTAACCTGGCCGCCGATGGCCTCGCGGTAGAGCTTGAGGATGGCGTCGGTGATGTTGTCCACCCGCCTGTAACCGTACTCGTCGACCTCACCGCCATCGCCCGCCCTGAAATCCATTCCGCCGTCATCAGATTCGGCCGCCTCGTAGGTCCAGCGAGGGAAGAACTGTGCAGTGTCCAGTGTGTGCAGGTTGGGTAGTAGGTCCGTGATGAACGGTGTGAACTCGAAGTGCGACGCCGGACCGGTGAGCACGACCCCGAGGTTCGTGTGGTGCGGCGTTGGGAACATCGACGGGAGCTGATACTGCCGTTCGTTCATCGATTTGTTGAAGTACACGTACTCCTTGGTGAAGGGACGGTACAGGCCGACTGTGATGGAGTCGGGGTCGTAGGCATGGTGCGTACCTGCGGAGAAGTCCGCCCTGAGCGTTCCCCCCCAGCTCACTTTTGTCGGGTCAACGTCAATGAACCGGTCTGCTTCGGCCTTACGGTCTGCGAAGCGGTGCACCGAGCAATGTGCGACGAAAGCGTCAACCTGCGTGTTGTAGAAGTCGATTGACTGCCTGACGTTTGATTCGACTGCAACACGTGCGAATCCATAGACCCAGGCGTCTCGATTGGATTTCAGGCCACCCGAATGAAGACGGAACACGGTGAGCTGGTCGGTATCGGGTCTCTTTTCTCCGATGGCCGGCCAGGTGCTGAAGGTGTCGTCGCGCTGGTCGGTCCAGTCCCCCTGTGCATTCGGCGCGATGTGTTCCCAACTGAGGACGTCGAGTTGAGACTCGCCGATGATCCGTAGCTTGTCCTCACGGCTGAGGTAGTCGCCGATGTCGCGGTAGAACACCTGGCACGGCCCGGTGCGGGTGGGGTCTTTGATGCCGATGAAGATGGCGACGGTGTTGCGGCTACCGGAGCCGAATACCTTGCCGCCCTCCCGGCGAGATTCTTCACCGGAAGTGCGCTGATTTCCCCGCAGGTTGTAGACGTAGATCGCTGTGTAGTCGTCGGCCAGGGAGAGTCGCATCCCGTCGGCGGTGTTGCTGCTAACCCAGCCGCCGTTGGAGACGAACCCGACGATGCCGGTGTCGCCGATGCGGTCGGTGGCCCAGCGGAAGGCGCGGATGTAGGAGTCGTAGAGGCTGTTCTTGTTGGTCGCGGTTGAACGTTTGGCGTAGGTGGTTTCGATCCGCTCGTCGAGGGTCGGGTATTTGACGTTGGCGTTGAGGTCGTTGGCGCTGGTCTGCCCAACGGAGTACGGGGGATTTCCTGCGATCACCTTCAGGGGCGTCGCGAGCTGCCTTTCGATGCGGGCGTTGTTGTGGGGGAACATGATTGAGTCCATGGAGTCGCCGGCCTCCGAGATTTGGAAGGTGTCGGCTAGGACGATGCCGGGGAACGGCTCGTAGGCGTCAGCGCCGGCGGTTTTGCCGGCCAGGGCGTGGTAGGTGGTTTCGATGTTGACCGCGGCGATGTAGTAGGCCAGCAGCGTGATCTCGTTGGCGTGCAACTCGGCTGTGTATTTGCGGGTGAGGTCATCAGCGCGGATGAGCCCGGATTGCAGGAGCCGGGTGATGAAGGTGCCGGTGCCGGTGAACCCATCGAGGATGTGCACACCCTCATCGGTGAGGCCGCGCCCGAAGCACTTGCGGGAGACGGTGTCTACGGCACGGAGGATGAAGTCGACGATCTCGGTGGGGGTGTAGACGATGCCCAGGGCATCGGCTTGCTTCTTGAAGCCGACGCGGAAGAACTTCTCGTAGAGCTCGGCGATGACCTGCTGCTTACCCTCGGCGCTGCTCACTTCCGATGCGCGGCGGCGTACCGAGGCGTAGAAGCCCTCCAGTCCGGCGGTTTCGGCTTCCAGGCCGGCATCCCCGAGGTTGTCGACCATCGTCTGCATCGTCTGGGATACCGGGTTGTGGGTGGCGAAGTCATGCCCGGCGAAGAGGGCGTCGAACACCGGTTTGGTGATCAGGTGCTGGGCGAGCATGCTGACGGCGTCGGCGCGGGTGATGGAGTTGTTGAGGTTGTCGCGTAGGCCGGTGAGGAATGCCTCGAACCCTGCGGTGGCGGCAGGGGTGTTGTCGAGTAGTGCGGTGATGCGGGTGACCAGGCGGGCGGCGATGTCGGCAACATCGGAAGCCCATTGTTCCCAGTAGGTGCGGGTGCCGACCTTGTCGACGATGCGGGCGTAGATCGCCTCCTGCCACGCCGACACCGAGAACAGCACCAACTGCTGGCGGGTGGCCTCATCACTGCCGGCGGTCGCGGCGGCACCGTCGGGGCTGTCGGTGATGGGGCCGATGTGGTCGCTCATCAGGGTGCTGCCGTGACCGGTTGTGGTGTCCGGCTTGCCGTTCAACGCGATGGAGTTGACCATGGCGTCGAAGCGCTCATCGTGGGAGCGCAGGGCGTTGAGCACCTGCCAGACGACCTTGAACCGCTGGTTATCACCGAGGGCTTGCGCGGGTGCGACGCCTTCGGGGACCGCGACGGGCAGGATGACGTACCCGTAGTCCTTGACCTCGGCTTTGCGCATCACCCGCCCGACGGATTGCACGACGTCGACGACGGAGTTGCGGGGGTTGAGGAACAGCACCGCATCCAAAGCGGGCACGTCTACCCCTTCGGACAGACACCGGGCGTTGGACAGGATGCGG
Organism: Mycolicibacter acidiphilus; assembly: GCF_018455725.1. Classification (GTDB taxonomy): domain Bacteria; phylum Actinomycetota; class Actinomycetes; order Mycobacteriales; family Mycobacteriaceae; genus Mycobacterium; species Mycobacterium acidiphilum. The sequence continues at coordinate 3,139 of NZ_JAHCLR010000066.1, forward strand.
CATTCGTCCTCGGCGACAACACCTTTGAGCCAGGACAGTTGATGGTTGCGGGCCAGGGCGTTGAACGTCCCATCAACGTGGCGCACTGAGCAGGTGAGCCCCCGGTTGGTGTCATCGACAGGTTGGCCGTCGGTGGCGTGCTCGTCGAGCATCTGCTGATATGCCTCGACGACGCGGGGGAACATCTCGGCGAGCTGCTGGGAGGTCTTGATGTCTTTCGCGAACGCGACTGCGCGGCGCATCGGTGCCTCACCGGGTGCGAACCCGCCACCGCCACCGGTGCCGACGCGTTTGGCCAGCCCGTTCCAGCAGCCGACGATCTTGGAGGCATCATCGAGCGGTAGTTCGCCGGCGAACCCGGCCAGTTCGCGTTGCAGCCGGGAGGCGATCACCGACTCGTCAATGGTCAAGACGAGCACTTTGTAGTCGGTGAGCAGGCCGCGTTCGACGGCTTCCCCGAAGCTCAGCCGGTGAAACTCCGGGCCGAAGACGTGCTCGTTGTCCATCGACACCAACTCAGCCGAATGGGCGTCGGCTTTGTCTTTGACGGTGTCGGCGAAGATCCGCGGGGTCGCCGTCATGTACAGCCGGCGGGCCGCGTGCACGTAGTCAGGGTTGTGGATGCGCACGAAGTTCGACTCGTCCTCACCGGCCAGGGTGACCCCGGTGGTGCGGTGCGCTTCGTCGCAGATCACCAGGTCGAAAGCGTCGACCCCAGCCTGCTGGGCGGCCGCGACGGCGGGTAGGGATTGGTAGGTGGAGAACACCACTGTCAGCCCGGCCGCCCGTTTGCGGTGTGCCATCTCAGCGGCCAGGCGGGTCGGGTCGGTGGTGACCGGGATCGGCACGTCGTGGACGTTGAAATCCTCTACCGTGCGGGAGACTTTGGTGTCGGAGCAGACGGCGAAGGCGCGCAGGTCCAGTTCGGTTTGGGCGGTCCATTCCCGCAGGGTCTGGCTCAGCAGGGAGATCGAGGGGACCAGGAACAGGATTCGGGCGACACCGCCGTTGTCGGCGGCGACCCGCTCAGCCAGGCGCAGTGCGGTGAACGTCTTGCCCGTGCCGCACGCCATGATCAACTTGCCCCGGTCATTGCCGGTCGCGAAGCCGTGCAGCACCGCGTCGATGGCCTGCTGCTGGTGCGGGCGTGGCCCGTAGCGCTTCGCCGGGGTCAGGGTGGCGTCGAGCTGGCCGGTGGGAGTCCAGGCGATGTCCCAGTCGATGCGGGATTCGGCGATCACGTCCAACCCGATCCGGCTCACCGGTTTGGAACGGCCCTCCAGGGAGTCCTCGGCGTTGGGACCCCACTTGTCGGTGGTGGAGATGATGATGCCCTTGGTGAACGGCTCCTTGCCGAGCTCGTTGAGAAACGAATCGATCTCCCCCTTGGGCAGGGTGTTCTCGGGTTCGTAGAACTTGCACTGAATCCCGGTGAACTCCCCGGTATCACGCTCGCGGGCCACCAGGTCGATGCCCTGATCGGTGCGCCCGTTACGGCCGTCCCAGTCGATCCACCGGCATACCTGGTCGTACTGCTGGGCCAGCATCGGGTCCAACTCGAAGTAGCGGACCATCAACTTCTCGAACTCCGTACCGCGTTCGGAGTTCGACGGCGCCTGCCGCAGCGCCTCGATCACCTGGTGAATCGACCCCATGCTCCGCCTGCCGCCGCGCCGATGTAACCCACCCACTATGTCCCACCATGTGAATCGCCGGTAACGGCACCCCGAAACGTTCAAATGTTAAACTGCCTCATTCTGTCTCATTAACTAGAGGAGTACGCATGGCTGGGATTGGTGAAGCACCGTACGTCAAGCCTGCCACCCCCTACAGCGGTTTCATGCGTCGGCGGTTGCGCAACGGCGCCCAGCAGCTGTACGTGCCCAACAGCGCCGCGCACCTGCTGGTGTCAGCCCCTACCGAGACCGGTAAGACCCGGCGCATCTTGGCGCCGGCGGCGGTGCTGTGGGGTGGGCCGGCCGTGGTGGTGTCGAGCAAGGACGACCTGATGCAGCACGTGATGGAACGCCGGTATGGACCGCGGGCGTTGATCGACCTGCGTCCCGTTGCATCCCCGGTGTACCCAGACGGTGTGCACAGTTTCAGCTACGACCCGACGGTCACGATCACCACGGCTCGTGAAGCGCTCACGGTGGCGGAGACGATTCTACAGATGTCAACGGTGGGTTTGGGCAGCGGAGTCGACCAGGTCTCCGACAGCGGGATCTGGGAATCGCAGGCAGCCGGACCGTTGTCGGCGTTCCTGTACGCGGCCTCGACGGCGGCTGCACAGAAGGCATACGGCCCGCGAGCGAGCGGCCTCGGAATGGGCTGGGTATTGCAGGCCGTGGACAACATCAACCCTGACGACGACATGAACCCAGGTTGGATGCAGGCCGCTGATCGGTGCGAGGAATACCCGGTACTGGCGACGATGCTACACCGGATTTTGGATATGGATGCGCGGCAGCGAGACTCGGTGGCGATCACGATGCGTAAGGCGATCATGCCGTGGCTGCGCACCGCACTCGACGATAGGTCTGCCAATCCGACGTTCGACTTGTCGTTCCTCGATGACCCACAAGCGACGTTGTTTGTGCTGGCGCCGGCCGACGGCACAGTCGCCGGGGCGGCTGTCACGTTGCTGGATTCCCTGGTGCGCCGGTGGCGGGAGAAGACAGCGGGACGTGAGCAGATGCACCGACTGCTGATGATTGTCGACGAGTTGCCCAACACCGCCCCCCTGCCCACGTTGCGGCGCATCGTCGGGGAGGGCCGCGGGCTGGGTATCAACCTGGTGGCCGCGGTGCAGGCATCGGCGCAGACGGTGACCGTCTACGGCCGCGACTACGCCGAGGAGTTGCGACAGACCTTCCCAGCGACGCTGGTGATGTACGGCGCCCATGAACAGGACCTGTTGACCGCCGCGGAGAACTGGTCACCGTTGACGAACCGTCGCACCCAGAGCTTCGGGCAGAACAGTGGCGAAAAGCAGCTGTCGTCGGAGCTGGGGGCGACAATCCGTTGGCAGGAGCTCCTACCCGCTGATGTCAACCACGCAAGACTGGTGATTCGTGGGACGCCGGGGGTTTCCGTCGAGATACCAGATTGGTCGATCGTCAAAGCTCTCTACGATCAGGCAGCGCGCAGTCTGATCGCCCAATCCAGCGGCCGCGGGGCGATGGCGGCCAACAAACCCGCCGCGGTTTAACCGAAAATTGCTTTCAGTCGGGGCGCAGCCAAAGCTGCGTACAAACACGGTGCTATTGAGTCCAAACGTGGAATCCATCTCCGTAGCGAGCAACTGTTCTAATCATCTTTAATACATCACTGATGGGCTGCGCTTGACTCCCTGCGCCGCCTCCTTCACGCTCTTGATTACCACTTGAAGCAATTCCGACTAGTGTGGGGCCGCTGGTGTACCACGGTGATCCCGAATCCCCGGGAAGTTGAACCATGTCGCTAGACATCAATGCCAGATCAGGGCGGTCACTGTTGTCTTGTATCCTGGTGATATGCCCGTGAGTCATACCTGTACGACCGCCGAATTTACTAACCGAGTCGTCAACACTGATTGATCCGGATCGAGCAAAAAACGGTTCAATCGAAAACCGTCCGTATATGAAGATGATCGTGTAGCCGCGCGATCCCGTCAGATTGCCATTGCTGTCCTTAACGTCACGCTGCAAGGATACGACCTCGCCAAGTTGCACATGGCTGTCGTTGTATACAGGTTCGTTCAACCTGTGCGCGCAGTGGCCGGATGTCACAGCCAACCGATCTTTGTGGGCATCGAACCCGAAGAACCCAAGAGAGCAGCTGTGGCCTTCGAATTGAAGCCTCATGCCCACCGTCATGTTGGCCGCCTTAGCAGCGGGCATCGGCGCGAATGCGATACACAGCGCCGTGGTCATCGTGACGATCGCCAGTCGTCGCATCGCAGCCTCCAGCCAGCATCGCATTTTCAGTGCCCCAGCCATGACCACGGTGGTCAGATTCCCAGTGTGGGTTGAGGTCCCGGTGATAAGAGGAACTCTTTGAGATCGATTGCGACGGTGGTGGTGGTCCACAGGGTGCCGAGTGTGCACACCAGCAGGCCGGCGACGACCAGACGGACGGGTTGGCCTGGGGTGTGGGCCACGGGGGGCAGGTCGGGAAATGGTGCTGGTGGGTCAGCGGTGGCGAAGATCGATCGGAATGTTAGGTCGTCGGCTTGCAGCATGGAGACGTCGAGGTCGACGGCTGGCGGCGGTGGGGTGAGTGGCCACCAGTCGGTTGAGCCGTCGATGGCTAGCCAGCCGTTGAGGATTCCGTAGCACCCGGCGGTGAGCAGGGTTGCGGGCAGTTGCGCCATGATCCACGGTGCGATCAAGGTGGCGGTCACGGTGGTGCTGTGGTCGCCGAGGATGTAGGCGGCGGTGGTGATTGTGCCGATCGCGGCGGCCGACCAGAGCAGGGCAGGTATCGGGTAGGAGCGCAGCCGGTCGGGGATGAGTGCCTCTATGCGGTGGTAGAGCAGTTTTCCTGCTGGCCAGCCGATCGGTGCGGCGATCGCCACGATGGTGGCGGCACCGGCTTCTAGGACGCCTTCGACGGTGTTGATCTTGGCGTACCGGGCCAGCAGCGGGCGGGATGGTGCGTCGTCGTGTTGGTCGGGGCGAGCACCGGCGGCCTCGCGGTGTCGGTGGCGGATGCGACGGTTGAGCAGTTCAGCTCGCCGGTTCTGCATAGTGAAGATGCCTGCGTGTCGCGCGATCCACTCGCGGCGCAGGTCATCGTACCGATCAGGTGTCATGATGTTTTTTTGCCTTTTCTTGTGTTATTACTTCGGATGATACACACTATGGGTGTTGTGGTTGAGGACTCTTGACGCGAGGAGTGGTGATGTTCCTGCTAGCCCTGCTGGCGATGCCGGCACTGTTGGTTCTGCTGGTCATCGCGGCCCTTGTGGCCGGGTTGTGCGCAATCACGGCCCGGGCGCGCCGGTCGCGTCACAGTCCGTACGCACATCACTACATGCCTGCCGAGCCCAGTTGGGGTGTTGACGCCGGCGGTCGCACTTGGGTGCAACTGGCCGGTACCCCGTTCATGCCGGGACCCACTGTTGTGTGGACTCCGCAAAAGCAGTCGCCGGCACCGGTGGCGCAGCTGCCGCACCAGCGGCGACAGCTCAGTCACCGCGGTGAGGCGGGCACTCGTCATTGCACGCCGGGGCAGCGATGACCGCCGCTGAACTGACCGCCGACAACGCTGACTTCCTCAACGCGCTGAACAGCGACGAGGATGATTACGCGCCGCTGGCCGATGACGGGTTGGTGCGCGAGGTCAATTTCGGCGGCCGGCCCGTCGAGCCTTTCGAGTCCGGCGTGAATGTCGTCGATGCCGACGGTGATCCTGATGCGCAGGTTGCCGATGTGGGCAGCTGGGGGCGGCAGACCGGCGACGGTGATGTCGGCGCCGACTACCCGTGCGAACCTGTCGATTTGGTCGCTGGGCTGCTCGATCCGGTTGATCCGCTTGCGTCCGGTAGCGGTTTCGTGACGGATCTGGGTTTGCAACAGCCAGCGGTCAAAGAACGCTATAACCGCAAGGTTGCGATCGCTTTCACCGGTGGCGCAGCGGCGTTGGTGGTGGCGGCGGTTCTAGGGGCGATGGTGTTCTATTCCGGCGAACCGAAGCCGCCGGCGCGGGCCGTGTCGGTGGTCGATCCGGTAGCTTCGCCGGTCAGTGCATCACCGACGGTCGCGCCGCCGTCGCCCAGCAATGATCGTCCGTTGCCCTATACCGCCGATGCCGCCGGGTCATGTCTGCCGGAGGCCGGTTCCACAGCGGCGCAGACCATGTCCGGTGAGGACCCTTACGCGGCGTTCGTGTGTGCTCGCGGTGGCGCCGACGGCCAGGTCATCAACATTGATTTGGGCAAGACCTATGCCGTCACGGCGATTTCGCTGACCCCGGGATGGATCGGCCCAGACCGCAGTGGCACCAAGCAGTGGGGTCAGCATCGGGTGGTGACCACGGTGCAGTACCTGTTCAACGACACCAACGCGACCCTGGTCACCCAGGAGACCAAGAACGTCCACGGCGAGGCGGTGCAACCGATCCGCCCGCCCGCGCTGGCTTCGCGGGTGCAGATGCTGATCCGCCAGACTTCACGTCCTCCGATCGAACCGGAGTCCGCGCCGACGTCGAGTCCCGGGCCACTGGGTGTGCTCAGCCCGCCTCCGGCGTTCGGCGGGTTCGGCGACGGCAACCGCAACACCGATCCGGTGGATGCGACGTTCGCGATCAGCAGCTTGAAGATCATCGGCTACGACCCGCTGGAGCACCCGTGAAACTGAACCGAACCTGGACTGCACGCCTGGGCGGCATTGAAGGCTGGGGGCGGCGCCTGGGCCGCCCGATCGTGCTGGGCCTAGCGGCCTTGGCTGGTCTGAATCTGGTGTGGCAGTGGCTGTTCGGTGCACCGGTCGATGTGGCAGGTCCGTCACGTACGGCGGTCAACAAGGCAGCTGTGGTGAGCTCATTCGTTCAGGATTACGTCTCATCGTGGCTCACCGCGACCAACTCGGACACCACCACCCTTGCTCAGTTCGTGACGGTCAACCCCACCGAGATGCGTCTGCCGGCCACCCCGGCACTGGTCATCACCTCTCCGACGGTGGTGGCGGTGAGTTTCGCAGGAATGGGCGGCAAAAAGCATGACGCTGAGCTGTATTCGGTCGTGGTCGGGGTCAACGAGCGGCCTTACGAGTCGGCCAGCCCCCACAGGACACTGTATCGGGTTCCGGTGCTGTGGTCGAAGTACGGGCCACGTGCGATCAGTCTGCCCGCCCGCGTGGGCGGCCCTGGTCCCGGAGCAGAGCTGCCCCTGCCCTACACGGCAACGTTGGCGGCCTCCGATCCTGCATTCGCCGCGGTGCAGGGCTTTTTGACGGCGTATCTGACCAGTGCTGGTGGGGTGGAGCGGTTCACCAGCGCTGAGTCGATGCTGACCGGCCTGGGGGATGCCTACCAGACCGTGACGGTAACCGGGGTTCGTGCTGCCGGCGGCACCCCACCGGCCACCCCGACCGAGCACCAAACCGTGCGGGTCCTGGCCCGAGCCGATGCGGTCACCTCCCAGTACGCACCGATGCAGCTGACCTATCCGCTGACCCTGCGCGGGCTCGGCGGCCGCTGGGTCGTCGCCGGTATCGACCAGACCCCCGCGGTGTCGGTCGATGACGAGCTGACACCGGTGGTCAACCCGGCACACCCGGCCGGCTCATGAGCAACGACGACCGAACCGAAAGAAGAGACCCAATGACCACAGCACGCGACGACCGGTTCGCCGGCGATCTGACCGCCGCGATCGCCAGCGCCTACGACGCTTCCCTGGTGGCCGATATGGTCTGCGCCCGGCTGGCTCGCAACCAGGAGTTCACAATGTGGGCGACGATCGCTCGGGATTCCTTGGCCGGCTTGCTGTACGCGGCCTCCCCGGTGGGGCACGGCGGCGGCATCGCGTGGGTGCAACGCGCCCTTTCCTCCACCGACACCGCCGCACTGTCGGACCGCATCGACGGTCTGTCGCAACGGATGACAGCTGGCCGACCGCATGGCTTGCGCATATCCGGGTTGGACTCACGCCAGCGTGACTCGATCGTCCGAACTTTGAAGGAGGCCGTGGCGCCCTACGGTCGCAACACCTCCGCAACACCAGCAGTGTAACCGAAAGCAGTTGGCACACAACCGAAAGGAAGTACGAAGATGATTGTCACAACACTGGCTACGGGGGACCTGCTGACGGCGATCCCATCACTGTGGGAGGACGCCAAGATGCCGTTGGCCGTGCTGACCCTCATGGTCGGTGCGGCCGCCGGGGCGTTCAGTCTGGTGAAGGGGTTCGGCGCGGCAGCGGGCAAGGTGATCGGCGGGGTGGCACTGGGTGCGATCATCCTGGGTGCGGTCGGGCTGATGAGCAGCACCAAGGACACCATCGATCGGCACGGCGGTGGGATCACCTCCGGGTCGTTCGGCCGGTAACACCACGGTCTGGCGATGAGTAAAACAGGACGCGGCCCCGCTCAGCATGGCACCGCACGGGTGTACGCCGATGTGCGGGATTTCCCCATCTATGTCTCCCATATCGACGAGAGCACCCGGTTGTGGTTTGCACCGTGGCGCATCTGGGACGGGGCCACGTTCCTGGCCGGTGCCGCGGCAACCTTGTGGGCGACCAAGTCTGGTTTGGAATCGGGTCATGCGGCGGCGATCTTCATTATCGGCGCGGGCCTGACCGGCGCGTTGACTGTGGCGGCCCGGCAGGTCCCGGTCACCAAACCCTCACCGCTGTATCGACTGTGGTGGCTGCTGTCGGGGTTGTTCACAACCCAGCATCGTGGCCGGACCGCTTCACAGGGGGATCGGTTCCTGGGTGCACCTGACGAGGTAATCGGCAATCTGGTGTTCACCGCCGGTGGGGTGTACGCGGAGTTCATTCTGGCCGGCCAGCCCGGCGGAATGATGCCCTTCGACATGAAAGACGAAGTGGCATCGGGTCATCGGCCACTGGTGCGACAGTTGCCGTCGGGGATGACCTTCTGGGGTGTCAGTGCAGTGGTGTCACCGCGTCGCATCGTCAGTCGGATGCTCGCCGGGCACGACGACCGCAATGCCTGGGTCAGCGAGGTCCGCGACTGGCAGGACTTCTTGGCGATCGAGCCGTTCTACGAACAGATTTTCGGGGTTCGCATCCCTGTGGATGCGGGCATGGCCGGGCGCAACGGCGCCGGGGGAGTCGCCAAAGCCGCAAACGTGATCGTCGGCCGAGACCCCGACGATCCGCAATCTCTGGCCGGGTATCAGGAGTTGGTGGACCAGCTCCTGACGAAGATCCCGGCCCGGTTTGCTCCAACACCGGCAACGCCACGCCAGATCCGCTGGCTGTATCTGCGGCACTGGACCAGGGGCGCCCAGGAGGTGCCGTTCCCGCACGACCCGGGCGGACCGGACCGGCTCAGCTCCGCTGATTTCACCTCCTACGTGCCCCATTTCGACGCCGGCGACCAGCAGTCCCGCCGGGTTCACCGTTCCTGGTGGCGACGTCGCGTTCCGGCACTGACTCCGGTGCTGCGGATCGGCGGGGCCGCGGCCGCAGCACCAGACAGCTACCAGACGATGCTGCCGGTATCGCAACTGCCACGCGCTGGGCTCGCCTATCCTCGGGCCGAGCTGCTGCTGGCACCTTACGACGTCGATGTCGACGCCGCTGTCGACTGGTTTCAGCACGTCACGTTGAACTCCGCCGAACGGGCGCTGACCCGAGTTGATCGAGCGCAACGCAACCTCAACGACCAATCCTGGCAGCGCGTGGGTCGCCGCGCCAGCCACACCGACCTACAGGAACGCTTCGACTCCGCCGAAGACTACAACGCCGAGTTGAGGTCCAGTGGCCTGGAACGCGAGGTCGAGGCCACCACGGTGCTGGCCGTGGGTGCACGTACGGCCAAGGCCGCGTTGACGGCCGCTCAACAGCTGCACACCCATTTCGCCGAGGAACTCGAAACGGTGGTCAAAGCACCGCACGGCGGTGCGCAACTGGCCCTGTGGCAGATCGGCCACACCGGTAGCGAAGAACGCGCACCACGCAGCCAGTTCTGCCAACCGACCACCACCAAGCACTGGGCACGCTTTGCCCCCCTGGTCAGCAGTGAACTAGGCAATGACACCGGAATCCTGTTCGCCCGCAACATGAATACTCGCCGACCTGCACCGGTGCTGCTGGACTTGGAGGGAACACCTGAGCGTCGCGGCGCCCCCGGCATGTTTTTCATCGGTGCCCCCGGAGGTGGGAAGTCACAAGGAGCTAAGCGCGTCGTCGATGGACTGGTCAAACGCGGCTCCCAGGTCTCGATCACCGACCCGGGCACCATGCGCGAATGGGAACCCGCCCTGGCTCACCACGGTGACGCAGTGGCCGTACTCGACCCGGCACGCGGCAAGGTGTCCATGGACGGGCTGCGGATCTTCCCTCGGGAGGTGGCTGTCGAACGTACCTTGGATCATCTGCTGCCGATGATGGGTGCTGAGCCCGACTCCGATGTGGCACGGCAGTTTAGGTTCCTGCTACGCCCCGATCAGCGGGTGGCCGAGAGCATGGGCGCGCTGATGCGCTACCTCGATGGGTTGCACGGCGCGCAGCGCCGCGAGTACGAGGCGCTGACGAACCGGTTGGACATGTGGGCGCGGGTTGACTTCCTGCGGGCGATGTTCGATGAGTCCCTGCCGGTGCCTCCGATTGCCGACAAGGATGTGGTGATCTGGTTGACCGCGGCGTTGGAGCTGCCCAACTCCACCCAGACCGACCAGCTGCACCAATACAAGAAGCAATCCGCCAGGGCGCGAGCCGGATTCGCGATCTATGGGCTGATCGCGGCGTTGACCCGCGAAACCTACACCGGTCCCAATCGTCGTCCGGGCGGCTTCGGTTGGTTCGTCGCAGAGGAAGCCCGCTCCTACTTCGCGTCCCCGGTGGGGCGCGAAGACACCCAGCGTATCGTCACCCAGGGCCGCAAGGAACGCTACGGGCTGATCGGGATCTCGCAGCACATCGAGCATTTCGAGGGAATCAGCACCCAGGACCTACCCAACCGGGTGGTCACGCCGTTCAAGCCATCCGAGCGGGACTACGCCCGGGAGGCTTACCGCAAGATCGGCATTGACCCTGATGAGTACCCCGAGGTGCTGGACTTGCGCACGGTGCGCGGGCACGGCTACGCCTATTTGCTCGACGAGTTCGGTCGGGCCGGTCTGGTCGACATGCTGGCTCCGGTGCAGCCCGATCTGGTGGCGGCGTTTGACACCCGCGACATCAGTGCACACGCCGGGACACACAACAGCATCAGCGGGGGCGGGCTGTGAAGGGTGTCGCGTTGTGGCAGGGTTGCCCAGCACGGGTGCGTCGGGCATGGCTGCTCGCGCAGACGTTGTGGACGATCGGACTGGTCGGGGTGCTGTGCGCACCGAACGCCACCGCTGAGGGGGTGGCCTCGGCCCTGTCGTGGAGCGGACTCAAAGACAGCCACGGGGTGCCGTTGGGCGCCTACTACATTTCGATGGTCAACGTCGGCGAGTCCATGCGCACCCAGGTCAGCGATGCCAGCCTGCTGGAGCCGGGCACATGGGTACCGGCTTTGGTGTCGGCCTCTACCGCTGGGATGAGCTACTCGGTCACCGCGGCACTGCTGGGGATGTGCTGCGGGTTCCTGGTGTTCATCGTCGCGGCATCGGTGTGGTTCATCAAGTTCGCACTGTCGGTGACGTGGCTGCAATGGTTGGCGCAGCTGGCCGCACCGATCCTGGTCAGCATTCAGCAGGCCGTCAGCTACCTGCATGTGACGGAAACAGCGTTGGTGATCTGCATGTCCGTTGGCGCGATGGTCGCGTTGACCAAAGGCGTCGGGCGCGGCATGGGCATGATGTTCAGCGGACTGCTGGTGGTGCTGTTGTCGGCATGGTTGCTCAACGATCCGGTCAATGAGCTCGCCGGCCCGAACGGGGTGCTGGGCATGGGCCGTTGGCTGGGCCTGTCGGTGTCGATGGGTGTGGTCAACAACGGGCCGATCGCCGGCGGCGACGTCACCAATGCCCAGGTCGACGCACTCGGAGCCTGGATGGTCGACACCCTGGCCCGCCAACCTGTGCAACTGGTCAATTTCGGCACCGTCATCGACACCGACGCCAACTGCGCGAGCGCCTGGGACGCCGCACTGCTGACCGGGTCATCAACCGTGGTTGAGACTCTGCCGCTTCCCGGTCACGCCACCACACCGGTTGAGGCGATGAAAGCGTGCGGCAACACCGCGGCCTATGCCTATGCCGCCCATCTCAGCGGGGAGGCGGTTGGTTTGTTCGGGCTGCTCAATTTCATTGTGGCGGTGGTGCTGGTGGCGATGTGCTACGTGGCGTTGGAGGTTGTGCGGATCGGGTTCAAGGCGTTCTGGCACACGTTCGTGCTGATCCCGGCGGCGGCCGTTGCTGTCGCGCCGGGTCCGCAACGCCAGTACGCCAAGAAGACGGGGTTGAAGTCGGTCGTGTTCGGCGTGGAGATGATGGCGGCCACCGCAGGCCTGGGTGTGATCGTGATTCTGATGGCGCGCACCGCCCGCGGCGACCTGGTCGCAGTCGACGCTCCGATCGGCAAGCTGATGGTGATGCTGCTTGTTGCACTGGGCGCCACGGGCGGGTTCCGCAAGTTGATGCACGGGTTCGGCGATGCCGGATTGCCGACGCCGTGGTCGGTCGCCCGGGGTGCGGCACGGTTCGCGTGGCGCAACCCTATGCAGATTGCCGCCGGCAAACGGATCTTCGACAAGCTGCGCAGCCGTCGAAATGGTGAGCGCGGTGGGGAAGCGGACGGTGTTGCCGACGACGGCAGTGGCGGTCTGGCCGCACCCGGCCGTCGCGCACATCCGCACCACGACGAGCGCGCAGCACAGTGCCCCCGCTGCCGGCAAAGCCGGTGCACCTGCCGCGACGATGGCGGGTCGGGCAACGCGCAGCGCAGCACCGGCAGTCCTGAGTCGGCGGCATCGTCGCAGCCCAAGGCCAGCAAGGGCGGGGCGGCCGCCACAGCGGCGAAGGCCGCACGCACGACAGCCAAGGTCGGTGAAGCGTTTGTGGCCCCGGAAAAAGCCGCCGCCGCCGCGGCGGGGCACGTTGCGAAGAAGACGGCTGGCCGGGTCAACGATGCGGTGACGCATCACGGTGATGCGGCCGGCCGGACCGGACACACTCCGACCAACTCCACCGGGCCGGGATTCATCGGACATACAGCGACGGCACCGGAGGCCGCGGCGGGACGAAGCGGGCATGTGCCCACGGGCGGTGATGCCAGCGCTACCACAGGCCGACCGGGAACCTCGCAGCATCCCCCGGCAGCCGGCGGTGACGCGACCGATGCCGCCGCACAGCGTCGCCGGTGGGAGCGGTTGGTGCCGCCCGGTGCACCGCAGGCACCGGTGTGGCCGAAGCTCTCCGATACACCGCCGCAACGGTTTCCGAAGTACCCAGGACAGGAGTAGCCGATGACCATCACAGACGAATCTGGGCGGGCCGTGTCGCCGGCGGTGGCACCGTCAAAGCTGAGTCGGGCGCATTGGTGTGCAACACGGCTTGTGGCGCACGGGTGGCAGTTGAAGGCGGTGACCCGGCGAGGGTTCACGTGCACCGACCCCGCGGGCAGGGCGCGTGCCGTGCACAGCGTGACCGTGCCCCAGCCAAGCTTGCAAGCGCATCTGCTGGGACTGTTGGCCGGCCTGCACGACGACGACGTGCACCATTTGACGGCCATGTTGCAGGTGCGGCACCCGGCGGGCCGGTGTTGGGCGGGGGACCGTCGTGCTTGGCCGATCCCAAGTGTTTCCGGTACCCAGCCGAGTGAGGCTGTGCGCCTGGCGTATTGGCTGACCAGCACGTTGACCGACGACTACGGCTGGCACGTCGTCATCGAGCCGGTCAACGCTGGGTTCACCGCAGCAATCCCGACTCACCGTCGCACCGTGCGATACGACCAGTGCGATCGCCGTCGCCTGCGCGGCACGACGGCCGGGGAACTACTGGACCAGCTGGCCGGTCTGAACAACGTGGAACTGCACACCCTAGCCACCCTGGTGGCCACGCACTGTGGGCGCCCACCGGTCGATGACACCGGGCAACGGCGATGAGCGTGATGAGCCTGCCGCAACGTCTCGCACGCTGGGCAGAAGTGGAATTCACTGATCTTGACCCCAAGGCGGTACGCCACCAGGTGGGGAAGATACCGTCGGGTGCGATCGCCGTTGACGCAGGCCGGTTCGCCAACCCTTTCGATGTCGCTGGTCTGGACCCGACCGCGCGGATGGGTGCGGTGGTGCAGTACGCCGTGCGGCTGGCCGGGCGGCGCGATGATCTGATTGCGGTGCACCGCGAGGCCGGTGGGCGTGACGTGTCGTGCACCTGCCCGCTCGGTGATCTGGGCTGCCACCGTGGTGTGCTGCTCGATACCGCCAACCCACCGCGGCGCCCGCGCAGCGACGGCGGTAGCGCAATGGCGATCACCGTGCGGCGCCCGTGGGCGTCAATGCTGCTGGTGCCACACGAACTGGGCGGCAAATCAGTCGAGAACTCGACGTTCAGCACCGACTACCGTGGCCCACTGATGATCTACGCCGGGTCCGAGGTCGACACGCACGGGCTGACATTGGCACAGCGGCATGGGCTCGACGCAGCGTGGCATGAGGGGCGACGCGGCTGGCTGGGTGCGGTGGTACTCACCGGTGTTCATCGCGCCCGCCGCCACTGCTGCACCCCCTGGGGGCAGGCACAGCGCCCCGGTGGCCCACCGATCTATCACTGGGTGCTGGCCCACCCGCACCGGTTGGCCGCACCGACATGGGCCACCGGCCCCACACGCGAAGAACGACGCGGATTCCCGGGCTTGCGGTCGATGTCATGGTCGGTGCTGATGCGCACCGCCGACGACCCTGCCCAGACCGGTTGCCTAACGGTCGCGACACGATGACAGGTGCGGCAGCACCATCCAAGCAAACAGGTGCGACAACCAGTGAAACATCGAGCTAGGAGGCGACAGTGACCGGACCGAAGCCGCGATCATTAGCGGCGACCAGGGGCGTGGCGGTAGCCATCACCTTCGGTGTGGGCGCTGCTAGTTTCGCGTTGTCGTTTGCCGCATTGCGTGACCTGGCAACCCGCGGGCATGTCCCGGCACAGCAGGCATGGCTGTGGCCGTTGATGGTCGACGGCACGATCATGCTCGCAACACTGGGCGTGGTGGTGATGGCCGGTGATCCGCGATGCGCCCGCGACCGCGGGTTCTTCTGGGGTGTGCTCGCCGGCGGGGCACTGGTCAGCATCGCCTGCAACGCACTACACGCAACCCTGCCACTGGATGAGCCGTTGAACGTGTGGTTGCGTGGCTTTCTGGCAGGAGTGGCGCCGACCGCTTTGGTAGTCAGCACGCATTGCCTACAGGTACTTACCAGACTCCACCGACACGGCACCGCAGCAACTCCCCACACAGTCCTCACCGCGGCACCGGCCACCACGGCTCACCAGCCCGCCCGCACGGGGCACGTGCCCGCTGAAAGGCCGGTTGATACCCCCTCAACCCCGGTGACGCCGAAACCGACCGCGGCGACCACACCTGAGCCCGCGAGCCCACCGCGCACCGCCACTGCACAGCCCTCGGTCCCCGCCGGGGCGGCACAGAGCACCGCGAACCCGGGGGTACCGCAACCGGCCACAGTCGATGGGGATTGGCACACCGCTGCTGAGCGGGTACTCCAGCAGGTGTCGCTACGCAACATCGGCACCGACGAGGTCGCAGACGTATTGCGGCTGAGCTACGCAGAAGCGGTGCCCAACAGGGAAATTGGGCGACGCCTCGGAATCAGCCACCATACAGTCGGCAAAGTGGTGAACGCGGTCGCCGGCGCGGTCGCGTAGGCGATCGACGCTCAGCTCACCAAGGCAGAGTTTCGGCGTCTGTGAACAGCTGACGACGCCAGCGGTCGCGATGCGAGAGGTCTGGGGCAGGGCAGTCCAGTGACCGTTGCATGGCAACGCCATAAGCCGCCACTGCAGCTACTACGTGGTTGCCGTTGGCACGAGCGCTGGCGACTTGGTGTTGATGGCGGCGCAGTTTGGCATCGCGGCCTGGTGAGAAATAGGCGACTGCGGTGTCAGTCTCATCGAAGCTGAGCGCACCGATTGCGCGCAGGTCCTCACGAAATTGCAGGTATTTCCGTAGATCCTGGAGTCTGTCGAGGCCATGCAGGACCAGCAGCCAGCCGTGCAGGTCCGCGATGCCGATCCGGGCGGGATCGGCATCACCGACGGTGTAGGTCAACATCCGGGGGTCACCGAGTGAGCTGCTGTAGGGGTGCAGCACCACACCAAGACCAAGACTCTTGTTCCGTCGAGCCTTGTGCTCGGTGCCGGCGCCGTCAGTCAACGGGCGACCGCCGTCCAGGGCACCAAGGCGTGCATGAAGCTGTTGGTAAACCTCACCGATCTGCTCTTCGAAATTGGACGCTGCCGCATCGATCCCTTCTGAGCTTTCCATGGCTTGGGCTGTGTCAAGTTCTGTAGACGTCAGAACGCTTG
>NZ_JAHCLR010000067.1 GCF_018455725.1 Mycolicibacter acidiphilus
GTTTGTACCTGGTGACACGATCCTTACCGACACCCCTATACGTGGTATCCCACCAGGAGTTGCGGTCCAGGTCCGGTATCGACGAGGTCCTGGTCGATGGAGCGGATCGACCTCCGAAACCGTTCCGGGACGATGAGGCGCGGTGACGTAATAACGTCAATGCATCGTTACGCCAATGCTTGGCGTTGCCCTTCTCGATGTCACAAGACGTAATTACGTTATTACGTCTTGGACGATCGGCCGAGGTGCGTTTCGGCGGCACCGCGAGGCTGGCCCCTCATTCTGTTTGTGCGTATAGTCTGAGGTGCCTGTTGCGCTGAGCTTCAGGAAGTGAGCCCGAGACCCGGCCGGACGACCGTGGCGCTCGGGCTTCGCGCATTTTTGGGCCGGTTAAACGTCTCGCACCGCGGTGATCGCTGGCGCTACGAGGCTTCGCCACTGGCCGCCCTTGGCCCAGCACCAGGCAATCGCGTCTGGCACGGCGAGTAAGAGCTCGCTGTGCGCGTGCCGATGTTCGTACCTCAGCCGGTCACGACAGTCGGTGGCGCGCGTGAACTCGATGAGCTTCTGGTTGTCCCAGCGGGTCATCGTCTCGTCTTGGTCCAAGATGATGTGGGCTCCGGCCACCGCGTGGTCCTCTACCAAGGCGCGCAGACAAGCCGCCCTGCGTTCACGTTCGTTGGGGTGGCGGGCGCCGGCGCGGTAGACGGTTGCCTGGGCGCCGGCGTTGACGAATGCTGCGGCGATCGTGCGTTTGCGGCCATCTTTCTCGTCTTTCATGTGCAGGTAGCGCTGACCGGGCAGAAGAAGCCGCCGCACGGTGTCACGTAGTGCTGTTGCGTTGCTTGGCATGTGCACGCTGGCCACAAGCAGATAGCCGGACTTCTTGGTCTCATCTACGTAGATGTGGGGCTGAGTCATGTGGAATGCGTCTTTCACTCGTTCGCAGGCCGGGTTCCGGGTGGCCCCTTATTCAAGGGAGCTTCCGCGTCCGCCCACATGGACGGAACCACGTCAGTTCGCTACGTCGCGCATCAGACATACAAGGAAGCCTCCGGCAGGGCGGGTACCTGCGGGAGGCTTCTTCACGAACAGCCGGCCCAGCCGACTGCATCCGCCCGAAGCGTACCTGGCACGGGACTCCGCAGGCGGTTACAGCACGGCTGGGACCGCACTCAACGTCATTACGTCATTGCATTACAGCGTGTCGGTGCATTGCCGCTATTACGTCATTGCGTACAGTCTGCGTATGACTGTGATCTCTCTGGTTCACACCAAAGGTGGGGTGGCTAAGACGACCTCGGCCGTGTACCTGGCGACGGCCGCGCAGCGGCGTGGCCTAGACGTGGTGCTGATGGATGCCGACCCGCAGGGCTCGGCTCTGGAATGGGCGGCGGATGCTCAGGGTGACGCCCCGCTTCCATTTCCCGTTGTAGCGGCGGGCCGCCCTTTGGCGGTTGATCGGACCCGGGAGTTGGTGATCGTCGATACACCGCCCGGTACGGCGCAGGTAATCCAGGAGGCGATCGAGGTAGCCGACATGGTGGTCGTGCCGACCGGGGCCTCGCCACTGGACGTCCGCCGAGTGTGGCCGACTCTGGAGATCACCTCACACCGACCAACCGCCGTGTTGTTGACCGGGGTGGATATGCGTACACGGCTGGCCGACGAGGTGCGGGTACTCCTGGAGAGCGAGGAGATCCCTGTGATCAGCACACCCATCGTTCGCCGGGAGGGCATACGACGGGCCTACGGTGCAACGCCAGGCCATCTGCACGGCTACGACGATGTGCTGACCGAGTTGATGGGGGCGATGGTCCATGCCTGATCTGTCGTCGAAGATGGCCGCACGGGTTAAGACGGAGCCGGCCAAGCGGGCCGCTGAGGCGTTTCGGTCACCAGCCGATGACATGCAGCGGGCCACGGTGTACCTGCCCCGCGCCACAGTGCGCGCACTCAAGCAGGCAGCACTTGATCGCGACACCAGCATGAGCAGGATCCTGACCGAGATGGCCACGGACTGGCTAAAGGACAACGTAACGACGTAATGACGTCATTGCGTTGTTACACGGAGGGGGGTTTGTTGTGCACACGGACTTTTCGTCATTCGTCGGCGCCTGGGCGCTGCTACTGAGCTGCGTCGTCCTAGTGGTCGAGCCGATAGCACCGGGTGCACAGTGGTTTAACCGCGCGCTTCGCCTGGCCACTGGCCTGGCGGGCGTAGGTACTTTCATGTTCGCGCGGTCGTTCTGGCATTGGTTCCAGGCGGCCCCACCGGAGGAGTTAGCCGACCTCCCTCCAGGCTGGGATTCACTGAAGAGCCTGTCGCAGGCGTTCCTGCTGATATGGATATTGACTGCGGCATTCATCGTGCCCGCGTTTGTACCCAGCAGGATGTACCGCCGGGTGAAACGGCTGCTGGCAATCGGCCCTGTCGTCTTGCTTCTCATCTTGGGTGTAGTGGCGACGCTGCTCATCGAGCGACAGCGCCTTAATCAAGACAGCGTGGTCAACGCCGCCATGTGGCTGTGGGTCACGGTGTTCACCTGCTCGGCGGCGTTTTGCGGACGTTGGGCATTGCAGCCGAAGCTTGATGGGTGGTGGTCGAAGATTGGGCTATGGCGTCAGAGCCCGGTAACTCTCTGGCTGAAATCTAAGCTGCTGGTTCCTGATACGGAGTCTGCTCAATTCCTGGAGCAACACGAGCCATCCGAGCCTGTGTCCCGCTAACGCACGGTTCCGGGATGATCCGGCCGCACCGTCGCCGCCGGCGGAATCTGCTGGTCGGGCGGTCTCGGATGGTTGTCCCGCAATAGGGTTCCCGTAACTGGTCTGTCGGCTGCTTCTGGGATGGTGACCTCCATGTTGATCGGATACGCCCGCGTCTCGACGGCGGATCAAAGCCCCAACCTTCAACTCGACGCCCTCACCGCCGCGGGTGTGGAGAAGGTCTACACCGATCACGGTGTCTCCGGGGCGATGTCGCATCGCCCCGAACTGGACCGCTGCCTAGAACACCTCCGCGCCGGCGACACCCTGGTGGTGTGGCGCCTGGACCGGCTGGCCCGTTCCCTGCGCAACCTGCTGGAGTTGGTGGAGTCGTTGAGCCAGAACGGAATCCACCTACGCTCCCTGACGGAGTCGATCGACACCGGTAGTGCCTCGGGGCGGTTGGTGCTGTCGGTGTTCGGTGCCCTGGGTGAGTTCGAGCGCAGCCTGCTCGTCGAACGCACCCAGGCCGGTCTGGCGGCCGCCAAAGCCCGCGGCACGAAGCTCGGCCGCCGCCCCAGCCTCACCGACAGCCAGCTTGCCCAGGCCCGCACCCTGGTCGCCGCCGGCCACCGTGTTGAGGAAGTCGCCCACACCCTCGGGGTGGGACGCTCCACGCTGTACCGGGCACTCAGCCACATGGCCGCCGCGTAACGAATGGGCTGCCCAACATTGGCGAGCCGTATCCCCTCCCATCACGCTAGGAGACAACAAGCTGGGTGCTACCGGCTGAGATGAGCGCGATCCCGGCGGGAACTGGAAGCTGCCGACGAGTCACCATCGCGCAGGGCGAACGCGCGAAGGCGGGCTGGGTGTTCTCCGTCAGAAATCCCAGTCGGCATCCTCTGTGGGTTTCTGTTTCCCGATCACGTAAGTGCTGCCAGATCCGGAGAAGAAGTCATGGTTTTCCTTGCCGCCGGGGTCGAGCGCGGACAGGATCGCCGGGTCGGGTCGGCACTCATCTGCGGGGAACAGGGGCTCGTAGCCGAGGTTCGCCAGGGCTTTGTTGGCATTGAACCGCATGTAGGGCAGCACATCTGAGGTCCAGCCCAGCTCATCGTAGAGGTCGTGAGCGTAGTCGACCTCGTTGTCGTAGAGGGTTTCCAACAGATCGTAGGTGTAGGCGCGGTGATCGGCCCGGGCGGCGTCATCGAGACGATCCAGCGCGGTGCGGCACTTATAGCCGATGTAGAAGCCGTGGACTGCTTCGTCACGGATGATCAGCCGGATGATGTCGGCGGTGTTGGTCAGCTTGCCGCGGCTCGACCAGTACATCGGCAGGTAGAACCCGGAGTAGAACAGGAACGACTCCAGCATCACCGAGGCGGCCTTGCGTTTCAACGGATCGTCACCACGGTAGTAGTCGACGATAATCTGCGCTTTGCGTTGCAGGTGCGGGTTGTCCTCTGACCAGTCGAACGCGGCGTCGATCTCCTTGGTGGAACACAAGGTGGAGAAGATCGAACTGTAGCTCTTGGCGTGCACAGATTCCATGAACGCGATGTTGGTCAACACCGCTTCCTCGTGTGGGGTGACCGCATCGGCGATCATCGACACCGAACCGACCGTCGCCTGGGCGGTGTCGAGCAGTGTCAAGCCGGTGAACACCCGCACGACGACTTGCCGTTCAGCCTCGGTGAGGGTCTGCCACGACGCCATATCGTTGGACAGTGGGACCTTCTCCGGCAGCCAGAAATTGCCGGTGAGACGCTCCCACACCTCCGCGTCTTTGGGGTCGGGTACCCGGTTCCAGTTAATGGCGTGCACACGATCGACCAGGCGGCTGCTCATCGGCGCACCCCCTGCCGGCTGGTGTGTCGGACTGCCGGACCACATCGCTTGGACACTTGCGTCACCGCCTCGTCGTCGGAAACCACCGGGAGAACCTACCGACCCCCACGGATCATCGAAATCAGGCTTCCCAAAGATTATAGTTCGGTGATCCGAATTATAATCGGGTCATTTCGTCGTATCCGGGCGACTCAACCCACCAATCAGCACCGTGTCAGGAGAGTTCAGTGACCTCAGCGACCATTCCCGGTCTGGACACCGCACCGACGAAGCACCAGGCGCTGCTCGCCTGGGTCCGGGAGATCGCCGAGCTCACCCAGCCCGACCGGGTGGAGTGGTCCGACGGCACCGACGCCGAGTGGAACCGCCTGATGGGTGAGCTGGTGACGGCCGGCAGCGCGGTCAAGCTTGACGAGGCGAAGCGGCCGAACTCCTACCTGGTGCTCTCCGACCCCGCCGACGTCGCGCGGGTCGAGTCGCGGACGTTCATCTGCAGCGAGACCCCCGAGGGTGCCGGCCCGACCAACAACTGGGTGGACCCCGCCGAGATGCGGGCCACCATGACCGAGCTGTACCGCGGCTGCATGCGTGGGCGCACCATGTACGTGATCCCGTTCTGCATGGGCCCGCTCGGCGCCGATGACCCGAAGCTGGGTATCGAGATCACCGACTCGCCGTACGTGGTCACCTCGATGCGGATCATGACCCGGATGGGCACCGCCGCGCTGGAGAAGATCGGCACCGACGGCGCGTTCGTCAAGGGCCTGCACTCGGTGGGTGCGCCGCTGGCCGAGGGTCAGGCGGACGTGCCGTGGCCGTGCAACACCGAGAAGTACATCACGCATTTCCCGGAGTCCCGGGAGATCTGGTCGTACGGTTCGGGTTACGGCGGTAACGCGCTGTTGGGTAAGAAGTGTTACGCGCTGCGGATCGCGTCGGCGATGGCCCATGATGAGGGTTGGCTGGCCGAGCACATGCTGATTTTGAAGTTGATCTCGCCGGAGAACAAGGCGTATTACGTGGCGGCGGCGTTCCCGTCGGCGTGCGGCAAGACGAACCTGGCGATGATTCAGCCGACGATTCCGGGGTGGCGGGCGGAGACTCTCGGTGATGACATCGCCTGGATGCGGTTCGGCAAGGATGGCCGGTTGTATGCGGTGAATCCGGAGGCGGGGTTCTTCGGGGTGGCGCCGGGTACCTCGAATGCGTCGAACCCGAATGCGATGAAGACTCTGGAGGCCGGCAACACGATTTACACCAATGTCGGTCACACCGATGACAACGACATCTGGTGGGAGGGTATCGACGGGGATGTGCCGGGGCATTTGATCGACTGGAAGGGCAACGACTGGTCGTCGGCGTCGGAGACTCCTGCGGCGCATCCGAATTCGCGGTACTGCACTCCGATGGCGCAGTGTCCGATCTTGGCCCCGGAGTGGGATGATCCGGCGGGTGTGCCGATTTCGGCGATCCTGTTCGGGGCGCGGCGCAAGACGACGGTGCCGTTGGTGTCGCAGGCTCGGGATTGGCAGCATGGGGTGTTCATCGGTGCCACGATGGGTTCGGAGCAGACTGCTGCTGCTGAGGGCACGGTGGGTGCGGTGCGTCGGGATCCGATGGCGATGTTGCCGTTCATCGGTTACAACGCCGGGGATTACATGGCGCACTGGATCGATCTGGGTAAGCAGGCTGATGAGTCGAAGTTGCCGAAGGTGTTCTTCGTCAACTGGTTCCGTCGTGGTGAGGGCGGCAAGTTCTTGTGGCCGGGGTTCGGGGAGAACTCCCGGGTGCTCAAGTGGGTCATCGATCGGGTGGAGGGTCGCGCCGGTGGTGCCCAGACCGCGATCGGTACCGTGCCGCACGCCAGTGATCTGGAGTTGACCGGGTTGGATGTGGACCCTGCTGATGTGGATGCCGCGTTGGCGGTCGACGCTGATGAGTGGCGGGCGGAGTTGCCGTTGATCGAGCAGTGGTTCGAGTTCATCGGCGACAAACTGCCCACCGGCCTGCGCGACGAATTCGACGCCCTCAAACAACGCCTGAATTGATCAGACCACCTGAATTATTCAACGCAACACCTGCATCAACCATCGAAGGGAAGGACACCCATGGCTGACTACACGTTGCCAGACCTCGACTGGGACTACGGAGCACTCGAACCGCACATCTCCGGACAGATCAACGAGCTACACCACAGCAAACACCATGCCGCCTACGTCAACGGCGCCAACGCTGCCGTCGCCAAACTCGCAGAAGCACGCGCCAACGATGAGCACTCAGCGATCCTGCTCAACGAGAAAAATCTCGCATTCCACCTCGCTGGCCACGTCAACCACACCATATGGTGGAAAAACTTGTCACCCGACGGTGGCGACAAGCCGACCGGAGAACTCGCTGCAGCCATCAACGACGCCTTCGGATCTTTCGACGGATTCCGAGCGCAATTTCATGCTGCGGCGACCACAGTGCAGGGCTCAGGATGGGCAGCCCTCGGCTGGGACGAACTTGGCAGGAAACTGCTGATCTTCCAAGTATATGACCACCAGACCAACTTCCCACTCGGCATCACCCCGCTACTGCTTCTCGACATGTGGGAACATGCCTTCTACCTGCAATACCACAACGTTAAAGTCGACTTCGCCAAAGCATTCTGGAACGTCGTCAACTGGGCGGATGTGCAGTCACGCTTCACCGCCGCCGCATCGAACGCACCAGGAGAGATCGCCTGAGGTTGAATGCTGGCCAGGTTGCCAGCCGAGGACGCCACTTACACCGAATACCGGACAGACCCGCACCGGCTCCGACAAGCCCTTTCCGTGCCTCGCATCAAGGTCGGCCCCTGATCTCTCATTCTGGGGATCAGGCGGCGGACAATTCTTCGCCCGCTGGACCTACGAGTCGGCCGAATCTGATAACGGCGGAATGGATTTCGGATCCGTCGGCGACAACGAGGTCGACGAGTACGGCTACCGGCGGGTGGACAACATCTTCTTCTACGTCTACGGGTTACTGCACGACCCCGCCTACCGCACGGCATACGCCGCCGATCTGAAGAAGATGCTGCCGCACATCCCCACCCCGGCAACCCGGGAACGCTTCGAGCGGCTCGCCGCCGCCGGCGGCCGCCTGGCCGACCTGCACGTCAACTACGAGACCGTGCAGCCGTACCCGCTCGACGTCCAGCTGACGTCGACCGCGAAACCGGAGGACCGGGAGACCTGGCGGGTGGTGAAGATGAAGTGGGCCAAGAAGAAAGACCCCGCCACCGGCAAAAATGTCGACGACACCACCACCTTGATCTACGACGGCAAGGTCACCATCACCGGCATCCCGGAGGAAGCGGAGCGGTACCTGCTCGGTTCCCGGTCGGCGCTGGCCTGGCTCATCGACCGCTACCAGGTGAAAACCGACAAGGCATCCGGCATCGTCAACGACCCCAACGACTGGTGCGACGAACACGACGACCCGACCTACATCGTCGACCTGATCAAGAAGGTCACCACCGTGGCAGGGCGGTGTCATAGCGTCGTAGCAACGGGCTGCTGACAGGTGGGGGTTGCAGGTGGGGCGCAGGATGCTGACGTTCGAGGATCGGTCGGACATCGCGGTCGGGATCCAGGCCGGGTTGTCGGACACCGAGATCGCCGGCAAGATCGGCCGTGACCGGTCGGTGGTATGGCGTGAACGGCGCCGCAACAGCACCAAGACCCGTGGGTATCGGCTGGTGCATGCCGACTGCGAAGCCCAACGCCGGCGGCGCTGCCCACAGGCGTTCAAGATCGACACCGACCCGGTCCTGCAGGCTCGAATCCGGGCGGACCTGGGACGCTCGCGCACGCCGCGCCAGATCGCCGGTCGCTTGCGTCTGGAGGCCACCGACGCGACCGTGGAGACCATGGCGCACTCCCCGGCAGCCGATGGCGCGACCGTCTCGCATGAGGCGATTTACCGCTGGATCTACGCACTGCCCAAAGGCGAGCTCGCTAAATCGGGAATCATGTTGCGATCCAAGCGAACCCAACGCAAACGCCGCAAACCACTCGGAGAGCGCACCGGTGGGCGGATCATCGGCATGGTCTCCATCGACGACCGCCCCGACCACGTCGCCGACCGGCGAGTACCCGGCGCCTGGGAAGGTGACCTCATCATCGGCCGCGCCGGCAAGTCCGCCGCAGCGACCCTGGTCGAACGCACCAGCCGCTTCACGCTGATCCTTGGCCTGCCCGACGGCAAGAACTCCGACGCCCTGGCCGATGTGCTCATCGACTGTGTGCGCAACCTGCCCGCTCAGGTGCGCGGATCGCTGACTTGGGATCAGGGCACCGAAATGGCACGCCACGCCGCGCTGACCCTGGCCACCGACCTGCCGGTGTACTTCGCCCACCCGCACTCGCCGTGGGAGCGGCCCACCAACGAAAACACTAACGGCCTGATCCGCGAGTACCTGCCCAAGGGCACCGACATCACCGACCACCAGCCCTACCTCGACGCCATCGCCGACGAACTCAACGACCGTCCCCGCGCCATCCTCGGCTTCCGCACCCCCAGAGAGGTCTTCACCCAGCTATTGGCCAACTCCGTTGCTTCCACCACTTGACACCGCCCAGTCGAGACGATGAAAGTCGTGGATTCACTGTCCGGCCTGCTCGATGAGAAATGACCGCCGCCCGGACTAAGATTTCGCGCAAAGCCGTCGTCTAACCCGCATGTTAAGCCATTTATCCACAGGGCAACACTCACACACGAACCGTTTGCTCACATGTTGCTAATAGCCGTGTGATTGTGTTTCTTTCCGGTGTCGGTGGCAGCCCGTACGCTGTTCGTGGCGCACTAATAAATTCTGGACACTTCCGCCCCAGGCCGATGCGTCAGTGAACAACGAACGGTGGTGAGCAATGCTGATTCGGGTACATGAACTGGCCAAGGAGCTGGGGTGCACGTCGAAGGAGGTTCTTCTGGCATGTTCGGAACTGGGCGAGTTCGTCAAGTCGTCCAGCAGCACCCTCAGCCCTCGGGTTGCGCAGATCGTCCGGGAGAAGCTGGATACCGATGTCAACCGACTGAATGTCGCGGACTATGGTGCTTCTCTCGGCGGATCACGCTCCGCAGCGGCCTCTGATGACGGGGGATTCGGAGCAGCCTTTGCGAGGGCGCGTCGCGCGAGCCGGAGGCCAACATCTGCTTCTCGCAGTCCTGGTGAAATTCAGATCGCAATCTATCGGTATGCGATCGAGCCACGACGTAGCCGACGAGGGAGCTACACACCCGAGGAACAGGATCGAGCGGAGCGACTCACCGAACGGTGGGTATTGACCTGGTTGCCCGATGTTGTCGAATGGATTCAGGTTGCTGAGGCGGAACGCCCGGATATCGCCGTGAAACTCGCGGAATCTGGGCTTTGCCCGGCCGATGCTGATCTGCGACTCGGCTTCGGACGTATCGACACGAACAGTGACACGATGTACCGGCGGCTTGTCCGGGGGATTATCGGCATCAAAGATGCTGTGCAGCAGGTTCAGGGATTTCGACGGACGGAACAAAATATGGGCACATAAGATCGCGTCGACGGCGTCGGCATCGAACTTCTACGGTTCCTCATCGCCTCGGCACGGTCCCGACATCGAAGACGGCGGCTACTACGACGCCTGGGTACGTAGGTCGATGTTGCCGCCCTCCTTGGTGAAGCCCTGCTCGGGGTGCAGCGTGTAGCCGGGTGGGATGTCACCGGTCTTGTAGTAGCTGTAGAACAGTTGAGCCGCTTCGTCAGCGTCGAAAATCTGTGTACGGCTTCTCATTTCGGTACTTCTCGGAAGAACGATCGGCACATCTTGAACCTCTTCGTCACCGTCGTGCGGATGGCCGATGACGTAACGCACCCAGTCGACCCCCCACTGCGCACCGCCGGATTTACAGATCTCCACCGTCATCGCCTCGGCACGCCCGAGCGCTTGCAGGTACTCCCGATTAGCGCCAGCAGCGACACCCTCTTCGTAGTCCATCCCCGGGGGAAGCGCCCACAAAAGCAGCACGAATCGGTCGAGACCGTTGAATCTGTGGAGCACCCTGGAGAACTCGTCGATGTCAGTCAAGCCAAACGACTCGGCCCGGCCGCTGCTGTATTCGAGGACATGGGTGAAGGCCGGCATAACCGCAAATGTATCTGCTCGATCTGACACGCCGCACCCTGCAGCGGCCGCGAGATCCGACGATCAGGGAGTCGACGGGGTGGCGAGGCTGACGGTGGACCACCGGGAGGCTGGTTCACCTGGTGGTGGTGGCCTGGAATGCCTGGTGGATGGTGTTGCTGAGTTGGGTGATGTCGATGGTGAGGTCGGTTTGGCGGTCGGCGACGACGAACAGAGTGTGTTCGATGAGCAAGCCCCGGCCGACTCGGGGTCTCGAGGTTGCATAGGTGCTGTACTGCGCCCAGATCCGCCGGGTGCCGGCGGTGAAGTACCCACTGGCGCGCACTGCAGCTATTCCGGGTGCCGACGGTGTCGTCAGTGTCGTTGCGGTGATGTTCTGGGCGTTCAGGCCGCGCAGGGTGCAGTCGGCATTGGTGTGGATGACCTCGCTGGGCAGGGTGCCGGTGAACTGGTAGACGCTGATGGTTTCGCAGCCGTCCCAGCCGTGGTCAGGGTTGTGACCGTAGACGGTGATCCGCGTCGGGTACTGCGGGCTGTTGTCCAGGCGCGCGGGCCGCCATCCGGGCGGCACCCCGCATTGCATCACCCATTCGGGGGCGTCATCGGAGCCGATCTCGACAAGGTCATCGACATGGGCGGCCACCAGGGTCGCGAGCGTGGGTGCCGTGAGCAGCTGCTCAGCCGCCGTTTCCGGGTGCTCGGGTGAGGTCATGTCGGTGAAAGCAGCGTTGCCAGCAATGCCAGGACCGCACCGAAGCCCAGGGTGGTTCCACCGACTTCACCGGCTTGTCTGAGCTGCTCGGGGGTGGGGGCGCTGAACGCCGGCGTGTGCAAGGTGATCGTGGGACCGGCGGGTGGTTCGGTGGCGATCGGTACCTGGGTCAGCTCCGGGGGGAGCAGGTCGAAGCCTTCCGGCGGCATCGCAGCAGCCCCTGGTGGTAGCAGGGGCAGCTCTGAGGTTGTGGGCGGCAGTGTGACCGGGGCGGGGTGATCCAGCGGCGGCATGGGCGGCGCGGCCGCGGGGTGGTCCAGGATCGACGGCTGAGCCGGTGGCGGGCTAATGATCGGAGCAGGACTCCCACCAGCAGGTGCCCCCGAGGCAGCACCGCCAGCACCCCCATCAGCACCTGCCGCTGTCGGGGGAACGAAGGCCGGGGCGTCAATCTTTCGAGCTTTGATGACTTCCACCGGTTCACCGTTGAGCATTCCTCTGGCGGGCATGTCCGGGGATACGGTTTTATCGAAGAACCGTTGAGTTCGGGTCCAGTCGGCACCGCCGGACTTAACTTCGATGCCCGTGTATTTGCCTGGTTGTCCGGGTATGGGCTCTAACGCGTCGTAGTAGCGATACAGCGGTCGCCCAGTCTTCTCGTCGACCAGAATCTGCCCTGTTTTCGGATCGGTCATGGCCACCCTGATCTGCTGTCGGATCAGTGGAATCCCGGTGTCGTCTTCACGGTCTTTTAGTGCTTTTTCGGCGGCTGCGGCACCGTCAGCGCTGCCGGTGTTGCCATCGCTGTAATGGCCGAGGTTGTTACGACCTGGGTATTTGGGGTTGGGGTCGTAGGGTCGGCCGGCCCCACCGTCTGCGCCGGCTGGTTCGGTGGGGCCTTCCGGTGGGGCTTGTTTCCAGGTGTGGTCGACGAGTTGGATGCCGTGGCCGTTGTTGGTGGGGATGGGTGTTTCGGTGAATGTGAGGGTGCCGAAGCTGGCGGTGGCGGTAGCGAGTTTGCTGGTGGTGTCTTGGTCGATGTAGACCATGCTGGCGGCTTGGGTACGGATTTTGGCGGTGAGCTCGTTGGCCTGGGGTTGCAGCCGTACGGCTTCTTCCCAGGACCGGCCGGGGGTGTGCGCATTGCACACGAGGTCTTGGCGGACTTCGAACCCGGCTGCGCGGGCTTCGGCGACACCGCCCAGGGTGGCGGTCCTGGCCAGCATCATGTTCTCAGCACCGCGGCGGGCGATGTCGGCTGCGGTGATGCGTTGTTCGGCTTCGCGCACGGCGATGACCCGATCGGCATCCGAGCGCCGGTAGGCGGCGTTGTAAGCCTGCCCCTGCCAGGGCGCAGTGCTGATGATCTCGTGGGCCTCGGTGAAGCAGTGCCTGATCCGGGCGGCCTGGGCGGTGAGGTAGTCGGCGAGGCCGGTCAGGTGATCGACGGTGGTCGCTTCGATCTCGGCCAGGCTCGGCAACCCGTTGATCACCGCACTACACCACCTGGCCGGCCAGTGCCGATGCCGTTGTGGTGTCGGTGCGGGTGTAGGTCGCCGCCGCGACGGTGACTTTGTTGGCGGTGGCGCCGACCCGGGCGGCGAGCACTGTTTCGTCGGTGGCGGCACCGGTACGTGCGGTGGTCGCGGTCGCCACACTGGACTGCCAGGATTCGCCGGCGCTCGGTGGTTGTGCAGGTGCGGTGCCGGTGAGTTGGCCGCCCACGTCTGCAACCCGGCCCGCCGCCTGGTGCAGCCCGACCGGGTTGACCCGCAGCGAATCCACACCGTGCAGTCTAAAACCACCCCCGCCAGCGTCAGATGGCATCACCGCTGCGGTCCGGTCCGGGTCTCCGGTGCACCGCGCCCAGAGCCCGCCCCCTGGCGGGGTGGGGGTTACCGGGGTGTGGTGTGTTCTGACGCCCCCCGGGGGTGTCGGTGGGGTGGGGCATCGTGTTCTCAACGGGCTTTCATCGCCCGGGTGAGGTTCGGGAGACCGGGAGGACCACGTGATGGGCGATGGTGGTGTGGTTTTCGGGGGGCTTTTCGATGACGTTCTCGCCGAGTGGGGTGAGCCGTTCAGTAGCGCCCAGTGGGGTTTGACCGAGGCCATCGAGGTGGTGTTTCGGCAGGGGTTGACGTTTCCGGCGAGCTGGCCTGTGCAGCGGTGTGAGGCGTTCATCGCCTCTCATGCCGATCGCATCGCCGGGCAGTTGGGCAGTGTTTTCGATGACCTCATCGACACCGTCACCGCTGAATACGGTGCCGCCTACGGTGTCATGCCGCATCCCGAGGACGCCGGGGTGCTCATCGATACCGCCCGCCGCGACGCACTTACCACGGCGCTGATCGACAGTGTGGTCTTCGAGTTGCCCGATCAGATCGCACAGTCCACACGCGAGGATCCCGGCCGCGGGGACGGCAGTATGACCGCGTGTAGCCCGGCATCACGGCGACTGCGGTGGCGTCGCAGGAATTAGCGATCCGCCTGCGCAACCGTGCCGGGTTGGCGGGTTGGTTACCGGTTTTTGGTTGCGGCGCGTTGCGCTGCGCGGCGTTGTTGACGGCTCAACCCCGGTAGTGCCGGCGGTGCGGTGGGTGCCCAGGTGCGGGCCGGCGGCGGCGACGGCGGGTGCCCGTCGGCGATCGTGTCGGTGACCCCACCGGCGGGGGTGGCGGCTTCGAGTTCGGCGATGCGCGCTTGCAGCCTGTAGACCTGTGCGGCGGTATGGCGCAGCTGCCCCAGTTCGCGGTCGCGTTGGGTGGCGCGTTCGACGTCGCGGCGCAGGTACTCGCGTAAGCGTTCGATGTCGGTGCGGGCCGCTTGGTAATCAGGGTCAGCGTCCAACACTTGGGTGCGCTCCACACCGGCGGCGAACCGCTCCACCACGGTGCGCAGTTCACCGTCGATGTCCCCACGGGCGTAGCGGCGCTCCAGGTGTTCCAGCAACATCCGGCACTGAAAATCGGAGCTTAAAAACAGTCGGCTCAAGGTGTGCATCGACGGGATGGGCAAGCGGGCATCAGGGTCGGGCAGGTGGGCACGAGGAACCTCCACCACCGCCACCGCAGTGCCGGTACGGGCCGCGGCAAGACGCTCAGCGGAGGCAGCACGCCGGCATGTCGCCGAGCACCAGATGGGTCGACGGCCCCGCCTTTTCGCCGGCATGGCGACACTGTTTCCACAGCGCGGACAAGCACGGGTCGTGTCGGTGCGCGCCTCCAACATCACCGGCTCGGCATCCACAAACACACCCCCATCCCTATTCCATCGAGACATAATGTTATCTGTTTGTGACCTTAATGCAAGAGGTGTGTAGCGCGCGGGGAGGTTGGAAAGGGTTTGCGCTGGTCAGGGTAGGTGCACTGTTTTGTGCTACTGTGCTGGAATTTTTGGGCGGGCTGCGGTGGGAGCAAGGAGTTTAGGTGGCGCCGAGGGGAAGGTGATGGGGTGAACGGGCGGAGTCGGCTGCGGTGTAGGGGTTGGTCGGTGCGCAGAAGACGGCCGGGGGTCGACGAGGCCGCCGACAGGGCCGCGGTTAGTGCGGAATTGCTCGCCGACGGTGAGGCTGTTGAAGCTGAGCGTGCGGAGATCCGTCGTTCTCATCGGCTGCGGGCCGTGCTGCTGATCATGGTTGTGCTGTCCCTGGTCTACGGGGTGGTCAGTACCCACCTTTATGTCGTGTCGTTGTTCTCCGGCGTCGAGGCACCCGCGCCGTTCTCGCTACGTTTTCTTGGCGCTGTTGGTGACGAGGTGCGGGGGCGGCTGAGTCCTGATGCGGCGTTGATGGTGGTGCTGGCAGCGGTTGCGGTCTGCGCGACGATCAACGTTGCTCTGGCCGTCGACAACAGTTCGGCCGGCCTGTTAGCTCAGGCGGCTATCTCGCAGTGGCGAACGAGTCTGCAGCGCGCAGCCGCGCTGACCGGTGGTGCTGCGTTGATAGCGGGGGTGGCGGTGTGGGCTAACCTTCGGCCCGAATCCGGTCACGACCTCGGGGCTGCCATCGCAGTCAGTGTGTTCGCGGTCGTGACGGTGCAGTTGGCGGTGACCGCCCGCGATCAGCGCAACAGTGCTGACCGTGCCAGTGAGCACCGCCAAGCGGTGAAACACCTCGCTACGTTGAAAGCTTGGGATGGCGAACTGGCGGCCAGGAAGGTGCCGCGACCGCTTCCCGTCAACGCACTCATCAAAGCAGGCATCGACGCGGTCGCCGAGGCGGACAGTGTGCGCCGAACAGCAATGCGTGCGTGCTGGAAGCGACTCGCCTACGTGGGCCTGGCGCAGGGGGTCTGCATGGCTGCGGTGCTGGTGTGTCTGATCGTCACTGGGCCGCATGGCCCCCCGCCGGAGGTCCCACTGAGCGCAGGGAAAATCTGGGGGTTGCGGACTGGTTTTGTTGTTCTTCCCGCAGTGCTCGCAGTTTTGATCAGCCTGGGCATCGGAATGGCCACACACAGTAGGTGGACAAACGCCGTATCGGATCATGTGCGCCGGCACCTGGATATCAAACCGCGGGTGATCTGTGGTGTAACGAGTCTGGCCGCCGTCGGACTGGTTGCGCTGATGTGGCTCGCCGCCGGGGCCGCGGTCGGGCCGGTGTGGATCAGCTTTCTGTTGGTGGCCGCCGCAACCTGGGGTGTGCTGCAGATCAGTAGGCGCTGCCCCCGGGTGACATGGTGTGCTACCGCGGCACGGCCGCTGTGGGAGCTGGTCGACCTATCACTGCGGCAATCCCGCGCCCGGAGCGAACGCAACCGCGACACACTGCTCGATCAGGAAATCGAACGACGTACCGCCCTGCCCACCTCAAAAGCGCGCAGGTAACGCTTTACTGGGCAGAATGCCCTGGACTCAGCCTTGACGATGCAGCTGCGCCTTGTAGGCCTCAGCGGTTTCCCGGGCAGCAGCGAGGGCTTGGGCCAGGGCGGTGGCACGTTCCTCGGCGGCCTGCTGCAAGGCCTCGCGTTGGGCGCGGGCGTCGGCGCGGACTTGTTCGAGGTCGTCGCGCAGTGCGGCCAGGGCGTGCTTGTCGGCGGCGGCTTGGGCTTGCAGTGCGGTGAGTTCACCGCGGGCGGTGGCGGCCTGCGCGCGGGCGTGTTCGGTCTCCGCGGCCGCGGTGGCTAACTGCTGACGGGCGGCTTCGGCGGCCTGCTCGGCATCAGCACGCACCTGGGCGAGTTGTGCGGTCAACTCGTCGCGCACCCGGGCAGTCTCAGCGGTGGCGTCCTCAGCAGCGGCATCGGCTTCGGCGCGGGCTGCGGCGGCGTCATCGGCACGCCGGTCGGCGTCACGGCGGGCACGCTCAGCGTCAGCGACCTGTTGTTCGGCGGCGGTGATCTTGGCCAGGGCGTCACGGTGAGCGTCAGCGACTTCAGCGCCGGCGGCTTCAACATCGCCGGCGGCCCGCAGATCAGTGACCACTGCGGTCAGAAACGCTTGCAGGTCATCAATCTTGGTCGGCAATTGGGCGACCCGCTGCTCCAAGGAGACCCGCGCCATCGACACCGGGGCCACTCCCACCGGCTGCTCTCCACCGGTACCGCCAGCACCACCGGCGGGTTGTTGTTCGGCGGCGCGTCGTGCTCGCCAGGCGGTGGCCCGATTGTGCACCGGCCCCCCATCGGGGCCGGGCTGCTCGCAGTACAGCGACGGCCGCCCCGTCGCCGCATCGGAGCGGGCCGGGCGGTCACAGCCCGGGAACCGGCACACCCGCACCCCCACCGCCGCACCGCCGCCGGCACTGGCAGCCGCACCGGCCGCGGGGGCGCTGGGGGTCGGCGCGGGGCCGTCGGCACCCGATCCGGAGGTGACAGCGGGGGCTGTGTCGTCGCTCATGCCCTCAAGCCTAACCGTTACGTTCTGTTCCGTCAATATATGACGTAACGGTATTGACGGAACAATACGGAACGTAAGTGGGCGGTGGCGGGGCCGCCGTCTCGGCACTGGGTGTGGTGGGTTGTGCGGTGGTGCGGCGGCGGGCGGCCAGAGCGGTGGCCAGGGCTGTGCGGGCGGCGGTGTGGCCGGGGCCGCCCAGGGCAGCGCGGGCGCGCGCGCGGGCCTGGGCATGCTCAGCACGGGCAGCGGCTTGGGCGGCGAACCGGGCATGCCGGGTCTCCTGCTGGGTTTGCCGGCGGGCGTGCTGGGTGCTGGGGGTTGCGGCGGTGCCCGGGGCCGGCTGCTTCTTGTCGGGGCCGGCGGCGTAGCCGCCGTCGTTGACCGGTGGGGGTGTCCAGTCGATCCGTTTGAGGCGTGTGGTGAGAAACGCTGCAGGACAGGTGATCTGATCAGGCCAGGTGTACCCGGTGGTGGCCATGTCGGCGTTGAGTGCGGTGGTGATCTGGCGTGCTGACCAGTGGTCGGGGTTGATTCCGGCGGCGGTGAGCACGTCGCAGATCGCCCCGGCGTGCCCGTGGCCGAGTCCGTGGCAGCTGGCGATGAGCCCGGCGGCCAGGCGCTGCAGCGCCAAGGGCCGCGGCCTGCGGGCCGCCGGCCGGTTGGGAGGTCGATCAGGATTCTTGCGGGCGCGCCGGGGCGCGCTTGGTGAGTGAGTCCCTACAGGACCAGAAGGACTAAACCCCGCCTTCGGCGGTAGGTCGGGAAACTCCACAACCCGCGGTGGGGCATCGTTGTGGTGGACGGGCTGTGGATGCCGGGCCTGTGACGATGGGCGGTGGGGGGTCAGGTGGTAGATCGACGGGCGCCGGCCGACCGACGGTGTTCCTGGGGAGCCGTGGCCGCGTTGGGCTTCCAGTGCCCAGCCGGCCACTCGTAGGACCCGCCAGGCCACGGTGACGGTGTCGGGGCCACAGCCGGCGGCGGTGGCGATGGTGGCGCGGGTGATCGCCACGTGGCGGCCGGTGGCGTGATCGGCATGCGCAGCCATCACCGCCGCGATCGCCAGCAAGGTGGGGGCAGTGATCGACACCCGCTCCCCACGACACACGGTTGCTAGCTGCGGGGAGGTCGCCCACGCCTGCACATCGTCGAGCCACGCCTGACGACTGCGCCACACCGGCACACTCGCCGTACACGCACCCGCACGGGTGATCCACGCCCGACGCCGAGACGCCGCTACACCACTATCAGCAGCGGTGGGGTGTTGACCTGCGACAACCCGCAAGCCACCACGGTGCGGGCAAAGATACTGGTCACGGTTTAGCGCGTCGACTCGAAGCCGAGGCAGATATGCGCTACCGTGAGACGAGTCGACCAAGACACGTCCCTTTCGAGGGGCACCGAAACCCTCGGGTGCAACCGGGGGTTTCGTCGTTTATTGAGCTGTCACGTCTGCCCGGTGCCAGTCACCCGGGCTGCTGCTCACATAGCCAGCGGCAAACCCTCCTCGCGGTCACGGTTGAGCTCCCGGACCAGATCGGGGCGTCCGATGTGCTCGGCGAGTACGTCGGATGCGTATTGCGAAATGCTGATGCCCAATGCAGCCGCCCGGCGTCGCACTTCCTCATACACGTCTTGGGCAGGACGCGCCGCGATGAGCGTCCGATTGCCCTTATGCGGTTGAGCCATACCGGAAGCCTGGCAGTCCGTAGCAGCTACGCCGCGTTAGACACGCCGAGCCTCGTGATGTTTTCGTGATCGAGCAGTCACGCAACTGCGGCCGGCACCTGCGCGGTGACCAGCCGAGTGAGCAGCTGGTTCATCGCAGAATTTGGCGGGCGTGGCGTGGGTATCGACTGGTAGCCGTATACGGGGTGCTGGTAAGGATCGTGTCACCGGGTACAAACC
>NZ_JAHCLR010000068.1 GCF_018455725.1 Mycolicibacter acidiphilus
CGATCAACCTGCGCCCGCACCCCTACGAATTCGCGCTCTACTACGACTGCTGAGCCGCCCCCGGCTCAGCCCGCAACAGCGTTCCGTGCTGCCGCTCTCGGACCTGCGATGCCGCCACGAGCTGCCTGTATCTCGGCTGATGTCGCTCCGTCGCACATCCGGTGGTCGATACGCTCGGAGGACACCCGGCGGGAATGGGAGGGGGCCATCCGATGCCGCACGCAGCCAGGCTCTCCCGTGTGGCAGGGGCGTTCGCGGCAGCGCTGTTGATCGCCGCACCCGCCGTCGTCGTGAGCACCGCACCACCGTCCTACGCGGACTGTGGGGACCCCGGGGAGCCTGCCTGCACCGGTCCCGTACCCACCGTCGATGAGGTGGTGGCCATCCTGGACAAGCTGACCGACCCGGACATTCCCGCCGTTGACAAGGGCGACATCGTCACCCCCGGATTCACCCCCGAGGAAGCCGGGGAGATCGACGATCACCTGAACCGGATGCTTGTCTCCAGTGGCGGGTGCAGCCCGATGCTGCCGGCGCGTTTCATCGTCACCGACATCGAGGCCGCGCCCAACAACTTTGCGGGAGCCACCGTGTCCATCCCCCATGGAGTTCGCAGCACACCCCGTGGGCCGATTGTGCTGGTCGATCAGGGCGGGCACTGGCTGATCACCCACGACACCGCGATGACCGCACTGGACGCGATCTGGTACAACGCGACCCGCTACATCATGCACGGCAAGAGGATAGTGGTTTGCTGACCATGTCGGAGAGGACGAGCCTGACCATCGCAGTCGCGAGCGTGCTCCTCGCTGTGTCACCACTCGGTGTGGCCGTCCCGGGTAGCGGCGCGCCAGGCCCAGCGGTCTCGATCAGCTACCTCAGTGACGATCCCGAACCCGAGCCGGCCCCGACGCCGGGCGAGAATGTTCCCCTACCGGCGGAGCGCCGCCCACCCTGCCGTGATGTCCGGGACGAGAATCCGCGTCCGCCGTGCCGCTGGTGGTGGTAAGGCCAGGTGTCCGCCAGTCATCAGGCCGGTTGGCGGGAGGACAGCCGCTGCACCACCCACTGGTTCACCGACACGCCCTGCTCGGCCGCTTCGATGGTGAGTCGCCGATGCAGTTCCGGAGTGGTGCGGATGAACACCTTGCCGTTGTAACGCCGCTCGCTCAGCGGCTCGGGAACGGCCTCGCCGTTGGCGGTCATGTCTTCGACGACTCCGCCGACCCGCTTTTCGACCCCGGCGATAGCCTCGTGTGCCGACGGCTCAAGCCAGGACAGCGACGGGAACTCCGCGCACAGGCCGACGTACGCACCGTCCTCGGCGGACCACTCAGCTCGGTAGGTGTAGTGCCCCGTCATCGTTCTCCCTCCTCGATTCCGTTGAGCTTGTCTATCGCCGAGAGGGTCTGGCGCACCTGGTACGTCAGTCACGTTAATCGTCGATTCCCGGGAGGGGCCGCTCCGCGACTAAGCTGCTGACCGGTTGGGCCACTCCGCCGTAAGCCTCGAGGAGCCGATGTACCCCAGCGACGATCACCTGCGCGGCCCGATGCCGCCGCAGCATCAGCCGTTCCACCCGCCGGCGCGGCCGGCCCGGCCGGTCCCCACCCGGGGCTGGCGACGCACGGTGCTGACGATGACGCTCGGGCTGGTCAACCTCGGTCCGTCCGCGGCGGAACGCGAGGAGGCCGGGTACGAGGCGACGATCCGGGCCGTGCTGCACGGCAGCTACAAGGTCGGGGTGCTCGGCAAGGGCGGGGTCGGCAAGACGACGGTCGCGGCCAGCGTCGGATCGGTGTTCGCCGCGCTGCGCCGGACCGACCATGTGGTGGCGGTCGATGCCGACACCGCGTTCGGCCGGCTCGGCAGCCGGATCGATCCGCATGCGACCAGCTCCTACTGGGACCTCGCCGCCGATCAGCAGATCCAGTCGTTCGGCGACATCACCAGCCGGATCGGCGCCAACGCTGTCGGGCTGTACGTGCTGGTCGGTGAACCGGCGGCCGGCCGGGGCCGGACGCTCGACGCGGCGCTGTACCGGGAGGCGGCGCTGCGGCTGGACCGGCACTTCGCGATCTCGATCATCGACTGCGGCTCCACGATGGACTCACCGGTGACGCAGGAGGCACTGCGCGACCTCGACGCGCTGATCGTGGTCTCCTCCCCGTGGGCCGACGGGGCCGGGGCGGCCGCCAAGACGCTGGAGTGGCTGGCCGGTCACGGTCACAACAGCCTGCTGCAGCGCACCGTGGTGGTGCTCAACGACTCCGACGGTCACGCCGACCGCCGGACCCGCGCCGCGCTGGCAGAGCAGTTCGTGGCGCACGGGCAGGCGGTGGTCGAGGTGCCGTTCGACGCGCATCTCCGCCCGGGCGGGGTCATCGACGTGGGCAGCGAGATGGACGTGACGACCCGACGCCGGATCCTGCAGATCGCCGCGACCGTCGCCCATTACTTCGCTGCCCGTCCGCCGGGCCGCACCGCCGGACGGTACTAGTCACCGAACCCAGTGCCGCTCAACCGATTTCACCAGGGCGGTCAGTGTGGTGTTGACCGGCACCGGAACCCCGACCCGGGCGGCGTACCGCACGACGGCGCCGTTGATGACGTCGATCTCACTGACCCGGTGCGCCTCGTGGTCCAGCAGCGCCGACGGTTTGGCGGCCGGCATCTGCGCGGCGAAGGCCCGCACGTGTGCGACGGGGTCGGCGACGGTGATCGCGATCCCGGACTCGCGCGCCACCGTCCAGACCTCGACAGCCGCCGCCCGGCTGACCGGGCCCAGGTCGGGATCTTCGAGCACCTGCCCGACGGTCAGGCCGGTCAGCGCGCACGGCGCACTGTAGGCGGCGTTGCAGATCAGTTTCTCCCACTGCATGGCGGCGATGTCATCGACGGCGGCAGCGTCGAACCCGGCGGCGCCGAACACCGCGGCCATCTCCTCGACCGCCGACCGCGGCAGCGTCGCATACGCGCCGAACCGCATCGCCCGCATCGCGTTGTAGTGCGCATGGCCGGGTTCCGGCCGGGCGGCGCCGAATCCGCTGGCGATGCCGACGGCCAACCGCTCCGCGCCGACGACGCCGGCCACCGCCTCCGCCGACCCCAGCCCGTTCTGGATGGTCAGCACCGCGGTGTGCTCACCCAGCAGCGGCACGGCCTGCCGGGCGCCGGCCGCCGCATCGGCCGCCTTCATCGCCAGCAGCACCAGATCCAT
This sequence comes from Mycolicibacter acidiphilus, assembly GCF_018455725.1. GTDB lineage: Bacteria > Actinomycetota > Actinomycetes > Mycobacteriales > Mycobacteriaceae > Mycobacterium > Mycobacterium acidiphilum. The sequence continues at coordinate 3,221 of NZ_JAHCLR010000068.1, forward strand.
CGGTTCGGCGGGGGCGACGGTCACCGCCCGCAGCCGCACCACCCGGTCCTCGCCGGGGCCGGTGATCCGCAGCCCGTCGGCGGCGATCCGCGCGACGTGTTCGGCGCCGCGGTCCACGGCCAGCACCTCGTTGCCGGCGGCGGCGAGCCGACCGGCGTAGAGCGAACCCATTGCCCCGCAGCCGATCACCGCGATCTTCACGCTCTTCACGAGCTCATCCCAGCAGTTCGGCGATCGACTCGGCAAGCCCGGCCTTGCGTTCCAGGCCGAAGCCGGGCGTCTCACCGGGGGAGATCATGCCGTCGGCGAGCACGCAGTCCGCGCTGTAGCCGCCGAACGGGGCGAACACCCCCGGATAGGATTCGCAGCCACCGAGACCCAGGGCGGCGACGATGTGCAGGTTGATCAGGTGCCCGCCGTGCGGCATCGCGCAGCGCCGGTCGAACCCGTGGTCCTCCAGCACCGCGAGCATCCGCACGTACTCGGTCAGCCCGTAACTCAGGCCCGCATCCATCTGGAAGACGTCGCGGCCGAGCCGCATCCCGCCGTAGCGGACGAGGTTGGTCGCATCGGCCGCCGAGAACAGGTTCTCGCCGGTGGCCACCGCCCCGTCGTAGCCGGCCGTCACCGCCGCGTTCAACTCGAAATCCAGTGGGTCGCCGGGCTCCTCGTACCAGCGCAGACCGTACGGGGCCAGCGCCTGCGCCCAGCCGACCGCGGTGGCCGTGTCAAACCGGCCGTTGGCGTCCACCGCGACCCGCGACCCGTCACCGACGACGTCGATCACCGCCGCCACCCGGGCCAGATCGTCGGCCATCGACGCGCCGCCGATCTTCATCTTGACGGCGTCGTAGCCGGCGTCGAGGTAGCCGTGCATCTCGGCGCGCAACCGCTCGACGCCGCCGTCGGACGGGTAGTAATAGCCGCCGGCGGCATACACCGGAACACGGGTCGCCGGCGTGCGCCCGAAGTGCCGGGCGATGGTCGCATAGGCGGGTTCACCGGCGAGTTTGGCGTTCAGATCCCAGCAGGCCAGTTCCAGTGCGGCGACCGCGCCGGCCCGGTCCCCGTGCCCGCCCGGTTTCTCGTCGGTCATCGCGCACGCCGCCACCTTCGCCGGGTCGATGAGGCCGGCGTCGTCGAGCAGCGTGTCCGGGCGGGCGGCCAGCACCCGCGGGATCAGCCGGTCCCGCAGGATGCCGCTCTGGGCGAAGCGCCCGATCGAGTTGAACGCCACCCCCGCCACGGGTGCTCCACCGCCGGCCGGTTCGGCGATGACCGCGACCAGTGACACGGTGTGCCGGGAGAAGTCAACCACCGCGTTGGCGACGGCGCCCTGCAGGCGGATCGGCCGCTCGAGGATCCGGACGATCCGGGTCACGTCAGATACCGGACGATGCTCTCCGCCACGCACGCCGGCTTCGCGCCGCCGTCGATCTCCACCGTGGTGGAGAACGTCACCTGATGCGCCCCGCCGCCGACGTCGGAGACGTCGACGACGGACGACTCGGCCCGGATCCGGGAGCCGACCGGCACCGGTGCGGGGAACCGGACTTTGTTGAGCCCGTAGTTGATCGCCAGTTTGATCCCGTCGACGCGGTAGATCTGGTGCATCAGCCGCGGCAGTAGTGCCAGCGTCAGATACCCGTGTGCGATCGTCGTCCCGAACGGTCCGGTGGCGGCGCGCTCCGGGTCGACGTGGATCCACTGGTGGTCGCCGGTCGCGTCGGCGAACAGGTTGACCTCCTGCTGGGTGATCGTCACCCAGTCACTGCGGCCGACGACCTCGCCGGTGCAGGCGGCGATCTCGGCGATGGAACCGAACGTGCGCATATGTCCTATCCTTCCGGTGTCATTCCCGTTGCTACAGAGTGTGATTCGATGAGTCGGTCTATCTCGGCGACCGTCATGCCGAGCCGGTCGCGCAGCACCTCGACGGTGTGCCCGCCCAGGGCCGGCGCCGCGGTGGCGGGCGGATGGACGCCGTCAAGCGCGGCCGGCAGCCCGGCGGCCGGGTACTCCCCCACGCCGTCCTGGTGCACGGTGGCGAACATCGGGTTCGCCCGCACCCGCGGGCTGTCGGCCGCCTCGGCGAAACTGCGATAGCGGTCCCACAGCAGCGCCGTGCCCGCGAGCGCCGCTTCGATCTCCGCGGCACTATGCCGGGCGAACCATCCGGTGAACAGTCCGGTCAGCACGTCGCGGTGGCGGTAGCGCTGCCCCTCGTCGGTGAAGTCGACGTCGAGGGCACGACCCAGTGCGGCAACGGCTTCGGTCATCCCGGTGAGCTGCGCCAGGTCGCGGAAGTGCCGGTCGGTCAGCGTCACCACCATGAACCAGGCGCCGTCCGCGCTGGGGAAGCTCTGCCCGTACTGGCCGTAGACGGCGTTGCCGATCCGCGGCCGGTCGGTTCCGTTGACGATCGCCTCGGTGAGGAAACCCAGCGTGCTGGCGGTGCCGAGGGCGACGTCCTCCAGCGCCAGGCTGATCCGGCAGCCGTCCCCGGTCCGCTCCCGCCGGTGCACGGCTGCGGTGACCGCGAGCGCGGCGTGCAGGCCGCACGCGACATCCCACGCCGGCAGCACGTGGTTGACCGGCGCACCGTGGCCGGACGGTCCGGTCACCAGCGGGAATCCGCTGGCCGCGTTCACCGTGTAGTCCACCCCGGTCGAGCCGTCGGAGCGGCCGAGCACCTCCAGGTGGATGAGGTCGGGCCGCTGCTCCGACAGGGTGTCATACGAATGCCACTGCCGTCCCGCCATATTCGTCAGCAGTACACCCGCGTCGGCGATCAGCCGCTGCACGACGTGCTGCCCCTCGGGTGCGCGCAGGTCGGCGACCACCGAGCGTTTGCCCTTGTTCAGCCCGGTCCAGTAGATGCTGCCGCCGGCCTCGGCGAGCGGCCAGCGGCGATAGTCGGCGGCACCGCCGATCGGGTCGATGCGCACCACGTCGGCGCCGAGTTGCGCCAGTGTCATCCCGGCGAGTGGCACCGCGACGAAGCTGGCCATCTCGATGACGCGCAGCCCGGCCAGCGGCGGTCTCGGTTCGGTCACAGCCTCGACTATCGCACAGGTCCCTTGGCGTGAGTCCGTGCCGAATCGCAACCGTTAGCGAACCGCGATCTGAAATCCCGTGGCGGCGAACGAGTCCGGCGAACGCATCGTGTTTGACTTCCGATGCAGGGCCGAGGCGGGCCCGTTCGGTAGGACCGAAGGCGAGATGGGAAGAGCTATGAAGAGCGTTCAGAAGTTGCGTGACGCGGCGAGGCGGTTACCGCACCGGCTCATGGTCGCAGCGGTGGGGGCCGCGCTACTGGCGGGTCTGGTCGGCGTCGTCGGCGGCTCCGGCAACGCGTCCGCATTCTCCCGGGAGGGGCTGCCGGTCGAGTACCTGCAGGTGCCGTCGCCGTCGATGGGCCGTGAGATCAAGGTGCAGTTCCAGCCCGGCGGCACGCACGCCGTCTATCTGCTGGACGGCCTGCGGGCGCAGGACGACTTCAACGGCTGGGACATCAACACGCCCGCGTTCGAGGAGTACTACCAGTCCGGCCTGTCGGTGATCATGCCGGTCGGCGGGCAGTCCAGCTTCTACTCCGACTGGTACCAGCCGGCGTGCGGCAAAGCCGGCTGCCAGACGTACAAGTGGGAGACCTTCCTGACCCGGGAGCTGCCGTCCTGGCTGCAGGCCAACAAGAGCGTCTCACCGTTCGGCAACGCCGTCGTCGGCCTGTCGATGGCAGGCAGCTCCTCGCTGACGATGGCAGCCTACTACCCGCAGCAGTTCCCCTACGCCGCAGCACTTTCCGGCTTCCTCAACCCGTCCGAGGGCTGGTGGCCGACGTTGATCGGGATGGCGATGAGCGATGCCGGCGGTTACAACGCCGCCAACATGTGGGGTCCGTCGTCCGATCCGGCGTGGAAGCGCAACGACCCGATGGTGCAGATCCCGCGGCTGGTGGCCAACCGCACCCGGATCTGGATCTACTGCGGGAACGGCACACCCAGCGAGCTCGGCGGCGACAACCTGCCGGCGAAGTTCCTGGAGGGCATGACGCTGAGCACCAACAAGACGTTCCAGCAGAACTACACCGCGGCCGGCGGCAACAACGGGGTGTTCAACTTCCCGCCCGGCGGCACGCATGACTGGCCGTACTGGAACCAGCAGCTGGTGGCGATGAAGCCGGACATCCAGCGCGTCCTGGGTGTGGGCGTCGACCCCACCTGATCTCCCTCCCTGCGACCGTGCAGGGTTCACCGGCCCCACCTGGGGAGACACCGGAGAACTCTGCACGGTCGCGGCGTATCCGGGGTGCGCCGGGGTGCTACTCCCACACCCCGCGGCGGTCGACGTAGCGGTGGGTGTACCAGGTGGCCAGGATGCAGACCGCGGTCGCGATCACCAGCATCCAGGTGCCGCCGGCGACCAGGCTGACCACGCCGCCGACGAGCAGCCCGACGACATACCCGGCGAACAGCAGGAAGTGACCCAGCCAGTCGAACACGCTGCCGCCGCTGAGGTGACGTTCGATGCCCTGTCCCAGCTTCACGACCGTCCCGGTCACGTAACTCAGCGGGATGGAGACCTCACCGTCGCGGACGAAGGTGGTGTTCAGCGCGCCCACCCCGTAGGCCACCAGCGTGATCGGCAGCAGCGGCAGCGGCAGTGTCGGCCCGCCCTCGATCGCCCAGTCGACGACGGTCGCGCTGAACAGTGCCGCCGAGGTGAGCAGCAGCGCGCCGTGCGGCTGCGCGGGCCAGACGTGACGGCGGCACAGCGACGCGCTGATCACCCCGGCCAGGAACGCCCCGAGCAGGGCGGCGGCCGAGAGCGACAGCCACTGGTCGTCGCGGAACACCCCGAGCACCGCACGGCCGGCGTTGCCGGTCATGAACGTGACGAAGTACCCGGCCGACCGAGTGAACGCGGTGGCCGCCAGCACGCCCGCCAGGGCGGCCAGCACCCACGACAGCTTCGTCTCGCTGGTGAAGTACCGCCGGATCACCGATTAGGGGGCGGCTGCCTCAGCCGACCGGGCCGGGCGCCAGGGTCACGGTGGCGCTGCGATCCGGGCCGCCGGCCGGCCCGCGCCAGGTCAGGGTGACGGTGTCACCCGGGTGACGCTGATCGAGGACGTTGGTCAGATCGGTCGCCGAGTTCACCGGTGTGCCGTTCACCGAGGTGATGATGTCGTCCTTGGCGATGCCGGTCGCAGCGGCCGGCGTGTCGGCGAGCACCTGCACCACCCGCGCGCCGCCGTTGCTGTCGGTGACCCCGACGCCCATGAACGCGGTCTCTCCGATGTGCACGGTCGGCGACGGGATGCCGGCCCGGATCTGGTTGGCGATGGCCATCGCCTGGTTGATCGGGATCGCGTAACCCTCACCGCCGGGCTGGTTGAACTTGTAGTTGTCCGACGCCGCGGTGTTCATCCCGATCACCTGACCGGCCGCGTTGACCATCGGGCCGCCGGAGTCGCCGGGGCGGATCGCGGTGTCCGCCTTGATCATTCCGTTCAGGACCTCAGTGCTGCCGGTGAGCTCGTCGGCCGCGGACACGGTCTGGTTCAGTCCGGTGACACGACCGGGCACCGCACTGGGCGTGCCGCCCTGGCCGCCGGCGTTGCCCATCGAGATCACCGGGTCACCGACCGCCACCGACGACGAGTTGCCGATGTTGGCCGCGGCCAGCCCGTTGGCGCCGCGCAGTTGCAGCACCGCGACGTCGTGGTTGCGGTCGAAGCCGATCACGTCGACGTCGTAGGTCTGGCCGTTGCCGACGGAGACCGCGTGGATCCCGGTCGCCCCGGCGATGACGTGGTTGTTGGTCAGCACCACGCCGTTCGGGTCCAGCACGATCCCGGTTCCGGCGCCCACCGCGCTCTGGTACCCCATCTGGGTATCGATGTTGACCACGGCCGGCCCGACCTGGCCGACCATCGCCGACGGGTCGAGCGGCGCTGGGGGCAGAGTCGGCGCGGCCTGCGCGGGCACCGCCCCGACCAGCGCCAATCCGGCCACAGCCGTCACACTGAGCAACCACCACCGGCTCATTCCGGCTACCTCCTGCAGTCGGTCACGATCACGCGCTCCGGTACGGATTCCCCCCGCATACCGCCGAGCATCGACGGCGAGCCGCGTGTCACATAAACACCGCCAGCGTACCTGAACCGCTGGTACCGGTGACGGGCGTTACGCCGCACCGCAGTTTCAGCCCTGCGTTACCGATCCGTCGCCGGTCGCACCGGCCACCGACGGCGGCGTGGCGCGCTCCAGGAACCGCAGCAGCTCCACCGGGAACGGCAGCACCACGGTCGAGTTCTTCTCCGCCGCCACCTCCACCACGGTCTGCAGCAGCCGCAGTTCCAGCGCCGCCGAATGGTCCGACATCACCTCGGCGGCCTGGGCCAGCTTGTGCGACGCCTGCAGTTCACCGTCGGCGGTGATCACCCGGGCCCGGCGTTCGCGTTCCGCCTCGGCTTGCCGCGACATCGACCGTTTCATCGACTCCGGCAGCAGCACGTCCTTGATCTCCACCCGGTCGATGTGGATGCCCCAGTCCAGCGCCGGGCTGTCGATCATCACCTCCAGCCCCTGGTTGAGACCCTCCCGGTTGGACAGCAGGTCGTCGAGGTCGCTCTTGCCGATGATCGACCGCAGCGAGGTCTGCGCAACCTGCCCGATCGCCGACATGTAGTCCTCGACGTCGACGGCGGCGCGCACCGGATCGACCACCCGGAAGTAGATGACCGCGTCCACCGCCACCGTCACGTTGTCGCGGGTGATGCCGTCCTGGCCGGGCACCGGCATCGTGATGATCTGCATGTTCACCTTGTCCAGGTGGTCGGCGAACGGAATCAGCCACGTCAGCCCGGGTTGCCGCACGTCATCGAGGACCCGCCCGAAGCGGTACACCACCCCGCGTTCGTACTGTTTGACGACGCGGAAGTTGGTCAGCAGCGTCAGCAGGCCGAGCCCGACCAGCGTCGCCACGACGCCCAGTGCGTATCCCATGATGACCTCGATTCCCATCGTCGGCCCCCGCTACAACCCCGATCCAACCCATTGTCCGCGCCGGTGGCCGATAATGATTTGCTGAACAACGACGTACCGACCCGGACGTCACAGGGAACTGCGGGGACCCACGCTCGCTGACGGATCCACGCGCCATCGGAAACGACCAATGGAGGAACCTTGTCGACAATCACCGGTCTGCCCGCGCACATCCTGCTGCTGCACTTCGTCGTCGTGCTGGTCCCGCTCACCGCGATCCTGCTGATCATCTGCGCGCTCTGGCCGACGGCCCGGCAACGGTTGATCTGGCTGGTGGTCGTGCTGGCCGGCGTCACGCTGATCGTCACGCCGCTGACGGTCAAGGCCGGTGAGTGGTTCGGCACCTGGCAGTCCGACCACGGCTATGAGACACCGGAACTCGACGCGCACATGGACGCCGGCGAGCACGGCATCTGGATGGCGCTGGCGGTGGCCGTGGCGGCCGCACTGCTGGCCGCTTTCCACGTGCGGGGCCGCAACCTCGCCGCACCGATCCAGTGGGCGCTGGTCGCGGTGGTGATCGCGCTGTCCGGCTTCAGCATGTTCGAGATCCACACCATCGGTGAGTCCGGTGCGCGCGCCGCCTGGGGCACCGCGCTGAGCACCGACGCGAGTCAGTAGCCGGCCGCGAACACATCGTCTGCCCAGTTTGAGTTGGCACAATGAATGCCATGCACATGGTGGGGCGGAGAATTCTGGCGGTGGTCGGCACGATGACGGTGCTGGTGGCCACCTCCATCAGCGCGTCGATCGGCACCGGTCAGGCGGCGACGACGCAGGCCGGTTCGCAGTTCGCGGTCCGGTCCATCGAGCCGGCTGCCGGTTCGAAGGTGGGGGTGGCCTACCCGGTGATCGTGACGTTCGCCACACCGGTCGGGGATCGGGCCGCGGCGGAACGGGGCATCCGGATCACCGCACCCGGCCACACCGTCGGTCATTTCGAGTGGACGGGTGACGACACCGTGCAGTGGGTGCCGGACAACTACTGGACGCCCAACAGCCGGATCGACGTCACCGTGCACGGCATGTCGACCGGCTTCGAGACCGGGGACAAGGTGCTTGGCCTGGCCGACATCTCCGATCACACGTTCACGGTCAGCGTCAACGGCGAGATCCTGCGGGTGATGGCGGCGTCGATGGGCAAACCCAAGCGCCCCACCCCGATCGGCTCGTTCACCGCGCTGTCGAAGGAACGCACGATCAAGTTCGACTCCCGCACCATCGGCATCCCGCTCAACGACCCGGAGGGCTACCTGCTCAACGGCGAGTACGCGGTGCGGGTGACCTGGAGCGGGGTCTACGTGCATTCGGCGCCGTGGTCGGTGAACTCGCAGGGCTACTCCAACGTCAGCCACGGCTGCATCAACCTCAGCCCGGACGACGCCGCCTGGTACTTCGACACCGTCCACCTCGGTGACCCGATCGTGGTGCAGGCCTAGGGCTTTGAGGGCTTTGGGGACTTTGCGCGCCCCGGCGAGCCTGTTCCCTAGACATGCACCGCGGGTCGACCGGTCACGATGCGGCGAGCACGGCGATCGGCATCAACGACAGATACCGGTCGGTGCGCTGCTGCGGGGTCGGCAGCGTCGGCCCGCCGAACCGGCGCAACCGGGCAACCAGTCGCCGTCCCGCCGCCCACACCGCAGCACCGGGCATCGGGGAAACACGCTGTGCGAGAACCAAGGTCATGATCTTCTCCTGCCATGAGGCGAACCCGCCGGCAGGCCTGCCGAATCGCCGGACCGCGAAGGTCAGGCAGCGATGCAGTGGCCGGGGCCGGTCAGGTACGAAACCGATGTCGAATACGGATGCGGACTGTCGCACGGACTCATCTCGCCCTCACCTCCTCTCGGCCGGGGCACCCTGCGGTGCCGACATGACACCGCCCATGCTGGCATGGGTATCCGGAACCGTCAAACGTGGTCGGCGAAATGCGGTGGTTTATCAGTGAATTCATCGGATCCAGCCCGTAACCGTGTGACACCGCGCGGCGACATCGTCGCGACGGCCGGTCGCGGCGCCTGGATGGGCAACCGGGGCCGGCTGCATGAGGGCCGGGGCACCCGCGACGTCGTCCGCCGGTGGCAGTCCAAGGCCTGGATCACCTGCCGGCTGGAGTTCCGGGGCTGGCGGGCGGCGCAGTGGGAGCCCAACCACTACACACCGCTGTTCTTCCTCGACGAGGCGGTGGCGTTCGCCGCCGGGCACCGGCCGTGCGCGGAATGCCGCCGCGCCGACTACAACGCCTACCGGGCGGCCTGGGCCGAATCCCTGGGTGGCGCACCGCCTTACGCGAAGGAGATGGACACCCGGCTGCACGCTGAGCGCACCGGTGATCGGCCGCACCTGATGCCGTGGGCGACCCTGCCCGACGGGGTGTTCGTCGACACCGACCACGGCCCGGCGGTGCTCGCCGGCGATCACCTCGCGGTGTTCGACGAGCGGTCCTACGGCTACCGGCCGCGGTTGGCGCGACCGACGGCCGGGGACGCCCCGGTGTGGACGCCCCCGGCCAACGTGGCGGTGCTGCGGGCGGGTTACCCGGTGCAGACCGACCCGGCTGCCCGTTAGAGCAGCCCCAGCAGTTGCAGGTCGGTGGCGTACTTGACGATCACCGCCGGGCTGATGTGCGGAATGTCTTGCTCGGCACCGATTTTCGCATCCTGCACGGCCGTCCGGAAGCGGTCGGTCGGGGCGATCGATCCGCAGAACGGCGGCTGCGGCTTCTGGTAGTTGTGCAGCAGCGGCAGCAGCGACGCCTGCCGCCGCCGTTCCGGCAGTGCGCGCAGCGTCGTCTCGAACCGCTGCAGCCAGTCGGCGTAGTCGCCGACCCGCTGAATGCCGTAGCCGGCATCGACCAGCCAGTCGACGTAGGTGTCCATGGAGATGGCGTCGTCGTAGGGGTTCATCACGTGGTAGGTGGCGAATCCCCCGCCGGCCGCGGCGCCCAGGGTGGCCGACGCCTCGGCGATGAACTCCACCGGCAGGCCGTCGTAGTGGGCGCGCTGCCGGTTCCCCTCGGCGTCCAGCTCGTAGAACGACTTCGGTGCGACCCCGGTGGCGACCAGCGACAGCATCATCCGGGTGAACATGTCCGGCAGGTTGAGCTGGCCGGCGTAGGTCGTGTCAGCCAGGATCATGTCGCAGCGGAACACCGCGACCGGCAGCCCGCACAGGTCGTTGGCCTCCCGCAGCAGCACCTCGCCGCCCCACTTGCTGTTGCCGTAGCCGTTGGCGTAGCCGTCGTTGATCGCCCGGACGGCGCTCATCCGGCGCACGTCGGCGTCCTCGACGAACTCACCGAGCGGGATCTGGTCACCCACCCCGATGGTGGAGAAGTAGGTGAACGGCTTGACCTTGCCGGTCAGTGCCAGGCGCAGCAGTTCGGCGGTGCCGGCCACGTTCGGGCCGAACAGTTCGCTGTAGGGCAGCACGTGGTTGACCAGGGCGGCCGGGTCGACGATGACGTCGACGGTCTCGGCCAGCCGCTGCCAGGCCGCCTGGTCCAGGCCCAGGTTCACCTCACCCTTGTCACCGGCCAGCACCTGCAGGTGCTTGTCGGCCAGTTCGGTGTAGCGGTCCAGCAGTGTCGGGTCGCCGCTGTCGAAGGTGGCGTCCAGGCGGGCCCGCGCGTCGGCGTCGGTCTTGGCGCGGACCAGGCAGACCAGGGTGCCGCCGACCGGGGCGAGCCGCTCCAGCCACTCCAGGGCCAGGTAGCGGCCGAGGAAGCCGGTGGCGCCGGTGAGCAGCACGGTCCGCACCTCGGTGGTGGGGCCGGGCAGCGCCGGGGCGGCGGCCAGGGTCGCGGCGTCCAGGAACTTGTCCAGGGTGAGGTCGGCGGCGGCGATCTCGACCGCGTCCCGGCCGTGCACCGAGGCGAACGTCGGCCGGCGCGAGCCCGCCCGCTCGGCGTCGATGTACGCGGCGATCGACGCCAGATCACTTGCCGGACTGACGATCACACCCACCGGGACGTCGACGTCGAAGATCTCACGCAGCAGGTTGCCGAAGGTCAGCGCGGACAGCGAGTCGCCGCCGAGGTCGGTGAAGTGCGCGTCGGGCGCCGGCTCCCCGGCGGCCGCACCCAGCAGGGCGGCGGCGGCACGTGCGACGGTCTGCAGCACTGGAGCGGTGGCCCCGGAGCGGCGCAACCCGTCGAGCTCGTCGGCCTGACCCGCGGCCAGGTCGGCGTAGAGCTGCTCGAGCCGCTCCCCGTAGTGGGCCTTGAGCTTCGGCCAGGCCAGCTTGCGGATCCCGGTGAGCAGCCCGTTCTCCAGGCTGAACGGCTCGGTCTCGATCAGGAAGTCCCGGGGGATCTCGTAGGACTGCAGATCGGCGGCGCGGCCCTCCTGCTGCAGCGACTCGGCGATCGCGGCCTTGAGCTCGTCGGCGCCGTGCGCGGCCAGCGCGTCCGGGGTGGGCACGACGACCGCGAGCAGGTACGGGTGCGCGCTGTTGCCGTAGACGTAGATCTGGCGGATCAGCGGGCTGTTGCCGAAGACGGTCTCCAGCTTGGCGACCGTGACGAACTCGCCCTGCGCCAGCTTCAGCACGTTGTTGCGGCGGTCGACGTAGACCAGCTGGTCGGGGCCGATCTCGGCCATCACGTCGCCGGTGCGGTAGAAGCCGTCGTCGTCGAACACCTCGGCGGTGATCTCCGGGCGTTTGTAGTAGCCGGGGAACAGCGCCTCGGTCTTGAGCAGCAGTTCGCCACGCGGGTGCGGCTTGTCGGTGCTGTGGTAGCCCAGGTCGGGCACGTCCACCAGCTTGTAGGCGATGACCGGGGGCCGCTGGATCATGCCGTCGAACACCGCCATGCCGGCCTCGGTGGAGCCGTAGCCGTTGAGCACGTGCAGCCCGGTCAGCCGCTCCACCCACGCCTCCAGCTCGGCGGAGATCGGGGCCGAACCGGTCATCACGAAGTGGAACCGGTCACCGAGCAGGTCGCAGCGCAGCCGGGTGTAGATCTGCTCCTCGGCATCGACGCGATCCGTCCCGTCGGCCACCAGGCGGGAGACCTCGCTGGCGAACTCCTGGTGCAGCATCTCCCAGATCCGCGGCACGAAGTTCAGCTCGGTGGGCCGGACCAGTGACAGGTCCTCCAGCATCGTCGACAGGTCACTGCGGCCGGCGAAGTAGGCGGTGCCGCCGTTGGCCAGCGTGCCGTAGAGGATGCCGCGGCCCATGACGTGGCTCATCGGCATGAAGCTCAGGGTGATCGACGCCGCGCCCGGGCCGAACCAGTTCTTCTTGGCCCGCAACCACATCCGGGCGACGTTGCGCTGCGGGTACATCGCGCCCTTCGGGGCGCCGGTGCTGCCGGAGGTGTAGATCAGCAGGGCCAGGTCGTCGTCGGCCCGCTCGGCCAGCGCGGCCTGCGGCAGCTCCCGGCCACGGGCCAGCGTGTCGGCGAGGGTTTCGACCGCGACCCCGGCCAGCGCGGCGCGAGCCGCCTCGACGGCTTCGCGCTCGTCATCGACCTGCGGGTGGTAGTCGAACACCATCAGTCGGGCCGGCCGGTGTCCCTCGGCGATGAGCTCGACGGCGTCGGCGAGGTTCGCGACGCTGACCGCCAGCACGGTCGGTTCGGTCTCGGCGACGATCGGCCGCAGGGTGGCGGCGGCCGCGCTGGTCTGCAGCGGCACCGAGACGGCGTCGATCAGGTTCAGCGCAATGTCGACGACGGTGTAATCGATGCTGGTGAACCCGAGGATCGCGACCCGGTCGCCGGGCTGCACGCCGTCGGCGGTCAGCGCGGTCGCCAGAGCCCGGATCCGCTCCCACAGCTCGCCGTAGCTGACGGTGTGAAACTCCGGGAGCATGGTGGCGACGGTGCGGCCGGTGGCCGGGTCGGTGTCGAACCGCAGTGCGCGCGCACCCACCGCGGGGCGGTCGGCATACCCGGTCAGCACGGTCTCGATGAGCTGCGGCAGCCCGAGGTCGGGGTTTTCGGCGGCGGCGACGACGGCAGCGCTGGGCTGGGCGGCCGCGAACTGCGGGTCGGCGGCGACGAGCGCCTCGACCCGGCGGGTGAGTTCTTCTTCGGTAAGGGTGTCAGTCGACATGATCGGTGTACCTCGTTAATTGCGATTGCGGGAAGCGGTTTCAGGGGCGCTTCGCTGCGCCCAACAAAACTAAGATAGCAAAACTAACTTAATTTGGGCAGCCCCCCACCCTTCCGCGGCCGTGCACAGTTCACCGGCGTTTCCCCACGTCAGCCTGGTGAACTCTGCACTCTCGGCGGAACACGGGGCGGGTGTGAGATTCCCCTCATACCCCTCAGCGGCCCCGGATCAGCTGATCGACTCCTCCAGCCACGGCACCAGCCACCGCACGCCCTCCGGGGTGAGATGGATGCCGTCGCTGCGGACCTTGATCCCGTCGACCTTCGCGGTGTAGACACCGGCCGGCCCCAGCTTCTTGTTCAGGTCGATCACGCTCACGGCGTCCCGCCCGGCGACCGTCCGGCGCAGCAGGGCGTTCCAGCGGTCCACCCGGACCGGGTTGTCCTCCGGCCACAGGCTGCCGTCCGGCCGCTCACCGAACCGGCTGTAGGGCACGGTCGTCACCACCACCCGGCTCCCGGCGGCCTCCAGCACATCGAGCGCGCTGCCGAGCTCCGCGGCCAGGTAGGCGTCGAACGTCGGGTCGCCGATGTGCGTCCACTGGCCCTCGTTGACCCGGTCCACGGTCTCCCACCGGCCGACGAACAGCAGCACCACGTCCGGCCGGTCGGCCTTGATCTGTCGCGCCCACCGAGCCGGCCAGCCGTCGCAGTCCTTACCCTGGGCGATCGTCTTGCCGGCCCAGCGGTACGGTCCGGCCCGCACGATGCTGCAGCCGACGACGGTGTGGTCGACGAAGTCGTAGCCGGGGGTGGCGGGCAGGTAGTGCATGACGGTCCAGCCGATCGAGTCACCGAACACCGAGACCGTGCGGGGCCCGCCGTGCTCGCGGTGCGGCTGCACGGCCCGCGACCGGGTCGGCGGCGACGGCAGCACCGCGGCGGCCGCCGCCACGTCCGGGGACAGGCCGGTGACGGCCACCGGCCGCTCCGCGACCGGCACCACCAGCACCGTCACCGCCACCGCGGTGCCGCTCACCGCCGCCCCGAGCGGCAGCAACGGCACCCGCACCGGCTGCCAGCGCCGGATCGGCTGCTCGATCGCCCACCAGGACACCGCGGCCACCGCGACCGTCACCGCGCAGCGCGCAGCGAAGAGCCGCCAGCCCGCCCAGCCGGTCCGCTCCCCGTTGAGCACCAGGAACACCGGCCAGTGCCACAGGTAGATCCCGTAGGAGATCGTCCCCAGCCAGGCCAGCGGCACCCAGGACAGCCCCCGGGCGACCCATCCGGTCTGGTGCAGCGCGACCGGGGCGATCACCGCGATCGCGGCGACGGCGACGACGCTGAACAGACCGGCGTGGAACTCCGCCGCGGCGCCGGTGGCCCGGTGCACCGCCCCGGCGAGCACCGCCAGCCCGGCGATCGGCAGCAGCCGCACCGTCCAGCGGCCCCACCGGGTGCGGACCACCGACCAGCCGGCCATCAGCGCGGGCCAGTCCCCCACCAGCAGCGCCGCGGCTGCCGCCCCGACCAGCAGCGCCTGCGCCCGGGTGTCGGTGCCGAAGTAGACACGGTCGCGGGTGCCGTCGGTGGCCAGCAGCACGGCCGCCGCCGCCGACGCGACCGCGCCCGCGGTGGCCAGCAGGAAGACGGTGAGCCGGACCGCGCCGACGCTCGGCAGCCGATCGCGGCGCCGGGTGGCGGCGGCCAGCAGCAGTGTGACCGCGATCAGCAGCAGCGGCCAGACGAAGTAGTACTGCTCCTCCACGCCGAGCGACCAGGTGTGCTGCAGCGGCGACGGCGTGCCCGCCTCGGTGAAGTAGTCGGTGTGCTGCGCGATGAACCGCCAGTTGGCCACCCAGAAGAAGGCGGCGATCGCATCCTCGCGCAGGCCGCCGATCGCCTCGTACGGCAGCAGTTCGTGGGCGATCGCGACGGTCAGCACCATCAGCATCAGCGCCGGCAGCAGGCGGCGGCCGCGGCGGATCCAGAAGCCGGTGAGGTTGATCCGGCCGGTCCGGCCGAGTTCGTCGATCAGCAGCGACGTGATCAGGAATCCGCTCAGGACGAAGAACAGGTCCACGCCGAGGAATCCGCCGGCCGCGCCGGGGATGCCGCCGTGGTCGGCGAGCACCAGTGCGACCGCCACCGCCCGCAGGCCGTCGAGTGCGTGGATGCCCGGCCGGCGCTGCGCGCGCGGGGCGGAACGCCGACCGCCGCGCGGTGCCGGGGCGACCCAGCGGGGTTTGGCCGACGTGCGGACCGAGCTGACCCGATCCCGGGCCGGCCGACTGCCGTCATCCGGATCGCCGTGGGCGCCGATGGGTCGATCCTCTCGCTGGGGGGCCACCGAAAGCTTAGGGGTGATCGGCTCGCGCACGCCGATGACACGCTCGGCGCGGGCGGGTCAGTACGGCGGTCCAGCTTCGCCTCTCCTTCGTCGAGGC
>NZ_JAHCLR010000069.1 GCF_018455725.1 Mycolicibacter acidiphilus
CAACCCCACCGACCAAACCAATTCCGCAACAGCCCGCGACCTGGGGGAATGCTGGTGAGTTGTGCACGCTCGTGGGTGGGGGTGGGTGCGCCCTCACCCTGACCGTGCAGAACTCACCGCCCCGACCTGGGGGAATGCCGGTGAGTTGTGCACGGTCGCCGGGAGGCTAGGGCCCGATCCGGATCTTGCCGGGCGACCACCAGCCGGAGCGCACCGCGCTGCCCAACTCCAACTCGGCGGGATCAGCCGGGCTGATCACGTCGAACTGCCGCAGCGAACCCCAGTCGCGGCCCCAGTCGTAGTTCAGGTACGTGGCCATCACGTGCGCCCGCAGCAGCATGTCGGTGATGCCGAGCAGGCCGCCGTTCACGCCGTCCTGCCAGGTGTCGGTGTCCTGCTTCTTGGCGTTGTAGTCCGGGGTGATCCGGTACTTCGGCACCTCGGTGACGCCGTTGGCGTGCAGCATCGGATGCTGGCACGGGAACGCCAGCCCGACCGCCCAGTCCAGCAGCACCGGTTGTTCGGAGCCGATGTACTCCTGGATGGTCTTCACCTCCGGCAGCCGCGGCGGCGTGAATGCGATCCATTCCCGCGGGTTCAGCGACTTGTCCACGGCCACAATGCGAACCGCGATCGCGTCGGCCGGGATCGCCGAGCGCGGGTAGCGCAGGTTGCGCCACATCCGCGGCCACTCGCCGAACAGGTCGTAGGGGGTGACCCGCCCGCCGGCGACCGGCACACCGTCCGGGCCGGGCAGCCCGTACTCCAGCGCCACCGTCTGCCCGGTGGTGTAGCCCTTGAGCACGCTGTTGCCGGCGATGGTGCCGGCCGCGGTGACGGCCACCAGCGGGTGCGCGTCGTCGCGGGCGGGCAGCGTGTACCACGCCGATGTCAGCCGGCTCTCCTGCTGACCGTCGGTGGAGTAGCTACCGGCCAACGGGATCCGGGCCGGGTCCAGCCCGTAGGGCAGCGGGACGGTGGAGCCGTTGACACCGGGTGCTTTCAGCTTCTTCGGGGCGTCCCAGTCGTAGTCGGTGCCGGGCTGGGTGATGCTCATCCGCAGCGCCTCGGCCACCACCTTCTCCGGCACACCGGAGGCGGTGAACCCGACCGGGTCGACGCCGCCCAGCGGACCCAGCGGGCCGTAATCACCGGCCAGCGGGGTCAGCGCGCCGTCGTTGGGGTCCGGTTCCACCAGCACGTTGTCGGCCTGACCGCAGCCGCCGACGAACGCCCGCACGTTCGCCAATCCGTTGGAATAGCTGGGGTATTCGCGGACGATTCCGATCACCATCGAACCGACGAACACCACCACCATGAACCCGGCGGCCACCGGCACCGGTGCGAACGTCACCGCCCGGGCGAGGCGGCCCTCACCGCGGTCCCGCGGCGCGAAGTGCAGCCACAGCGCCCACAGTGCGGTGATCGCGAACAGCACGAAGAAGATCGTGCTGACCGTCATCGGGCCGATCTTCGGCATGGCGGCGTTGAACGGCACCCCGTAACTGGAGACGTACCACCAACCGTTGGTGGAGGCGAAGCACAGCGCCAGCACGAACAGCACCGCGGCGGCGAACGCCATCCGATTGCGCGACCAGCGCACCACCGCTCGCGACACCAGCACCGTCGTCAGCGCCGCCATCGCCCCGGCCACCGCGGCGAACAGGCCCATGTGGTGCACCCACTTGGTCGGCGCGAACATCAGCGAGAACATCGTCGCCAGGATGACGCCGATCAGCCGCCACACCGGCCCGCTGGCCACACCGGCGATCCGCTTGCGGCGCAACATGATGAACATCGCGGTGAACAGGCACAGCGCGCAGATCAGGAACCCGAACCGCCGGGACAGCGACCCGTCGACGGTCGGCAGGATCAGGTAGTAGTAGCGCAGGTTCTCGGTGTACCAGGCCTGGCTGGGGCCGATCGCCGTGCGAATCCTGGTGGCCTCCAGCACCGCCCGCAGCGTCTGGTCGGCGAAGACCACGGTCAGGATCACCACGCCGGCCGCCAGCAGCGGCGCCACCAGCGGCCAGGTGCCGTGAATCCGGTGCCGGCGGGCCAGGATTCGCAGCAGCGGACGGCCACCGGCCAGCAGCGCCGCCACCGCGATCAGACCGGTCGGCTGGATGCCGAGCGTGAACGCCGCGCAGATGATCGCCAGCGCCGCCGGGGTCAGCCGGCCGGAGATGATCGCCCGCTCCACCAGCACCCAGGTGACCAGTGCGCCGACGGCGATGATCCCCTCCGGGCGCAGGCCGTTGTTGAACGGCATCCACGCCGCCAGCAGCACCAGGCCGGCCGCCCACAGGGCGGGGCGGCTCGCGGCCACCGCCGGCCCGAACCGCGGCAGCACCTCACGGGAGAGCAGCAGCCAGCAGACCAGTCCCGCAACGAGATCGGGCAGCCGGATCCAGATGCTGGCGTCGGAGACGTGCGTCATCAGCGCCAGCAGGTTGTAGTACCAGCCGAACGGGTCCTCCGGGCTGCCGAACCAGCGGAAGTAGTTGCTCATGTAGCCGGCGTGGTCGGCCACCCGGGCCATGCCGAGGATGTAGCCGTCGTCGGAGGAGTTCGCGCCGATCACGTACCAGACGACGAAGCCCAGCACCACGGCCACGTCGGCCCATGACCAGAACCGCCAGCGGGCCGGGATCAGCTTCTGCATCCGTCGGCCGTCGAGCCGGTCCAGCCGCCACAGCGCGATCACGGCGACCACGGTCGCCAGGATCGCCCCGAGGATCGCGGCCAGCTTCAACCCGGTCGGCTTGGTGGAGAACCGGGTGTCGATGGTGGCGTTCAACGAAAGGCCTTGCGGCGCCGCGCCGGTCAGGTCGGTGAAGACGCCGACGATCTGCGGCCGCAGGTTCGGGTCACCCCAGCCGTAACGCTGCGTGACGCCGCCGATGGTGGCGAACGTGCCGGCGTGCGACGAGGTGACGGTGATGTCGGTGCACTGGTCGGACTCGACCTTGGACCGCGGTGCGGTGGCCAGCACCACGTTGCGGTCGGTGACGTCGACGCGCTTCTCGGTGACGGTGATGAACAGCCCGTTGAGTGCGGCGTCCTTACCCTTCGCCGGCGCGGTGGCCAGCAGGGTGCCGCCCGCGGCGGGCAGTTCGCGCACCAGCGCGCACGGCGCGGTGACCTCCAGGGAGATCGGCGTCTGCGAGATCAGCGGCGCGGTAACGCTGTTCACCTGGCCGTGCTGTGGCCAACTCAGCGTCGCGGTGGTCTGCACCACCGGCAGCAGCGGGGTGGCGATCGCCAGCAGGAAGCCGATCAGGCCGGCGACGGCGGCGACCCAGCGGGTCATCCGAATGCTCATGGCAGTGCTCGAATCGGTCCGGGCCGGCTCCAGCCGGTGACGGTCAGGGTGCCTTGCTCGACGGCCGCGGCCGGAGCCTTGGCGGCGGGGATCAGCCGGTGATACTGCTCGACGGCCCCCCAGTCCCGGTACCAGTCGTCACGCAGGTAGGTCGGGACCGTCGTCGTCCAGAGCATGGCCTGGGTGATCATGAACGGCCCGCCGTCCTCGGCGGACTGCCAGAGGTTCGACGACGCGGCGGTCTGCTTGTGGTCCGGCATGATCCGGTACTCCGGCAGTTCGGCGATGCCGAGATGCTCGGTGAACGGTTGCTGGCAGGGGAAATTCGCGGCGACGGCGATGTCGAGCAGCACCGGCGTCGCCGACCCCATCAGCTGCTGGATGGTCTTGACGAGCGGCACCCGGGGCGGGGTGAACGCGATCCACTGCTCGGTGGACAGGTTCGGGTCGTTGGCGACGATCCGCACCGCGTCGGTGCCCGGCGGCGCCCACTTCAGCGGGAACCGCAGGTTGCGCCAGGAGTTCTGCGGCCCGATGTCGATCGGCTCGACCTCACCGGCGCCCTTCACCGTGCCGTCGGCCTCGGTGTGGCCCCACTCCAGTTTCAGCGGCTGACCGTAGTCGAGCTTGCCGTCCTCGCCGTGCGACCAGATGGCGCCGGCGGCGGTCACCACGACGATGGGGGCGCGCTCGGCACGGCGGTCTGGCTCCGGCAGCCGGTACCAGACGGAGGTGGCGTGCGCGGCGACCTGCTCCTTGTAGGAGCCCAGCACCGGTGTGTTCGCGGGGTCCAGCCCGAACGGCAGTGCCACCCGGGAGCCGTTGACGCCGGCGGGGGCGTCGTCGGGCAGTTTGCCGCCGGCGGTGCCCGCGGCGTCGGACTGGTTGGCGGACGGCTTGTTCGGGGAGGCGTCGGCGTTGACGACGCCGGGCTTGGCGATCACCGCCAGCGAGGACAGGTCGTCGTCGACGGCATTCGGCGTGAAGCCGTACGGGTCGGCGCCGCCCAGTGGGCCGAGCTCGCCATAGGTCTGGCCCGGGATCGGTTGCAGCAGACCGGCATTGGTGTCCGGCTCGATCAACACATCGTCGGCCATCGCGCACGACGTCGGGGACAGCAGTGCGTCGACATTGGCCTTGGCGGTGGTGTACGCCGGGTAGCGGCCGGCTGCGGCCTTGGCCATCGAGCCGACCATCAGCAGCACCATCAGCGTGGCCAGCACCAACAGCGGTGTGGACGCCAGGATCCGGTTGCGCCGGGTCGCCGCCACCTGGGTGTGTCCGGCGTAGTCCAGCCGGAAGTGCTGCCAACCGGCCAGCAGTCCCGTTGCGATGGACAGCGCCAGGAACATCGACGTGACCGGTTTGCTGGCGATCACCGGCGGGATGTCGAACCACGGCACCCCGTAGCCGCCGACGTAGAACCAGCCGTTCACGCCGGAGGTGGCCCAGGCGACCAGGAACAGCAGCGCGGTCACGTACAGCGTCAGGTTCCGCCGGCTGTGCAGGCCGACGCGGGCGAACGTGAACGCGGTGACCGCGCCCAGTGCTCCGGCCAGGCCGGCGAACCCGCCGAACTGCGCCACCCACTTCGTCGGCGTGAACGTCAGCAGCAGCAACCCGACCGCCGTCGACCCGATCAGCCGCCAGGCCGGCCCGCTGGCCACCCCGGCGATCCGCCCGCGGCGCAGCAGCACCACCAGCATCGCGAACATGCAGAACAGCATCACCAGCACCGCGAACCGGCGGGTCATCGACGCGTCGACGTTGTCCTCGACGGTCAGGAAGTAGTACCGCAGGAACTCCTGGTACCAGGCGATGGTGGGGCCGACGACGTATTTGATCCGGGCGGACTCGGCGACCGCGGCCAGGGTCTGCGACCGGCAGGCCACCACGGCGAGCGCCGAGGCCGCTGCGCCCAGGGTGAGCAGGGGCGCGGCCAGCCCGTCGGTGCCGCGACGGCGCCGGATCACCCCTTCGATGGCCCGGGCGCCGGTGAGCAGCGGGGCCAGCGCGATCAGCCCGTGCGGCGCCAGCGTCACGGTGAACACCGCGACGACGATCGCGACGGCGGCCGGGGCCAGCCGGCGGGTGGCGATGGTGCGCTCCACCAGCATCCAGACGGCCATCGTGCCCAGCGCGATCAGCGGCTCCGGCCGCAGGCCGTTGTTGAACGGCAGCCAGGCGGCCAGGAACATCATCGCGGCGGTCAGCACGGCCACCCGGTCACCGGGCAGCCGGCCCAGCCGGGGCAGGCCGCGGCGGCTGATGATCAGCCAGCAGGCCATCCCGGCCAGCGTGGCGGGCAGCCGCATCCACACGCCGGCGGTGCTGACCTCGGCGAGGCGGCCGAGCAGGCTCGGGTACCAGTCGAACGGCGCCTCGGTGGTGCCGAAGAACCGGTAGTAGTTGGGGACGTACCCGGCGTGCGCGACGTTGCGGGCCATCGTGAGGTTGTAGCCGTCGTCGCTGGAGATCGCGCCGATCACGTGCCACAGCGCCAGGGTGCCCAGGACGCCGGCGTCGGCCAGCCACGTCACCGGGTTGCTGCGACGACGGATGCGCGGGCTGCGGTGACCGGTGTGCCGGTCCAGTACCGCCAGCGCCAGGATGGCCGCGGCCACCGCGAGCACGCCCAGCGCCATCACGCCCGCCTTCAGCACGGTCGGGCTGGTGATGAACCGGGTGTCGACGTCGATGCGGGCCTGCAGGCCGGGCTGCGGGGCGACTTTCAGGTCGGTGAAGATACCGCCGATCTGCGGCTTGTTCTCGGTGGGCAGGGTGCCGGTGGCGCCGGGGATGCCGACGAAGTCCGCGCCGACACCGCCGGCGTTCGCCCACAGTCGCAGTTCGCTGCACTCGCCGAGCTTGGCCCGCGGTGCGGCGGCGGCGACGTTGTCGCGGTAGGCGGCGGTGACGGTGGTCTTGTTGGCCAGCACGAACAGGCCGTGCGCGGTGGCGTCCACCCCGCCGGCCGGCACCGTGGACAGCACCAGGCCGCCGTTGGCCGGCAGCGTGGCGATCGCGGCGCAGGGGATCGTGATGTCCAGGCTGCGCGGGGCGCCGGAGACCAGCGGTGCGGTGATGTCACCGACGTGGCCGTCGGTGGTGCCTTGCGGCCACAGGATCGTCGCGGTGGTCTGCTTCACCGGCAGCAGCGGGGTCAGGCCGCAGAGCAGGATTCCGGCGAGGCCCGCGAGGACCGCGATCAGCCTGGCGAACCGGGGAGGTGACGGCTTCGTGCGCTGGTCATCAGGGGAGGACACGAGCTTTGATGCTAGGCGACGGCGTGCCCGGGTTCGGGACCCGCTGGCGGCCCGGTCGCATCTGTCTCAGTGGTCACCGGTCTGGGGGATGTGCCGTGGTGCCCGCCTCTGCGCGACAACGGGTGTTAGGTCAGGGGCCGGGTGAGGCGGGGCCGGGCCGGGCGAGGCGGGGCGGCCGGGTGAGGCGGGGCCGGGCAGGGCGGGGCCGGGCGAGGCGGGGAGGGGCCGGGCCGGGGTCAGTCCAGGCCGAACTCACCGTCGAGGTCGGAACCGAAGCCGCGGTCGGAGTCTCGGGCGAATTCCCCGGGCGGTGGCCGTCGGCCGGGGACGGCGAGGGCATCGGCGATGTCGCGGCGGGGTGGGCCGGGCGCGCGGGAGCCGACCTCGGTGCGCAGCGCCCACACCCGCGTATGGATGCGGTGCTCGGTGCCACGCGGCATCCACCCCGGGCCGTACCAACCGCGCCGGAGCCGTCGTACCCGGTCGTATCCGCACTCCCAGCGCAGCGCGTCCGAGATGACCTTGGAGGCCCGCCCGCGGGTGGCGAACCCCTGCGCGGTGACCCCGCGCGCCAGTTCGGCGACGGTGGCGGGCCCGTAGTCGAACAGGAACAGCGTGAGGACGTAGCGCAGTTCGATACTGCTCAGCAAGCGAAGTTCGGTCGTCATGGCGTGACCATGCCACCGGGGTCCGACGAGTCGCGCACTGTCGCGCAGAGGCGGGCACAACCGCACATCCCCCAGACCGGTGACGGCCGGGGCGGGTGGGGCGACTGCGACAAGAGCGGGGAACGACGGCATTACTGGTCAATTATCTGACTAGTGCGGACTACAATCGCGCACATGACTGTCGCTGCCACCTCCGTACCGCTGTCGGAAGCCAAGGCCCGGCTCTCCGAACTGGCCAGGCGGGTTCGTCAGCAGCACGAGCGCATCACCCTGACCCGTAACGGCGAGGCCGAGGCGGTGCTGCTCGCGGTCGACGACCTGGAGGGCATGGAGATGACGCTGGAGATTCTCGGCGACACCGATGCCGTCGCCCGCCTGTCGGAGAGCCTGGCCTCGCTAGAAGTCGGCGACCCGGGTGTCGATCTGGATACCGTTCGGCAGGACCTGGCCCGCCGCCGCGTCACCGGCAGATGACCGAACCGCCACGGCGGTACGAGATCCGCTTCCAGCCGGCCGCCCGCCGGGCGATCACCGAACGGCTACCCGAAGCAGTAGCGGCCGCGGTGCTGGAGTTCTGCGACAACGCGCTGGCCGTCAACCCGCACCGGGTCGGCAAACCGCTGTTCGGGCCGCTCGCCGGTTGTCACGGCGCGCGTCGCGGCACCTACCGGATCGTCTACCGCATCGACGAGGGCGGGCTCACGGTCCAGGTCCTCGACATCGAGCATCGGCCGCAGGTCTACCACCGGTCCTAGGTGCATTGGCTCGCCCGCCATCCCGCGTGCAGAGTTCACCACCCCGACCTGGGGAAATGCTTGGGGGTACCGCCCGCTTGCGGGGGAGGAACTGTGCACGGTCGCGCAAAAAGGGGTTCAGTGGCGGAGCGGCGCCGGGCTCCACAACCCGGACCGCACGGCGACACCCAGATCCAGCTCCGCAACCCCGGCATCCGGGTAATACGGCGTCAGCCGCTGCAGGGCACCCCAGTCGCGGAACCAGTCGTCCTTGAGGTAGCTCGGCACCGTCGTCGCATGCACCAGCAGCTCGGTGATGCCCAGCGGACCACCGCCGTTGTTGTCCATCACCGGCGAGTTCGCCTCGGCGCCGAACCGGTCCGGCAGGATCCGCCACTTCGGCACCTCGGTCACCCCGTTCTGGTGCCCGAACGGCCGCTGGCAGGGGAACGCCAGACCCACCAGCCAGTCCAGCAGCACCGGGTCAGCCGAGCCGACCAGTTGCTGCAGCGTCTGCAGCTTCGGGATCCGCGGCGGGGTGACGGCGATCCAGTGCTGCGGCGCCAGGTCGTCGTCGCGGGCGACGACGCGGATCACGGTGGCAGTCGAGGGGATCGCCGCGAGCGGCGCCCGCAGGTTCCGCCACGCCGGCGTCGGCCCGACATCACCCAGGTCGACACTGCCGCCGGCCTTCCCGGCGGCCATGTCAGCGTCGGTTGCCCACTGCACCGTCACCTCGCCGTGCTCGAACCGCCCGGCGGCCGACACCACCAGCAGCGGCCCGGCCGCGGCGCGCTCGTCGGCGACCGGCAGCCGGTACCAGGCCGAGCGCAGCAGCGCCGGCACCTGCACCCCCGGCCGCCAGCTGCCGAGCACCGGGATGTGCGTCGGGTCCAGCTGGTAGGGCAGCCGGGCGTGCGAGCCGTTGATGCCCTCTGCCGAGCTGACGCCGCCCTGGGTGCCCGGGTCGGTGCCGGCGGCGATGTCGTCGTCGGCAAGCCGGCCCAGACCGGGCGGGCCGATCATCTGGTCGGCGGAGACGTCGACGGGAATCCCGTCCGGCAGGAAGCCGGTGTCGACCGCCGCGCCCAGCGCGTCCGCGGCCGTCTCATCGGGCGCCAGGATCGGCTCCAGGAAACCGGTGTTGGGATCCGGTTCGACCAGCACGTCCTCGGCCAGCCCGCAGACCTTGCCGCCCAGCGCGTCCAGGTTGGACCGGCCGACCGTCCACGCCGGGTACTGGCCGAGCATCGCCGCCGTCAGCGACGCCACCTCGAAGAAGATCAGCAGCCAGGCCGCCACCGCCAACTGCGCGCCGGTCAGCCGGGCAAGCCGCGATGCGGGCTCCCGAACATCGACGAAGTGGAACCACGCGGCCGTCAGCAGCGCCAGCACCGTCAACCCCACCAGCACGGTGGCGAACGCCAGATGCCACTTGGGGAACGCGTTGGCCCACGGCACCCCGAAGTTCGAGACGTACCACCAGCCGTTGACGCTGGCGAACGACAGCGCGGTGATGAACAGCACCAGCGCGGTGAACAGCATCCGGTTGCGCCGGGACCGCATCGCCGTCGCACCCACCGCGACGGCCGCCAGTGCACCCAGCGAACCGGCCAGCCCGGCGAACACGCCGAAGTGGTGCGTCCACTTGGTGGGGGTGAACATCATCGCGATGAACGAGATGATCGTGATCCCGACGATCCGCCGGCTCGGCCCGGCCGCGGTGCCGGGGATCCGGCCCTTGCGCAGCGTCATCGCCACGCTGACCGCCAGCGCCACCAGCAGCGCCAGCACCGGGAACCGGCGGGCCACCGAACCGTCCGGGGTGGCCAGGAACAGCCGCTCGTAGCGGACGTGCTCCTCGAACCAGGCCAGGCTCGGCCCGACGGCGGATTTCAGGGTGCTGGCCTCGACCTCACCGGCCAGGGTCTGATCGCGGAAGATGACGATGATCGCCAGGCTGCCCGCGGCGGCCAGCGGTGCCAGCAGCGGCAGCATCCCGAACCGCTTGGAGCGGCGGTGCAGGATCGTGATCAGCGGACCGATCGCCACCAGCAGCGCGCCGATCGAGGCGATGCCCGTCGGCCCGGAGAAGAGCGTCAGCGCACCGATGATCAGGGCGATCGCCAGCGGCAGCAGTCGGCTGGTCGCCACCGCGCGCTCCACCGAGCACCAGGTCGCCAGGATGCCCAGCGCGATGATCGGCTCCGGCCGCAGCCCGTTGTTCAGCGGCAGCCAGAACGCCAGGAATAAGCCGGCCGCGGTCCAGGCCGCCGCCCGGCTGCCCTTGACGGCGTGCCCCAGTCGCGGGATCACCTCGCGGCTGATCAGCCACCACGACGCCAGCGCCATCAGCAGCACCGGCAGCCGCATCCAGATGCTGGCGGTGGAGACGTGCGACCAGAGCGCCAGCAGGTCGTAGTACCAGCCGAACGGCGCCTCCGGGGTGCCGAACCAGCGGTAGAAGTTCGCCATGTAGCCGGCGTGCTCGCTCAGCCGCGCCATCGTGAGGATGTAGCCGTCGTCGGAGGTGTTGGCGCCGACGAAGTGCCACCAGCCGAGCACCGCGATCACCAGCGCGTCGAGCCCGGTCACCGACCACCACCGGGCCGGCAGGAAGCGGCGGTGCCGGGTGCCGTCGGCGGTGTCGAGGATGTGCAGGGCGATCAGCGCGAGCAGCGTCAGTGCGACGCCGCCGATCATCGCCGCCAGCTTCAGCGGTGTCGGCGCGCTGGAGAAGCGGGAGTCGACGGTGGCGGTGAAGTCCATGCCGGGCGGGGCGGCACCGGACAGGTCGGTGTAGACGCCGACGATCTGCGGGCGGAAGTCGTAGCCGGAACGCTCGCCGCGCAGCGGTTCGCCGGGATGCTCGGCGTTGCGGCCCTGCTTGAGGCCGACGAACTCGGCGGTGACCTTCTCGGCGTGGCCGGTGAACGTCAGCTTCTCGCAGTCGGGGGAGAGCACCTGCGCCAGCGGCGCCACCACGATCGGCACGTTGCGGTCGACGAGGACCAGGTCGTCGTTGATGCGCTGGATCAGCAGGCCGCGGTCGACGGCCTTGGGCGCCTGCTTGGGCACGGTGGACAGCAGTACCGAATTGGTCTTGGTGAGCCCGGCGGCGGCCTGGCACGGGATGCTGATGTCGAGGTCGGTGGCGACGTAGCCGATCAGCGGCGCCTGCACGCTGGTCAGTGCGCCGTTCTGCGGCCAGTTCAGCTCGGCGGTGGTCTGCTTGACCGGCAGCAGCGGGGTGGCGATCGCCAGCAGTGCGCCGAGCAGTCCGGCGACGACGGCGATGGTGCGGGCGATCCGATAGCCGTCGTGCGGGGAGGTCACGGACCTAGATGCTATCGGGGGAGTCCAACCGAGCCGACTCAGCTACGGACCGCCAGCACGAACGGCCCGATCTGCTCGACGTGGAACCCCGGTCCTTTGAAGAGCGCGGCGGGCAGGTCGACGGTGTAGCGGCGGACGTTCGGATGGTTGGGGTAGACGTCCTTGGCCAGCCGCAGCGTGTAGGCGCCATCGGCCCCCGCGCCGGCGCCGCGCATCAGGAAGACCGTCGGCGCCGGCCACGGCAGGGCGTCCAGCGCTTCGGTGAACTCGGCGGCGGTGTCCAGCTCCGACCAGGATTCGATGGCGGCGGCGCGCGCGCCGAACTGCGCCAGCGGGTTGGCGTAGTGGCTCGTCAGCCCCTGGAATCCCCAGTACGGGTAGTAGGACAGGAAGCTGTAGTCGGCGGTGAGCACCACCGTCTCGTTGCGAGGCTTGCCGGTGAGCCGGGTGATCGCCTGGTCGATGCCGGGGTAGTACCGTTCGGCGCCCGGGGGGCGGCGATCGCCGCGCACCCCGTGGCCGTCGGTGTCGGTGTAGGCGACGGTGATGTCGGGCCGCAGCGTCTCCGGGATGTGCTGGCTGAACGCCACGGCCCCGATCACGCCGAGCGCCGTCGCCGCCGGATTCACGATCTTCTGCCAGCCCTGCGCGGCGCGGCCCAGCGCCTGCGCCCCCTCGACGAAGCCGAACACCCCGGCGACGGCCAGCAGCACCGTCAGCGTCGGCTGCAGCCGGAAGCTGAGCAGCGTGGTGCGGGCCAGGGTGCTCACCATCGACAGCAGCGACCAGGCGTAGACGCCGATCACCCCGATCGCCAGGGCGCCGGCGCGGGTGGACTTGGTGGCGCGGGTTACCAGCCACAGCGTGCCGAGCAGGCACAGCGCGCCGAGCAGCGTGAACTGCAGCATCGGGAAGCTCAGTTCGGCGCCGTCGCCGGGCAGGTAGTGCCGGGCGCTGCCCTTCTCGCTGACCGGGCGGTGCAGCGTCGCCAGCAGGTACGGCAGCCAGGTGGTGGCCGCGATCGCCAGCGCGATGACACCGGCGACGGCCAGCCTGACCAGTGGGTCAATGGTGGCCTTCAGGCCGGCTCGGCGCCAGGCGCGCGACGCCGCGAGCAGCAGCGCCATCAGGACGACGGTGAACGCGGTGTAGCCCACCAGCAGGGTGTAGAAGGTGGCGGCGAAACCCAGGAAGACGCCGGTGCCGGCGACCGCGGCCCAGCCGCCCGTGCGCAGCCCGGCCCGCAGACCCGACCAGGCCAGTACCAGCACCGGCGGCGTCAGCACGGTGATCATCGCCGCGTACGGTTCCGGCGAACTGTAGGCCAGGGTCACCGCGGCGGAGGCGACGGTGACCGCCAGTGCGTACTCGAAGCGGATCAGCCGGTTCCACAGCACCAGCGCGACGGCGGCCGCCACGGCGATCGAGGTGATCGCCCACGGCTTGCAGATCTCCCAGGCCGGCATCCCGGTGAGCGCCGCGGCCCGCCCGCCCAGCCAGAACCAGCCCGGCGGGTAGAACGGCGGCAGGCCGAGGTAGGTCATGTCGGCCAGCGCCGGGCTGTCGGCGAACCGGGTCAGGTATTCGGTGCGGAACTGCTGGTCGACGGAGATCCCGAACAGGTACAGGGTGGTGGCGCCGAGTGGCATCGCCAGCGTCACCACGGAGAACGCCGACACGGCGAGCACCCCGGCCAGCCACGCGACCGCCCGTCGGCCCCGGCGCCACAGCCAGCCGGAGCCGAACAGGCCGGCAAGGCAGGCCACCTGCCCGACCGTGGTCAGTGCGTGCAGCTGGTTCGACGACGGGTACGCCGGCCACTGCACCCGGGCGATCGCGACCAGCGCGACGACGGCGACGGCGGTGGCGAGCAGGGCGGCCAGCAGGATTTGGGCCACCGTCCGGCCGGCGGCGGTCAGGGCGTTACGCATGGTTCCACCTGTCACGAGAAGCGAGGCATGTGGTGTTGTGCCCGCCTCTGCGCGACAACACGGCGATGACGCGGACTTGTCGCGCAGAGGCGGGCACACCCGCACATCCTCCGCCGTCGTTACGGCTGTGATGACTGTTACGGTCGCGGCGCCCGGTGCGCATGGCGTCAGATCGGCAGTCGGCGGAAGAGCGCCCGCGGCACGTGCCGCAGCACCATCATCACGTAGCGGAACGCCCCCGGCGCCCACACGATCTGCTTGCCCCGACCGGCCGCGGCGACCGCCAACTCGGCGACCTGCTCCTTGTCGACGGTGAGCGGCGCCTCCTTGACGTGCGCCGAGAACCGGGTCCGCACCATTCCGGGCCGGATGACCAGCACCTTCACCCCGTCCTCGCGCAGCGCCTCGGACAGGCCCAGGTAGAAGCCGTCCAGGCCGGCTTTGGTGGAGCCGTAGACGAAGTTGGAGCGGCGCACCCGCTCGCCGGCGACCGAGCTCATCGCGATGATCTGCCCGTAGCCCTGGGCGCCCATCTTCTCGGCCAGCAGCACGCCGACCGAGACGGCCGCGGTGTAGTTGATGCCGGCGACCTGCACGGCCTTGGCCTGGTTGTGCCAGAGCTCCTCGGGGTCGGCGTCCATCCCGAACGCGACGATCGCCACGTCGACGTCGCCGTCAGCGAACGCGGCGTCGATCGTCTTCGGGTGGGCCTCGGTGTCCAGGGCGTCGAAGTCGATGACGTCGACGGACTTCGCCCCGGCGGCCTGCATCTGCTTGGCGGCGTCGTCGCGGCCCGGGTCGTTGGGCAGGCAGGCCAGGATCACCCGGGCGGATGCGTTGCGCAGGTAGCGCGCGCAGATCGCCAGGCCGATCTCGCTGGTGCCGCCCAGGACCAGGATGGCCTGCGGGTTACCGGTTGCGTCGAACACCATTTACAGCAGCTCCAAACGTCGGGCCATGTCGGAGGCGAACACCCCGTCGGGGTCCACCTTGCGGCGCACCGCGATCCACTCGTCGATGCGCGGGTACATGGCGTGGAAGGTCTCGGCGGTGGTGCGCGAGTCCTTGGCGGTGTACAGCCGGCCGCCGAACTCCAGCACCCGGCGGTCCAGGTCGTTGAGGAATTCGTTCAGGCCGGCCTTGATCGGGAAGTCGACGCAGACGTTCCAGCCGGCCATCGGGAAGCTCAGCGGTGCGTCGTTGCCGGGCCCGAACAGTTTGAACACGTTGAGGAATGAGTAGTGCCCGCTGGCCTGGACGTCGCGGATGATGCCCTTGAACTCCTCGACAGCCTCCGTGGGCACCACGAACTGGTACTGCCCGAATCCGGCCGGCCCGTAGGCCCGGTTCCACTCCCCGAACATGTCCAGCGGGTGATAGAACTGCGTCAGGTTTTGCACCTTGCCGCGGTAGGTGCCGGATTTGCGGTACCACAGCTCGCCGATCGGCCCGAACGTGTACTTGTTGGCCAGCCCGTTGGGGAAGACGTCGGGCAGCGTCAACAGCTGCGGCGCATCGAATTTCAGCGGGTTGCGCTGCAGCTTCTTCGGCAGCTGATCCAGCGTGGCCAGCGAACCCCGGGAGATAGCCGCCCGGCCCAGCTTCGGCGGCGCGCTGATCGCGTCGAACCACGCCGAGGAGTAGGTGTAGTTGGCTTCGCTGCCGTCGCTGTGGAAGGCGATGGTCTCGTCCAGGTCAGCGGTGACGTCGCCGTCGGCGATGAAGTAGGCGGTCTCGGTGGGGGTCATCGCGATGGTGGCCCGCAGGATGATGCCGGTCAGCCCGTTGCCGCCGACGGTCGCCCAGAACAGCTCCGCGTTCTCGCCGTAGGGGGTGAGGTGGCGGATCTTGCCGTCGGCGGTGAGCAGGTCCATCGAGCGCACGTGATTACCGAAGCTGCCGGCGCTGTGGTGGTTCTTGCCGTGGATGTCGCAGGCGATCGCGCCACCGATGGTGACCTGACGGGTACCGGGCAGCACCGGCACCCACAGCCCGAACGGCAGGGCGGCCTTCATCAATTGGTCCAGGTTCACCCCGCCGTCGACGTCGACGGTGCCCTTGTCGGCGTTGATCGAGTGGATCCGGTCCAGCGCGGTCATGTCGACGACCAGGCCGCCGCCGTTCTGCGCGTTGTCGCCGTAGGACCGGCCCAGCCCGCGGGCGATCACGCCGCGGGTGCCCAGGCGTCCGCCGTCGTCGGCGACGCGGGCCACGGCGGCGGCGATCACCTCGGGGTCGGGGGTGCTGAGCACCTGCGCGACGCTCGGCGCGGTGCGGCCCCAGCCGGTCAGTCGCCGGGGCGTGGTGGTGGGTTCGGTGCTGGACATCGGGATAGAGGGTACCGCCCGCGCCGGATGTGACACCTGATGCGTGACTATTCGGTACCGCCCGGTTACGATCGCGCAATGCCTGAATCCTCTGCGTCCGAATCCGCCCCGACCGCCAAGGCCCCCAAGCCCAAGAGCGCGGGTTTTCCGGATTCTTCCACCGCTGCGTCGGGTGGCCTGCCGGTGCCGACGATCGCCGCGCTGGCGCTGGCCGTGATCGCGATCGTGCTCGCCATCTTCGGCTGGTTCCGGCCGTCGACCGACCACAAGTACAACGGTGCGCAGCAGGACGAGGCCAAGTCGGCGATCTGCGCGGCGCAGGGCGTCGTGCGGCAGGGCACCCAGATCAACACCAACCTGCAGAACCCGGTGCCGGGCGACCCGGCCGGTGAGCTGGCCGTCGGCGCCAACGCCCGGCTGTCGCTGGCCGCCGGCGGCACCTACCTGCACCAGCAGCTCGAGTCGCACCCGGCCGCCCCGGGCGACCTGGCCAAGGCGGTCGGCGCGATGGCCGACACCCTGCAGGTGCTGAGCATCAACTACATGGCCGGCCACGTGCCGACCGACGAGGTGCAGCAGCCGCTGCGCGACGAGCTCAAGAGCCAGATCGCCGAGCTGGACAACCTCTGCTCGCAGTAGACCGTCCGTAGAAGGGGGCGGTGGGCGATGTCAGCGATGACGGTGCCCACCGCCCCCTCTCTCGTTTATCCACTGCCGCCGCCGTAGCGACCGTCACGGGTCCCGGGGATGTGCCGTCGTGCCCGCCTCTGCGCGACAACAGGTGTTAGGTGACGGTGGCCGGTGATGTCCGGCCGCGAATTGTCGCGCAGAGGCGGGCACAACCGATGGTTCTCCCAGGCTGCTGGGTGAACCCGCGGCCGCGCTGCTGGGCGAATCCGCGGCTGCGCTGCCGTGCTATTCCGCGACTGGGCTACTGCGCTCCCGTCGGCGTCACCGTGACGCTGACCGTGCTCGCGCCGGCATCGGAGGCGATCACCAGGTGGTGGGCGTCGCCCGCCCCGGAGACGACGTGCCCGCCGGTGACGACGACGGTGTTGCCCTCGGTCGGAACCCAGATCGTGGTCTGCGATCCGGCCGCGAAAGTGCCGGAGCCGTCGGCCATCTCGGTGGAGTAGCTGAACGTCAGCGTGCCGTTGTCGCTCACCGACCAGCCGTTGGGGATGCCGGAGACCACCTGCGGGTAGGCCTGCGCCAGGGTGCCCAGCACCCCGGTGCTGACGCCGTCGGAGTCCGCGGTCGGCGGGCCGGAGTGGTTCTGCGCCAAGCCATAATCCCAGAACAGCCAGCCGAAGCCGTTCTTGTTCGCCTCGTTGAGGGTGTCGGTGATGCTGCCGATGTTGCCGGTGTTGCCGAACTCGGTGATCATCGCCGGGATGTGGTGCGCGTGCGAGTAATTCACCGCGTCGCCCTGGATGAGCTGCTCCCAGATCCCGCAGCCGAAGTCGGTGTCGCCGAGAATCGCTGTGCTGGAACAGTAGTCGTGGAACGAGTAGACGGAGTTGGCGTCGTCCACCGTGCCCAGGTGGGTCGGCACCGGCAGGTTGCCGGTGAGCGTGGTCGGTTCGAAGTACACCGTGGTGTTCGGGTCCACCGAGCGGATCGCCGCGTCGACCTGGTTGTAGAACGGCGTCAGCGTCTGGGCGTCGAAGCTCGGGTTGCCCAGCACCGTGCCCAGCCACGGCGTCCCGGGCCATGGCTCGTTCATGATCTCGTACCCGCCGACGTCCGGGTTGCCCTTGAAGTACGCCGCGACCGCCTGCCACATGTGCGCGTAGGCGTTCATCAGCTTGAGGTCACCGGAGGCGGAGGTGGTGTCGTTGGCCCAGAACGTGTCCCAGGCGTGGTTCTCACCCGGGCTGAGCGGGTAGTTCCACGGGAAACCGGCGTCCGGGGTCGGCAGCCCACCGGTGTCGGTCGCCCACGCCGGCGCACCGTCGCCGGCGCCGCTGCCGTCGACGTGGTCCCCGTAGAGGTCCTGGTGCATGTCGAGCAGGCTGACGATGTGGTACTTGGCCAGCAGCTGCACGGTCTGCTCGATCGAGGCCAGGTATGCGTAATCGATGACACCCGGCTGCGGTTCGACACCCTCCCACAGCAGGCCGACCCGCACCATCGTGACGCCGTCGGCCGCCAGCTGCTTCGCGTCGGCCTCGTCGAACCCGCCGCCCGCCGGGGTGTACGGATCGACCTTGTAGACCTCGTTGACGCCGTGCAGGATGACGACCTGCCCGTCGCTGTTGGTGATCCAGTTGTCGTCGACCGAGAGTTGGCCGCCGGGGGCGTCCGCCCAGGTCGGATTCGTGGTGATCGTGACGCCGCTGCCGTAGTGGCCGACGTCGCCGTGGGTGCCCAGCATCCCGGCCAGGCCGCCGGCGCCGCCCAGCGCCGGCAGCGGGTGCGGACCGGTCGGCGCCCCGCCGACTGCGCTGTCGCCGGCGTCGCCACCGTGCCCGCCGGCGCCGAACAGCGCGGTCGCGTTGCCGCCGTCGCCGCCGTCACCGCCGTCCGGCCCGTCGCCGCCGTGTCCACCGGCCCCGCCGTTGCCCAGCAGCAGCCC